>NZ_JBSXNP010000001.1:0-2474 GCF_056857695.1 Jannaschia sp. L-14R
CCCGCAGCGTCCAATTCCACGGCAGCAATTCATCGAGCCTTTTGATCTTGTGATCATGTATGCGGTCAAGAATGTCGGCGAGATAGGCCAGGGGATCGAGGCCGTTGAGCTTGGCTGTCTCAATGATGGTCATGGCGCGGGCCAGGGTTTCCGCACCGGTATCGGCTCCTGCGAAGAGCCAGTTTTTCCGTCCTATACCGATCGGACGCAAGGCCCGCTCGGCGGGATTGTTGCCGATGGCCACACGCCCATCGGTCAGGAGCAGGCTGAAGGCGTCCCGCCGACTGAGACCATAGCGGAAGGCCTTGGCCAGATCGCTTTTGCCCGGAATGCGCAGAAGCTGCTGTTCGGACCAGGCAAAGAAGGCTTCGACTTGCGGGCGGCTCAACTTTTGCCGCGCCCCATGGCGGAGGTCAGCAGACTGGCCGTTGATGTCGCGCTCGACATCGTAGAACTTTCCGATCCGGTCGAGCGCCTCGCGGGCGATCTCGGACTTGGTCGAGGCCCAAAAATCATGGAAGTCGCGCCGCAGATGCGCCCAACAGGCCGCCTCCCGCAAACGCGGCACGCCATCGGGTTCAGGCTCGTAAAGTTTGGCGTAGCCCTTGTAACCGTCGGCCTGAAGGATGCCTCGGGCGTTGGCCAGATGGCTCAGGACATGCTCCTCTTTCCAATCCGGCGCCAACCGATACACAGCACCGGGTGGTGCGGCCCCTGCCCAAGGTCGCTGGTCGCGCACATAGGCCCAGATACGGCCTTGGCTGACCCCTTTGCCAAGCCCCTTGTCGCGCATTGTGCGATCCAGCACCCGTATCGGCGTGTCATCCGCGTGCAGCAGATCGCTGCCCATGATGTCTGCCTCGATCCGTTCAATCAGCGGCGACAGCGTCTTCATGGCGCGGCAACACCAACCGACGAGCGTGCTTTCGGGAATATCTGCACCCATACGGGCGTAGATCTCGTGCTGGCGATATAAAGGAAGGTGATCGTCGAACTTCGAGACCAGCACATGCGCCAGCAAGTTCGGACCGGCCATGCTGCCCGGGATCGGGCGGCTTGGCGCGGGCTCCTGCACCATCCGCTCGCAGCGGCGGCAGGACTTCTTGATCCGGGCGATCTGGATCACCTTCATCTGGGCGGCGATCATATCGAGGAGTTCGCTGACATCTTCGCCCACCACACGCAGATCGCCGCCACAGTCGGGGCAGCAGGCACCGGGATCAAGCTCGCGGCGCTCGCGCGGGGTTGCATCCGAGACACGTGGACGTCGACGCAGCGAGGGCGCAGAGGGCTCTTCCGGCGACCGTTCATCCTGCCCCTCGTCGATGGGTGCCTCATCACCCTCGGCCACCGCAACCAGCAGGTCTTCGAGCGCCAGTTCCAGCTGTTCGATCTCGCGCTCGATCTTTTCAGAGGATTTACCGAAAGCCAGTTTCTGGAGTTTGGCGATCCGCAGACGCAGGGCCTGAACCAGCTGGTCGTGCACACGGAGTGTGGCCGATATCTTGGCGTTTTCCGCCTGTAAAGCGGCGATCATCGCCTTCAATACAGCGGGGTCATCTGGCAAATTTTCAGCAGGACCTGACATGCGCCTGCCTACCAAAAAGCAGGCCTAAACACCATATAAATAACTGATATCGGTGACAAAATCACCCGACACGCGCGGGTGGGACACCCCAATCCGGACGCCGCCAATCAATACCCTCCCAGAGCATTGCAAGCTGCGCTGAAGTCATCCGCACCGCCCCATCCCTGGCGCTCGGCCAAGGGAAGCGGCCACGCTCCAAAACCTTGTAATAGAGACAAAAGCCTTGCCCGTCCCAGTAAAGCAACTTCAGCCGGTCACCTCGCCGTCCCCGGAATGCAAACACCGCCCCACTGGTGGGCTTTTGCCGCAGCACATCCTGGGCAAGTGCCGCCAGACCTGCGATCCCTTTCCTCATATCCGTCACCCCGCAGGCCAAATACACGCGAACACCGGTGCCAGGGCCGATCATGCGGCTTCCACCGCACGGATCAGGGACGTCAGCGCGGCCGGGTCCATTGCACTGTCAAACTACAAACAGCGACCACCCCGCAAACGCAATTCGACCGCGCCCGGCGGCGCCGTTTCGGCGACTGGGGGCTGCGGCACCGGAACCCCGGCCGCATCCGGAATATCTAACGGAAAGAAGAGCGCCCCAGCATCGGGGGACCACAGACCTTTCTTCTTCAGTTCGTGCCGCCAGGCGTAAACCTGCTGTCGCGTAATCTCATGACGCTGCGCCACCTGCGTTACCGTCGCCCCGCCAACACCAACCGACGTGACAATCTCGAGTTTGTCCTCGTCATGCCAGAAACGCCGCCGTTCCAGGCCAAGAATTTCGCCGCGCATCGCAGACCCCGCATAAGACACGTCGCTAACGACGTCGTTAAATACGTGCCTTAGATCAAAGCCCCAGGGTCAGGCAGGCGGTGCCAATGGGCTGGTTACG
>NZ_JBSXNP010000002.1:0-23068 GCF_056857695.1 Jannaschia sp. L-14R
GAGATGGTGATGCCGGGCGACAACGTATCCTTCGGGGTCGAGCTGATCGCGCCGATCGCGATGGAGCAGGGCCTGCGCTTCGCGATCCGCGAAGGCGGCCGCACGGTCGGCGCGGGCGTGGTGTCGAAGATTACCGAGTAAGGGTATCGACCCGCGAAGGCCGAGGCACGAACCGGAACGACAAGGGCCTCCCATCGGGAGGTCCTTGTCACGTGAGCGTCACGAGAGGGAAGGTCCGGTTGCGCCGGGAAGCCGACGGGATGGGCTTTTACAATGAGAAATGGCGCCCATAAAAAAAGGGCGGCCCAAGGACCGCCCCGTTCATCTTACCGAGAGTAGACTCAGTTGTTGGCGATGATCGCTTCGATCTGACCTTTTTTCTGGCCGTCCTGATCATCGGACTCGACGATAGCTTTGATTGCAGCGATCTGGCCCAGGGTCAGGTCGTCCAGGCTGTCGACCGGGATACCCATACGCTCGAAATCGCTCATCAGAGCTGTCTGAAGCATGTCAAAGCCTTGACCCATTTCGCTGGAAGGGTGCGAGTCGGCGAAGGCAGCGCCACCCGTGGCGAGTGCGGCGACCGTGGCGAGAGTTGCAATAGTGCGGTTCATGAAGTGCTCCTTTCAGGGGGCAATGGTTGTGCGAACGAACCTCAGATATAATCTCACGATCATTCCAAGACGTTGTTCACCGATACAACATTCGGACACAAAAAGGGTTCCCGGTATATTTGATATTTCACCCCAGGCGTTCCGATGACCATGAAAGGGATGGATAGGAGGATGCGACATCCGGTATTCCTCGCGATCTGTACATACCATTGATTTACAGATATTTTTGGCGCGGGTTGCCGGAAATCTGTCCATTCTGACCGATGGCATTGTTACTCCCAGCCGTCGATCCGTGCCGGATTCATGACAGACTTGTTATCTGACCCCTTGCGCCAGACCGGCAGCCCACTTATTCCCGCCTCACCTGCAGGGGTATAGCTCAGTTGGTAGAGCAGCGGATTCCAAATCCGCAGGTCTCGGGTTCGAATCCTGATGCCCCTGCCAGGTCAACCCGTCACCTCGGGACGGCTCATCCGAAATGCGACCCAAGTCTTCTCCGATCCGGAAGATCCCGTATCCTGCTGCCGCGGTTGTGACAGCAGGGTAAGCCGGGTGACGTTTCGACAGGACTGTTCGAAGGTGCATGCCCGGCCGCCGACATGGTGCGGCCCATCTGTCCGGCCCGGTTTGTGGCCCGAAAGCATTTGTTAAGATGCGATTGTTACTGGGGTCCGACGCCAATCGAGGTCTTTACATGCATGATTCTGATGACTGGACAGCGCCTGATGTTCAGGGTGGCAAGTCGGATGCGCCACCTGCCGGAAAGCGACATCGAAATCGCTTCGGATCACTTGGATTTCGGGTCACTGCCGGAATTCTCGCTGTTCTGACCTTGGGGATGGCCGCAATGTCGGGCGTCGCATTTCAGAATCTCCGGACTCAGGCCTTCTCAGACTTCCGCACAGCGTCTGAATTACAGGCAAGATTTCTGGCGGATGATGTGGCTGCCAAGGTCAAGGCATCAGACAAGGATAACGCCGAACAGGCCGCAAGGGCGCTGCTCGATATCGACGGCATTGCAGCGCTGGGCGCGCGTGCGTTCCGCTCCAACGGAACCCTGATCTTTTCGATAACGATGAACGATGGGACGACCGTCTTCGACGGCGTCAGCCCGGCACCGACCAGGAAAACCTCTGTCGATCTCGGTACGAAACTCCTGGTGCGCATGCCGATGCGCTTGACTGACGAGCCATCCAACCATGCCATCGGCTGGGTCGAGATCGTATTCGATCAAAGTGCGGTCGCTGCCAGCATGGCGATCGGATGGGGATGGCTCCTGACGGCTTCGCTGCTTGTGATCGGCATAACCGGGATGGCAACGTTGGTGATGCTGGAATTTGTGATCGAGCGACCCGTGGCCCGTATAGTTCAGGCGATGCAGTCCATTGCGCGGGATGAGGCCGATGTTCCGCCGATACAGGGCAACGTGACGGATCTGGGTTCGATCGAAGATACCTTGCAGGTCTTTCAGGAGAATGTCCTGAAACGCCGCGCTCGGGACAAAGCGGACACCTTGACCATAGCCCGCGATCAGTCGTTGCACGCAGAGATGGAGGAGACACATCAAGTCAGTCGTGAACAGGCCGAACGAAGCGCGGTTGAAGCCCAGCGGCAGTTCGACCGGGAAAGGGCGGATAGCCAGTGGCTTCAGCGCGATGTGGAACAGGTCATGACGGCCGTTGCCGATGGCGATTTCGACCTGCGGATAGAAGTGGAGGATGCGCCCGACGAGCAACGGTCCCTGCGCGAAATGCTGAACGTCGCGATGGATCGGGTGCAGACCAGCATGAACGACGTCATTCACGTGCTGGCAGAGCTTCAGGCCGGGCGACTGGCTTCGCGCATGGAGGGACAGAGACCGGGAGCCTTTGCCAAGCTTCAATTGTCCACGAATGCCATGGCGACGCAACTCGAACGCGCTCTGGGCGATCTGTCACACCATGCTGTCGGCATACTGGATGACAGCAGCGATCTCTCCGCATCGGCCGAGGACCTGTCAAAGCGAACCGAGCGGACGGCGGGGTCGCTTGCGGAAACGACGAACGCGCTGGAACAGATCGTGGGGTCGATCACGGCAACAGCCGACCTTACATCAACGGCGCAGGGGTTTGCCGAAAGCGCGCGCAGGGATGCCCGGCAAAGCGATAAGATCGTGCGCGATACAGTGCAATCGATGCAGGAAATCCAGTCGGTGTCGGTCGAAATCTCACACACTCTGGGGGTTATCAACGACATTGCATTTCAAACCAACCTGCTTGCCTTGAATGCGGGTGTCGAGGCTGCGCGTGCAGGCGAAGCGGGCCGGGGTTTCGCCGTCGTCGCATCGGAGGTGCGGGCCTTGGCACAGCGGGCCTCCGCGTCGGCGCAGCAGATCGGCACGTTGATCGCCACAAGTTCCGAGCAAATCAACACCGGCGTCCAGCGCGTCGCAATATCGGGTAAAACCCTGACATCGCTTGGCGACAGTATCGAAAGAATCGGCGATCAGGTGGCCGAAATCGCAGAAGCCTCTCGTTCACAGTCCAGTGCGGCTGCCGAGATCAACCGCGCCATGGCGGAAATCGACGGGGCCACGCAACAAAACACAGCCATGTTCGAAGAAATCACGACTGCAAACCAATCCCTGAAAGGCTCCGCTTCTCAGATGCTGCGCCTGATCGAAAAGTTCGACCTGACCGATGGGGGAAATGACGATGCATGGACGACCGCGATGAATGCCACGCACCACGCCCTGCCGCAGGACAAGGTCGGAACAGGCTAGCCGTCCTTGTCGCGTACCCGAATGCGAATCGAGACCATGTGTCATCCGGCACGGTTGCCAGCCAGACCTGCGGTCTGATCCACATCGCGCAACCGGTCGCCGGTCCGACCTTGCCTGGCGCCTTCGCCTTGCATCGGCGGGGCAGGCGTCATATCTCGCCAGAAGCCGGATGCGACCGATGTCGCGACCGGCGGCAAGTGCCAGATCAGGAGCGTGAGACGATGGCGACGACCAACCCGCTGCAATTCATTCAGCAGACCCGTGCCGAGGTTTCCAAGATTTCCTGGCCGTCGCGCCGCGAAGTGATCCTGACCACCGTCATGGTTTTCATCCTGGCGGTACTGGCGGCGACATTCTTCTTTCTAGTCGATCTGGTGATCCGCACTGGTTTGACGGAAGTCCTCGCGGCTTTCTGATCGAAACGGCCCCAGGCTTTGCCGAAGGTCGCCGGCGGGCCTTGAATCCCCGTCGTTCGGGCGTTAGAGGGACCGGACTTTGGTATCGGCGGCGCGCATTGATTCGGGATGCGCGCTGTTTGACGTTTCGGGGCGGCGTGCCGCCGACCAGGGCGTCGGGACAAAACAAGAGGCGGACGGGCAAGACATGGCGAAGCGGTGGTATTCGGTCAGCGTGCTGTCCAACTTTGAAAAGCGGGTCGCGGAACACATTCGCACCGCTGTCGAAGAGCAGGGGCTGCATGACCAGATCGAAGAAGTTCTGGTCCCTACCGAGGAGGTGATCGAGGTCCGTCGCGGCAAGAAGGTGACGTCCGAGCGGCGCTTCATGCCCGGATACGTTCTGGTGCGGATGGAGATGTCGGACGAAGGCTATCACCTGGTGAACTCGATCAACCGGGTCACCGGCTTTCTGGGGCCGCAGGGTCGCCCGATGCCGATGCGCGACGCCGAGGTAAACCAGATCCTCAATCGCGTTCAGGAAGGCGAGGAGGCCCCGCGGTCCCTCATCACCTTCGAAATCGGCGAGGACGTCAATGTCGTCGACGGCCCCTTCGAAGGCTTCTCGGGCGAGGTCGAGGAAGTGGACGATGAAGCGCAGAGTCTGAAGGTTTCGGTTTCCATCTTTGGCCGGGCGACCCCGGTCGAGTTGAAATTCACGCAGGTGTCGAAAGCCACGTGATCTACCGGGCCTCCGCTTATGGTGGAGGCTCCGGACCCGGACGTGGGAGGGCAATGCTACGGCAGGCCCGAACCACGGCATAACGGCCCATCAAGCCCGGTATCGGGTGGGCGCATGTAGGGCGGGACATTTCCCGCCGCCGTAAGGAGAAAGCCAATGGCGAAGAAACTCGTCGGCACGATGAAGTTGCAGATCAAGGCCGGGCAGGCCAACCCCAGCCCGCCCGTCGGTCCAGCACTCGGTCAGCGTGGCATCAACATCATGGAATTCTGCAAGGCGTTCAACGCCAAGACGCAGGACATGGAGCCCGGCGCGCCGTGCCCCACCGTGATTTCGTATTATCAGGACAAGTCCTTCACGATGGAAATCAAGACGCCGCCGGCGTCGTATTACCTCAAGAAGGCGGCTGGCATGAAGCCCGTGGGCAAGCGCAACCGTCCCAAGGGCGCTGCACTTCCCGGTCGTGAGACCGTCGCCTCCGTCACCGTTAAACAGGTGCGCGAGATTGCGGAAGCGAAGATGAAGGATCTGTCGGCGAATGATGTCGAACAGGCCATGAAGATCATCGTGGGCTCGGCGCAGTCCATGGGCATCGAGGTGAAGTGATGGCAAAACTCGGTAAGCGCGCATCCGCAGCCCGCGCAGCATTCGCAGGCAAGGATGACATTTCGGTCGAAGAGGCCGTTGCTCTGGTCAAGGATAACGCCAAGGCAAAATTCGACGAAACCGTCGAGATTTCCATGAACCTGGGCGTCGATCCGCGCCACGCGGATCAGATGGTCCGGGGTGTCGTGTCACTGCCCAACGGCACTGGCAAGGACGTCCGCGTCGCGGTGTTCGCCCGTGGTCCCAAGGCCGAGGAAGCTCAGGCCGCCGGAGCCGATGTCGTCGGTGCCGAAGACCTGATGGAGATCGTCCAGTCGGGCAAGATCGATTTCGACCGCTGCATCGCCACCCCCGACATGATGCCGATCGTCGGTCGTCTGGGTAAGGTGCTGGGTCCGCGGAACCTGATGCCGAACCCGAAAGTCGGCACGGTGACGATGGACGTGGCGCAGGCCGTCAAGGACGCCAAGGGCGGACAGGTCCAGTTCAAGGTCGAAAAGGCCGGTGTGATCCACGCAGGTATCGGCAAGGCGTCGTTCGACAAGGACAAGCTGAAGCAGAACGTCATGGCATTCGTCGATGCCGTGGCCAAGGCCAAGCCGGCGGGATCCAAGGGGTCCTACATGAAAAAGATCTTCCTGAGCTCCACGATGGGCCCGGGTGTTTCGATCAACGTCGACAGCGCGACCGGCAACGAGCCGACTGCGTAGACGAATAAGAGGTTCGGTCCCCGCAGGGGGGCCGGTCGGCGGGGTGGCGACACCCCGTCCTGTCCGAGACGGAGGGTCGGGGGAAACCCCAATAATTCCTTCCTGAGATGGGACCCGAGACTGATTTCCGAAGGCGACTTCGGGCGATCTGGCGCGGGGCCCTTCATTGGACCCGCTGGGCCGGGAAACCGGTCCGAAAGGGGGAGGGGTGACCCTTCCCATGAGCCGGGGGGCAACCCCCATTTCGTGGGGCAACCCACGGGACTTGGAGTAAACTGTGGATAGAGCGCAGAAAGAGAAACTGGTCGAGGACCTCGGCCAGATCTTCGAAAGCTCTGGCGTCGTGGTGGTTAGCCACTACGAGGGCATGACAGTTGCCGAGATGCAGGACCTGCGGGCGCGGATGCGCGATGCCGGGGGTTCTGTTCGCGTTGCCAAGAACAAGCTCGCCAAGATCGCCCTCGAGGGGAAAGCTGTCAGCAGTATTTCCGACTACCTCACGGGCATGACCGTATTCGGCTATTCCGAAGACCCCGTCGCTGCGGCGAAGGTTTTCGATGCGTATGCCAAGGACAACCAGAAGCTGGTTATCCTGGGTGGCGCGATGGGCGATACGGCGCTGGACGCCGCCGGTGTTGCAGCAGTCGCGAAGATGCCCAGCCGCGAGGAGCTTATCGCTTCCATCGTGGGTTGCATCGCCGCACCTGCTTCGAACATCGCGGGGGCCATTGGCGCGCCTGCTTCCAACATCGCCAGCATTCTTTCGACCATCGAAGAGAAGGCTGCCTGAAGCACCTGACGTCATCCCTCGTCGTGACCTTGAACGGCACGATACCGGAACACATCTTAATAGAACGGAAATCAAATGGCTGATCTGAAAAAACTCGCCGAAGACATCGTCGCCCTGACGCTGCTGGAAGCCCAGGAACTGAAAACCATCCTCAAGGACGAATATGGCATCGAGCCGGCTGCCGGTGGCGCCGTCATGATGGCTGCCGGTGGCGACGCCGGTGGCGCGGCTGCCGAAGAGCAGACCGAATTCGACGTCATCCTGAAGTCGGCAGGCGCCTCCAAGATCAACGTGATCAAGGAAGTCCGCGGCATCACGGGTCTGGGCCTGAAAGAAGCCAAGGACCTGGTTGAAGCCGGTGGCAAGGCCGTCAAGGAGCAGGTCTCCAAGGCCGAAGCCGACGAGATCAAGGGCAAGCTGGAAGCAGCTGGCGCCGAAGTCGAACTGAAGTAATCACGGCTTTGCCGTGACCGTGCGACCGCCCCGCGGTCGCACTCGGTCGCTGGACGGCGGCTTTGCTCTTCGCAAAGTCAGCCGAACCATCGATCCGGTCGGATAAAGAGGGTGGCAGCGGAGCTTCCGGTGCCACCCGCTCCTGTCTCGAAAAGCCCGTCATCATGGCGGACTTTTCCGGTCAGGAGGCGGACGGGGGCGCGCCTGTGGGATGGCGTGCCAGATGGTCCTCCTCGACGACCCATTCGCAAGCCCTGGCCCCCGGTGCCCGTCGGGAACCAAGGCGCGAAACTTGAAAAGGCGAGCACAACATGGCTCAGACGCAAGCGTCCTCCAAGCGTATCCGTCGGTATTACGGCAAACTGGTCGAAGTTCTCCAGATGCCGAACCTTATCGAAGTGCAGAAGTCGTCCTATGACCTCTTCCTGAAATCCGGCGATCAGGCCGAGCCGTCCGAGGGCGAAGGCCTGATGGGCACGTTCCAGTCGGTTTTCCCGATCAAGGATTTCAACGAGACGGCGATCCTCGAATTCGTCAAATACGAGCTTGAAGAGCCCAAGTACGACGTCGAGGAATGCCAGCAGCGCGACATGACCTATGCCGCACCGCTCAAGGTAACTCTGCGCCTGATCGTGTTCGATATCGACGAAGATACCTCCGCCAAGTCGGTCAAGGACATCAAGGAACAGGACGTCTTCATGGGTGACATGCCCCTGATGACCAAGAACGGAACGTTCATCGTGAACGGCACCGAGCGTGTGATCGTGTCGCAGATGCACCGCTCGCCCGGTGTGTTCTTCGACCACGACAAGGGCAAGACGCACAGTTCGGGCAAGTTGCTGTTCGCCTGCCGGATCATCCCGTACCGCGGCTCCTGGCTGGACTTCGAGTTCGACGCCAAGGACCTGGTGTTCTGCCGCATCGACCGTCGCCGCAAACTGCCGGTGACGACGCTGCTCTATGCTCTCGGCATGGACCAGGAAGGCATCATGAATGCCTATTATGACACTGTCGATTTCACCCTGCGCAAGGACAAGGGCTGGTCGACCAAGTTCTTCCCCGAGCGATACACCGGCACCCGTCCGGCGATGGATATCGTCGATGCGAACACCGGCGAAGTCGTCATGGAAGCCGGCAAGAAGGTCACCCCGCGTCAGGTCAAGAAACTGCGCGACGACGACAAGGTCGGCGACATCCTGGTGCCGTTCGACGGCATTATCGGCAAGTTCGCCGCCCGCGACATCGTGGACGAAACCAACGGAGCGATCTTCGTCGAGGCCGGTGACGAGCTGACGTGGGAGCTGGACAAGGCAGGCGAAGTTTCCGGCGGCACCCTGAAAGAGCTTCTGGATGCTGGCGTCACCGAGATTCCGGTTCTGGACATCGATAACGTCAACGTCGGCCCGTACATGCGGAACACGATGGCGGCCGACAAGAACTTGGGCCGCGATACCGCGCTGATGGATATCTACCGCGTCATGCGTCCGGGCGAGCCGCCCACCGTCGACGCGGCGCAGGCCCTGTTCGATCAGTTGTTCCGCGACAGCGAGCGTTACGACCTGTCCGCCGTGGGCCGGGTCAAGATGAACATGCGTCTGGACCTGGATGCCGAGGATACCGTCCGCACGCTGCGCGATGAAGACATCCTGGCCTGCATCAAGGCACTGGTCGAACTGCGCGACGGCCGTGGTGACATCGATGACATCGACCACCTCGGCAACCGCCGTGTGCGGTCCGTCGGCGAATTGATGGAGAACCAGTATCGCGTCGGCCTTCTGCGGATGGAGCGCGCCATCAAGGAGCGTATGTCGAGCGTAGAGATCGACACCGTCATGCCGCAGGACCTGATCAACGCGAAACCGGCCGCCGCCGCCGTGCGCGAATTCTTCGGTTCATCGCAGCTGTCGCAGTTCATGGACCAGACCAACCCGCTGTCGGAAGTGACGCACAAGCGTCGCCTGTCCGCGCTCGGGCCGGGTGGTCTGACCCGCGAACGTGCCGGTTTCGAAGTCCGCGACGTTCATCCGACCCACTATGGCCGGATGTGCCCGATCGAGACGCCGGAAGGCCCGAACATCGGTCTGATCAACAGCCTCGCGACCTATGCGCGCGTCAACAAGTACGGCTTCATCGAAACACCGTACCGCAAGGTCGTTGACGGTAAAATAACGGACGATGTGCAATACATGTCCGCGACCGAGGAAATGCGTCACACCGTTGCGCAGGCCAATGCGCAATTGACCGACGACATGAAGTTCCAGAACGAACTGGTGTCGACCCGTCAGTCCGGCGACTATAAATTGCAGTCCCGCGATAACGTCGACCTGATCGACGTCTCGCCCAAGCAGCTTGTCTCGGTCGCCGCGGCGCTGATCCCGTTCCTTGAGAACGACGACGCGAACCGCGCTCTGATGGGGTCGAACATGCAACGTCAGGCCGTGCCGCTTCTGCGCGCCGATGCTCCTTTTGTGGGCACCGGCATGGAAGAGGTCGTGGCCCGCGATTCCGGGGCGGCCATCATGGCCCGTCGCGGCGGCGTCATCGACCAGGTCGATGCCGAACGTATCGTCGTGCGCGCAACCGAGGATCTGATCCTTGGTGATGCGGGTGTCGATATCTACCGTTTGCGCAAGTTCCAGCGGTCGAACCAGAACACCTGCATCAACCAGCGTCCTCTGGTGAAGGTGGGCGACAATGTCAGTAAGAACGAAGTGCTGGCCGACGGTCCGTCGACCGACATGGGGGAACTGGCGCTCGGCAAGAACGTCATCGTCGCCTTCATGCCGTGGAACGGCTACAACTACGAAGACTCGATCCTGATCTCCGAGCGGGTTTCGCGCGACGACGTCTTCACCTCGATCCACATCGAGGAATTCGAAGTCGCCGCCCGTGATACCAAGCTCGGGCCGGAAGAAATCACCCGTGATATCCCGAACGTCGGCGAGGAAGCCCTGCGCAACCTCGACGAAGCGGGCATCGTCTATATCGGTGCGGATGTGGAGCCGGGCGACATCCTTGTGGGCAAGATCACCCCCAAGGGCGAAAGCCCGATGACGCCGGAAGAAAAGCTTCTGCGCGCCATCTTCGGCGAGAAGGCTTCGGACGTTCGCGATACCTCGTTGCGGGTCAAGCCGGGCGATTACGGCACCGTGGTCGAGGTTCGTGTCTTCAACCGTCACGGCGTCGAAAAGGACGAGCGGGCCCTGCAGATCGAGCGGGAACTGGTCGAACGTCTGGCCCGTGACCGGGATGACGAGCGCGAAATTCTGGACCGCAACATCTATGCGCGCCTGCGGTCGATGATCGAAGGTCAGAAGGCCGTGAAGGGCCCCAAGGGTTTCAAGTCCGGCACCGTCGTGACCGAAGAATCCCTGTCGATGCTGTCCTTCGGTCAGTGGTGGCAGATCGCGCTGGAGGACGAGGAGTCCGCCAAGCAGGTCGAAGCCCTGAACGAGCAGTACGAGATCCAGAAGCGCAGCATGGAAGCCCGCTTCGAGGACAAGGTCGAAAAGGTCCGTCGTGGTGACGACCTGCCGCCGGGTGTGATGAAGATGGTCAAGGTCTTCATCGCCGTGAAGCGCAAGCTTCAGCCGGGCGACAAGATGGCCGGCCGTCACGGCAACAAGGGCGTCATCTCCAAGGTCGTTCCGATGGAGGACATGCCGTTCCTGGCCGACGGGACCCCGGTCGACTTCTGTCTGAACCCGCTGGGCGTGCCGTCGCGCATGAACGTCGGTCAGATCCTCGAGACGCACATGGGCTGGGCCGCACGCGGTCTGGGCCTCAAGATCGACGAGGCGCTGGACGACTACCGGCGCAGCGGCGACCTGACCCCGGTGCGCGAGGCGATGAAGATCGCGTATGGCGAAGAAGCCTACGAAGAAGCGATGGCCGCGATGGACGAGGACACCCTCGTCGAATACGCGGGCAACGTGACGGCGGGCGTTCCGATTGCCACGCCGGTCTTCGACGGTGCCAAGGAAGGCGACGTCAACGACGCACTGCGGCGTGCCGGTTTCGACACCTCCGGTCAGTCCGATCTGTTCGACGGGCGCACCGGCGAGAAGTTCTCGCGCCAGGTGACCGTCGGGGTGAAATACCTGCTCAAGCTGCACCACCTGGTCGACGACAAGATCCACGCCCGGTCCACCGGTCCGTATTCCCTCGTCACGCAGCAGCCGCTGGGCGGCAAGGCGCAGTTCGGTGGTCAGCGCTTCGGCGAGATGGAGGTCTGGGCGCTGGAAGCCTACGGCGCCGCCTACACCCTGCAGGAAATGCTGACGGTCAAATCGGACGACGTGGCCGGACGGACCAAGGTCTATGAAAGCATCGTCAAGGGCGAGGACAACTTCGAGGCGGGCGTTCCCGAGAGCTTCAACGTTCTCGTCAAAGAAGTCCGCGGCCTCGGCCTGAACATGGAACTCCTGGATGCGGAGGAAGACGACGAGTGATGTCCGACAGGATCGTCACCCGATGGGGCGCGTTTCGCGCGCGCCCCACGTCCCCCAACGCACCCTTTTCATAAAGGTATCAAGATGAACCAGGAACTGACGAACAACCCGTTCAACCCGATCGCCCCGCAGAAGGTTTTTGACGAGATCAAGGTCTCGCTGGCCAGCCCGGAGCGGATTCTCTCGTGGTCCTACGGCGAGATCAAGAAGCCCGAGACCATCAACTACCGCACGTTCAAGCCCGAGCGTGACGGTCTTTTCTGCGCGCGCATCTTCGGTCCGATCAAGGACTACGAATGCCTCTGCGGCAAGTACAAGCGCATGAAGTATCGCGGCGTCGTCTGCGAGAAATGCGGCGTGGAAGTCACGCTGCAAAAGGTCCGCCGCGAGCGGATGGGCCACATCGAACTGGCCTCGCCCGTCGCGCACATCTGGTTCCTCAAGTCGCTGCCCTCGCGCATCGGCCTGATGCTGGACATGACGCTGCGCGATCTGGAACGCATCCTGTATTTCGAGAACTATGTCGTGATCGAACCGGGCCTGACCGACCTCACCTACGGACAGTTGATGTCCGAGGAGGAGTTCATGGACGCGCAGGACAACTTCGGGGCCGACGCCTTCCAGGCGAACATCGGTGCCGAAGCTATCCGCGAAATGCTGGCCGCCATCGACCTGGAGCAGGAAGCCACGACCCTTCGTGAAGACCTGAAGGAAGCCACCGGAGAGCTGAAGCCCAAGAAGATCATCAAGCGCCTGAAGATCGTCGAGAGCTTCATCGAATCCGGCAACCGTCCGGAGTGGATGATCCTGACGGTCATCCCGGTCATCCCGCCCGAGTTGCGCCCGCTGGTGCCGCTCGACGGGGGCCGGTTCGCCACATCGGACCTGAACGATCTGTATCGCCGGGTCATCAACCGCAACAACCGCCTGAAGCGGCTGATCGAATTGCGCGCGCCCGACATCATCGTGCGCAACGAAAAGCGGATGTTGCAGGAATCCGTCGATGCGCTGTTCGACAACGGTCGTCGTGGCCGCGTCATTACGGGTGCCAACAAGCGCCCGCTGAAATCGCTGTCCGACATGCTCAAGGGCAAGCAGGGCCGCTTCCGCCAGAACCTTCTGGGCAAGCGCGTCGACTTCTCGGGCCGGTCCGTCATCGTGACGGGACCGGAGCTGAAGCTGCATCAGTGCGGCCTGCCGAAAAAGATGGCACTCGAACTGTTCAAGCCGTTCATCTATTCCCGGCTCGAGGCCAAGGGCCTGTCGTCCACGGTCAAGCAAGCCAAGAAACTGGTCGAGAAAGAGCGTCCCGAAGTCTGGGACATTCTGGATGAGGTCATCCGCGAACACCCCGTCATGCTGAACCGTGCGCCCACGCTGCACCGTCTCGGCATTCAGGCGTTCGAGCCGGTTCTGATCGAAGGCAAGGCGATCCAGCTTCACCCGCTGGTCTGTTCGGCCTTCAATGCCGACTTCGACGGCGACCAGATGGCCGTTCACGTGCCGCTGAGCCTCGAGGCGCAGCTGGAATGCCGCGTCCTGATGATGTCGACCAACAACGTGCTGTCGCCCGCCAACGGCGCGCCGATCATCGTGCCGTCGCAGGACATGATCCTCGGCCTGTACTACGTGTCGATGGAACGGTCCGGCATGAGGGGCGAAGGCATGGTCTTCTCCTCGGTGGACGAGGTCGTTCTCGCCCTCGACGCCGGCGAGGTGCATCTGCACGCCAAGATCAAGGCGCGTGTCACCCAGATCGACGAGATGGGCGAGGAAGTCGGCGTCATCTTCGACACCACGCCGGGACGCGTGCGTCTGGGTGCGATGCTGCCGATGAACGCCAAGGCCCCTTTCGATCTGGTCAACCGCCTGCTGCGCAAGAAAGAGGTGCAGCAGACCATCGACACCGTCTACCGCTACTGCGGTCAGAAGGAATCGGTGATCTTCTGCGACCAGATCATGACGCTGGGCTTCCGCGAAGCGTTCAAGGCGGGCATTTCGTTCGGCAAGGACGACATGGTCATCCCCGACAGCAAGTGGCCGATCGTGGATGCGACGCGCGACCTGGTGAAGGACTTCGAGCAGCAGTACATGGACGGCCTGATCACTCAGGGCGAAAAGTACAACAAGGTCGTGGATGCCTGGTCGAAGTGTAACGACAAGGTCACCGAGGCGATGATGTCCAACATCTCCATCGCCGGGGTCGACGAGAACGGTGCCGAAAACGAGCCGAACTCGGTCTACATGATGGCCCACTCCGGTGCCCGTGGCTCGGTCACGCAGATGAAGCAGCTGGGCGGCATGCGCGGCCTGATGGCCAAGCCGAACGGCGACATCATCGAGACGCCGATCATCTCGAACTTCAAGGAAGGTCTGACCGTTCTTGAATACTTCAACTCGACCCACGGCGCGCGCAAAGGTCTGTCGGACACCGCGCTCAAGACGGCGAACTCGGGCTATCTGACCCGTCGCCTGGTCGACGTGGCGCAGGACTGCATCGTTCGCGTGGACGACTGCGGCACCGAAAACGCCATCACGGCGACCGCTGCGGTCAACGACGGTGAAGTCGTCGCGACCCTGGCCGAGCGTGTGCTGGGCCGCGTGGCGGCCGACGATGTCCACGTTCCGGGCACCGACGAGGTCATCGTCAAGAAAGGCGAGCTGATCGACGAACGCAGTGCGGACATCATCGACACGGCATCTGTCGCGTCGATGCGCATCCGCTCGCCCCTGACCTGTCAGGCCGAAGAAGGCGTCTGCGCCACCTGCTACGGCCGTGATCTGGCCCGTGGCACCAAGGTGAACCTCGGCGAAGCTGTCGGCATCATCGCCGCGCAGTCCATCGGCGAGCCGGGCACACAGCTGACGATGCGGACGTTCCACATCGGCGGCGTGGCCCAGGGTGGTCAGCAGTCGTTCATGGAAACCTCGGTTGCCGGTAAGGTCGAATTCCGCAATGCGAACACCCTGATGAACGAAGCCGGTGGCAACGTCGTCATGGGGCGCAACATGCAGATGGCCATCATCGACGAAAACGGAGAGGAGCGGTCGTCCCACAAGCTGGGCTACGGCACGACCCTGTTCGTGACCGATGGACAGAAGGTCGAACGCGGCGACAAGCTGTTCGAATGGGACCCGTTCACCCTGCCGATCATCGCCGAAGCCGACGGCAAGGCGAAGTTCGTCGACCTCTACGCGGGCATCTCCGTCCGCGACGAGACCGACGACGCGACCGGCATGACCCAGAAGATCGTGTCGGACTGGCGCTCGGCCCCCAAGGGCAACGAGTTGAAGCCCGAGGTCATCATCGTCGGTGAAGACGGGGAGCCGGTTCGCAACGACGCCGGAAACCCGATGACCTACGCCATGTCGGTGGACGCCATTCTGTCCATCGAAGACGGCCAGATGATGAAGGCCGGCGACGTCGTCGCGCGTATTCCGCGCGAAGGTGCCAAGACCAAGGACATCACCGGTGGTCTGCCACGGGTGGCGGAACTGTTCGAAGCGCGGCGTCCCAAGGACAACGCGATCATCGCCGAACGCGACGGCTATGTGAAATTCGGCAAGGATTACAAGAACAAGCGCCGGATCACGGTCGTTCCTGCCGACGAGAGCCTGGAGCCGATCGACTACATGGTGCCCAAGGGCAAGCACATCCCGGTGGCCGAAGGCGACTTCGTCCAGAAGGGTGACTACATCATGGACGGCAACCCCGCGCCGCACGACATCCTGCGGATCATGGGGATCGAGGCGCTGGCCGACTATCTGATCGACGAAGTGCAGGACGTGTATCGCCTGCAGGGCGTGAAGATCAACGACAAGCACATCGAGGTCATCGTCCGCCAGATGCTTCAGAAGTTCGAAGTCCTCGACTCGGGCGAAACGACGCTTCTGAAGGGCGAACATGTCGACAAGGCCGAACTGGAAGAAGCCAACGCCAAGGCCGAAAAGCGAGGCGACCGGCAGGCCATCGCCGAGCCGATCCTGCTGGGCATCACCAAGGCGTCGCTGCAGACCCGCAGCTTCATCTCGGCGGCCTCGTTCCAGGAAACCACGCGGGTGCTGACCGAAGCTTCGGTTCAGGGCAAGCGCGACAAGCTGGTCGGCCTGAAGGAGAACGTCATCGTCGGTCGTCTGATCCCGGCGGGCACCGGTGGCGCGACCCAGAAGATGCGCGCCATCGCGACCGAACGGGACAGCGTCGTCATCGAAGCCGCCCGGATCGAAGCCGAAAAGGCCGCGGCCCTGGCCGCGCCCGAGCCGACGTCGTCTGCCGAAGACGCGTTCAAGACGCCCGAACCGGCGGCCGAGACGGCCGAGGACTGATCCTGGCGTCCTGACAAAACATACCCCCGCCGGAGCGATCCGGCGGGGGTTTTTCGTTCCCGCATACCCGCAACTGCGTCCTGCTTGTCGTGACATGTCTTGCCGCAGCCGCGCCCCCATGCGACGCAAACTCCATGACCGTTCGCAACCAGATCATCGGCCTGATCCGCTTCAGCTATCCGGCCACCGAAGGCTTTGCCGTCAGCGGCATGGACGAAGACGCACTGCTGGCGATGCTCTACGATCCTGCGCGTCTGGCCAGCCGGTTCGCCTACCTCGAAACCATTACCCTGCCGTCGCTGGCCGCCCAGACCGACGGCGATTTCACCTGCGTTATCCTTGCGGGCGACACGCTGCCTGACGCTTGCAAGAAACGCCTGCGGGCACTGCGCGACCGCTTCCCTTTCGTCCGCCCGATCTTCATGGAACGGATGGGACCGCTGCCGTCCGCCAAGCGCAGTTTCCGCCGCGCCGTCCGCGACGGCACCACCCATGTCACCGGCTTCCGCCTTGACGACGACGATGCGCTTGCCGTCGACTACATCGCGAAAACACGCGACCGCGCCGACCGACTGATTGCCGGTGGCTTCGCCGACAATCCCCTCGCCATAGCCTTCACGCGCGGCCTCTACTGGGACCTGAACGACCGGGCCGCGCCGTTCCGCGAATTCCGCGAGACATATGCCCCCAGCCTTGCCTGCGCGATGGTCACATCGCCCGCCATGGAGACCTGCATTTACCGCTACAACCATCGGCGGCTGGCCAGTTTCATCCCGACCTGGCTGGAGCCGGGCGGTGCCGCGATGTTCATCCGCACCCTGCATGACACCAATGACAGCGGGCGCAGCATCCCGCCGCATTCCAAACCGATGGACACAGACCGGGGCCGCAAGCTGCTGGTGGAGCGCTTCGGGCTGGACCCGGACGCCGCGATGGGTCTGATGCGGGGCGGCGCGTCGTGATGCGGGCGGAGGCCCCCGGCCTGCATCTGACCGGACACGCCGGGCGGTCCGGGCCGAAGGAGGACCTTCGGTGAACGATAACATTCGCGGCGCGTCCTTCATGGTGGCGTCGATGGCGACGTTCACACTCAACGACGCCACCATCAAATATCTGGCCCAGGACATGCCGACGTTTCAGGTCGTGTTCCTGCGCGGTGTCGGCGCGACGCTGCTGATCGTCCTGCTGGCGCATCTGACCGGCGCGCTGCGCAAGCCGATCCCGCGGGACGACTGGAAATGGGTGATCGGGCGGTCCCTGGCCGAAGTCGCCAGCTTCTATCCCTTCATCCTCGCCCTGACGCATATGCCGCTCGCCAATGTCACCGCGATCCTGCAAGCCCTGCCGCTGATGATCACGGCGGCGGGCGCGATATTCATGGGCGAACGCGTCGGCTGGCGACGCTGGTCGGCCATCGCGGTCGGTTTCGTCGGCGTGTTGATGATCGTGCGACCCGGCGGCGACGACTTCGACCGCTGGTCGCTGGCGGCACTGGCGGCGGTGCTGACGATCACCCTGCGCGAACTCATCACCCGCCGCCTGTCGCGCGATGTGCCCTCGCTCAAGGTCGCGATCTTCACGGCGCTCGGCGTGATGCTGCTGGGCCTGTTCATGTCGCTGCGCGAGCCATGGGGCGCGGTCTCGCCGGGGCAGGGCGGTCTGCTGGTCGTCGCCTCGATGTTCATCCTCGGCGGTTACCTGTTCTCGATCATGGCGATGCGCGTGGGCGAGGTCGCGGCCGTCACCCCGTTCCGCTACACCGCGCTGATCTGGGGCCTGATGCTGGGCTGGCTGGTGTTCGGCGACTGGCCGAAACCGATGACGCTGGCGGGGGCGGCGCTGGTGGCCGCGACGGGTCTGTATACCCTCTGGCGCGAAGGCCGCCGCGCCCCGATGCCCCGCCCGAACGCGCCGAGGTAAGACGACGAACGGAACCTGCCGCTCCCTGCGGCGTGGACACGACTAAGATAGAGAGAGCAGAATGACCTGGATCATCAAAAGAACTTTGGATGGGCGAGGGGGGCATATATCTACGAGTTCATATGATCTCCGCACCAAATCCGCTTCGCCGCTTAGACAACAATCCACAAAGATGGCAGCGGTCTATGCAGATATCTTTAAAGGGGAAAGGGGCGATCTTGATCTGGCCCTTCTGCCCAAAGTCTTTGTCGTCGAGAAAAAGCGGAAAGTCTTTCCCGATATGTGGTGGGGCGAAAACGGCCTCTTCATCATCTCCGATGCCCTGCGCAGGGTGATCGAGGCGCACGATCCCGGCAAGCATATCATCTGGCCGGTTGAGATGCTGACCAAACGCGGGGAGCCCTATCCCGGTCCCTTTTTCGGGTTTGTCCCCGCCGTTCATGCGGCCGCGATCAGCGAAAGCCACAGTGACGTTCGGATCGACGAAGAGCGGTTCAATCCCGCGACGCCTGTCATGCCGGCCAGTACGTCGCCACGGCTCGTGTTCCTGAACCGCAGCTACGACGTCGGCGTTCGCCGCACGGACATTCCCGATGCCAATCTGTGGTGGGACCACGGGCTGTCGGTTCCCCAGCTTCTCACGTCGGACGCGCTCCACGATGCGATTGTCGCGGCGGGGCTGAAAGTCATTCCGATGAAACGGGTCATGGAAATCGACGACTGACCGGGACGACCCGCGCGCGTGTTCAGAAACTCCGCCGGATCGCCTTGAGATCCAGCGCGAACCGCCGCCGCAACTCCGCCCTTCGCTCCTCGTCTGCCGGTATCAGCCGCTCGACCTGTGCCCGCACGCCGCTGTCGTTCATCCCGTCCACGCCGCGCAGCCACATCGGCGCGTCGGGCAGGGTGATCGACGGCATCAACGTCCCGATCCGGTGGTGCGGAAAATGCAGGGCGGTGCGGGTATTCGTCGGCGCCAGAAATACCGCCTGCGCGACGCCCAGATGCGGGTTGAACGTCGCCTCGGTGCGGGGGCCGTCCGGCGTCAGGCCCAGCAGATAGCCTTGGTTGAAGTCGATCGTCAGCCGCTTGTGCCGCTCCCAAAAGGGTCGCACATCGGCAAAGGTTTCGCGCGACCGCGCCACAAACCGACGCCCCACACCGTCATCGTCGTCGTGGCGGAACTGCATCGTGGGTGGCCCGTCCGGGTCGATGAACGGCAGCACGACATTGCGGATCGCCTCGCGGTATTGCTCCGCCGGATGAAAGACGACATGTCCGCCCTTCAATCCCGATACCAGCGACACCAGGCGCGACCGCCACGGCTCGGGCAGGGCGTCACCGGTCATGACGATGGTGCGGAAATCGCCGTCGGTCTGCGCCGCCAGCGTCCGCAGGCAGACATGCTCCAGCGTGCGGAACCGCGTCTCCATCCGGTCGGGGTGCCAAAGGTAAGCCTGCCGCGCCTCGACCGTGTCGTGTTCGGTCTGGAAGCCGCCGAGGCCGGGATAGGCAAATCGCGTGATGGCAAGGATCTGGAGGTCGGACATGGCCGCGACGGTGGCCCGTCCTGCCGGGGCTGGCAAGTCTCTCCGGCAGGCCCCGCCGAAAGACGTCCGACGTGGATCACCCACAGATCACCCGTGCGTCCCCTGTCCGCCCGCCCCGCGTCGCGGCGGCAACGCACCCACGTTGACACCCCCCGGCGATTCCCCTATGTCGGCCTCAATTCGGTCCGGGTGATGTCTCATCCGGGGTCCGGCACGCCAGAACCTATCGGTCACGATCCGGGATACTGCTTCCCGATCCTCTGTCATCAAACCGCATCGCCCAGGTCGGAATTCCGGGTGGCTGCGGTCAATTGGTTTTGTCGCGTTGGAAGCCGGACACGTATTTGAATAACAAATGGGGACACCCTCAATGCCCACCATCCAGCAGCTGATCCGTAAACCGCGGCAGCCCAAGGTCCGAGCTTCCAAGTCGCAGCACCTCGAAGGCTGCCCGCAGAAGCGTGGCGTCTGCACGCGCGTCTATACGACGACGCCGAAGAAGCCGAACTCGGCCATGCGGAAGGTCGCCAAAGTGCGCCTGACCAACGGTTTCGAGGTCATCAGCTACATTCCCGGTGAATCGCACAACCTGCAGGAACACAGCGTCGTGCTGATCCGCGGCGGTCGTGTGAAAGACCTTCCCGGCGTGCGCTACCACATCCTGCGCGGTGTGCTCGATACGCAGGGCGTCAAGGATCGTCGCCAGCGTCGTTCCAAATACGGTGCCAAGCGTCCGAAGTGATGCCGCCGGTGCGTCCCCGGACCCGGTCCGGGGATATCTCTCATTCCGCATGTCCGGGGGCCTCCCCGGAATGACGACACAACGCTAGAAGGGGTCCCAGATGTCCCGCCGTCACGCCGCAGAAAAACGCGAAGTCCTGCCCGACGCCAAGTATGGCGACAAGGTTCTGACCAAGTTCATGAACAACCTGATGATCGATGGCAAGAAAGCCGTCGCCGAGCGCATCGTCTACAACGCGATGGATCGCGTCGAGGCCAAGCTGAAGCGCTCGCCCATCGAGGTGTTCGTCGAGAGCCTCGAAAACATCAAGCCCTCGGTCGAGGTGCGTTCGCGCCGCGTCGGTGGTGCCACCTATCAGGTGCCTGTGGAAGTCCGGCCCGAGCGTCGGGAGGCCCTTGCCATCCGCTGGCTGATCAAGGCCGCCCGCGCCCGCAACGAGAACACCATGGAAGAGCGTCTGGCCGGTGAACTGGTCGATGCCGTCCAGTCCCGTGGTTCCGCCGTCAAGAAGCGCGAAGATACCCACAAGATGGCCGACGCCAACAAGGCGTTCAGCCACTACCGCTGGTGAGTTTCGCACCTATCTAAGCATTGACACGGGGGCCCGGTCCGAGGCCCCCGCACCCGTTTTTTCCTCCTATCTGAGGTACGCCCCATGGCACGCGATTATCCCCTCGCCCGATACCGCAACTTCGGCATCATGGCCCACATCGACGCGGGCAAGACGACCTGCTCCGAGCGGATTCTGTTCTACACCGGCAAGTCCCACAACATCGGCGAAGTCCACGACGGCGCCGCCACGATGGACTGGATGGAGCAGGAGCAGGAGCGTGGCATCACGATCACCTCCGCCGCGACCACGACCTTCTGGCAGCGCCAGGAAGAGCCGACCGCCGATGCGACCTCCGATACCAAGTATCGCATGAACATCATCGATACGCCCGGCCACGTCGACTTCACCATCGAAGTCGAGCGTTCGCTGGCCGTGCTTGACGGTGCTGTCGCCGTGCTGGACGCCAACGCCGGGGTCGAGCCTCAGACCGAAACCGTCTGGCGTCAGGCCGACCGCTACAAGGTTCCGCGCATCGTCTTCGTCAACAAGATGGACAAGATCGGTGCCGACTTCTTCAACTGCGTGAAGATGATCAAGGACCGCACCGGCGCGACTCCGGCCCCGATCCAGATTCCGATCGGCGCCGAGACCGAACTGGAAGGCATGGTCGACCTCGTCACCATGGAGGAGTGGGTCTGGGAAGGAGAAGATCTGGGCGCATCCTGGGTCAAGAAGCCGATCCGCGACAGCCTGAAGGCGCAAGCCGATGAATGGCGCGCCCACCTTATCGAGACCGCGGTCGAGATGGACGACGAAGCAATGGAAAACTATCTGATGGACGGCGCCGAGCCGGACGTCGATACCCTGCGCTCGTTGATCCGCAAGGGCACGCTGGCCATCAAGTTCATTCCGGTCCTGTGCGGCTCAGCGTTCAAGAACAAGGGCGTGCAGCCTTTGCTGAACGCGGTTATCGACTATCTGCCCAGCCCGCTGGACGTGGTCGATTACATGGGCTTCAAACCGGGCGACGAGGATGAAGTCCGCAACATTCCGCGCCGTGCGGACGACAACATGCCGTTCTCGGGCCTGGCCTTCAAGATCATGAACGATCCCTTCGTCGGCTCGCTGACCTTCACGCGCATCTATTCGGGCGTCCTCAACAAGGGCGACACGATGCTCAACTCCACCAAGGGGAAGAAAGAGCGTGTGGGCCGGATGATGATGATGCACTCGATCAACCGCGAGGAGATCGAGGAGGCCTTTGCCGGCGACATCATCGCGCTTGCGGGTCTGAAAGACACGACCACCGGCGACACGATCTGCGATCCGCAGGATCCGGTCGTTCTGGAAACCATGACCTTCCCCGATCCGGTCATCGAGATCGCGGTCGAACCCAAGACCAAGGCCGACCAGGAAAAGATGTCGCAGGGCCTGGCCCGTCTTGCCGCCGAGGATCCGTCCTTCCGCGTCGAAACCGATATCGAATCCGGTCAGACGATCATGAAGGGGATGGGGGAACTTCATCTCGATATCCTGGTCGACCGCCTGAAACGCGAATTCAAGGTCGAGGCCAACATCGGCGCGCCGCAGGTGGCCTATCGTGAAACCATCGACCGTGAAGTCGAGCATACCTACACCCACAAGAAGCAATCGGGTGGGTCCGGTCAGTTCGCCGAAGTGAAGCTGCTGATCTCCCCGACCGAGCCTGGCGAAGGGTTCTCCTTCGAATCCAAGATCGTCGGTGGTGCGGTGCCCAAGGAATACATTCCGGGCGTCGAGAAGGGCATCAAGTCGGTCATGGACTCCGGTCCGCTGGCGGGCTTCCCGGTCATCGACTTCAAGGTGCAGCTGCTGGACGGCAAGTTCCACGACGTCGACTCCTCGGTCCTCGCGTTTGAAATCGCGGGCCGGATGGGTATGCGCGAAGGGATGCGCAAGGCCGGTGCGAAACTGCTGGAACCGATCATGAAGGTCGAAGTGATCACGCCCGAGGAATACACGGGCGGCATCATCGGCGACCTGACCTCGCGTCGCGGTCAGGTGCAGGGGCAGGACACGCGCGGCAACGCCATCGCGATCGACTGCTACGTGCCGCTGGCCAACATGTTCGGTTATATCAACACGCTGCGGTCGATGTCGTCGGGTCGTGCGAACTTTACGATGCAGTTCGACCACTACGAGCCGGTGCCTCAGAACATCTCGGAAGAGATCCAGAAAAAATACGCATAATCGGTGCGGCGGGGTGATCCCCGCCCTCCCAGTCGCAATGTAGGGCGGGGGTTCCCGCCGCTCCCAAAATTGAAGGAGACCTTCCCATGGCGAAGGCAAAGTTCGAACGCAACAAACCGCATGTGAACATCGGTACGATCGGTCACGTTGACCATGGCAAGACGACGCTGACGGCGGCGATCACGAAGTATTTCGGCGACTTCAAGGCCTACGACCAGATCGACGG
>NZ_JBSXNP010000003.1:0-32417 GCF_056857695.1 Jannaschia sp. L-14R
CCCCGCGATCGAAGCTTGCGATCGCTGTATTGCTGCTCTGACGGCGTACGTGGTCGTGGCGCTGCCGTGACGAACTTGTCCCATAGTGCTTCCTTCCAGTCCATCGAATGGATCGCACCATCAAACCGTGGGATCAAACACTTAAGCCGCGGTGCGATCCTGCGCTTACAATGCAACTGTTCGCGATGATGAAAAGAGACGGGGCTGGCTCGCTAGAAAACATGGTCAAACCACACAAGGTTCAGACGCCATACGCCCCCGTCAGCAGCTTCGGCCAAGGCCGCTGACGGGGGGGCAACATAGCAAAGCCGAGATACAGAAGGCTCAAATTGCCGAACATGTTGCAGCGAGTAAAAGTGTTCAAGCCACAGTCATGGCCATGAATTGTGCTCCTTCAATGCAACTTTGTATTGGAAAGTAAGTTGCCTAAAAAATCCATTCCAGACGGTGCCGTAACGGCAAACAGCTTGTGCGGGCCGATCTATCAACCGCCTCGGGTGAGACAATTAAATCTTTGATATTTAAGACTTAACTGTGCTCAGGAGTACCAGGACATTCTATCGAACCACGAATTCCGCATGCAGTGCTCCGGCGGCCTTGATACTTTTTAGGATATCAATCATGTCGCGGGCAGAAACTCCCAGTGCATTCAATCCCGCGATCACATCCGACAAGGTCGTACCGCCCTGAACCAGTGCAAGCCCGGGCCCCGGCTCTTCTTGCAGCGCGACCCCGGTGCGCGGGACCACAACAGTCTGGCCTTCCGCGAACGGATTAGGTTGTACCACAATGGGTGCCTCCTCAATGCGCAGTGTCAGATTGTTCTGCGACACGGCGACTTCAGAAATTCGCACAGTGCTGCCCATGACGATAGTGCCTGAGGCCTGATCAACGACGACCCGAGCACGTTGTTCTGGAGTTATCGTGACGTTTTCGATTGCACTCAGCGCATGTGCCGGAGAAGCCTTTCCAGTAAGCCCGATATCCAGCAGAATCGTTCCGGCATCCAGCATGCGCGCAACATCGCGACCGGTTTCGCGATTGATGGCAGTTTCAATTCGCAGTGCCGTCGTGAAATCCGGACTTCGCAAGGCAAGGCGGATCTGCGTCATCGATGAGAAATCGAAATCTACCTCGCGCTCGACGCGTGCGCCAGCCGGAACGACGCCTGCCGTAGGCACGCCTTCGACCACGCTCGCCGCGTCACCCGTAGCAGAAACCCCGCCCGCAATGATCGTACCTTGCGCCACCGCATAGATTTCGCCATCCGCCGCTGTGAGTGGCGTCATAACCAATGTCCCCCCCAGAAGACTTTCAGCATCTCCGATAGCAGACACGGTTACATCAATACGTCCCCCGCTCCGGGAGAATGGTGGAAGGGCGGCAGTCACTATAACAGCCGCAACATTTCGGGGCCGGAACTGTTCCCCGGTCACATTCACACCCAAACGCTCCAGAATATTCGTCATGATCTCTTCTGTGAAAGGAGCGTTCCTTAATCCATCACCGGTGCCATTCAGTCCAACCACCAGACCATATCCAACCAGATCGTTGCCACGGACTCCGTCGAATTCCACCAGATCCTTGATTCGGATTGACTGTGCAGCGATAGGCGAAGTGGTCACGATCAATCCAAGGATAAACACGACTATGACAGATGATGTGTATACTATGGTTAGTCTGCCGATAGCGCGACAAAACGATGTTGACTGCATTAGAAGAAGTCTCAATTGTCGGATCACCGCAGATAATCCGTCAGCCGCAGATTTGCCCGTCGCGCCGTAACTGAATAGATCGTCTCCAGCCGCGTCATTTCAGCCTGAACCTTTGCAGCCGTCTGGAACGGATCAGCTCCCACGGCTTCTGATTTGCGAGCTTCCAGCTTGGCACGTTCCGTGCCCAAGGTATCAAGGAATCGGGATACACGAGCTTGCACCCCACCCAATTCGGCTTGCGTAGACACCAGACCGCTCACAACCATGGACGCGCGAACCGGAAGCTCGCGAGACAACGTCTTTCGCGCAGTATCATCTATTTCGAACCCCGCATCAGGTAGGGACGCAATCAAAGCAGTCTGTTTCAATGCGTCCCGGATGGACATGTCGCCAGCGGCGACCGGTATCGAGAGAGACATTCCTCCGCCCAATGGAAAGACGGTTGGATCCGCTGGATAGGCCGAGAGGACATTTGTCTCGAACCCGCCGCCGGTAGCAAAGTAATCATCGAATGCTTGGAGCAGTTCAGACACATCAGTTGCTGACGTCGCCAGCGCAATGGTTTCAGCGACCAAGGCGTCAATATCGACCGGAGGACGCCCGGACGGGTCTCCATTTGCAAAGACTGCGCGTCCACCCAGTTTGTAACCAATGGCGACGGCGATATCGGTCAAGGCACCACTCGCAGTCGCGGCAATCGCATCGACCTGCCCGGAGCCGCCTGGTACGAGTGCAGATGTCAAACCTTCTGTCACTCGGCTTCCGATCGACTGGATCGACGACATCGCAGTTTGCACAGAGTCCAGCCATGTCCCCGCACGACTCAATGCGCCTTGCCGCGCGTCTTGAGTCCGTAAGGCGTGGGAAATACGCGAGAATATCGAAAAGTCGCTGCTCAAAGCCCGTCCGATGTCTGCAAACCGACCGCTTGCAAGCTCTTCCGTCAACACATCCAGACGAGCACGGGTATCTGCCGACAGGTCGCGCGGCGCAATCAGAGGTGTGAATGTCGTCTTGTTAAGCATATCAGATCTCCGTCAGGCGGTTCATCATGTCGCTTACAGCCTGAACGATCCGCGCATTGGCTGCATACGCTTGTTCAATTTCAACAAGGCGACGCATTTCGGTGTCGATATCGACTTGGCCACCATCGCGTCCAGCATCCAGGCCCTCTGTGCTGATCATGCTGAATGCTACGCGGTCGTCCATCGCAAGACGTTCACTTGAAACTATAGATTTCAATGATGCGGCATGGCCCGCCAAGCTTGCGGTTATACCCGGCAAGCCACTACTGGATGGCTGTGCTTGCTTGGAAAGTGTCGCACCATAGCGCAGGATGAGGGAGGCATCCGCACCTGTGCCCTCTGCGATTGCCCCAAGACCGTCACGTAAGCGCCACAAGTCACCACCGGCATCAGGTAATATACGTTCATTGACCTCCAGACGACCAGCTAGACCTGGGCCCGGAACAGCCGCAATCACGGTGCCCCGGTCTGTAAACAGGCCTGAGTCGCCGACCATCCGCGTCGTGTCGACATCTGCGGCTTCGAACCGTTCGATCAAATCGGCTGCCAATCCATCCAGCCGCGACGTCGCCTGTGGCGCAACATCGTCCCTTATTTTAAATAATGCCTCGAGAGCACCGCCTGGAATTCCGCTGGGCGTCCCGGTTGTGCCCACATCTCGGCCGTTCACACGCAGCCCGGACAACTGGGTCGGTGCTGACATTTCAGCCGTGATCGGTGCGCGCGTGTCGAAGCCCAGTGTCGCAGGCCGACCGTCCAGCAGAAGAAGTCCACCCTTGGAGACAAGGGCAACCGCACCATCGTCCCGAGCCAGTTCGCGCACCGGTACCTGAGCGGAAATACGATCTATCAGAAGCGCCCGCTGATCTTGAAGATCGGCGGCATCGTTGCCCTCTGAGCTAAGACGCCGAATGTCAGTGTTTAGCCGTGCTACGTCTGCGAGATCACTGTTCAACTGCGCGACGACGCGTCCAATGTCTTTATCTGCGGATTGGCGCTCGTCCTGGATGACGGCATCCAGCGTGTTTATCAGTGCTACAAGATCTGTTGCGGCATTGGCAATTTCCGTCATTCCAACAACAGATCGGGGATCGGCGGCAGCAGTGACGAATGCAGCGTCGAGGCGGGCTATTTGATCTGAAAGACTTCCCGACTGATCAGGGTCCCCGATGCCAGAATCTAATCGTGCGTAGAACGTTTGCAGGACTTCTTCGCCAGCTTGTCGGGATTGTGCCTCCCTCCGCATCAGCACCAGCCTGGGATCAGAGTCGCGCGAAATCATGACAAACGATCCAGGTACGCCCACGCCCGGTCCACCCATGTCGATGCTGCGGCGGGCATATCCGGCGCGGTCCGCATTCGCGACATTGCGTGCCACGACATCAGCCCGGCGCGAGCTGAGGTCCAAGCCGGCGACCGCAATATTGAGCGAGGAAGAGAGACTCATATCGAAACTCCTGTTCGGGAAGCACAATCAGCGCTTGATGTTAGTCGTTTCCTGCAACATCTCGTCGACAGTCTGGATAACCTTCGCATTCGAATTGTAGGCTCGTTGCGTCTGGATGAGCTGCGTCAGCTCAGAAGCGACGTCGGTAGCGCTTTCCTCGCGCGAGAAGCCGATCACATCGCCGACCGGGCCGTCGCCGGCGTTCCAGAGATAGAACGCGCCGCTGTCGGACGAGACCTGGTAAGTCTGATTCGCCAGAGGCTTGAGTCCGTTCGGGTTCGGAACATCGACAATCGGGATCTGATAGAGCGTCTTGGTGAACCCGCTGTCGTAAATGGCCGAGAGCATGCCCAGCGCATCAACTTCGATCGATGCAAGATTGCCCACCGGAGAGCCGTTTTTGGTGATCGACAGCGGTGCAAAGGTGTCCGATAACTGAGACAGGCCACGCGCTTCCAGCGGGCGCCCGATGTCCAGTTCCAACGCTCCACTCTGTGCACCGACGGTGATCAGACCTGTACCCGCGTCATAAGCGCCTACAGAACCTGTCGTGACACTGGAAATCGTGCCGCCATAGTCGCGTGTATCATCGAATTGCACGGTGAATTCGCCGACCAGCAGACCGCCCTGAGCCGCATCATTGACCTGAATGGTCCATTCGTTGCTGGATCCGCTGGCCGGGATTGTCGGAACGAAGGTGATATCCAGGTTCTGCGCCTGACCGAGATTACCGAAATATTCGAGCGCCATCGTACGCGATCCGCCGCTTGAATCGAAAGACGTATCGGTCGCCGGCAGGTTCACACCGAGAGAAATTCTCGTCGTGGCATCCCCCTCGAACTGATTGGCATCGACTCGCACGGGCATCAAGCCGCCCATGGTGTCACGTGCATAGCTTGGAATTCCGCCATCCTGATTTGCAGGCCAGCCCAATAAAGCCTGGCCGCTGGCCGTGCGAAGGATACCGTTGGCATCGGCGCGAAATGATCCCGTTGACGTCATTCGCAGCGGGAGATCACTGGATCCCGACGCCACCGCCGTGATCGGTGTCACCGGCAACATGCCCCGGCCCGTAACCGAAAGATCGGTAGGATTGTTCGTTGTGATCAGCGTGCCGCGCTGTTCTACGGCGCGACCGGTGGTAACGCGCACCCCGCCCGCAGAATAAGCACCGCGACTTTGATCCAAAACGAGGGAATGGAAGTCCGCCGTCGATCGCTTATACCCAAACGTGGCCGAATTCGCGATGTTATCGGAGATGGTAGCCAGGCGGCTGGCGTTCACATTCAAGCCCGTGACACCTGCATTGAGGGAAGAGGAAATCGTCATCGGCGGTCCTTTCGGTATCTCGGTTTGGTAGCGACATTGAGTCGTCTTCGCCCGACCATGGCGGACGAAGTCTTAAGGGCCTGCTAATGGCAGTGGCTTTTGTTCGTCATAGCCGCCGTCATTTATCGTCTCGGCGCCACCCGGTCGCGTAGGATAATGATTTCAATACGATTGTTACGGCTGGACAGCGGATCGGAGGCGACCGGCCGACGGTCGGCATGCCCGGTTACACGCACGACCCGCGCATCGGACACCCCTGCAACGGGCAAAAGGCGACGCACGGCATCAGCGCGACCATTCGACATCCGCCAGACCTGTGGCCGTCGTGTGACGACCGGCTCGGCGGCAATGAACGACGCAATGGCAATGGCGTTGGGACGGGCGCGAAGCTGACCCCCTACCGACCGGATCAACTTGCGTAAAAGTGGCGTCGGGGCAACGCCCTCGAACAGGGGTGAGCTGGGCAGGTCGAAAAACTCGATTACCAGTCCTTCGTCGCTCAGCCGCACGGAAACGTGGCGCAACATCTCTTCGTCAAGCAGACTGTCGCCGCCTTTACCAAAGATCGCGGCCTCAACCGCCATCAGCTCGGCATCTTCGACGGTCGTGCCATTAGCTTCGGACGAGGTGATGCCGCCCCGACCCAATTGCACCTGACTGGCATCGGCAGACATCGACCGTCCGCCCAACGCGCCTTCCCCACCGCCGGATACGCGGCTGACGGCTATGGTCGGGCTAAAATAGTCGGCAAGCCCCTTGCGTTGCTTGTCGGTCGTCGCATTGAGCAGCCACATCAGCATGAAGAACGCCATCATCGCGGTCACGAAATCTGCATAGGCCACTTTCCAAGCGCCGCCATGATGACCACCCGCGATCACTTTCTTGCGCTTGACAATGATTGGTCTTTTGTTGTCGTCCTTGTCGGCCATCCTCATACCTCCGCCAGTCTGGTCTAGGGGCAAGAGATGAAGAATCTGTTAGCGGTTCAGGGTGCGACCCAACGGCCAACCGTGCCCGTGAAGACCGCACGACGGTGTGGGTCATGGGAGAGCGATACGGCGTCGATCACGCGAACACACCCCGATAATACAATAAAGCGTTCGATTTCTGGCGTGCGGGTCACATCTTCCGGCGCATCGACCGTATCGCCGGGGGCGGGGTCGGTGCCATAGTTCAGGCGGGATGACGGTGGCACCGTAGACCAGCGGGCGGGATCTGCGGGCAGGAGTGTCATCGTCAGCGTCAGCCGCACCTGGAGCTGCGCTGCGGCATCCCATAACAGGAGCGCGGCTCTTGGATCGCGGGACAACGCACGAACCTTGGCGGTGCGCAGGTCGGAATGAACCTCGACGGTACCCGCATCCCGGTCCGCCGCCCGCAACCCGACCGTCCGCGCCTCGGGTCCATCGGTACCGATCGTCGCCAGAGTGACAAATCGGAACGGGTCGTCCGACACCCGCGCGCCACGGGCGAGACGGCCCCACACGTGCGTCAACAGATCATCCAACTGTCCGAACGGGTCACTCATAACCCGTCATCTCCAGATATCCGGTCGCGGTATGGGTTCCGGTAGCCGTGACCGGACCTTCCCAATAGGGAAAGAGCGTGGCCTGCCAACTGTCTGGGTTCACCGCATCAACCGTCAAATCGATGTCCCGATCCGGCAGGGCCAGCCGCCAGCGCACGGGCACGTTGCGCCCTGCGACCGTCGCAGTCTCCAGCGGCTCTGCGATCAGAGCATCGCCATAGTAGGGCGACATCGTGCCATCCGCTGCAATGTAGGAGGCATAATGAAACCCTTCCCCGCCGCGCAGCGAAAACGCCATCAGCCGCGCGCCGTCGTCCAGGTACAGTGAGAACCAGTCCCATCCCTCCTGATCGGCCTCCAGCGGTTGCGACGACCACTCCCTGTCCAGCCAGCCCTTGCCGGTCACGGACACCGGCCCGTCGGGCAGGTCGAGCGTTCCGGTCACGTCGTAGAACGGTTGCGAATAGTAGTAGCTGGCCTGCCCCGAGGCGGACTTGACCGAAAAGCCACCGACGCCGTGAAACACCAGCGGCCCCTGTGCCGTCAGATCCAGCGCATAGCCGACTTCGCCGTTTGACGCCCGCAAGGTCAGCGCATCCAGATCGTCGCCCGCCATCGACCAGTCGTCGATCCAGGCCTCGAAAGGTGCGGGCGTCACACCGGCCTGCCCGACATCGCCGCGTGCGAACCGCTCGCCGGTGTAATGCGCATCCGGCGTCGTCAGGCCGAAATGTCCCATCCAGACCTGAGGCCCCGTGGGCGTCAGGGCCGAACGGAACAATGTCCATTGCACACCGTATTGTTGTCCGTCCGCGTCCTGCACCGACGCCGTCAGATACCACCATTCAATGCGATAATCATCATGTGCGCCTAGGTCGGCAGGAAAATCGAATGTTGGATTTGGTGTCGGAAGGGCAAATCCATCCGCTGCCTGCCCCAGTCCGGCGAAGCCTTGCGCGTGTAGAGGCAAGGCCAGCCACAGAGCCGCGATCAGAGCCCTAACGTTCATGCGCGAATACCTTTACAAGATCGGCGGGCGCCATTCGCCACAGCCGCCACGCCGGAAGTACTGCCGCCAGCCCCGCTGCGACCATCGACCAGATCGCCAGTGTCAACCAACCGGCTGGATCGGGCAAAAGCGGCAGGCGCCAGCCGAAAGCCTGCACATTGACGACCGCCAGAAGCACCCATGCAAGCGCGATGCCTGTCGGAATGGCCAGAACCGCCGTGAACGCCGCCAGCAACAGCGCGCGTCCCAAATCGGCGAGTGCGATCCGCGACCGGGTCATGCCAAGCGCCCAGACCGGCGCGACCTGCGGCACCCGCATCGCTCCCAGCGTCGTCAAAGACGCCCAGAGCGCAAAGGCCGCCACGCCCAGCGTCAGCACATTCAGCGAAGCGGTGACGGCGAAGGTCTGCTCGAAAACATTGAGCGAAAACGCCTTGATTCCGGCCTGATCCTCGATCCGGCGAGGCGGCAGGTCGAACCGTTCGGTCAGGTCGCGGGCCAGGGCGGGAACGTCCGCAGGATCAAGTCGCAGGCCGAAGGTGGTCGTCACGGCCTCGGGAAAAGTCTGGCGAAACAGCGTGTCGGTCAGGATCGCCTGACCGAGCGGATTACCATAGTCCGAATAGACACCCAGAACCTGTTGTCGCCCCGCGCGCCCCAGATCGACTTCTGCCCCGGCCCACAGACCCGTACGGCGAGCCAGTTGTTCGTTGATCAGCGCACCCTCTCCAGTCGCAAGCCTGTCCCAGACGCCCGGCACTGCATCCAGAAGGGGCCAGTTGTCGCGGAAAGTCGGATGATCGACTTGCCCGAAGACGTCGCCCGTGGCGCCCTCCAGCACCGTCTCCGCCGATGCTACAGGCAGTACGGCATCAACCTTGTCGATGACATAGGCCTGCATCTCCGCCGCTTCTTCTGCATCATTGGCATAAAGATACAGCTCAGATGCCAGCCGCTGATCCAGCCATCCGGTGAAGGTCGCGCGAAAACTGCCGACCATTGTGCTCACGCCGACATTCGCGGCAAGCGCCAGCAGCAGCGCCATCAGCGCAAGGCTCAGTCCGGGAACCTGTTGCCGCGCATCGGCCCAGAGCCATTGCGCCACGGCCCCCCTGGCCCGCGACGCGCCCACAGCCAGCACGCCGGACAGCATTGGCGGCAGCAGCAGTGCGGCCCCAAGCAACAGCGCGCCCAGACAGACAAATCCTATGACCAGTCCGTTTCCAAACAAGGCCAGAGCGCCCGCGACGATCAGCAATCCAACCCCCCCGATGCCCTGTCGCATCAATGTCGCGGCCCGCGCGCGGGCCCAGGCACGCGGCATGGCGGGGGCCAGAACCGGCAGGCGGACAAGTTGCCAGAGGCTCTGTCCGCCTGCGACAGCCAGCCCGATGCCCGCCATCGCGAACCCCGACAACCACCAGACTGGCGAAAGGGACAGGGTGTCCGCGACGCCCGCACCATACAGCCCAGACAGCGTTGCTGCGACACCTGGCAGCAGGAGCGCCGCAACAAGATAGCCCAGCAGGATGCCCAACGTCCCCGAAATCAGCGTGAAGGCCGCCAGTTCGACGGCCAGCAAGAAGGTCAACCGCCGCGCAGGCAATCCAAGCGCGCGCAGGGTCCGGAACAGGGGGCGACGCTGTTCGAATGCGAGACCGATAGCGGCGTGGACAATGAACAGGCCGACCGCGAAGGCCAACAATCCAAAGGCTGTCAGGTTCAGGTGAAAGCTGTCGGTCAATCGCGCGATATCACTGCTGCCCGTCGGCTGCACCAGCCGAGTATCCGGGAACAGATCGGTCAATGGCCTCAAATCGGGCCGCACGCCGGGCAGGACCATAAGGCGCGACACTTCCTGCGTTCCAAGAATTGCCTGCGCCGCTGCGATATCCGCGATCACCAGACCCGGAGCCAGGTCGGGCGCAATGCGCGTTTCGGGCCATCCTTCGGGCAGCGTGACATCCGGCGCGACAAACACCAGATCGCCGGTCAGGAAACCGGTCAATGCGTCTTCGGGCGACAGATCCGGTGTCGCGGCCGATGGAGGTGCGGTGAACGGGTCGATGCCCAGAAGGCGCAGATGAGTGCCGGGAACCCTGCCTTCGATCACTGGGGTCACAGGCCATCCGGCCCGCCGCGCCGTGGCGAAATCCGCCAACGTCAGCGGTCCTTCCAGGCGCGGCAGAGCATCCTGCCCCAGTGTCGCGGCGGCGCGGGCGTAGGACAGGCGCGCCTGCGCGTTGATTGCCTGCACACCGGTCCAGAGGCCCGTCGCCAGCGCCAACCCCACCACCAGCGTCAGCAATTGCAGTGGATGTCGTCGCCAATGCGCAAGCAGTGCGTCCAATGCTGCTCTATTCATGGCGCACCCTCATGTGATCCGGCCCGCGCGCAGATGAAGGCGGTCGTCCAGCATGGCGGCCAGCCGCTCCGAATGCGTCACCATCAGAAAGCCCGCGCCTGTCTCGACCGCCATGTCACGCATCAGCGCCATCATCGCATCGCCCGTCGCCTCGTCGAGGTTGCCCGTCGGCTCATCCGCCAACACCAGTCGGGGACGTGCCGCCAGCGTGCGTCCTATTGCGACCCTTTGCTGCTGCCCACCCGACAATTGTTCGGGGAACCGATGCAGGTGATCGCCCAGACCCAGCCTTTCGGCCAAAGCGAAGATATTGCCGGGGTCCCGCCCGGCAAGACGCGCATGGAATGTCAGGTTATCGGCCACATTCAGCGACGGGATCAGGTTGAACTGCTGAAACACCAGGCCGACAGTATCGCGTCGCATCGCCGCCCGCGCGCCGTCTCCCATGGCGGCAATGTCCTGGCCTTCGACCAGAATGGTGCCGCTGTCAGGTATATCTAACCCAGCCACCAGATGCAGCAGCGTGGACTTGCCCGACCCGCTTTCACCCGTCAGGGCCAGTGTCCGGCCCGCCGTCAGATCGAAGGACACGTCCCGCAGAACAGGCTGCGGGCCATCGGTGGTCTCAAAGGATTTCTCGACGGCGCGCACGGACAAAAGCATGTGCGGACGGTAGCGGAGAGGCCTGCGACTTCAACATGCAAAGCGCCGCAGGGTGCAGCCTTTGGGGCCGCTCCGGGCATTTATTCAGAGGTTAACGTCGGGCAAGCTGTCGAAGGCCTGCCGCAAGGCATCGGACCAGCCGTCCGAGACGGCGCGCCAATCCTCGTCGGTGTCCAGAATGCGCCGCGAATACCCCAGCTTCAGACTGTCGGTTTCGTAGATTTGCAGATCGAGCGGCGTTCCGACGGACAGGTTGGCGCGAATGGTCGAATCGAAGCTGACCATCAACAGCTTTACGCCCTGGGCGAAATCCATGTCGTTGTCATAAGCGCGCACCAGAATGGGACGGCCGTATTTGGTCTCACCGATCTGGAAAAACGGCGTGTCGGTCTGGGCCTCGACGAAATTCCCCTCGGGGTAGATCATATAAAGGCGCGGCGGACCGCCTTTTACCTGTCCGCCGAAGATCATCGTGGCGTTGAACGTGCTGCCGGCATTCGGACCGCCTGCCCGCTGCTGCGCGATCACGTCCTTCAAGGTCTGGCCGATCAGGCGCGCGGCCTGAAACATCGACGGCGCGCTCATCAATGATGGATCACGTTCGGAGGGCGCCAGATTACGTTCCTCCAGAAGGCTGACAACGGCTTGGGTCGTAGCCAGGTTACCGGCGGTCATCAGCATTAGCGTCCGCTCGCCCGGCTCCTCCCAGGTATAAAGTTTGCGATAGCTGGAGATGTTATCGAGGCCCGCATTGGTGCGGGTATCGGCGAGGAAGACGAGGCCGCGTTCGAGTTGCAGGCCAACGCAATAAGTCATGGGATCAGGTCCAGAATGAGGTCGCGGCTACAGGTCAGCCTTGGCAGCGATTGTGTCAAGCAATCGTGTCAAATTTCACGGAATGACGCGATTCATCGGCCACAGCTTCACCATTTTCGCAACCCTCAGGCCTCGGAAACCGTGACCTTAACGTCCATCGACTCGACACCAAGGCCCTGCCGAATACCCGAGATCGGAGCGGCGTCCGAATAATCGAGTCCGGTCGCAACCCGCACATAGCGGTCATCGGGCGAATATCCGTTCGAGATATCGAACCCGACCCAGCCCAGTCCTTCCAGATGTGCCTCGGCCCAGGCATGGGTGGCATCCTGCTCGTCGCGGTCGTTCATCCGCAGATAGCCAGAAATATAACGTGCTGGATAATCCAGCAGGCGCGCGCAGGTAACGAAGATATGCGCATGATCCTGACAGACGCCAGAACCGACGGCGATTGCATCCTCTGCGGTCTGATGCACTTCGGTGGTGCCTGTGTCATAGCCAACCGCTTCGCGGATCGCGGCGGACAGCGCATGCAGACGATCGAGAGGGTCTTCGATCTCGCGGACATCGCGGGCCAAGGCCATTGTACCGCTGCCGCGTCGCGTCAGATCGGTGGGCCGCAGGAACATCCACAGCGGCATGTAACCCCCCTGATCTCCGATAACGCCGGCCTGATCCTGCACTTCAACGATACCGTGGGCGGTGATCGTCACATCGGTCCGGCCCGAGTCTACCGACACCAGTTGCGTGGTGTTGGCGTGGGCGTCATCGAACGACACCTCGATCTGACCGCCGTCGATGTCTGTCACCCAGTCCACGACCTGCTGTCCGGGTCGGCTTTTGGGTATCAGGCGCAGTTGCTGAAGGGCGTAAGTGACCGGCTCGGACCAGCGATAGGAGGTCACATGGCGAATGGCGAGGCGGGATGTTCTGGGGGCATCCGTCATTGCGAAAACCTGTAGTCGAGTTCGATCTGCACCGCCAACTCTCCGTTCCGCTTGAGGAAGTTCTGAAGAAACTGGTGCAGGCCGTTCTCGAAAATGGTTTCGATCGTGGCGTGGTTCAGGTCCTGGCACATCGCTTCGGCCATGTCGTGGCTGGGCATTCTGATACCATAGTCGGACTCAAGATAGCCCAGGTTATCACCGATCTTGGAATAACAAAACGCCAGCGACCGCGGCATGCGGCTATCCAGTGTCAGGAATTTCGCGATGTCGGCAGGCTTGCGATTGCGTCCGTGCACCATGCGGAAGGCACCTTCGGCGGACACCGAGCGGAGGATCATTTCCCACTGGGCATTGTCGAGCGTCGATCCGACCCCGGCTGCCGATGGCAGCAGAACGTAATATTTAACATCCAGCAGACGCGCGGTGGCATCGGCCCGTTCCAGAAAAGTACCCAATCGGGCGAAGTCATAAATGTCGTTTCGCAGCATCGTACCGTGCAGCGCACCTCGCACGAAGGCCGATCGCTGCTTGATGACCCCCAAAGTGCGCGGCAGATCGCGGGGAATGACCTTGCGCGACAGTTCACTGCACAGCGTCATCCAACATTCGTTTACCGCCTCCCAGACTTCGCGGGTCAGGGCAGTGCGGACAAGGCGCGCATTCATCCGGGCACCTTCGATACAGTTCAGGATTGACGAATGATTGTCCTTGCCACGCAGAATCCAGTCGACCACCTGTTCACCCGTGACATCGTCGTGGTGCGCCTTGTAGGAAGCGGTAACTCCCGCGGTCTTGAGCACCGAAGCCCATTCGCTCTCGGCGCGATCGGGACGGGTCAGGGCTATTCGCTGACCGGTCTCGACCAGTCGTGCAAGGTTTTCCGAACGCTCCAGATAACGGAACATCCACGCCAGGCCGCCCGCGGTTTTACCCAGCATGGTCAACCTCCCGGATCAGGGACACGGAAATATCGTGCGCGGTCGGGGCGCAGCGGCTCTGGACAGGGTTTTCCATCAGTCGTCCTCCAGCACCCAGGTGTCCTTGGTGCCTCCGCCCTGGCTGGAGTTGACGACCAGCGAGCCTTTCTTGAGTGCCACGCGGGTCAGGCCGCCGGGCGTGATCTCGATTCCGTTTGGGGACATCAGAACGAAGGGGCGCAGATCGACGTGTCGCGGCGTGAGTCCGGCCTTGCTGAAAATCGGACAGGTCGAAAGCGCCAACGTCGGCTGGGCGATATAATTCGACGGGCGCGCTTCCAGCTTGGCCCGGAACTCGCGGATATCCTTTTTCGACGCCGTCGGTCCGATGAGCATACCGTAGCCGCCGGAGCCGTGGACTTCCTTGACGACCAATTCCTCGAGATTGTCGAGGACATGCGCGAGGCTGTCGGGGTCCGAGCAGCGCCAGGTCGGCACGTTTTCAAGCATCGCCTTTTCGCCGGTATAGAATTCGACGATATCGGGCATGTAGCTGTAGATCGCCTTGTCATCCGAAACCCCGGTGCCCGGCGCATTCGCAATCGTGATCCCGCCCGCCCTGTAGACGTCGAAGATACCCGGTACGCCCAACTGACTGTCGGGCCGAAAATTCAGCGGGTCCAGATAATCGTCATCGACCCGTCGATAGAGCACGTCGATGGTGCGATAGCCCTCGGTTGTCCGCATTGCCACACGCCCGTCGACAACGCGCAGGTCGTGGCCTTCAACCAGTTCCACGCCCATCTGATCGGCAAGGAAGCTGTGTTCGTAATAGGCGGAATTATGAATACCCGGCGTCAGCACGGCGACGACGGGGTCCTGATCGCACCGACGCGGCGCGGAAGCAGCAAGGCTGGAATGCAGTGACTGCGGATAGCGGCTGACGCGCTGGATACGGTTCTTTGCGAACAACTCGGGAAACATGTGCAGCATCGTCTCGCGATTTTCGAGCATGTAGCTGACGCCCGACGGCGTACGGGCATTGTCTTCGAGAACGTAGAACTGGTCGGGCCCCGTGCGAACCAGATCGACGCCGACAATATGGGTATAGATGCCGCCCGGCGGATCGACTCCGATCATCTGCTGCAGGAAGGCGTCGTTGCGGGCAATCATCTCAACCGGCAGCACGCCGGCACGGACGACCTCCTGGCGATGATAGATATCGTGCAGGAAAGCATTCAACGCGCGCACACGCTGCTCGATGCCCCTGGACAGTCTCGCCCACTCACGTGCCGCAATAATCCGGGGCACGATGTCAAAAGGGATCAAGCGTTCGCCCGCACCCGCTGCGCCATAAACATTGAAGGTGATGCCGGTCAGACGGAATACGGCTTCGGCTTCGCGGGCCTTGGCGCGCAGGTGAGCGGGATCTTCCGAAGAGAACCATGTCTCGAAGGCTTGATAGGCATCGCGCACGGATCTGTCGGATCTCAGCATCTCGTCGAAAGGGGATACATCGCTCATTCGCACAGGATGCGAGGACAAAACGACAAAGGCAATATGGGCAGCCTCTTAAATAATTCGGAAATCACAATCATAAGGCGAGTACAGCCCTCGCAACAAACACCGGATTGGCACCTGACCATGATCGCCGCCCCCCTTCCGGATCGCGCGTCCTCGCGCGGTTGGCCCGGAAGATCGGGGCGGCGCAAGCAATGAACGTCCCCGACTGTCGCTGAGTTCCCGAAAGTGCACAAAACAGAAGAAAAAGCACTTGTGAGCACAACCAGGACTGGAGGCGGAGCAATTCCGCGCCATGTACCGGACTATATACTTCCACCACTAATACGCGCCTGTTAGGGTTGGGCGGCTGCAAACGGAAAAGACCCTATGATCGGCCTATGGCCGAATTGCCATCGGGATGGGGATATCTTGAAGAGACTGATTGCTACGGGGCTCGCCCTGATATTTCTGGCCGCGCCATCCGGTGCTGCGCAACTGGATCTGAACCTGCCTGCGGACGAAGATCTTCAGGACAGTTTGCGGAATGCTTCGCTGACGGTTCAGGCCATCGACGAGAACGAGACCGAACGCCGTAATCTCGTCGCGGCTGCGCAATCCGACTACCGCAGGTTGTTGGCTGTGTTGTTTGAAGCAGGACATTTCGGTCCCGTCATCAGCATCAAGATCGACGGAGTCGAGGCCGCCAATCTACCGGCTGTCGGGTCCAGCGACCCAATCGGCACGATCCGCATCGATGTGCAGCCGGGACCGCGCTTCCTGTTCCGCACCGCAGAAGTCGGACCGCTGGCGAGCGGAACGGAAATTCCTGAGGGCTTCGCACCCGGCCAGATCGCCGGAACAGATGTTCTGCGACGGACGTCCTCCGCCAGCGTCGAAGCCTGGCGCAATATCGGGCATGCCAAAGCCCGTTTGGCCGATCAGGAGATCGTTGCTGATCATGACGTCGACCGGCTGGATGCCCGTCTGATCATCGCACCCGGCCCGAAGCTCAGCTATGGTCCGATCTTCGTGGAAGGTGCCAAGGATGTTCGCGAAGGCCAAATCCTTAAGATCGCAGATCTGCGCCAAGGTCAGACGTTCGATCCCGGTCAGATTCAGGCCTCTGCGCAGCGCCTGCAAAGGACCGGCGCCTTCCAGTCCGTTGCAATCGTTGAATCCGAAGAGATCGGACCCGCTGATACCTTGAACATGGCCATTCAGGTGGTCGAACGTCTGCCGCGGCGGATCGGCTTCGGTGCCGAGATCGCGACGGATGAGGGCATCTCGACCAGCGCCTACTGGCTGCACCGGAACCTGACCGGCTATGCCGACAGTCTGCGGATCGAAGGAGCAATCGACGGGATCGCCGGCAATTCGGGCGGGGCCGACTACAGCCTGACCTTTGCCTATAATCGCCCCGCGACCTTCAATCCGGAAACCGACCTGTTCGTGAATGGCGGCATCGAGCGCGTGGACGAGGAGGATTTCAGTTCCGACAGGGCCTTCATCGAAGGTGGCGCGCGGCGGATCGTGTCGGACGAGTTCCAGTATTCCTATGGTATCGGATATGAATACAGTCAGGATCGTGATGCATTCGGCGATCGCAACTTCTCGATCGCATCCTTCCCGCTGGAAATGACATACAACCGGCGCAACGACAATTTGGACCCCAGCGACGGCTATTACATCGAAGCGGGCCTGCGCCCCTTTGTCGGCTTCGAAACGGCGGGCACAGGAGCCATCTTCACTGCCGATCTGCGCGGGTATCAGGGTTTCGGAGCAGACAACGGCACCGTCATTGCCGCCCGGCTGCAACTGGGCAGCGTGGTTGGACCCGAACTGAACGAAATTCCGTCCAAGTATCTGTTTTATTCGGGCGGTGGTGGCACCGTGCGTGGACAGGAATATCAGGCACTTGGCGTGACCCTGCCAGGCGGAGACAAAGTTGGCGGCAAATCCTTCGTCGGATTGTCGACGGAACTGCGGCAAAAGGTAACGAAGAAAATCGGTATCGTCGGTTTCGTCGATTATGGCATGATCAGCGCTGATGCCGGGTTCTCGGATGGTGAGAGCCATGCTGGCGCGGGCCTTGGCGTGCGCTACAATACAGGTATCGGACCGATCAGAGTTGATCTGGGTGTGCCGGTATCTGGTCCCGGCAACCCGTCGGGGCTGCAAATCTACATCGGTATCGGTCAGGCTTTCTGAATGAAAATGCGCCGTGTTTTCCTCCCTTTGGCTGTCGTGGCCGCTGCTCAGGTTCCGTTCCCGGTTCTGGCACAGAGCACTACCGAGGAACGTGACCGTGGTTTCCTCGCCGGTCTGATCGAGGACAATCTTTCCGCGCCGGGCCTTTCGGTTCGCATTGATGGGTTTTCCGGCGCGCTGTCGTCGGCGGCTTCCATCGACGTGCTTCAGATTTCGGACGAACAGGGCATCTGGCTGCGAATGGAAAACGTAGTTCTGGACTGGAACCGTTCGGCCCTGTTGCGCGGACGGCTCGAGGTACAGGAGCTTTCGGCAGAGTTGATCGCGCTGGAACGCGCGCCCCTGCCCGCCGAAGGAGTCGAGGCCCTGCCCGATGCAGGGGCCAGTGGTTTCTCGCTGCCGGACCTGCCGGTATCGGTCGATATTCAGGCGCTCACGGCCCAGCGTATCGAACTCGGGGCTGCCCTTCTGGGGCAGGAAATGGCGCTTTCTCTCGATGCTTCGGCGCAGCTGGCCAATGGGTCCGGTACGGCAACGATCGAGGCGCAGCGGCTGGACGGGACAACGGGGTCGTTCTCGATCGCCGCGTCCTATGACCGCGACACGCAGAATCTGTCCGTCGATCTGGACGTGGCCGAGGCACAGGGCGGGATCGCCGCAACCCTTCTGCAACTACCCGGTCGACCGGCCATCGAACTGACTGTGAAGGGCGATGGACCACTGGACGCTTTCGTCGCTGATATTGCCATCGCATCGGACGGCGTGGAACGACTTGGCGGTCAGGTCACCCTTAATGGAACCGAAGACGGGCGCCGCTTCGCCGTCGATCTGGGTGGCGATGTCACTTCGCTTTTCGCCCCCAGGTATCAGGATTTCTTCGGTGACGACGTCGCATTTGTGGTTGGAGGACTGCAACGCACCGACGGGCGGCTGGATCTCGAAACGCTGAACCTGCGGACCAAGGCACTGTCGCTGAACGGGGAGGCCCGGCTTGGCGCGGACGGCTGGCCCGTCTTCGTGGACATTACCGGGCGTGTCGCTGCCGAAGATGGGACGACGGTCCTGTTGCCAAGCGCTGCCAACAGCCAGTTGCGAGAGGCTGATCTGTCGATCCGCCACAACGCGTCAGTATCGGACAACTGGGCGCTGGACCTGTCGTTGCTGGACTATTCCTCGTCAACCGTAACGCTGGGCGACGCCGCGATTTCCGCGACCGGCATCCTGAGCCGCCGCGACGGCGTGGTCGAGACGGCAACGGCAACCATCACGTCCGCCCTGAACCAGCTTGGGTTCACCAATCCGGCGCTGGCGCAGGCGGTCGGGCCGCGTGTGTCGCTGGACGCGGACGTTGCATGGCAGTCCGGGCAACCGGTGCGCCTGACCGGCCTGCGGCTAAGCGGTCCGGGCTATGGTCTGAGCGGCACCATCGAGGTCGACAACACCGACGCTGAACGGCCGCTGACCGTCACGCTGGATCTGGCTGCTATGTTCGAGGATCTGAGCCGTCTGTCCGGCATTTCGGGTCAGGATCTTTCGGGGACCGCCGACGCAACGGTAACGGGTGATTATGCGCCGTTGGCAGGCACTTTCGATCTGATGCTGGGAGCGGTCGCGCAGGATCTGGCGCTGAACATACCGCAGGCCGATGCCGTGCTGGAGGGCGAGACCTCGCTGACGCTGGCTACGCGGCGCACGGTCGACGGCACCTTTGTGGATGCGCTTCGGCTTGGCAACGCGCATTTGACGGCCAACGGAAGTGCGGCACTGCTGTCCCAGGACTCCGCGCCCTATCTGCAGGGCGAGCGGTCGAAGGCCACCTTCAACGCACGGCTTGCAGACGGAACGCGCATCGATCCGCGTCTGGACGGACCGATCGAACTTGCTGTGAATGCCACGCAGAACGAAGTGGGCGCGTGGCAGGGAACGCTCGACGCGCTGGCACCGGAGGGCGTTACAGTATCGGCATCGGGGACGCTGACGGGCGAGACACCCGACGTGACGTTCGCTGCCACCGTCCCGCGACTGGAGCCGTTTGCCCCCGGCGTGCCGGGCGGGCTGGGCGTGAACGGACGGGCCTTCGCGACGGACGGCATCTGGTCGGTCGACGTCGATGCCGCCGGTCCCTATGACCTGACCGCAAAAGTCGCGGGCCGCATCACCGGACCCGCCCCCGAGATCGCATTCGAGGCCTTGTTGCCCGATCTGACCGCCCCGGTTCCGGCGCTGGCCGAAACGCCTGCGCTGCAAGGTGCGGTTTCGCTTGACGGAACGCTGGCGCAGATCGGCGGGGCCTGGGTCGTCGATACCTCGATTTCAGCGCCGTCGGATATCACGCTGCGCGCGGTGGGCCCGGTAACCGGCGACATGCCCAAGATCGAATTTGCCGGCACCATTCCACAGGTTTCGGACGTCGTGCCCGCCATCGAAGGACGTGTCGATCTGGATGGCACGCTTGAAAAGACGGGCACGGACTGGGCTGCGGATGTCTCGATCAACGGGCCCTATGACGCACGCGTTACGGCTCGAACACTTCTGACACGCACACCGCTGCGGGTAAACTTCACCGCCGATATCGACGACCTGAGCCCCTTGGTCCCCGTGCCCGGCGGCGTGTCTGTCGCGGGCGAGGCCCTACAAACCGACACCGGCTTTCGCATCGACGTGGACGGCACCGGGCCGTATTCCGCGACGCTGGACGCGACGGTCAACCTGGTCGACGGCGTGCCCGATATCACCGCAACCGGACAGGTGCCCGATGCAGGCGCACTGGTCCCGCAACTTCGCGGCCCGCTGAACTACGACGTGACCGCAACACAAACCGGCGGACAATGGCGCGTGACCGCAGATGTAGATGGCGCGCAGGCCCTCTCGGCCAGCGTCACGGGCATCGCGACAGGACCGGATGCCGCCCTCGATTTCCGACTGGGCGTAGGTAATGTCGCGGTCTTTGCACCCGGATTGAATGGCGCGCTGAATGCATCGGGTCGCCTGTTTCAGCAAAATGGACAATGGGCCACTGATCTGGATGCCTCGGGGCCTCTCAACTCGACGTTGACCGCACAGGGCGTGCTGACGGGACCGTCACCCCAGGCCACCTTTACATTGTCAGTGCCGAACATCGCGCCGCTGGTCCCCGACCTGCCCGGCCCCCTGCGGGTTGCTGGCACGGCCCAGCAGCGCGACAACGCCTGGGCGCTGGACATCAATCTGGACGGCCCCTCGGGAACCACCGCCGCCGTCGCAGGCGATGTCGGCACGGATGGCAACCTGAACCTTTCGGTAAATGGATCGGCCCCGTTGGGCCTGGCGAATACCGCGCTGGCACCCAACCGTCTGACCGGCATCGCGCGCTTCGATCTGAATGTGAATGGCCCTCCGTCGCTTGACAGTGTGACGGGCACGGTCACGACGACGAATACGGCGCTGTCGCTGCCTTCGTTGCAGAACGGGCTCGACAATATCAACACAACCGTCACTTTGCAGGGCGGCGAGGCGCAGATTGCGCTGACCGCTGCGCCGCAGACCGGCGGGCGGATCGAGTTGAACGGTCCGGTCACCCTTTCAGCCCCGTTCAACGCAAGTCTTGCAGCCAATTTCGATGTCACCCTGTCTGACCCCAAGCTCTACACCGCCCAGGTCTCGGGGCGTTTGGCTGTGAACGGGCCGTTGACAGGCAGCGCGATCATCGCGGGCACGATCAATATAAACGAGGCCGAAATCGCGGTCCCTTCGTCCGGGTTGACGGCCATCGGCGATCTGCCGGACATCCGCCATGTCTCGTCCCCGCGGCCGGTACAACGGACGCTTGAACTGGCCGGGCAGTCCGTCAATGGCGAGCCTGCGAATGGCGAGGCGCAGGTGGCAACGGGTCCGGGCTACGGGCTGGACCTTACGATCAATGCTCCGGGTCGCATCTTCGTGCGCGGGCGGGGGTTGGATGCCGAGCTTGGCGGAACGCTGCGACTGACCGGAACGACGAACAACATGGTGACAACCGGCGGGTTCGAGCTGGTCCGTGGTCGTCTGGACATTCTGGAGCAGCGGTTTGATCTGGACGAAGGGCGTATCACTTTCCTGGGCAGCTTCATGCCTTACATCAGGCTTGTCGCCGTGACCGAGACCGACACGATCACCGCGTCTATCGTGATGCAGGGTCCGGCCGATGACATTGAAGTCACGTTCGAATCCACACCCGAGGTCCCGCAGGAGGAAATCGTCGCGCAGATCTTCTTCGGGCGCGACCTGAGCCAGCTATCGCCTCTACAGGCGCTTCAACTCGCGAATTCGATTGCCATTCTGGCAGGTCGGGGCAGTGGCGGGTTGCTGGACAACCTGCGCGGGAGCGCGGGGCTGGATGATCTTGATGTCACAACAGACGCAGACGGGAATGTTGCCCTGCGCGCAGGAAAATACGTTTCCGACAACGTCTATACTGATGTGGAGATAAACCAGAAGGGCGAGGCCGAGATTTCACTGAACCTTGACGTGACACCAAACCTGACGGTGCGCGGATCGGCTGGGGCGACTGGAGCAACGTCGCTGGGGCTGTTCTACGAAAAGGACTACTGAGGCAATGACGCCGAGCGACAATATCCTGTGCTGTCCGGTCTGCGATGCCCTCCACGAGGTGGGCGAGGTTCCCGACGGTATCCGGTTGCGCTGTATCCGATGTCACACGGTGCTCGCGGTCGGCCAGCCAGAAGCGATCATCCGGATCGTGGTTTTGGCCACAACAGCCCTGATCCTGATGTCGATCGTGGTTTTCTATCCGTTTCTGGAATTGCGCAACGGCGTCTTCACCAGCCGGGCATCGGTTTTCCAGACGGTAATGAGCTTCAGCGAAGGCGTAATGGCACCTCTTTCCATCGCAGTCGCGTTTTTCGTCATCATCCTGCCCGTGGCGCGCTTGAGCGCGATCGTCTGGGCGCTTGGTCCCTTGTCGTTCGACCGCCCTCCTCTGCCGGGGGCCAAGACGATGCTGCGGCTGGCTGAAACGGTGAAGCCCTGGGCCATGGCCGAGATATTCATGGTCGGTGTCGCCGTTGCACTGGTAAAGCTCGCTGACCTGGCGACGTTGTCAATGGGTCCCGCGTTCTGGTCCTTTGCCGCAATTGTCTTCATAACAGCCCTTCAGGACACACAGATGAGCAAATATTCGGTATGGACGGCTCTGGACATGGCATCGAAACGTTAGCTGCATTGACTGCACGGGATGCCGGCATGGTCGGATGCCGTCAGTGTACACGCGTCTGGCCAATAGGCACGGAGGTCTGCGGCCTATGCGGCAGCAGTCTCGAGAGCCGTGACCGCACGTCGTTGCAACGGGTCTTCGCATGGTGGCTGGTGGGGTTGCTGTTCTACATACCGGCAAACCTCTATCCGATGCTGATCACCCGGACGATGGGCCGCGAATCCGATGCGACAATCGTCGGGGGCGTGATCGAACTGGCACAGTATGGCGCCTGGGGCGTCGCATTCATTGTATTCTTCGCGTCGGTCGTCATCCCGGTCGGCAAGTTCATTGCCATCGCGTATCTTGCGATGGTCGTTCGGCGCCCACATGGACATAAGCCGCGCAATCTTCTACATCTTTTCGAGTTGGTCGAATGGATCGGGCGCTGGTCCATGATCGACGTGTTCGTCGTGGCCATTCTGGTGGCGCTTGTGCAGTTCAACCTTATCGCCACGATCAATCCTGGCATCGCTGCCGTCAGCTTTGCCCTGTCCGTCGTGTTTACAATGCTGTCCGCCATGAGCTTTGACAGCCGTCGCATCTGGGATGAAATTGAGATTATCTCGGAAGAAAGCTCGAAATGACTGAACCCTCCGACCGCCCCGCCACCCCGATAACCGAACGTACACGGCGGCGACGTGGCATAATATCCGCCGTCTGGCTGGTGCCGATCATCGCGATAATCATCGCGCTGGCAATCGCGTGGCAGTCATGGTCCGACCGCGGCGTTCTGATTGCGGTGACCTTTCCCGATGCTTCAGGGGTAACCGCAGGCCAGACGACACTGCGCTACCGCGAAGTGACGGTCGGCGTGGTCGAGGACGTGGGCTTCACCGCGGATCTGAGCCAGGTGAACGTCTACATCCGCGTGAACAAGGAAATCGCGCCCTATCTGGATGATGACGCAAGTTTTTGGGTGGTCCAGCCCGAAGTCAGTGCGCGCGGTGTGCAGGGCCTTAACACGATCCTGTCGGGCACATACATCGAAGGCACATGGGACAATTCGGTCGGTGCGACCAAGGTCGCCTTTCTTGGCGACGAACGCGCGCCGATCATTCCGCCGGGCGTAGAGGGCACGGCCATTGTCTTGCGGGCCAAGGACAGTTCGCGCCTGGGACCGGGCGCGCCCATCCTGTATCGCGGGATAGAAGTTGGCGAGGTCGCCACGCCACGCCTGTCGCCCGATGGAACCGAAGTGCGCGTCGACGCCTTCATCCGATCACCCTATGACCGGCAATTATCGACGGCGACACGCTTCTGGGACGCGTCTGGCGTGTCGGCAACGCTGGGCACCGGCGGCGTCGACCTGAGGATCGGATCCATCGCATCGATCCTAGAAGGGGGCGTGAACTTCGACACATTGATTTCCGGCGGCGACGCGATCGAAAGTGGCCAGGTCTTTTCCATTTTCGAGGACGAGCCTGCCGCGCTCGCGTCGACATTCGAGGCACCGGCGAACCGGACCATTCGCATCTCGGCGTTGTTTCCCACGGCGGCTGTCGGACTGACCCAGGGCGCGCCAGTCCGTTTTCAGGGTATTCAGGTCGGTACTGTCGCGCAGATCACCGGTTTCATCATGCCCGATGATCCCGACAGACGGGTGCAGCTTCTGGCCGTCATGGCGCTCCAGCCTGGCAAGATGGGTCTGGAAACATACGAGAACGACTTGCAGGCTATAGACTTCGTGGAAACGCTTGTCAGCAACGGCGTCCGCGCCAAACTGGTTTCGACCTCCATTCTGGGCGGCGACCTTGCGATCGACCTGATCGACGCCCCGGAGGCTGAAGAAGGCGCATCGCTTCAGATCGGTATCGTGGACAATCCGCTGATGCCAAGTCTGCCGTCGGACATTCAGGGGCTGACAGCGAGCGCGGAATCGGTGCTGGGGCGGATCAACGACTTGCCGATCGAGGAGTTGCTGGCGGCTGCCACCGATCTTCTGGACAACATCAACCGCATCGCAGGCGACGAAAGCACCCGCGCCATTCCTGCCGAGGCATTGGCTCTGCTGTCTGACGGACGCGGACTGGTGCGCGATGGACGAGGCATCCTTTCCTCGCCGCAGGTTGCATCGATCCTGCTGGACATCGAGACAATCACCGGCGATCTGCGCAGCGTGACGGAGGCCATTGCGGCGCAGGACGTCGCAACGAAGCTGGACGTCGCGCTGGTCGCCGCGACTGAAGCCGCCGAGAATATCGCTCGTGGAACGGCCGATCTGGATGCGCTGACAGGCACGGTCAGAACGACGCTGGACGGCGTGAACGGTCTTATCAGCTCAGAAGATGCGCAGGCCTTGCCCGGCCTTGCACGTCAGACGCTGGAAGGTACTGCTGAATTCGTCAGCGGTCCGGAACTGGCGGCGATCCTTGCCGACACGGCAGCCGCGACTGCAGATATCCGCGCTCTTATCGCACCCTTCGACGGCACCGCGCTGGCCACGACGGTCGAACGGGCACTGGCCTCCATCGACACTACGGCTGCCAATGTCGCAGGCGGAACCGCCGATCTGGACACCCTGCGCACGCAAATCGACGGTGTGGTCGCCGCCGCGGAGGCGCTTTTGTCGTCGGCTGACACACAAGCTCTGCCCGCGTCGGCGCGAAGCTTGCTGGATGACAGCCGCGACCTGATCACCTCGCCCGAGGTGACGACGATCCTGTCCGATCTGGCCGCGACTACCGCCGACATCCGAACGCTGACCGCGCAGCTGGCCGCGCAGGAGGCCGGCACCCGCCTGACGACCGCACTGGATGCTGCTGCCGATGCTGCCACTTCGATCGCGAAGGGGACCGTCAACCTGCCGGAGTTGAGCGCCTCCGCGCAGCGCGTCATGGCCGAAGCTGAAGTGCTGGGGCAGAATCTGTCGGAGCTGAGCGCCAAGGCCAACCAGCTGGCGCTGGATGATCTGGTCAATTCCACCACCCAGCTGATGCAGACCGCTGACGCTTTCCTGTCATCGGACGAGGCGGACGACATACCCGTCGTCCTGGCCGAGACACTTGAAGAATTGCGACTGACGATCGAGACGATCCGTACAGGTGGCACACTGGACAATCTGAATTCGACCCTGCGTTCGGCCTCGGGCGCGGCCGACAGCGTCCGGGTCGCGGCCCAGAATCTGCCCGCGCTGGTCAATCGACTTCAGACACTGACCACGCAGGCAGGAAGCCTGTTGGGCACCTATGGCGACGGCAGCCGCGTGAATACGGAGCTGTATGCCGCACTGCGTGCCGCCACCCGTGCCGCCGAGGACGTCTCGTCCCTGTCGCGCACCATCGAACGCAACCCCAATTCTCTACTGCTAGGACGCTGAAGCCATGACACTGCCGTTTGCCCTGCGCCTTGCGCCCCTTGCCATCCTTCTTGCCGGCTGCGGCCAGACGCTTTATTTCGCCCCGCCTCCGACCGTGTCGGACGTACGCGTCAACGTTCGCGCTGACACAGTGCAGATCAACGATGTGTCAATGCCGGAATATGCGATCAATCAGGAAATACCGATCCAGCAGGCGGACGGCAGCCTGAGCACCGACACCAGCCGCCTGTGGGCCGATTTGCCCGATCGGGCGATGCAGGGCGCGTTGACGCGGCAACTCAACGTCATAACCGACGCCAGTGTCGCCTCCGAGCCCTGGCCGCTGTCCGGTTTCCCCGAGGTCGAAGTTTCGATCTTCGTCGACGACATGATCGTGCAGGCCAACAGTACGCTTCGCCTGACCGGCACCTATGCCATGAAATCCGAAGTCGGGCGCGACCGCGTCGGCACCTTCGCCATCGTTACGCCTGTCGTCGATCTGGCCAGCTATACCGCGATCATAGCCGCCCACGAGGCCGCATGGCAGCAATTGTCCGAACAACTTGCACGCGATCTGTAACGCCCATACTCCGTCAACCGGTCAAATCAGGACATCTCATGTTGAAAGCCTATGCAATCGCCGCCACGCTGGTGGCAACTCCACTGTTCGCTCAGGACCTGTCCGGTGATCTGATCAGCGACATTGCCGGTAATATCACCCGCGTCTCGGGCTTCGCGGGGGAAATGACGGTTACGATGGGCAGCGAGGACTCGACCCGCTCCGTCAAGGAAGTTCTCCGGTTCGAACCGTGGCAGATGCTTGAAGAGTTGTTCCGGGACGACATCGTGCTTTTGATGCGACATGGGCCCACTGACTGGTCCAAGCGCGACCCGGCCGATGTGGCACCGGACGACTGTGAAAATCAGCGCGTGATGACCGAAGAAGGCAAACAGCAGATGCGCGAGTTGGGCATTCTGATGGTCGCCAACGACATCGTGCCCGGCCGGATCGCGGTAAGCCAGTGGTGTCGCAATCAGCAAACCCTGGACGCCTTGCGCGCGGGGATGCTGGATGCCGACCCCAAGGCCCTGGATGACGTGTCGATCCAGACCGTCCCGGACCTTAATCTGCTTCTGTCGCTGCAAGGTGCCCCGAATGTGACCGCGATGCGCAAGCTCATCAGCGCCTGGAGCGGAGACGGTGCAAGCGGTCCCATGCTTGTGATCACGCATTACACCAATATCGCTGAATTGACCGAGTTCAGCGTATATGAGGGCGAGATGCTGGTGGTCGATCCGAAACGGGACAATCGCGTTCTTGGCTATCTCCGCCTGAAATCGGCCGCGCCCGATATCGGTCATTTCGACCCAGACGTTGTCGAGGGTGAAACCGACTACTGACGACGCTAGGGGGGCGCGTCGCGGAAATTCTGCGACCGCCCTCAGTGGCTCCGGAAGTAGTCGGGATGCATCCGTTCAAGCGGCTCCACCCGCGAAATCAACTGCCGCAGATGGTGTGACATGGCGTGGCATGCTGCATCGGCATCGCGATCCCTGATCGCATTCAGAACGGCGACATGTTCGTCCTGCGTCTCGGCCAGACGGCCTTCCTTAGGCAAAATCAGCATCCGCGCACGACGCACCTGTAGAGACATCTGCGTCGTCACCGCCGCGACATTGGGAAATCCTGTGAATCCAAGGATCAGATCATGGAAGGCTTCGTCGGCTTCGAAAAAACCCTGGAAGTCCCGATCTTCGATCAGCAATGCCTGCAGCCGCAAATTTCTTGATAGCTGGGCCAGTTGATCATCGGTCCGTTCCACCGCGACCCGCACAGTCGCGGCCAGCTCGACAGCTTCGCGCAGGAAGGACTCTTCGCGGATTTCGTCCATCGAAAACCGCGAAACACGTGTTGTGGATTGCGGAATGACGTCGACCAGACCTTCCGCTGACAGGCGTGCCAAAGCTTCCGAGACGGGAGAGCGAGATACACCAAGCTGTTCGCAGATTGCCCCCTTGCGAAGAACCGCACCTGGATTGAACGTGAGGTCGAGTATCCCGCCGCGCAAGGCGCGATACACCCGTTGCGCCAGCGAGCCATCCAAACCGTCGATGGAAATCAGACCTTCGGTTCTGGTCACCACAATACCTGCCGCCTTCAAGATATCTCACAACTGGCATGTTAGTTGACAGGTGCATCATGTCAAACTACGCCTGTTCTTCATGGTGAATGCCGCTGCGTCATCATCGGGAGGAACAGCAATGCCAAGGGCCTATTCAATCATGCAGGATGCTTCTGGCAACGTATGGATTGAGTGGGCCAATCGACTGCGGCGCACGGCGACATGAATCGTGATCATACCAGAACGGATCGTGCAAATAAGCGGGTAACGATCTTGTACGGGAGCGTCACGACCTGACGCGACCGGGCTTGGGAGGGCACCGCGCATGACATACCTTGTCGAGATGAAAGGCATCGAGAAGCACTTTCCAGGCGTTCACGCCCTGAAATCCGTGCAGTTCGATCTGATGCCCGGCGAGGTCCATGCACTGATGGGCGAAAACGGTGCGGGCAAATCGACACTGATGAAGATCATGTCCGGCATCTATGCCCGCGACGGCGGCGAGATGCGGGTCGACGGTACGACTGTCTACCTAGACGGGCCGCGCGCCGCGCAGGATCTGGGTATCGGCATCATTCATCAGGAACTCAGCCTGATGAATGACCTTACGGCGGCGCAGAATGTCCTGATCGGGCGCGAACCGCGTCTACGGTTCGGGCGGCTGGACGAGGCCGAGCTTAACCGCCAGACAACCGAAATCTTCGATGCACTGAAGCTAAATATCGACCCTCGTGCCTCCGTCGGGTCGCTGACCATCGCCCGACAGCAATTGATCGAAATCGCCAAGGCACTATCATACCGACCGCGCGTATTGATCATGGACGAGCCGACTGCCGCCCTGAACGATGCCGAAATCGCCGAGTTGTTCGCGGTTATCGCGCGGTTGCGCGCCGACGGCGTGGGGATCGTCTACATCAGTCACAAGATGGACGAGATAAAGCGTATCGCCGACCGGGTGACGGTAATGCGCGACGGGGCCTATATCGACACATTGGATGTGGCAGAAACGCCGCTTTCGACGATCATCACGTTGATGGTCGGGCGCGAGGTTACGCAATCCACCCCCGAAATCCCCGATACATCACAGGCCCCGGTCGCGCTGCAGGTTCGCGGCCTGACCCGCGGTCGCGATGTCCGCAACGTCAGCTTTGCCCTGCGGCGCGGTGAAATCCTGGGCTTCGCTGGTCTGATGGGGGCCGGTCGGACCGAAGTGGCACGCATCATTTTCGGCGCCGATCCAAGGGACGCAGGCGAGATCGATGTCGGCGGGGCCCCCGTCGATATCCGTACGCCAAACGATGCGGTCCGGGTCGGCATCGGATACCTGTCCGAGGATCGCAAGCACTTCGGCTTGGCCACCGACATGACTGTGCGCGCCAATATTGCGATGGCCAGCCTGGAACGATTCACGGGGTCCACCGGCGTGCTGGACGAAGCGGCGATGAAGCGCGTCGCGCAGGACCACATCGCGCAACTGGGCATCCGCACCCCATCGGACATGCAGGCGGTGCGGCTGTTATCGGGGGGCAACCAACAGAAGGTGGTGATGGCGAAATGGCTGCTGCGCGACTGCGATATTCTGATTTTCGACGAACCGACGCGCGGCATTGATGTCGGCGCAAAGGCCGAAATCTATCGCCTGCTACAGGACCTTGCGGCGCAGGGCCGGGCGATCATCGTGATCTCCTCCGAACTGCCGGAGGTCATGCGGTTGAGCCACCGCATCGCAGTCATGTGCGAGGGGCGGCTGACAGGCATCCTTCCGGGCGGCCCAGCGACAACACAGGAACAAATTATGGAACTGGCGACCCGGCGCGATACAGCGCTGGCCCCGGCGGGAGACTGACATGACCACGACCACCACGACCACCCATGCTCCGAAATCAGCCGTCTCACGCATTGTCGCCGCCGGAACCCATCAGCGGGTGCTGGCCTTCACCAGCCTGATCATCCTGCTGATCGGCTTTTCGCTGGCATCGCCCAACTTCATGCAGACGTCGAACATGATCGCCATCCTGCAGGCGACATCGGTGAACGGTGTGCTGGCTGTCGCCGTGACGCTGGTCATCATCACAGGCGGCATCGACCTGTCGATCGGTACGATGATGACGTTCTGCGCAGTGATTACCGGCGTCGTGCTCACTTATGCCGGGTTACCATTGCTGTTGGGTGTTATCGCCGCAATTGCGACCGGCGCGGGATCCGGCCTGGCGTCGGGTACATTCGTCGCCAAGATGAAAATCCCACCGTTTATCGCGACCCTTGGCATGATGCTGATTCTGAAGGGTCTGTCGCTGGTCATTTCGGGCACCCGCCCGATTTATTTCAACGATACTCCGGGGTTCTCCGAAATTTCGCGCGGGTCGCTGATCGGCGAGGTTCTGCCTGCGCTTCCGATCCCCAACGGCGTGTTGATCCTGTTTATCGTAGCGGGACTTGCCGCGTATATTCTGGGGCGCACCGTGCTGGGACGCTACTGCTACGCACTCGGCTCGAACGAGGAGGCAGTGCGGCTGTCTGGGGTGAACACCGACCGCTGGAAAATCGCGATCTATGCCATGTCCGGGTCCATCGTCGGCGTTGCCGGTTTGCTGATTGCATCGCGCCTGAATTCGGCCCAGCCCGCGCTCGGACTTGGATACGAACTGGAGGCAATCGCCGCCGTCGTGATCGGCGGCACGTCCCTGTCCGGTGGACGCGGCACGATACTGGGGTCGCTGATCGGCGCGCTGATCATGGCGGTGCTGACAAACGGATTGCGCGTTCTGTCGGTGGCGCAGGAATGGCAGACCGTCGTGACCGGCGCGATCATTATTCTGGCAGTCTATGCGGACATGATGCGTCGCAAACGCAGCAGCTGATCCAGAGAAACCATCCGGGGCGCACGCCGCACCGGCAAATAACGACAACCAAGGAGGAACCAAAATGTTGTCACGTCGCACGTTACTCGGCGCCATAAGCGTCACGCTCGCCCTCGGATCGGCCCCCGCCGCATTCGCCCAATCGGACGAGATCTACATTCCCCTCATCTCCAAGGGCTTCCAGCACCAGTTCTGGCAGGCCGTCAAATCCGGTGCCGATCAGGCCGCGGACGAATTGGGGGTCCGCATCACGTTCGAAGGGCCGGACAACGAGACGATGGTGGACCGCCAGATCGACATGCTGGCCGCCGCCCTGGCGAACAATCCGTCCGCCGTAGGCTTTGCCGCGCTTGATAGCCAGGCCGCGATCCCGCTGCTGCGCCAGGCGAATGAGGCAGGCATCCCGATCGTCGCCTTCGACAGCGGCGTCGACAGCGACATTCCCGTCACCACGGCCACGACCGATAACGTCGCCGCCGCCGCTCTGGCTGCCGACAAGATGGCCGAGATGATCGGCGGGTCCGGCAAGGTCGCCGTCGTTGCGCACGACCAGACAAGCCGCACCGGTATCGACCGGCGCGATGGGTTCCTCAACCGGATGAAGTCCGAATATCCGGACATCGAGGTCGTATCGGTCCAATATGGTCAAGGCGATCAATTGCAATCGACCGAGGTCGCAAAGGCGATCCTGACCGCCAATCCGGATCTGAACGGCATGTTCGGAACCAACGAGGGCTCGGCCATCGGTATCGTCAATGCGATCCGCGAAACCGGCACGACCGGCCTTGCGATCATCGGATACGATTCCGGCAAGGCGCAGACAGATGCGATCCGCGAAGGGCTAATGTCCGGCGCGATCACCCAGAACCCGGTCGGCATCGGCTATGAAACCGTCAAGGCGGCCGTCGCCGCCCTGAATGGAGAGACGCTGGAACCTGTAATCGACACAGGGTTCTATTACTACGATCAGTCGAATATCGACGACCCCGAAATTCAGGCAGTGCTCTACGATTGACCCTGTTGCCGTCGCGATCCGGTCAACTCCGGGTCGCGATAACATCCCTGAAAATCAGCATTCGTATCCCGCCGGAGGTTCGAGGCGATCAGCGCATCGGATCATGAATATTCTTGAGGAAATATTCGAAATGACTGATCTGATGCGCCTGCGGTGTAGTCCTGCATTCGCACGAATTTGGGCAAAGACAACTATACACAGGCAGGTCAGCCGCGCTTTTACCGTAACCGCCCCATTGATGCCGCAGCTTATGCGGCTTGACTGTCGGTTTTCGAGACCCGCAGCGTCCAATTCCACGGCAGCAATTCATCGAGCCTTTTGATCTTGTGATCATGTATGCGGTCAAGAATGTCGGCGAGATAGGCCAGGGGATCGAGGCCGTTGAGCTTGGCTGTCTCAATGATGGTCATGGCGCGGG
>NZ_JBSXNP010000004.1:0-57133 GCF_056857695.1 Jannaschia sp. L-14R
AAGACCTGACGCAATTCTGTCCCGATGTTGAATTTGCAAATTGACGAACTGCGCGCCAGTGCGGCCCGTTGCCCGTGCGGCACACCCGACCCGCCGTGGATGACCAGCGGGACGGAGGTGACAGCCTCGATCGCGCGGATGCGGGCTTCGTCCAGTCCATTGCCCGCACCGGTCTGCAAGTGCATGTTGCCGACGGAAATCGCCATGGCGTCAACGCCGGTTTCGCGGGCGAACTCTGCGGCTTCGCCGGGGTCGGTCCCCTTGCTCTCGGCACCTGCGGCATAGCCGACGAACCCGATTTCGCCCTCGCAACTGACACCCGCGGCATGGGCCATGTCAGCAATGGCACGGGTCCGGTCGATGTTGTCGGCCAGCGACAGTTTCGACCCGTCGAACATGACGGAGGTGAACCCAGCATCAATCGCGGCGGCACAATCGGATTCTTCGTATCCGTGATCCAGATGAACCACGACGGGCACGTCGACGTCGGCCGCCAGCGACCGGAACATCGCGCCCAGAACGGGCAGGGGGGTATGCGCGCGACAGCCTGGCCCGGCTTGCAGGATGATCGGCACACCCAATGTCTGCGCGGCGGCGGTATAGGCGCGCGCATCCTCCCACCCCAGACAGACGACACCGGCGATGGCGCGGCCATCCCGAAGCGCGGGTTGCAGCACGTCGGACAGGGGAACGAGGGTCATTTGAACTTGGCCACCATATCCATGATGCCCGGAATCGTATGCAGTTGTTCGGCGTGCGTCGGCTGGAAGTATTGCTTCAGCGACCGCTGGCTGAGTCCGCCGAGGATGGTGAAGTAGTACATTTCATAGCCGGGCAGAACGGCGCAGGGATGATACCCCTTGTCGAGACAGATCGTGGAGCCATCCATGATATGATAGGCATCGCCGGGCTTGTTATCTTCGCGTTGCAGCATCTGCACGCCCGAGCCGTAGTTCGGTTTGAAGCGAAAGTTATAGGTCTCGTCGTGCCGCGTCTCGTCGGGCAGGCGGTCGGTGTCGTGCTTGTGGCTGGGAAAACCGGACCAGCCGCCCTGACCGACGGTGAACAGTTCCGACACCAGCAACCGACCAACACGGTCATGGTATTGCGCGCCCAGGATATGCGCGATGCGGCGATGGGTCTTGGTGTCGTCACTGCCATATTGCACCTTGTCAAGATCCTTGGTTCGGACGGCGAAAGGCTTTAGCGTGTCGGCGAATTTGGCGCCTGCAATGAAGACTTCGGCGGTGGCACTGCGACAGGTGATTTGCGCGCCCGTATCGGTCGGGACATAGACACCTTCGGGGTCGCCATCGAAGACATCGCCGGTGCGGACACCGATATCCTTGTAGGTCTCGCCGCCGGTTTCGATGGTCACCGTGCCGGTCGCAGGCACGATGCAGGTCTCGTATCCGGGAACGCGATATTCGAAGGTCTCGCCCTGATTCAGCTTGACGATATTGAAGTAGTTCAGCGGAACCGTCGCATTGTCGACGTCGACGATCGGCTTGTTGTGATTGTCATGGGGGGGGATGTGCATCGGGGCTACTCCGTGGGTCCGGGGTGATTGGCCAGAAAGGCCTCGAGTTCGAGTGTGGTCGGCATGGCGGGGGCGCAGCCAACGCGGGCAACGACCATCGCGGCGCTGGCCGACCCGCGCAGGACGGCCGATTTCACGTCGTGGCCGTTGGCCAGACCGGCGATGAACCCGCCCATGAAACTGTCGCCCGCGCCGGTGGGTTTCAGGGCATCTGTGCGATAGATGCCGGTGCGGATTTCGTCACCGTCATGGAAGGTGATCGCGCCCTTCTCGCCCATCTTGTAGACGATCAGTTTGCCCTGTTCCGCCAGCGTTCGAGCCTTTTCGAGACCCTTTTCATAGTCGCCGGCCATAAATCCGAATTCGACGTCATTCCCGATGATGACGTCGCATAGGTCGCCCGCGCGGCTTAGCACGTCGGAGGCAATCTGCGGGCTTGTCCAGGAATAGGGGCGGTAGTCGATATCGAAGATCAGCGGGATGTCTGCGCTTCGCGCCAGATCAAAGGCGCGAAAGGCTGCGGTGCGGCTGGGATCGGCGGCAAAGACCGTGCCGGTGGTGATCAGGGCGCTGCGGCCCGAATACCGCGCTGCCTCTACATCAGCGACCGTCATCTCGAAGTCTGCGGCGCCGTTGCGATAGATGACCGATTGGTGGTCCTCCATCCGGGTTTCGACCACAGCGAGCGAGTTGCGTGCTTCGCCGCCCACGGGTTTGACACAGGTGCGGTCGACACCGTAGCGGTCCAGCTGGTTGATGGCGAACCGTCCGATTGCATCGTCGCTGACACGGGTCACCAGGGCGGCCTTGCAGCCCTGTTTGACCAGCGCGACGCCGATATTCGCGCTGCTTCCGCCCAGGCAGGACACGAAGCTTTCGGCGTCTTCGGTGCGGGTACCGGGCGGGTCGGGGTAGAAATCCATACCCGCGCGCCCGACGATCAGGAAATCCCTGTCCGACAGGTTCATTTTAGCCCTTCCGCATTAACGGCATCGGCGGTGTCGAGAACTTCGGGATAAGGATAGTCGAACCCCAACAGCTGACGCAGTTCAGGGGAAGCGGTGTCGAGAAGTTCGCGGGGCAGGGCGGCGGGCATATCTTCCAGCGGTTTGACCCACTTGGGCAGATAGTTCGTCAGAACCGCACAGCGTTCATGGTCGGAACGGTTCGGCATCGCGCAATGCCAGGCGGCGCCAAAAAACAGCACAGTGTCACCCGGTTCACCCAGCATGCGTTTGGCTTTGCCGTGAAAATCATCCTTCGGCCCCGGATATCGCAGATGTTTCTGCGTGCCGGGCACATAGGCGGTCGCGCCCGACGCCTCGGTGAACGGATCGAGGATCACGGTGACCTGCGCGTTCATCGGAAAACTGGCGTTCAGGCCGATGGGATGCGTTTCCGGCGCATGGAAATCCCAATAGGGATAATCGACATGCGGTTCCTGACCCGGCCCGCCCGGCAGGATGCGGTTGGCCGCGATGGAGCCCATTATGAATCCGGTGCCGAGGAATTTCGACAGGACTTTCATCAAGACCGGGTGCGTGGCCATACGGGCAAACACGTCGCCCTTGGCCAAGAGGTTCCAGACCCGTCGTTGCAGGGCCAGCTGGCCATCCTTGGCGGCGGCCCCCTGAAAATGCGTGACCTTGGCCGCATCGTTGTTGGAATGTTCGAGGATGATGCGTCGGGCCTCGGCAATATCCTCGGGTGCAAACAGGCCTTTGAACATCACGGCCCCGCCGCCGTTTAACAATTCGTCGACAATGGCGTCTGGATCGGCTGCATCGGCTTTGTAGGTTTTCATATGCCTTTCCTCTGTCGCTTGGTGCGCGTGGCTTCCACATCCTTGTGCGCGGCAGTGACGGACCTGGTTTCCGAAATTTCGGGCGTTCCGATCTCCCACCAGGCGTGCCCCTCAGACGTCCAGCCATCATAGGGATCGACCTGCATGACGATGACGGTGGTATGGGCAGAGGCCTTGGCACGGGTGAAGGCATCGGCCAGTTCGCCCGCGTTAGAGACGGTTTCGGCATGTGCGCCCATGGCTTTGGCGTGGGATTCGAAATCGACACGAACCTGGCGGGTGGCGGTCGGTGTATCCGCGATCAGGTTGTTGAAACTGTCCTGCCCTGTGTTGTTCTGCAACTTGTTGATGACCGCGAAACCGCCGTTGTCGAGTACCAGAACGATCAGTTTCTTTTCGGTCAGGACGGCGGAATAGAGGTCAGAGTTCAGCATCAGATAGCTGCCGTCGCCGGTCAGCACGACGGTGTCGCTGTCGGGCTCGTCCTCGGCCTGCGCGATGCGCGCGCCCCAGCCGCCCGCGATTTCGTAACCCATGCAGGAGAAGCCGAATTCCACATCTACGGTGCCCGCCTTCAGGGTGCGCCAGTTGGCGGTAACTTCGGCGGGAAGCCCCCCGGCGGCGGCGACGACGCGGTCGGACGGGGCCATCAGCGCATTTATCGTGCCAATGGCCTGGGTATAGGAGTTCGGGCGGTTGCCGGGTGTCACGTTCTCGGCGCGGTAATCGTTCCATTTTGCGCGCTCGGCCTTGGCCTTTGCGGTCCATTCCGCGGGCGTTTTGTGATTACCGAGAGCGTCGCCGACAGCATTCAGTCCCAACTTTGCATCGCCTACGACCATCGTGGCCAGATGCTTGGCCGCATCGTGACGCCCGACGTTGAGCGTCAGCAATCTGGCATCGCGCGCAAAGGCGGTCCAGCTGCCGGTCGTGAAGTCCTGCAAGCGGGTGCCGACGGCGAAGATCACGTCGGCGTTTTCCGCCGTCCAGTTGGCCGAGTTCGATCCGGTGACGCCGACCGGACCGATGTTCAGCGGATGATCGTCCAGAAGATTTGCCCGGCCGGCAATTGTCTCTAATACCGGGATATCATGATTTTCGGCGAAACGCGTCAGCTCGGACACAGCCCCGGAATACTGCACGCCTCCGCCGGCAATGATGACTGGACGTTCAGCGGATTTCAGGATTGCGGCAGCCTCGGAGATTTCGACCGTATCGGGCATCTGTCGGCGAATGCGATGTGTCCGATTGTCAAAGAAAGCCTTTGGATAATCCCAGGCCCAGCCCTGCACATCCTGCGGCAGGCCCAGAAACGCCGGGCCGCAATCGGCGGGGTCCAGCATGGTCGCCAGAGCGGCAGGCAGCGATTGCAGGATCTGCGCCGGATGGGTGATGCGGTCCCAGAACCGGGTGACAGCCTTGAAGGCATCGTTCACGCCCAGTGCCGGATTGCCGAAATGTTCAAGTTGTTGCAGCACCGGGTCGGGCAGGCGGGTCAGGAAGGTATCGCCGCAAAGCATCAGCATCGGCAGACGGTTTGCGTGGGCCAGTGCTGCGGCGGTCAGCAGATTTGCTGTGCCGGGGCCAGCGCTTGCGGTGCAGAACATGAAGCGGCGGCGCAGATGATATTTGGCATAGCCGGCAGCGGCGAACCCCATGCTGGTTTCATTCTGACCGCGATAGAGCGGCAGTTGATCGCGCACCGGATACAGCGCCTCGCCCAGACAGGGCACGTTGCCATGACCGAAGATGCCGAAGCCACCGCCGCAGATGCGCGTCCGGGTTCCGTCGATGTCGATATGTTGCGCCAGAAGCCAACGCACGATGGCCTGTGCCACCGTAAGGCGGATCGTTTCTGTCATTGCGGCATTCCTCCCGGTGAAAAGCGCTTGCACGTTTTCGAATCCCAGAATACGGATATTGCAACCGGTTGCAATTGCTAATCGGGAACCGGGGGGACTATGCGCGATATCGGCATTGGCATCATTGGCGGAGGCTATATGGGCAAAGCCCATGCGGTGGCGATGTCTGCCGTCGGCCCTGTGTTCGAGACGGTTTTGCGTCCGAGACTCGTCATGGTCTGTGCCACATCCGACGCTTCGGCAGAGCGGTATCGCGCGGCCTATGGGTTTGCGCGGGCGACATCGGACTGGCGCAAGCTGGTCGCCGACCCGGAGGTCGAAGCGATCATCATCGCCTCACCTCAATCCACTCATCGGGAGATCGCCGAAGCCGCCTTCGCACGCGGTCTGCCGGTGTTCTGCGAAAAGCCGCTGGGTGAAAACGCCGCCGACAGTGCCGTTATGGTCATGGCGGCAGAAGCGGCGAATGCCATCAACATGACCGGCTTCAACTACGTTCGCACCCCCGCGACGCAAGAGGCGATCCGACTGGTCAGATCCGGAGCGCTTGGCAGGATCACCTGGTTTCGTGGAGAGCATACCGAGGATTTCCTGTCCGATCCGGATGCCCCCGCCTATTGGCGGACCGAAGGCCGGGCGTCGGGCACGATGGGTGATCTGGCCCCGCACCCGATCAATTGCGCGCTGGCGCTGATGGGGCCGATCAAGTCACTGATGGCACAGATAGAGACGATTCATGATACCCGCCCCGGCCCGGATGGCCCGGTTCAGGTGACGAACGACGACCATGCCCAGATGATGTTGCGCTTTGCAAATGGCGTCATGGGTCAGCTCTACGTCAGTCGCACGGCGACGGGGCGCAAGATGGGATACGGTTATGAGATCCACGGGACGAAAGGCACGATCCGATTCGATCAGGAAGATCAGAACGCATTGCACGTATATTACGCCGATGGCCCCGAGGCAGGGCGCGGATTCACCAAAATCCTGACCGGCCCGGCACATCCGAACTATGCCGCCTTCTGTCAGGGACCGGGGCACGGCACGGGATATCAGGATCAGATCATCATCGAGGCGCGGGATTTCCTGCACGCCATCGAAACGAATACGAACATTTTCCCGACTTTCCGCGACGGGATGGAGGTCAACCGGGTGGTCGAAGCTGCCTGGACCTCTTCGGAGCAGCGGCAATGGGTCGATTTGTGAGGGCCAGATCATGACGATACGTATCGGCAATGCGCCGTGTTCCTGGGGCGTCGAATTCGCCCGCGACCCCCGTAATCCGACCTGGCAGCACGTTTTGAAGGAATGTGCCGAAGCCGGATACAAGGGGATCGAACTGGGGCCGGTGGGGTTCATGCCCGAAGACCCCGTCATTTTGGCCGAGGGTCTGGCGAAACACGATATGACGCTGATCGGGGGCGTCGTGTTCCGGGCATTCCACGACCCCGCACAATGGGACGACGTGATGGATGGCGCCATCCGGACTTGCAAGGCGCTGGTCGCGCATGGCGCGAAGCATCTGGTGCTGATCGACAGTATCTCGCCGCGTCGGGCACCGACCGCCGGGCGCGCGTCCGAGGCGGAGCAGATGGACAAGGATGAATGGGCGGCCTTCCGCGATCGCATCGCCACGGTGGCGAAGATCGGGGCGGAGGAGTATGGTCTGACCGTCGGCATCCACGCCCATGCCGCGGGGTTCATAGATTTCGAACCCGAGCTGGAGCGTTTGCTGGATGAAGTTCCTGAAGACATCCTGAAGATCTGCTTCGACACAGGGCATCATTCCTATGCCGGTTATGATCCGGTGGCTTTCATGAAGCGGCACATCGAACGCATCAGCTACATGCACTTCAAGGACATCGACCCGAAGGTGAAGGCCGATGTCGTCGCCAGACGGACTGATTTCTACAGGGCCTGCGGGCAGGGGATTTTCTGCAATCTGGGGCAGGGCGATGTGGATTTCCCGGCTGTTCGCCAAATCTTGCTGGACGAGGGGTTTGATGGATGGTGCACGGTTGAACAGGACTGCGATCCGACACTGAACCCTGACACTCTGGGCGACGCGACTGCGAACCGTGAATACCTGCAATCGATCGGATTCTAAGATGGTGAAACTGAACTGGGGCATGGTCGGCGGCGGCGAAGGCAGCCAGATCGGGCCGGCGCATCGTCTGGGGGCGGGTCTGGACGGGGAATTTGCCTTCGTTGCCGGCGCGCTGGATCACAGGCCAGACCAGGGCCGGGACTATGGCCAGAGACTGGGGCTGGACGCCGACCGCGCCTATGGGTCGTGGCAGGATATGCTGGCGGGCGAAAAGGATCGCCCGGATCGCGTCGATCTGGTCACTGTCGCCACGCCGAACGCCACCCATTTCGAAATCACCAGGGCGTTCCTGGAAAACGGCTTTCACGTGCTGTGTGAAAAGCCGATGACCATGACCGTCGCCGAAGGCGAAGAGCTGGTGCATCTGGCCAATCACACTGGCAGAATCTGCGCCGTGAACTATGGCTACTCCGGTTATTCGCTTGTGCGACACATGCGGGCGATGGTGGCGCGGGGCGATATCGGCAAGGTTCGTGTCGTGGTGGCCGAATTTGCCCACGGCCACCATGCCGACGCGACTGACGCCGACAATCCACGTGTCCGCTGGCGCTACGATCCGGCCCAGGCGGGGGTCAGCGCGCAGTTTGCGGATTGCGGCATTCACGCCATGCACATGGCAAGTTTCGTGACCGGGCAAGAGGTCGAAAGGCTCTCTGCCGATATCGTGTCCGGCATTCCGGTGCGCACGCTGGAAGACGACGCGATGGTCAACTTCCGGATGGACGGTGGCGCAGTGGGGCGGCTCTGGACTTCGTCGATTGCGATTGGTCGGCAGCACGGGTTGGCCATACAGGTATTCGGCGAAACCGGTGGGTTGCGCTGGTCGCAGGAACAGCCGAACCAGTTGTATTACATGCCTCTGGGTCAGCGATTGCAGGTGATCGAACGTGGCGAAGGCAACCTCTCGCCCGAGGCTGACCGGACCAGTCGCGTCACAGTGGGCCACGCGGAAGGTATGCCGCTGGCTTTCGGCAATATCTACACCGATCTGGCCGAGGCGATCCGAGCGCGCAAGGATGGGCGCACTATGGACCCGGCGGCAAATCTGTATCCACGGGCCGAAGACGGTCTGCGGTCGATGGCGGCGGTCTTTGCAGTGGCGGAATCGGGCAAGGCCGATGGAGCCTGGGTCGATGCGCGACCACCCATGTTCCGCTAACGCCGGGGCAGGGGGCGCAATGTCCCCCGCTCGGTCACCCGGCAGGGGAACAGGCGCGCTTCGGGCAGGCGGTCGGGGTCTTCCACCGACAGGACGGCCAGTTCGATCGAGGCGTCGATGATTTCGGCGATGGGTTGACGGATCGTGGTCAGGTTGATGTTCTCCCAGCCTGCCATTTCCATGTCGTTCAACCCGATCACGCCGACGTCGCCGGGCACCGACAGGCCCGCGTCCGACAGGGCCGACAACACCCCGATGGAAAGCACGTCGTCGCCGCAGAAATACGCTTCGGCCGGGGGACCATCGGCGAGCAGGCGCTGCATTTCCAATCGACCCGCACCGAAGGAGTAGGTCAGGGCAAAACTGGTCGAGAGCGGAGTGTCGACGGGCAGGGCCATCCGAAACCCGGCCATCCGGTCCTGCGTCGAGGTGGCGGATTCCGGGCCACCAAGGAAAGCGATCTTACGATAACCCCGGTCCAGCAGTGTGCGTGCGGCCATCCGTCCGCTGTCCACATTGTCGATGCCGACGACGTGGGTTTCGGGTCTGTCGGTCCAGCGCCCGAAGGAGTGCACGACCGGCAAACCGGCGGCCCGGAACGCGCCTGCAAAGCTGGGGGGCAGGGTGGAGGAGGCGACGATCACCCCATCCACCGAATACTGCCGCAGCATCCGCACCGAAGCTTCGGGATCAGTTTCGCCGGACAGGTTGACCAGAAGGGGGCGCAGGCCGCGCTCCTGCAATCCGCGGGTGAACCGGTCGAAGACTTCAAGGAAGATCGGGTTGTGAAAGTTCGAAACGACAAGCCCGATCAGCTTGGTGCGCCCGGTTGACAGGGCAGAGGCAAGGGCCGAAGGGGCATAGCCCAGATCGGCGGCGGCGCGTTCGACCTTGGCGCGGGTTTTCGGACTGACCGAGGCGCCTTCGGTGAATGTTCGCGACACGGCAGAGCGACTCACTCCGGCGCGCAGGGCGACATCCTTCAGCGTGATCGGCATGTTTTGCCCCCTGTTTTCCGGCCCTGATTCTCTGTTGTCGGGGGCGAAATTGCAATCGGTTGCAAATTTTCCAATTCTACGGTGCCGAAATGACGGAAAAATAAGACTTGTTCTGTCTAAACAAATCAGAAAACATCACTGAGCAGCATAGAATGATGTGAAACCATCATGATTCCGAGAGGCCATGATGTCCAATCGTCCGACCATCAATGACCTGGCTCGCGCTGCCGGGGTCAGCACCGCGACCGTGGATCGTGTGCTGAATGGACGCGCGTCAGTGCGCGCTGAGACGGCGCGGCGCGTCTATGAGGCTGCACAGTCAATCGGCTATCATGCCGCCGCATTGATCGGACACCGGGTGCATTCTGACCTGCCGCGCCTGACCATCGGATTCGTGTTGAGCAAGGAGCGGCACTCTTTCTCGCAGGCCTTCAAACGGGCTGCGGAACAGGCGGCAATTCACGCGCCGGATATCCGGGGGCGCGCAATCGTCGAGTTTTCGCCGACCCAGCAGCCCGCCGATTTCGCCCGGCTTATGGAAGGCTTTGCAGGTCGGGTCGATGCCGTCGCGGCGGTCGCCGTGAACCATGTCGAAGTGACGACCGCGATCGAGCGTCTGCACGCACAGGGTATTCCCTGTTTTGCTTTGTGCAACGACTTCGGCCAGGGTACGCGCGACAGTTATATCGGTCTGAATAATATGAAAATAGGGCGAATGGCGGCGCATATGGTGACGACTGCTGCACGCACCAGCGGCAAGCTGGCAATGTTCGTGGGCGGTCACCGCTGGCATGGACACGAGCTGCGCGAAACCGGGTTCCGCAGCTATCAGCGGGAGTTCGCGCCGGAGTTCACCATTCTGGATACGCTGGTCAATCTGGAGACCCGGCAACTGACCTACGAGGCAACGCTGGACCTGTTGTCGCGGCATCCTGATCTGCGCGGCATCTATTGCGCCGGAGGTGGAATGGAGGGGGCGATCGCGGCCCTGCGCGAAGCTCGTCAACCGCGTGAGGTGGCGCTGGTCGTGAACGAACTGACCCCCGAAAGCCGGTCAGCATTGGCGGACCGATATGTGGAGATGGTGATCGGCACACCGCTCAATACGATCTGTCGCAATCTTTTCACCCTGGCCCATCAGGCGCACACATCCGAAGGGGTGCCACTGCCGGGGCAGACCTTCCTGCGACCAGACATCCACATGCCGGAATCGATTTGAATGATGGAGTTGTTGCAAGGCAGCGCCCCATGTCCCTCATTGATGATGGGAAAACCGGCCTGCCATTGACCCGGCGTTAGTCCCTCTCGCACAGTTGGCGGGCGATGCGAGGATCGCGGAGGAGGTCAGTCGTTGGAGTTCGCGCTCAACCACATGAGTGTCGCCCGGATGGGTTTTGCCGGGCTGTTGCGCGCCGCATCCGAATTGGGGTGCATCGGGGTGGAGGTTCGCACTGATCTGCCGGGGCCCTTGTTTGACGGGATGTCCGCCGGGGACGCAGGAGCGCTGGCCCGCGATGCCGGGTTGCGTCTTCTGGCGCTGGCCGAGGTGTCAGCGTTCGACGACTGGACATCTGATCGCCGGGCACAGGCACAGATTCTGATGCAGACAGCGGCGGAGGCCGGGGCTGAAGCCATTGCCTTGATCCCGCGATGCGACGGCGGCACCGGCGATCTGGTCATGGCACTGCGTGATCTGATGCCTATGCTGGCGGATCACGGGTTGACCGGCCTGGTCGAGCCCTTGGGGTTCAGCGCATCGTCGCTTCGCCTGAAACGCGCCGCTTTGGACGCGATAGACACTCTGGACGCATCCGCTACGTTGCGGCTGGTCCACGACACGTTCCACCATCACCTGTCGGGCGAACCGGATGTTTTCGCTGCGCAAACCGGCATCGTTCACATTTCCGGCGTGACGGACCCCGACGTGCAGACATCCGAAATGACCGATGCGCATCGCGGGTTGATCGATGGTGCCGACCGGCTGGGAAATCTGGATCAGATCGAACGGTTGCTGACGGCAGGATATACCGGGCCGTTTTCGTTCGAGGCGTTTTCGCCAGACTTTCACGCGCTGCCCGATCCGGTCGGCGCATTAAGACAATCAATGGAATTCATCCGAACGCGAGGGTCGGCACAGGCCGCCTGAAACCGACGGATCGAACCCCGATCAACGGGGCTCCGGCCAAAAGAAACGGGTGCACCGGACACTCACCAGGGAGGAAACAAGATGACAAAGACCCTTATCGTGGCCGGTGTGGCCGCATTGATGACCACCAGCGCGATGGCCCAGAGCATCGGCGTGTCGATGGCGCGCTTTGACGACAACTTTCTGACGACCCTGCGCACCGGCATGGAGGACCACGCTGCTACGCTGGACGGTGTCGATATTCAGGTCGAGGACGCGCAGGACGACGTCGCGGCACAGCTGGACCAGATTAACAACTTCATCGCCAGCGGTGTCGACGCCATCGTGGTCAACGCGGTCGACACCAACGCCGTCGACGCCATGTCCAAGGCCGCCGAAGATGCCGGCGTGCCCCTGGTCTATGTCAATCGGGAGCCTGCGAACGTCGACAGCCTGCCGGACAATCAGGCGTTTGTCGCGTCGAACGAGATCGAATCCGGCACCCTCGCCGCGTTCGAGGCCTGCAAGATGCTGCGGTCGATGGGTTATGCCGGGGGCGCCAAGGGCTACATGCTGATGGGCCAGTTGTCGAACCAGGCGGCCGTGCAGCGCTCCAAGGATGTCGAGGACATCATCGGCATCGACATGTGCAACTTCATCACGCTGATCGACAAGCAGACCGCCAACTGGTCACGTGACGAAGCCTCGGACCTGATGACAAACTTCATCTCGGCGGGCGACGAGTTTCAGGTCGTCTTCGCCAACAACGATGAGATGGCCCTCGGCGCGATCCAGGCCCTGAAGGCTGCGGATTACGACATGGCCGACATCGTGGTGGTCGGTGTCGATGCGACGCAGGATGCGTTGCAGGCGCTGCAGGCCGGTGATCTGGACGCGACGGTGTTCCAGGATGCCGCCGGTCAGGGTGCGGGTGCAATCGACGCGGCACTGGCCCTGGCCAATGGCGAGGACGTCGACCAGAAGGTCTATATTCCGTTCCAGCTGGTGACAGAAGCCAACGTGGATGACTTCACCTCCAAGAACTGATCCGAGCACGGGCCGGGACATGCGTTCCGGCCCTACTTTACCCACGAGGAGCGAACAGATGGCCGAGACGTCCCATGGAACCGGGGGTCTGACCTTCGATGCCAAGAAGCGATCCTGGCCGAACGAGGCAAATGTCTTCATCGCTCTTATCCTGATCCTTCTGGCCTTCGAGGCTTTGGGAATGACATTCAGGGATCAGTCTTTCCTGTTCGATTTCAACGAAGCGCGCGACGGCACGATCCTGAACATGGCGCGGATCAAGATCATCATCCTTCAGGTTTCCATCGTCGGGATCATCGCGCTCGGCGCGACGCAGGTGATTATTTCCGGCGGCATTGACCTGTCCGCAGGGTCGGTTGTCGGACTGACCGCAATGGTGACAATGTCCTTTGCGCAGACCGGCATGGTCAACGGCAACCCCAACCCCAAGTCGCTGTTCGGGCCTGAATGGATGGACCTCCCGGTTATCCTGCCGGTGCTGTTGGGCCTGATCGTCGGGATCGGTGCGGGCATGATCAATGGTCTGCTAATCGCCTTCACGCGTATTCCGCCCTTCATCGCCACACTGGGCATGATGGTCGCGGCGCGCGGCGCGGCGCAGTGGTGGTCGCGGGGACAGCCGGTGTCCTTCCCGACCGAAAGTTTCGCGGCCATCGGCGACGGTATGATGCCGGTCGTCTGGTTCGCCGGTCTGGCGATCCTGTTCCACCTGATCTTGAAATACACGGTCTATGGCAAGCACACCTACGCCATCGGCTCGAATGAGGACGCGGCCCGGATGTCGGGCATCAAGGTCGCCCGGCACAAGACACTGGTCTATGCGATCGCGGGCGCTCTGGCCGGGTTTTCGGCCATCGTTCTGGCGTCCAAGAACCTGACGGCGCAGACCGGCATGGGCCTGATGTACGAGTTGGATGCCATCGCCATGGCGGTGATCGGGGGCGTGTCGCTGTCGGGCGGGCGCGGATCGATCATCGGCACCTGTATCGGCGCGCTGATCTTCGGCGTCATCATCTCGGGTTTCACGTTCCTGCGGCTGGACGCCTATTATCAGGAAATGGTCAAGGGCGTGATCATCGTCGGGGCCGTCGTGCTCGATCAATGGCGCCAGCAACGCGCTTCGTTGAAGGGATAGGATCATGAGCGATATCATTCTGGAAACGCAGGATCTGACCAAGCACTACGGCGGGGTGCATGCCCTGACCGGCGCGAATTTCACGCTGCGCGCCGGAGAACACGTCGCGATCATGGGCGACAACGGGGCTGGTAAATCCACCTTCGTGCGACAGCTGACCGGGGTGGAGGTTCCGACCCGCGGCAAGCTGATCTTCGACGGCAAGGAGCGGCATTTCGAAAACCCGATGGACGCGCGGGATGCAGGGATCGAGACGGTATTTCAGACGCTGGCGCTGGCCGATGACCTGAACGTGCCCGACAACCTGTTTCTGGGACGCGAGATCTTCAAGATCAGGCTGGGGCCGTTCTCGATCCTGGACTATAAGGCGATGCGCGAAGCGACCATTGCGGGTCTGGAAAAGACCGCCGTGAAGATTCCCAACATCAACAACACGATCCGCAATATGTCGGGCGGTCAGCGGCAATGCGTTGCCATCGCACGCACCGCGACCTTCCATTCCAAGCTGACCATCATGGACGAGCCGACGGCGGCGCTCGGCGTGCAGGAAACCGCGCAGGTCGAAAATATCATCCGCACCTTGAAAGAAGCGGGCGAGCCGCTGATCCTGATCTCGCACAATATGCGGCAGGTGATGGATCTGTGCGACCGGATCGTTGTGTTCCGCCGCGGGCGCATGGTTGCCAACCTTGCCAAGGGCGACACCGACGGGCAGGACGTGGTGGCCTATATTACCGGCGCAAAGACGCAGCCGGAATACAATTTCGAAGTTTCCTGAAAGACATGCCATGACAGTCAGTTTTGCCGTTCTCGGCGCAGGCCGGATCGGTCAGGTGCATGCCGATGCCATCGCGTCGGTCCCAGGTGCCGTGCTGGTCGCGGTCACCGATGCGATGCCGGCCGCCGCGCAGGCCGTTGCCGACAAACACGGTTGCGAGATCCGTGACATGGCGCAGATCGAGGCGGCGTCCGACATCGACGCCGTCGTCATCTGCACCCCCACCGACACCCATGCCGACCTGATCGAGCGCTTCGTGAAGGCGGGCAAGGCGGTATTCTGCGAAAAACCTGTCGACCTGTCAGTCGCCCGTGTTCAGGACTGCCTCAAGGTTGTGAACCGGGTTGATGGCAAGCTGATGGTCGGGTTTCAACGTCGCTTCGATCCGGACTTTCGCGCGCTCAAGGCTGCCATCGACGACGGCAAGATTGGCGATGTTGAGATGGTCACACTGACCTCCCGCGACCCTGCCGCTCCACCGATCGGCTATATCGAACGGTCTGGCGGCATCTTCCGCGACATGACAATCCACGACTTCGACGTGGCCCGGTGGTTGCTGGGCGAAGAACCTGTCTCGGTCATGGCTGCCGCCAGCGTGCTGACCGATCCTGCCATCGGCAAGGTCGGCGATTTCGACAGCGCGAATGTGATCCTGACCACGGCGAGCGGCAAGCAGGCGACGATCAACAACACGCGCCGCGCGACTTATGGTTATGATCAGCGGATCGAGGTACATGGGTCGGAAGGCTCTGTTACCGCGGAAAATCACCGGCAGGCCCGGATCGAACTGGCAAATGCGGAAGGCTACACCCGCCCGCCGCTGCTCGATTTCTTCATGTCGCGCTATACCGCAGCCTATGCCGCTGAAATCGCGGCCTTCGTCGCGGCACTGGCGGAAGGGTCCCCGATGCCGACGACGGGAGAGGACGGGTTGCGCGCGCTGGCACTGGCGGAAGCCGCAGTGCGGTCAGTGGCCGAAAGGCGCGCCGTTGCCGTGTCCGAGATACTGGAATGAAACGCGGGTTCTTCGATGTCCGCACGCCTTTCTTCAACCCACTCTGGCGGAGGGTGGTGGCGGTCGTGTTACCCGCAGCATGGGCTTTGGTCGAATTGATGAATGGCCAACCGTTCTGGGCCATCGTCTTCGGTGCTTCTGCCGCGTTTCTGGCGTGGCAATTCTTCGTGGTCTGGGTGCCTTCTCCTCCGGATGAAGATTGATCGGGCCGTCAGTCCTGACCGTGCGAGACATCCTGTAAGTAGAATTTGCAGACTGGCTTGGGGCAGGTCTGGAATCCAGGCCGAACATGATATACATTGCATAATGTGTATATCAATCAGGGAGCGCGCCATGCAGGTTGCGAAATGGGGTAATAGCCTTGCCATTCGATTGCCCGCTACAGTGGTAAAGGCGCTTGGCCTGTCGGAAGGCGACGATATCGCCATCCGCATCGCAGGCGAGCGCGAGATGGAAGTGACACGCAAACCCGACAGGGCCGAACTGCTGGCACGTCTGTCGGCTTTCGAAGGGCGGTTGCCTGCCGATTTCACCTTTGACAGAGACGATGCCGGGCGTGGCTGAGCGGCCCTGTATCGATAGCAACATTCTCGTCTATGCGGTCGCCGGTCACGGGACGAAGCGCGCCGTCGCATTGGACGTCGTCGGTCGGGGCGGTGTGATATCGGTGCAGGCCTTGGGCGAAACGGCGCATGTTCTGCGGCGGAAAGCGGGCCTCTCACTGGACGAGATCGGAACGGCACTCGCCATATTGCGCGCCTTGCTGGATGTGGTCCCGCTGACTGTCGCTACGCATGACGCGGCTTTGCGGATCGCCGCCATCACGGGATATTCGGTCTGGGATGCAACGATGCTGGCTGCCGCGATGGAAGCGGGCTGTGATGTGCTGATCAGCGAAGACATGCAGCACGGACGCAAGATCGACGGGCTGACAATCGAGAATCCTTTCGCCGATATACCGACGTAGCTACATTACATAACAAACCTTATTGCGCTCTTGCGCGCCTTCGAATCCGTGTTGGGCGCGGCCAGGGATGCCTGAAATGTCCTTCCGCAGAGAAGCCACAGTTGCTTCGCGCTGCAGCGCAGCACGTCAATTATGCCAATTAATTAGGCAAAGCCCGAAATCAACGCGGTTGGCGCGGCTATAACCTTGCGCTTCGGACGCGCCGGTCAAGGGGATGTGACTGTCTTGAACACCGGGGGATCCGAAATGACCATGACACGCCTGACCACATTAACCTTTCTGCCAATGCTCGCATCGCTGCCAGCTGCCGCACAGCAAGTCGATTGCCCGATCAAGGTGGGTGTCCTGCACTCCCTGTCCGGTACGATGGCGATTTCCGAGACGACGTTGAAGGACACCGTCGAGATGCTGGTCTCGCAGCAGAACGAGAAAGGCGGCTTGCTGGGCTGCGACGTCGAGGCGGTCGTCGTCGACCCCGCGTCCGACTGGCCGCTGTTTGCCGAAAAGGCGCGCGAATTGCTGACCGTGGAAAATGTCGACGTCATCTTCGGCTCATGGACTTCGGTCAGCCGGAAATCCGTCCTGCCGGTGCTGGAGGAACTGAACGGTCTGATGTTCTATCCGGTCCAGTACGAGGGCGAGGAATCGTCCAGGAATGTCTTCTACACCGGCGCTGCACCCAATCAGCAGGCGATCCCGGCGGTCGATTATTTCCTCGACGAACTGGGTGTTGAACGATTTGCCCTGCTGGGCACGGATTACGTCTATCCGCGCACCACGAACAACATCCTGGAAGCCTATCTGAAATCGAAGGGCATCGCCGAGGAAGATATCTTCATCAACTACACGCCATTCGGGCACAGCGACTGGGCGACCATCGTTGGCGACGTTGTGGAAATGTCGGAAGACGGCCGCCAGGTCGGGGTGATCTCCACCATCAACGGCGACGCCAACATTGGCTTCTACAAGGAACTGGCAGCCGCCGAAGTATCCGCCGACGATATCCCTGTCGTGGCCTTTTCAGTCGGTGAGGAGGAACTGTCCGGTCTGGATACTTCCAATCTGGAAGGGCACCTGGCTGCCTGGAATTACTTCATGACCGCCGATACGCCTGAAAATGCCGCTTTCATCAAGGGATGGCGCGATTTCATCGGTGACGACAGCCGTGTGACGAACGACCCGATGGAAGCGCATTACATCGGCTTCAACATGTGGGTGAACGCGGTTGAGGACGCAGGCACGACCGATGTCGATGCCGTTCGCGAGGCGATGTATGGCCAGACTTTCCCGAATCTGACCGGCGGCGTCGCCGAGATGCTGCCGAACAACCACCTGACCAAGCCCGTCCTGATCGGTGAAATCCGCGCAGATGGTCAATTCGACATCATCAGCCAGACCGAGCCGGTGCCCGGCGATGCCTGGACCGATTATCTGACCGAAAGTGCCAAGCTGAAGTCAGATTGGCCCGGTCTGGGGTGTGGAATGTATAACACCGAGACGGAAAGCTGCGTGCAAATTCAGTCGAACTACTGATCTTAGCAGTCTCTAACGCGCCGATTCCGAGGTTTTCGGAGTCGGCGCATGACCATTCCCACCGAAAGACCCGCCATGACTTTCGCCCGCCTGCTGCGTTGTTTCCTGACCTGCGTCTGCCTTGCCCTGCCTGCCGCGGCACAGGACGCCGGAGTTCAGGACTTGCTCCAGACCTATTCTGACCAGATCGCCAAGCCATCGCGGCAGACGATTCAGCCGGTGCTGGATGCTCTTACAAGCAGTGATATTCCGACGATGCCCGATTTCCTCGAGGCCTGGGCCGACAAGCGGGTCGTGCAGCGCGATGCTGACGGGGCGTTCTTTTATGGCAAACGCGAGGGCGATACATGGGTCTTGCAGTCGGTGGAAGACGGCGCCGATGCCGGAACCGCCGCCCGCCGTGACGTCTCCGAATTGAAACCCAATGCAGGTGTGCGCCGCCTGATCGCCACGGCCCTCGTCCAGTTTCAGTTGAACGATCCCGATCCGGCCCGCCGCCTTGCCGCGCTCGACAGTCTGTCGCGCAGCCCATCCGCCAAATTGCTCGGCCCCTTGCGCGCCTCGATCGAGGCCGAAGACGTTCCGGCCATCCGCGCCCGCAAAATCGCACTGGACCGCTTGATCGCAGTGCAGTTCGGCACCGACGTCGAGACCCGCCTTGCGGCCATCGACTGGATGTCAGACCAGTTGTCGCTGGAGGCCAGGGCCGCGCTGAATAGATTGCTGGCTACGGAACTGGTCATTGGAAGCCCGCCTGAGAATGCCAATGTCGCCCGTGTCTTGAGCGTCGGAAAGGACATCACTCAGACCGATGCGCTGGCGCTTCTGGCAGCGGCGGACATCCTGCCTCCAGATGTCAGTCGGGCAGATCGCGACGCCGCGCTGATCGCCGCCATTGCCGACGAACACGTCGCGGGCACGCCGGTCGCCATGTTGAATACCGAAGCCGCGCGCTGGACCGCCTATGAAACCCTGGCCATTGCCGGACAGGCACCGCCGCGACCGGCCCAGAACGCGGTGGCGACCCTGTTGGAGAGGAACCCGATCACCGAAATCTATGACGAGCCGGACCCGATCCTGACCGCCGCCGCCGCTGCCGCGCTGGCCGAAGTCGAAGCCCGCGTCGCCCGCGCGCAAGCCGTCGATCTGGCGCTGGACGCCCTATCGCTTGCTTCGATCTATTTCCTTGCCGCCATCGGACTCGCCATCACCTTCGGTGTGATGGGCGTCATCAACATGGCGCATGGGGAATTCATCATGATGGGTGCCTATACCGGTTATCTCGTGCAACAGATCATCCCGGACAAGACCCTGTCGCTGATGGTTGCGCTGCCTCTGGCCTTCGCCGTGGCCGCTGCCGCAGGGGTCGCGCTGGAACGTCTGGTGATCCGCCATCTGGCGCACCGCCCGTTGGAGACATTGCTGGCGACCTTCGGCATTTCCGTCGCCCTGCAGCAGATTGTGAAGAACGTCTTCGGCACGCAGGCCGTGCCCCTGACCTCGCCCGATTGGCTGGCGGGCGCCTGGGTGCTGAACGATGTGGTCGGAATCAGCTATATCCGCATTGGAATATTCATGCTGGCCACCATGTTTCTGGCACTGCTGGTTTATATCCTGCGCCGCACGCGTCTGGGGCTGGAGGTGCGGGCCGTGACGCAGAACCCCGGTATGGCCGCGTCGCTTGGCATCGACCCCGACCGCGTCGGCATGGCGACGTTTGCCCTTGGCTCCGGTATCGCCGGTGTGGCCGGTGTAGCGATTGGATTGTTCGCGCAGGTCACTTCGGAAATGGGTGCGGGGTATATCGTGCAAAGCTTCATGACGGTCGTCGTCGGCGGTGTCGGCAGCGTTTTCGGCACGCTGGCGGGCGCAGGCTTGATCGGCGGTCTGCAAAAGGGAATCGAGTGGCTGAACCCGTCGAACACCCTGGCGGCGCAGACCTACATGATCCTGTTCATCATCCTATTCATTCAGTTCCGCCCGCGTGGCATCGTCGCTCAGAAGGGCAGGTTCGCGCAATGATACTTCGCAAACCCTCGGTCCTGATCTTTCTGTCGGCGCTGGCCTTGGTGACCATCGTGACGACGCTGATGGCACAGGCGGGCCTCGTCTCGACGTCTTTCGTGAAACTGCTGGGCAAGACCCTATGCCTCGCCATTGCGGCCCTTGCGATGGATCTCGTCTGGGGCTTCACCGGCATTCTCAGCCTCGGGCATTTCGCCTTCTTCGGGATCGGCGGATATGCCATCGGCATGTGGCTGATGTGGGATCGGACGGAGAATATCGTCATGCCGTCCCTGACTGGCGGACCCCTGCCCCCGACCCCGTTTCAAATCGAGGAGGCCATCGGCACGCAGATCTTCGGCGTTGTCGGATCGTCTGACGTGCCATGGCTCTGGTCGCTGGCCGGGTCACTGCCGCTGCAACTGGCCGCCGCCGTGCTGGTTCCAGGTCTGATCGCCCTGATCTTCGGTTGGCTGGCCTTTCGCAGCCGCGTCACCGGCGTCTATCTGTCGATCCTGACGCAGGCGGGCACGTTGGCCCTGTCACTCTGGCTGTTCCAGAACGACAGCGGCTTGCGCGGCAACAACGGATTGTCGGGCCTGCAAAACATTCCGGGCCTGCGCGACGTGGCGCAATCGGTGGTTTCGCTATGGTTCCTCTGGGCCTCTGCAATCGCATTGGCGCTGGCCTATCTGATCGCCGCCTGGACCGTCTCGGGCCGCTTCGGCAGCGTCTTGCGCGGCATCCGCGACGACGAGGCGAGGGTCCGGTTCCTGGGCTATGAGGTCGAGCATTACAAGCTGGCCGTCTTCACCGGCACCGCCATGGTCACCGGACTTGCGGGGGCGCTTTACTATCCTCAGGCGGGTATCGTGAACCCGGCAGAAATTGCGCCCATCGCATCGATCTATCTAGCGGTCTGGGTTGCGATCGGGGGGCGCGGGCGACTGTATGGCGCGGTGATCGGTGCGGCGGTCGTCTCGCTGGCGTCAAGCTGGTTCACCGGCGGTGGCGCGCCCCCCATCAATCTGGGATTCTACGTTATCAAATGGACAGACTGGTGGCTGGTTCTGCTGGGGCTGTCCTTTGTGCTGGTCACGCTGTTCGCCCCCAAGGGGCTGGGTGGTCTGGTTGACCTCTGGACCGGACGGAGGGCGCGCGGCATCGGACCGCTCGGCCCCGATCAGGGCAGCCTGCGCGGCAAGGAGGAAGTGGCATGAGTGCTCTTCTGGAAGTCTCCGGCGTCAGCAAATCTTTCGATGGGTTCAAGGCCATCGACAACCTGAGCTTTTCCATCGGAGAAGTGGAATTACGCGCGGTGATCGGGCCGAACGGTGCGGGTAAAACCACCTTTATGGATCTGGTAACCGGCAAGACCCGACCCGATTCCGGCACCATTCGCTATGGCTCGCTGTCCCGGTCCCTGACGGGCATGTCAGAAGCCCGGATCGCGCAGGCCGGGATCGGGCGCAAGTTTCAGAAACCCACGGTGTTCGAGGATCAGACCGTGGTCGAGAACCTGGTGATGGCCCTGAAATCACCGCGCAACCCGTTTTCGGTTCTGATCCGACGCCCGCCGCAACGCGACCGCGCCGCCACCCTTGCCGAACAGATCGGCCTGGACGATGCGCTGGATCGCCGTGCCGGCGAGTTGAGCCATGGACAAAAGCAATGGCTGGAGATCGGAATGCTGCTGGCGCAGGAACCGCGCGTCCTGCTGGTCGATGAACCGGCAGCAGGCATGACGACGGCCGAGCGCGAAAAGACCACGCAGATGCTTGTCGACGCCGCGCGCACACGTGCCGTCGTGGTGATCGAACACGACATGGATTTCGTGCGTCGCCTGAATTGCCGCGTCACCGTCCTGCACGAAGGCCGTGTTCTGGCTGAAGGGCCGCTGGACCACGTCTGTGCCGATCCGCGCGTGATCGACGTCTATCTGGGGCGCGACGACGATGTCTGATCCGCAGGGTTTGAACGCCAGAAACGTAACGCTGGATTATGCCGGCAGCCGCATTTTACATGGCATCGACCTGCATGCCGCGAGGGGCCAGATCACCTGTGTGATGGGGCTGAACGGGACGGGAAAAACGTCTCTGTTAAAGGCTCTGGCGGGACGGCATCCCATGGGCGGAACGGTGACGTTGAACGGCGAGACGCTGCCGCCGGGCGCACGCGACAGGGCGCTTGCGGGCATCGCCTATGTGCCGCAGGGGCGTGAGGTCTTCCCTGCGTTGACCGTCGCCGAAAATCTGGAGGTCGGGTTCGCCTGCCTGGCCCGGTCTGATCGCCGCGTTCTGCCGGACATCTTCGAGCTGTTTCCTGTGCTGTCCGAGATGCGGGCCCGTCGCGGCGGCGACCTGTCGGGGGGACAGCAACAGCAGTTGGCAATCGCCCGCGCACTTGTGACGCGTCCGAAAGTCCTGCTGCTCGATGAGCCGACCGAGGGCATCCAGCCCAATATCATCGCCCAGATCGGTCGCGTGATCGCCGGACTGCGCGACCGGGGCGACATGGCTATCGTACTTGTCGAACAACGCTTCGATTTTGCCTGGGGATTGGCCGACCGCCTGATCGCCCTGCGACGTGGCAAAGTTATCCGCGACGTGCCGCAGGTCGATGCAGACCGGGCTGCCATGCTGACGGACGTCTCGGTCTGAACCGCAGGCTGACAACCTGGACGGCATAAATCTGCTGCTATGTCATATATTATTGACGCGAGTCAGTCAGCTACTATGACGACAGGGCACACACCGCCTTAAGAGCCTATTGACCCTTGGTCACTGAAACCCTTCGATCCCGTCTTCGCGAGGAGACCCGGTCAGCGCATGATGCTGTCGATGTCCTGTTCGCCCGATGCGACTTGGGCACCTACAGTGGGCTGCGCATTTTTCTGGCGTCGCACCGGGATGCGTTGACCGCGCTTCTCTGGGCCTGCCCTGACCCGGACTTGATGCCACGCATAGATGACGCGCTGGCAGATCTGGCATCCGATCTGAGGGCACTGGACGGTTGCTGCCCGGCCATTTTGATCGCTGCTCCCATTCGGGACGATGCGTTGGCGCAAGCCTATCTGTGGCATGGCTCCCGTCTTGGAACACAGGTTCTGGCGCGTCGCTTTCAAAATGCCTGGGCCGGGTCGCCCCCGGATGCCGGGCGTTATCTGAACCATGCGCCTGATCCCGCCGCGTGGCGCGATCTCAGTGAGCGTTTGATTGCACTACCTGCGCGCGGCGCTGCCGCCGACAGAACGGTGGCTGCGGCAATCGCATGGTTCGCCATATTCGCCGCCGCTGCCAGGCACCATCTGACAGGAGCGACACTAGATGCCTGAAGACCAGCGCCCCATAGGGTCCGTCGATCTGAACAATTGTGATCGTGAACCAATCCATTTGCTGGGCCAGATTCAGTCTTACGGTGGACTGATCGCCATGACGTCGGATTGGGTCGTGCAGCACGTGTCGACCAATCTCGAAACTATAATCGGGTTGGATCCGCATTCGATCATCGGTGAAACGCTGACGGATCACTTGCCTGCGGACATTGTCCAGAATCTGCGTGCGCGCATGGCCCTGCTCGGTCAGGAGCAGGACAGTATTCGGGTTTTCGGCGTGCAGGTCGGCGGGCGCGCGACGGACCTGTCTCTGCATTTGTCAGGCAAGCTGGTGGTGCTGGAGGTGGAACCGCGCAAGGACGACCGCGAGTTGGAGGAGGTGTCGCTGATCCACCCGCTCCTGAGACGCGTGCGCGCCGCGCCGCATGTCGAGGAGGCCGCGCAGGAGGCCGCGCACGCCATCCGCGCGCTGACCGATTTCGGTCGGGTCATGGTCTATCGGTTCGACGACGAAGGATCGGGCACGGTAATCGCCGAGGCGACTGCCCCGGATGTCGACTCGTTTCTGGGACTGCGGTTCCCGGCCTCGGACATTCCGCAGCAGGCGCGTGCGCTATATACCCGTAATCCGATGCGTCTGATTGCCGATGTGGACGCCCAGACCCACCCTATCCTTTCGGCAACCATGGGGTCCGGTGACCCGCTGGACCTGTCGATGTCGGTCACCCGCGCGGTGTCCCCCATCCATCTGGAATATCTGCGCAACATGGGGGTCCGCGCGTCGATGTCGGTGTCGATCATCGACAAGGGCAAGCTCTGGGGTCTGTTCGCCTGTCATAATCTGGACGGGCCGAAACCCATCGGGCTGGAACGTCGCACGGCAATCGAGATCTTCGCGCAGCTGTTTTCCTATGAGTTGCTGCAAAAGGAAGCGGATCAGGTGCTGACACGCAGCACCGAGGCGCGCAGCCTGCACGACGCGATGGTCGCACGGGCGGGCCGGGGTGCCGACTTCACCGAAAATGTCGATATCCTGTCGCAGGAAATTTCGGGCGCAATCGACTTCGACGGCATCGCGGTGCTGTCTGATGGGGCCTATATCGCCCGCGGACATGCTCCGTCAGAAACGGAGTTCGTCGGATTGGTGGACGATCTGATCGCCACCGCACCGGGCAAGATATTCTCGACTCATCGCCTGTTTGATAAATATCCGGCCGCGCGTGGATTCTCACATCCCGCAGCGGGTATTCTTGCCCTGCCGCTTTCGCGGTCACCGCGCGACTATATCGTGCTGTTCCGCCGCGAAGTCGTCGAAACGGTTCACTGGGCAGGAAAGCCCGAAACGAAGATGGAAACCGGTCCCCTTGGCCCCCGCCTGACGCCGCGCAGCAGCTTTCAGGCGTGGCAACAGCAGGTCGAAGGCAAGAGTGCGCGCTGGAGCAAGGCCGAATTGGCCGTGGCTGAATCGGTTCGCGTGACCCTTCTGGAAGTCGTTCTCAAGATCACCGACGAGGCAAATCACCAGCGGCAGCGTGCCAGCGAGACGCAGGCCCTTCTGATTGCCGAGCTAAATCATCGGGTCCGCAACATTCTGAACCTGATCCGGGGCCTGGTACGCCAGACCAGGGACACGTCGGGATCACCGGAGAATTTCGCCATGGTCCTGGATGGCCGGATCGACGCCTTGGCCCGTGCCCACGATCAACTGACCCAGACCGACTGGTCCGCCAGCTCGGTCCACAAGTTGATTGACGTGGAGTTTGCGGCCTATGGCGGGTCCGAGCGGATCGTGATCACCGGACCGGACCTCGCGCTGGTACCCGACGCCTATGCGACGCTGGCCCTCGTATTGCATGAACTGGTCACGAACTCGGCCAAATATGGGGCTCTGTCGGTTCCGGAAGGGCATGTGGCGATGACATTCGAGATCGATGATGGCGGTGCTTTCATCCTGACCTGGACAGACCGGAACGGCCCCGATGTCAGTCCGCCGACACGGAAGGGCTTCGGAACGACGATCATCGAGAAATCGGTTCCTTTCGAACTCGGCGGAGAGGCCGAGCTGACCTTCCCGTCGACGGGTATTTCGGCCCGCTTTGTCATACCGGCCCGTCATGTCGGCGATATAACCGACGCCCAGATACCTGAAATGACATCCACCGTCGGGGGCAAGGCCACGGCCGCCGCAGCGCGGCCCGAAGGCATCGAAGGCCGTGTGCTTCTGGTCGAGGATAACATGGTCATCGCGCTCGATGCCGCCGATATTCTCGAAGGCGAAGGCGCGGAAGAGGTTCTGGTCGCTGCCACAGCGCAACAGGCGATGGAACTGCTGGACGCCAACACCATCGATCTGGCAATTCTGGACATCAACCTCGGGCGATCGGCAACGTCGCTGACCGTGGCGGAGGCATTGGTTGAACGGCGCATCCCGTTCATGCTGGCCACTGGCTATGGCGAGTCCACTGGTGCCGCGAATGGGTTTCCCCCGGCCCCGGTGCTGAAGAAACCGTATTCTGCCGCCGACCTGATCGCAGCAGTCGGCAAGCTGCGAACCGTCAGCGCGGACTGAGCGGTAAGTCCCACCTGATCCAATTCAAACCTGGCGCGACCGAGCTTTCGGGCTCCGCGCCTTCCAGGAAATCGCGGCGATCAGACTGGGCTGCGGAAGACGAAAATGCCAAGTGCTGCTACGATCACAAGCATCGCCAGAACACCGGGATGGGTCAGGTCGAGCTGAAAGTTACCGACACGCACAGTCATATCACCCAGGCAGGTTTGCCCCAGGAACGGAAGTTCGATGCAATTCGCCATGAGGCGTTCCTTTGCGCAAGCGCTCCCACCTGCGCGAGGATGCGACCCTATTGTGGCAGCATCCGGGCAATTTTTGCCCAATTTCAGGTCATTCTGCCCAGACCCGGTCAGATGGCCCGATTACATCAGCGGACGGCGGCGCGGTTCCTCGATCTCGATTCCGGCCGCGATGGCCAGATTTTCCACGTTTGAGACCGTCAGCACACCATCGTTCCAATGCATCAATTGTCGATTGCGTAATTTGGCCAGCGTCTTGTTGGTATGGACCAATGACAGGCCGAGGGCATCCGCCAGATCCTGCTGGCGATAGGGCAGCGCCATTGCACCGCGATCTACCAGTCCCAGCGACATGCCGCGCCGGTGAATTCGAAGCATCGCCCAGGCGACAGATGCAAAGGCAGATCTCTGGCCTACGGTCGACAGCGCCTCGCCCAGAAACAGCTCCTCCGATGCGCCGAGCCACGTCAGGTCGAAGGCGCGGTCCGGGTGAGATTTGAAGAGCGACCAAAGCTCCGCCCGGTCAAACACGCAAAGCGTCATCCGACTGGAGGCTTCGACAGAATGCCCCATTTCACCCATTACTCCGGCCTGCAAGCCCAGGAAATCACCCGGAAACACGAAGTTTATCACCTGACGCGATCCATCCTCCAGCAGCTTGTAGCGAAGTCCCATACCGTGGAGAGCGGTGAACAACTGCGGTGAATTCGACCCTTCCATCAGGATTGTGGTCTGCGGATCGACGGTCAATTCGCCGACTTTGAACCGCTGCATGAATTTCAGCTCTTCTGCAGTGAAAGACAGGAATATATCCTTGCTGCGCAAGGGGCAGTTTTCGCATTTGACGGCCATGACCCCCCCAACGACAGTTTCTGTTCACTGACCATCTATCGGGCCGACACTGTAATGTGAATGTCGCCCGATCCTGCGCCCAGCGAAAGCGATTATACAATACGGACGGATCTAACCCGGTCAGTTAACCAAGGCTGCGTCATCCGGCTGCCCGGCCCGGCGCGGGATTACCGCCGCTACATCGTTCTCGATCCAGAAAAGGAACCCAGATGCTTGTTTCAGCAATCGTATGCCTGTGCGTGCGATAGTGTCGGGCCTGTTCGGTTTTCTAGGCCTCACAGCAAAGCGCCCCGCATTTCGCGAGGCGCACAATCGAAGGCTGCTGTTCGTCAGGCCCGCAGCGTTTCCGTCGAAGCGAAGAACATCGCCTGACTGACGGCGGACTGGACCTGCTCTTCCTTGTAGGGTTTCGAAATCAGGAAGGCCGGTTCGTGACGATCCCCGGTCAACAGGCGTTCCGGGAAGGCAGTGATGAAGATGACCGGCGTATCCGGCATGTCCGCCATAAGGTCGTTCACTGCATCAATACCGGACGAATTGTCCGCCAGTTGTATGTCCGCAAGGATCAGATCCGGTTTCTGGTCCATGCCCATGGCGACGGCCTCGGTCCGGGTGCGGGCCACACCGATGACCTTGTGACCCAGGTCCTCGACGATCGCGGTAATGTCGGCGGCGATGATAGGCTCGTCCTCGATCACCATGACACGGCCCGATACGCTTGCTTCCATGTCGCTGCGGGCAGTCGCGATCAGATGGCGCACTTCGTCGCGTTCGAGGTCCATCACGGCCGCGATCTCGTCGATCGAGAACTCCTCGACCGTGGACAGCAACAGGGCTTCGCGCGTATTCGTCCCGAGTGCCTGAAGCAGCGACTGAGCGCGTCCGATCACGCCGGAACCGGCTTCAGCGATAGGGGCGCCTGTACTGCTCCAGATGGCGTGAAAACATTTATAGAGACCTACGCGGACGCGGACGTCCGCGGCGAAGATGCTTCGATCCTGAAGAATGGCTTCGAGAGTAGCTATGGCATATTTGTCACCACTGGACTGCGAGCCGGTCAAGGCACGCGTATACCGGCGAAGGTAAGGAAGTTCAGATGCGATGCGGTCCGACAAGTCTGTGGTCCCGATGGTTGACGACATACGTTTAGGCCTTATTTTCGATTTTGTTGGAACCAAACAGCGCTCTGCACTGTTCGGTTCCCGGAAAACGGTGAAAAACTATTCTCGAACAAGTTAGCTGGCACATGAATCAGAAAGACAACGACAGCGATCCGCGAATTGCTGCACTTATCGATCAGAACCTCAAGCGGGTCTACTCCGATCTTGTTCAGGAAGAGTTGCCGGACCGATTCAAGGACCTTCTGGCCGTTCTAAAGGCTCAGGACGCCGAGCAGGCGGACAAGCGATGAGTGATCGCGACCCGCGTGAAGCGATGCTTGACCACCTTCCCGCTTTACGCGCCTTTGCTCTCAGCCTGACACGGAATGGAGCGACGGCCGATGACATGGTGCAGGACACAGTCGTCAAGGCCTGGACGAACATCGATAAGTTCCAGCCCGGAACAAACATGCGCGCCTGGTTGTTTACCATTCTGCGCAACACTTATTATTCCAGCCGTCGCAAGCTTAACCGCGAAGTGTCCGACCCGGAAGGCACGATGACCAACAGCCTGTCGGTCAAGCCTGACCATGACGGCCATCTGAACCTTTCCGATTTCAAGAAGGCGTTCGAGACCCTGCCCGACGAACAGCGCGAGGCGCTGATTCTTGTCGGCGCATCCGGTCACACTTACGAGGAGGCCGCCGATATCTGTGGCGTCGCGATCGGCACCATCAAGAGCCGTGCTAATCGCGGTCGCGCCCGCTTGACCGAATTGATGTCGCTTGACGAAAACAGCCCTCTGGAAATGACAGACAATGCAACGATGGCGGTTGTTGCCGGCGGCGGCGGCGTCCTCCGCTGACGCCGTCCGAAAATATACCTGACCCATGGTACAGAAGTCTGCGCTTCAGAATGGCGGCGCTTCTGTCGATTGCGCTGTTGCCGATCGGCCTGATTGCCGTGATGCAGACCCTCAGTGTCGCGTCCAAGGCGCAGGCCAATGCCGAATTGGCACTTCTGGCCCTGACGGAACAGGCTGCCGTGGACGAGCAGTTGACCCTGCGTCTTGCACGCGGTGCGGCGGATGCTCTGGCCATCGTGATGTTGGAACTGCGCGATCAGTCCGACACATGCAGTCGGATCATGCAGGATTTTGTCGCTAAATCGGATCGATTTTCCTATGCCGGTTTCACCACCGTTTCGGGGGAGTCGACCTGTAACTCCGCCACACGTGCGCTCGATTTCAGTGACACGGCGACCTTTGCGAAACTCAGCGCGAACCAGATATCCACGATCACATTGAACCAAAATGCGCCGATCAGTGGAACCTCTGTCCTGATGGTATCGACGCCGGTTTTCGGTGCAACGAACGAATTTTCCGGCTATGTCGCAATTTCGATCCCGCTTTCCAAATTGGTCCCGCCCGGCCGTGAGACGGTACAGCAATCGCTTCTCAACCTGGTGATGTTCAATGACGAAGGCGACATTCTTACATCGATCGGTGAGCCGGAGAACGTTGCGCGCAATCTGCCCCGCGACTTACAGCTGTCTGATCTTATCGTCGACGATAACGATGCCTCTACCCTGGAAGATGTCGAGGGGCGCCGTCGCATCTACACCGTCGCCACGATCGAGCCGGGCCAGGTTTATGTTCTTGGCATATGGGACAGCTCGGCCAGCCTGGCGCGGCAGGCGGATGGTGAAATACTGACTTCGCTGTTTCCGGCTCTGATGTGGTTTGCGGGACTGCTGGTCGCACTTTTCGCAGTGCATCACCTGGTCATACGGCATCTTCAGATCCTTGGGCGCCAGATGGCCTTGTTCACCGCTGCCAGACGACTTCCAAAAGAAGATGCAGCCCTCAGCCCCCCAACCGAAATTCTGCGCATTCAGCGTGCCTTCCATCGCATGACCGATGCCCTGATCCGTGACGAGGCCAGTCTGGAAAACGCCATCCGCGAAAAGTCGGTGCTGGTGAAAGAAATCCACCACCGGGTTAAGAACAACCTTCAGCTTATTTCCTCGATCATCAACATGCAGATTCGCGAAGCCACGTCACCGGAAGCGAAAGACGCCCTGCGCGCAACGCAGGACCGTGTACTGAGCATGGCGACCATTCACCGAGATCTGTATCAGACCAATGAGACCGGACTGGTCGATGCCGCACACCTGGTGCAGGAGGTCGTGAGCAAGACCATAGACATTACTCCTGACTTCAACGATCTGGAGTTGCAGATCAATATCGGCGATATCTGGCTCTATCCCGATCAGGCCGTGCCGATGTCGCTTCTGGCATCCGAGGCAGTGATCAACGCGCTCAAACATATGGCACCCACCGACCCGTCCGGCGCGGCGCGTCTGATGGCGGTGAAATTCACGTGCGACACGGACCGGAACTGCCGCTTCGAATTATCCAACCCGATATCCGATGAGCCCGATGGACGCCGTTCGGGACATGGGATGGGACACAAACTGATCCGGGCCTTTGCTACGCAGCTTGCCGCCGATGTGACAACCTCTCAGGCAGACGGCCGTTATACCATCACGGTAACTTTCACGGCGTCTGAATTCGCGCCAGCGCCAGGAACTTTCTGATGTCGCAAGCATCGAAGCAGACATCTCCTGCAATTATCGAATCCACACCGCTGCTGACCGCATCGCAGGCTTTTCCAGCACTTGAGAGACTTTTTCTGAATGCGGAAAGTCGAATTTCCCTTGGGTTTCGTATCTTCGATCCCCGAACCCAGCTTCATTCGCCCGAAGCGCGGACGATCGGCAAGGACTGGTTCGACCTGATCGTCCATACGTTGAAGCGCGGTGTGGAAATAGACCTCGTGGTCAGTGACTTTGACGCCATTGTCTGCCCTGATTATCACCAACGTGCGACGCGGTGTGTGCGGCTGGCACTGGCCGCTGCCGAAGTGTCGGGTCACCCTGAACGTCTGCGTGCCAGTGCCTCTCTGCACCCGGCCCGTGTCGGTTGGTTGCCCAGCCTCGTGCTCTGGATACGCGCGCGCGGTTTCTTGTTGCGGACCGGGGTAAAGTTGAATGCACTCTCGTCCGCTGCGCGCGCACGACGTCTGTCGGAACTGCCACAGCTTCGGCCCTATTTCATCGAGGATGGTGAACGCAAAGTCACACTGAAATCCCTGAAATTGCCGCGTCTGTGCCCGGTGACGCATCACCAGAAAGTTGCCGTCGCCGATGGTAACACGCTCTATATAGGCGGCCTGGACCTGAACGACCGTCGCTACGACACGCCTGACCACAACCGTCCCGCGTCCGAAACCTGGCACGATACGCAGCTTTTGATCCGCGGCCCGGTCGCGGCGCAAACCGAAGCGCATCTGGCGAACTTTCGTGATGTCACCTACGGCGCACCGCCTGTCGATGCTCCTGACCTTCTGCGGACGATCTCGCGCCGCCGAAACACACTGCCGACTTTCATGTCACCAATGCCGGTGCTCACCGAACTTGCCGAGGCACATGCCGCACGCGCCCGTGCCGCGACAGGCCTGATATATCTGGAAAGTCAGTTTTTCCGCGATACGTCCTTTGCCCGTCTGCTGGCCCGCAAGGCCCGGCGCACCCCCGAGCTGAGCATGGTACTGATCTTGCCCGCCGCACCCGACGATATCGCTTTCAAAAATAACAGCGACAGTGATGCCAAATATGGTGAATTTCTCCAGGCCAAATGCGTTTCGATTCTGCGCAAGGCTTTCGGCGACCGCCTGTTCATCGGCAGCCCCGCGCAGCGCCGCAAGGCCGAGGAAAACAGCCGTGCCACGACTTATGGTGCGCCACTGATCTATCTGCATGCCAAGGTGTCCATTTTCGATGACACCGCCGCCATCGTATCGTCAGCAAACCTGAACGGGCGCAGTTTCCGGTGGGACACGGAGGCCGGGGTGACCCTGACGGATCCGGCTCATATCGAAGACCTGAAGATGAGGTGCATTTCGCACTGGCTTGACGGGCCGGTACCCGATGCCTTTCTCGATCCAGAGCGCGCCGTTGATGCGTGGTGGGCCCGGGCCCATGCCAATGCCCGCCGTGCCCCGGAAGATCGGGATGGGTACATTGTGCCCTATGCCTCCGCCCCGGCGCGTCGGTTCGGGCGAAATCTGCCCGGTATCCCTGAAGAAATGGTCTAGGCGGGTACAGCCCCTGGTGCTGACACGACAGCTTTCGAAACTGACCACCGACCGTCTTCCCGAAGGGCGATGCGGTCAGCAACGGTCGCTTGTTTCATCAGAGCATGCGATCGATCCCGGCCATCGCTTCGTATTAACGCGATAGCCCGCCAGATCTCATGCCGCACGGCAACGCGGGAGGCTCTCCTCCCGCGTACGCCCCCTTCACCGCAATGCGGCCTGGATCATCGGCACGTATTGTTCCTCCTCCTGATCCTCGTCGACCTGCACTGGCAGGCGTACGACCCCTGTCTCCAGGATGCCGCCGAAGCGGCGCGTGCTGTTGACCCCCGTCCCCTGCCGGAAGCTGAGACCAAGAATCGCCGTCTCGGTTCCTACCAGGAAGCCGAAGCCCTGTCCGCCGTTCACCCCGACCCCGCCAGTCCGGCGGTTGAGAACCAGGATGTTGTTCACCGTCAGATCAAGCCCTTCTCGCAGATCCGCCTGGAAGCCGGTCTGGTTGAGATCCAGAAGCTGCGCGTCCGCCTCCAGGTCCAGGTCGACATAGGTGATCGTCGCCAGCACATCGAATTCGCGCTGCCGCAGCCAGACGTCCCCGCCGATCCGCAAGTCCGGCCCCGCCAACAGCGCGGTGCCCTGCACCGTGACCTCGCCATTGCCGATCAGGCTTTCGACCAGTCGGGTCTCGCCGGTATAGTCCAGGTCCCGGTCCAGCCCGGTCACCGGTGCGAAAGTATCGGTCAGAAGCGGTGCGATGCCGCCATCGACCTGATCGACCTGAACCAGCCCGGTCATCGCTCCGGTTGCATCCGTCACCACCAGATCGAGTCCGTCCTCCGTAGTGTCGTCCCGCAGGGTGACCAGCACCGTCTCGGCCCGGAGCTCCAATCGATCCTTGACCGACAGCAATCCGCCCCGAAGCGTCGCACCGACACCATTCGCTGTCAGTGACGCCAGCATCGGCGACGACGCCAGCTTGATGCCCATCAGTTCGGGCCGGACCAGTTGCAGCGCCACCTCGTCGGCGATGTCCACGCGGGCATGACCGATCCGGTTCACGGTCAGGTCGCCATTCGCCGACAGGCGCAACGTCCCGCCCGCGCCCAACAGACCCAGCGTAAGCGATCCGGCGGCCTCCAGCTCCAGATCGCCCCGCTCCGCGAGTGCGAAGGATGCGACCAGATCGCCCGCCGTCTCGACATAGCGCAGGTCGTCCAGCGCCAGCAAATGCAGGATCGACCCATCGGACGTGTCCGCCGTGAAGCGGTTGCCGGTCACGCCGGTCAAATCGCCGCCGAAGGCAAACAGCCGGATGTCGGTGCCGCCGATGGCAGCGCCTTCGCCGCGCAGCGATCCGCCTGCGGTCAACGTGACCTGCCGGGTGGCGGCGACGGTCTGCACCGTCAGATCGGCCAGAGTGTGCAGATCCAGCGCGCCGTCCGCCATCGTGGCGGAGCGCAGGATCAGATCATCACGCTCCAGCACATGCAGGTCGCCCAAAGCCGTCTCGGCATCCAGTGTATCCAGGTTGACGCGCAATCCGTTCGGCCCGATCGGGGCCGCCCGGTTAAGACGCAGGGTCGTCACCGCACCAGCCGCGTTGGCGACCAGGACGTCGTCCAATTCGCCTGCCGCGACCGAAAGCGTGCCGCCCACCGTGAGGCCCAGTGCATTGGCGGAGGCGTTTGTCGTGACCAGCCCGGACAACACCGCATCGTCGGCCAGTCCGGCCCGGATGGTCCCGGCCCCGGCGTTGATCTCTGTGCCTGCGCTTTGCGTCACGACACCTGTCGCGTCGATTCCGATAGCTCCGCCATTGCTGCGGATGTCGGCGTTTGCGTTCAGGCTCGACAGGGCGAAGGTCAGCGCCCCGCCTTGCGACGTGATGCCCTCACCTGCGGCCAGCGTCACCGCGCTGCCCGTGGCGTCCAGCATCAGGGAATTGATCCCGCCCAGAACGATCCGTTCGATTTCGGTCGCCCGATCCCGCAGGATCAGATCAGCGTTGCCGTCGTCCGTCTTCAGGTTCAGGTTGCCGACCGTCAGGTCCAGCGCCGCCAGCGCACCGACGTCGCCAGTGCTGTCGATCACCAATCGCCCGGCAGAAACGCGGCCCTGTGTCACTGATTCCGCCGTCGCAAGCACCAGCCCCGGCACCGCAATGGTGCCCGCGTCCAGTGCCCCGGCGACTGTCAGCGTGACCGTGGAGTCGGCATCGTTCTGCGTGATTGATCCGACCACAAGATCGCGGTCGTTCGCCAAGGTGAAAGCGGTCGCGCCGGTGCCGGCGAAGGATACACCCGACAGGCTGGTCCGCAGGACACCCGTTCCTGCAGGAACCGGGCCGCGGCTGGTGAAGATCGCCGTGCCGCCGGTCAGGACGGTCGCGGTGCCCAGCGAAGGATCGACGCCCAGCCCTTCGGCCAGTGTGAAGCGCAATGTGGAGGTGCCGCCGAAATTCGCCGCCACCAGCAGGGTCGCTTCACCTTCGGCCTCGATCTCGCCGCCCTGAGCGACATCCAGCTTGCCGAACCGCAGGGCGGTAACGCCATTGCCTGCGTCGCGCCCGCTGATCAGGTTCACGTCGCCGACGCGGGTTGTAACCTCGATCGTTCCGTCGATGCCCTCGACCCAGACAGGCAACTTGACTGCCGATGTCCCGATCGATCCGCCATCCAGCGAGATCGAGGCAGCGCGAATACGGCTGACGCCGCTTCCGACGAAATCGGTAATCGCGCCCTGCGCAGACAGGACCGCCCGCGCATTGCTGAACACTTCGCCCAACGGCAGATCGCCAACGGGTGCCGAGACATAGACCCCCGTGCCGCCGCGAAGGACCGCATTGCCACCCGCCAGAACCTCCAGCGTCAGAGGGTTGGCCGCCGTGCCGATCGACCCGTTGTTGCCACTCTCCAGGATCATCAGACTGCCGGTGATGGCCACCGGGTTGGTGCCCGCATTGGTCAGGTCGCCATCCACCTTCAGACGGATATCCTTGGTGCCCTGGATGCGCGCCACGTCCGCCGCCCCATCGGAGCCGAGGAAGATATTTTCCTGCCCCGCGAAAATGGTCAGCTTGCCTTCGGAGCCCATCGCGAAGTTCAGGTCTTCGGCCTGCCGGATCGTTACCTCACCCGGAATGGTCAGATCCAGATCCGAGCGTTCCGCAGTGCTGAGAACCAGAAGGTCCTCGGTTGTCAGACGGCGACCACCCGAGATGACATAGGGGTCGCGCAATTCGCCCACTTCGGTCTGCACCCGAAGTGTGATGTCGCCTTTGGCCGTGATGTTCGGCGTTTCGACGCGCGTATTGGTGTCCGCCGTCCCAAGGATCAGCCCGGCATCCAGCGAGCGTGTCAGCTCGTCTACCGTCCATTCGATCCCGTCCAGTGCGGACGCCGTCTGTTCTGCGGACAGAACCGGTACGAAACTGTCGTTGCGCGCCGCATCGGCATCCCACTGGTCGAAATAGGCCTGCCGCTGGGCGACATAGATGTCGAGTTGCGCGTCATAATTGGCCTGTTCCGCCGCACTGTTGCCCGCACCCGTCAGAAGGACGGTGCGTGTCGCGGCATCCAGCGTGAAGGTGGGGTCGGTATCGCCGGCTTCGCGGCGATCCCAATAGTCGTCATAGAGCCGCACCTGTTCGGCGCGCAACGCATCCAGTTGCTGCGTGGAACGGTCGGCCGCTTCGCTTCCATTCAGATCAAGCTGCTCGGTATAGAGCGTCGACAGCTCCGCCTCGGTCCTCAGATCGCGGGTCTCGATGGCATTCCTGTCCAAGAGCGCGCCCGTGTCCACGGTCAGCGCGACACTTCCCAACTGGCTCTCGACAGACCGCAGGGCAAGATCGCCCGAAACTTCGGTCAGATCGATATTGTCCTGCGCCAGCGCGATAAGATCGCCTTCCTGCGTGTCTATGGTCAACGCGCCGATTCCCCCGGTCGCGGCCTTCAGCTCGATCTGGCTGCCGGTGACCTGAACCGCCGAGGCACCGGTTGCGGCAAAGATACCGCCCTGTGCGTCCAGCTTGACAGCCCCCACGATGTTACGCCCGAAATCGGCGCTGCGGTTGGTGGTCGCGATGCGCGCGACGTTCATGTCGCCGTCCATCTCTCGGATGTTGATGTCGGTTCCGGCCAGTGCCGTCAAAACCGCGCCTGCAGTCTGGTCGATACGGAATGCACCGTTGATCGACCCGATCCGGCCGTTCAGAGCCGTCAGGCTCAGATCGCCGGTTTCCAACACGATCTGGGTGCCCCCGGTCAGGATCGACCCGGTAGTAGATGTGACCGTGCTGGTTCCGGACAAATTGGTCAGTGCGTCGCCAAAGATGACCGTCCCGACGGATGCAACGTTGAATGACCCACTGTCGGAGCCGCCAAAGGTTACAGCGATCGGATAATCGGCCTTCAGACGATGTTCATAGAGCTGCACGGTTGTGCGAATGTCGGTCCAGCGAAAATGACGATACCCGGAGCCAAGTTTATACCACCGCACGCTGTCGTGGGTCTTGCGGTAGTTCACATCCTCTTGCGTGCTCTCCGACAGCTTAGTGGCCGTAAGGGCATACCCATAGTCGTCCCCACCCAGCGATGCCGTCAGATATGGTCCGCTTCCCAGCTGTTCGATCGGCAATGCCCGTGTGTCAGTGGTGGAGTTGGTGACTGTCGTCTTACTGCCCTTGATGCCGATGACGACAAGTTCATTCCGCAGGAAATCGGTTTCGGTGACGGTTTTTTCACCGCGCAGAACGACATAATCGCGGTTCAGAACGGGCTGATATGTGCTCGAGCGTCCGCCGAACGACGCCACCTCGAATGTGGGCACTTCGCGGGTCAGGCCGAACTCGTCGGTCACTGTCGTGAACGTCGTGTTGTCCACCTGCTGGATCGTGTTCCCCAGACGCCGGTATTCGGTGGTCAGGAACCGTCCGCCGCCCAGCGGCTTCGACGTGTCCGTAATCCGCACCAGGCCTTCGATGCCCTCGCCCGCCGGTCCCAGATCCGTGCGCGTCAGATAGATCGGTGCGGTCGTCTCGTTGACGACATTGATGCGTCCAAACCCGTCCAGCGATTGCAATTCACCCGATCCGGTGCTGAGAACCTGACCTGTCAGGACAATCGTCCCCCCCTGCACAAGCATCGGGTCCAGCTCGATCGTGTCGGTCTCATAATTGTAATAGACCGCGACGTTTGACGTGATGTTAACGTCGCGCGGAACCAGGTCTGTCCCGGTCTCCAGAGGATCGTGCAATTGCAGGCGACCCGCGCCCGCGACAGTCGCCAGCGTGTCCAGACGCGATTGCAACCCTGCACCCAACGTCACGTCGTAAGTGCCCCGACCGGCCTGAACCAGACCGTTGATATTCAGGAAATCCGCCGTGATGAACACGTTTGCCCCGGCGCGGATCTCGCCCTGGCGCGGCGCAAGAGGAATTGTGCCGCGAGAGTAGGTTACCGCCGTGCCGGTTGCCGAAGCACGGACGAATGTCCGGTAGTAATTTTCGTAACTGTCGAACAACGCATCATAGATTGCCTCCGGGCTGCCATCGACTTCGGTGAAGCCCCAGGTGAAGCCCTGCGTGAAGCTGCCGTTGAGTGCGTTGAACTTGAGCGTTTTGGCCGTGATATCGGCACGGATGTCCACGTCCTTGTCGGAGTTTCCTTCGACCAGGCCCCGGAAATTCGAGATTGCGCCGTTCACAATGATCGACCCGCCGTTGGCCGTAGCCAGATTGACGACCGGATCGTCGGAGCTTTCGCCGTTGACGACGCTGTAGGCATAGCTGCCGGCACGGCCATCGCCCACCTGATTGATCTTCGCGGCACTGTCCACGTCGACGTCATTGAACACGATGCGTCCGCCTTCATCGGACGGGATCGTGATGCTTGATGTCTTCAGCGTCGCGCCGGACTGCAACTGCACCAGCACGACGCTGTCGCCCGGTGCCTTCAAAAGGCCGTTCGGCCCGCCCACGACCGCATCGGCGCGCATGTAGATGTTGCCTTCGATCGCGATGATCGGATCCAGTTCGACCACGGTGCGGGTGCCGCCCGGCTCCAGAGCAAGGCGGGTATTGAGCTGATCGCGCTCGGCGGTCCAGGCGGTGACCGCCTTGGCGTCCTGGTTCAGCGTGGTGTTGGTCAGGAACCCGGTCAATTCGTCGATACGGTTCCTCAGGTCACTCGACACCGATTGGTTGAGCAGCACGCGATAGGTGATGCCCTCCGCGTCGGCGTTGGTGAACGGCCCGCCGGGGAAATCTCCGGCGATCGAGTTATCAATTTCGTTGTTCGCATCCAGGATCAGGACCTGCTTGTTGCGCGACCCGGCGCGGACGATGCCGTCCACCGTAATCAGATCGTTGGACAGGCTGACGCTTTCCCCGCTTTCGATATCCAGGCTGACGTCGTCGCCGCCAAAGGCGTTGGACACTGCACTGGCAATGGCCCCCAGGACTTCGCGATACAGATCCTTGCCACGCCCATAGCCAACGATGTCGCGCCCGCCCTCTTCGGCGAACAGTGTCACGTCGCGAACCGCCAGCACCTTTGCACCGTCGGCTACGAAAACACCCGAGATCGTGTTGGCGGTCGCATCGGCGACCGGCACCGTCGGGATCGGGATGGCCGTCTTGTTGAACACCCGGCTTTCGGCCCGCAGTTTGATCGCCTGCGCGCCATTGGCTGTATAGCCCGCCAACATTTCGACATCGCCAAGGCTCTCCAGCAGCGTGCCACTGTTCAGGAGAATTTGCGTATCGGAGGCGAACAACGCCCGGCTGTTCGCCGTGCCTGCACCCGCAAGTCCGTAAGTCGAGGTATCGACCTCCGACCGCATGTCCGCTTCGGCACCCGCATAAAGCTGCAACAGACCCGTCGCCCGCACCTCGGCGCCACCGATCGTGACCTTCACGCCATTGGTCCGCACATTTACAGTAGAATTGCCGATCGGAATAGCGATTGCGCCACCGCTGTCCAGATTCAGACGGTCTTTCAATTCCATGTCGCTGGCCGCGCCGATGCGGAACAGGGCCCCGGCTTCACGCGCGGCGGTCTGCGTCAGACGCGCGCCACCGGCGATGGTGACGTCGGTGTTCGCATCCACCGTCACGGTGCTGACGATAGCCGCCACGTCCAGTGCCCCGCCCGAACCGCTGACAACGTTGAAGCCGTCATTTGCCGCAAGTTGCGGACGTTCGAACCGGGTAACCGCCGCAATGTCCAGCGCATCGGCCAGAACCACCGTGCCACCGCCCAGCGTGACGTCGGTATCCGCAATCAGCGTCGATTTGGCCTTCGCGCCCGATACACCCACAAGGGCGGCGGACAGGGTATCGAGGCTGCTGCTGGTGCGCCCGGTCTGGCGCGCCGCAATGCTCAGGTTGCGGGCAGCCAGCGTCGTCGTGCCTGCAAACGTCAGGGCTGTCTTCGCATTGATCCGCTGGTCGACTTCAGCACCCGATCCGGCCACCAGACCGCCCGAGCCGCTTTCCGCGGTGGTTCGCACAGTCGGATCATTGGTCGCCCGCAGGCTTACATTCTGGCCGGTGACGGTGGCATTGGTGAATGTCGTGCTGACCGACGCGACCTTTCCGGCCTCTTGTCCGGCCGACGAGAGCGTCGCACCGATGGCCACGCCGCCGAATACCTTGCCCGAGGCAAAGGATTCCGCCGTCGCGGTATTGGCATCGGAGCCAAGCGTGATCCGCGACGACGTGCCGGACGTGCCCCGCAGGGAGCCCGCCACATCGGTCGAGATCGTATAGGCAAGCCAGGCCTTCGCATTCGCGCCGTTGCCGCTGAGGATGCCGCCTGACGTGGATTTCGCTTCGGCATAGGCATTGCGCGACGGGTCGGTCTGACCCGCCCGAACCCCGGAAAGTTCCGTCCGGATATCGACGATCTGACCTTCGGTGCGTCCGCCAAGGCGAGTGGTCAGTGTGGAGTCCACCCGTGCGGTCGCAAGACTGACACCCACGGCCAGGCCCCCGGCGACGGCAACGCCGGTCGCCTTGGCCCGCGCCTCGGCAGTCGACAGATTCGCCAGCGTCAACGTGGTGCCCTGAAGATCGACCCGATCCAGCAGCAACTCGGTCCGACCGCTGTTGCGCGCCTCGGCATCCGATCCGTTGGCTCCGGCCAGAATGCCGCCCGCGCTGCCTACCGATGTGGCCAGCATGCGGCTGGCGTCGCTGGCTGTGATCCGCGCCGTGGTGGCGCGCAGCACGGCAAGGGTTCCGCCTGTAGCCGTCTTCACCGCCGACACGCCGGTATTGCTGACCCGTGTGACCGCTGTGCCGATGCCACCGACCACGCCGACGGCGACGTTGTCGACGCGCACGTCCAGCACTTCGCTGCGCGCGGCCTCCAGGGTCAGGGAATTCAGGTTTCGCGCCGCCGGGCCGGTGATCGAGACGCCCTCGCCCAGCGTGACCTCTGCCGCGCTGCTCAGGTTGGCCACGGCCACGCCGACGCCCGCCGCGACGGATCCCGATGCCGCGACCGTCACCGCATTCGCGTCCAGCGCCGCAGCGCCGCCGACACCGCCGGTCGTCGCCCGCAACGTCACGTCTGTGCCGGCTTCGATGCGGCTGCGATTGCCCAGAGTGGTGCGTGCCGCCGTGCCGATATTCGTCACCAGCGTGCCGCTGACCACGCCTGCCAGACCGCCGACCGCGACCGCGCCGCCGTTCTGCGTGATGCTGTTACCAGCGGTTGCCGTCAGGTTCACCGCTCCGCCCGCGAAGATCGAGGCATCCTGCCCCAGTGACACCGTCACCGCATCCGGCTGGGCCGAAGCGGTGACGTTCAGCGCGCGTCGTTCGGTGCGGACCTCCATGTCGGTGTCCGTGCCGCCGGCATATCCGGCCATCGCATTCGCAGTATTGCGTTTGTCGTCGGCGCTGGCTCCGGCTTCGGTTCCGTCGCCTTCGTCGGCGCTTCCGGCAAGGCCGCTTTGTGCATCCGCCCTGACCTGCGTGTTGTCGTCGTTGACCTCGCTGTCGGAGGTGGTCGCGGTTCCACCCGCCTCCACGATGCCGACCGCCGCCGCGACGCCCGCGACTCCGCCCAGAGCGCCGACACCGACAATGCTGTCGATCGTGCGCGCCGAATTCGCCGTCAGCGACACCGCGCCGCTTTGCGAATTGACCTGCGACCGGTCGCCGATGGTTACGGCGGTCAGACCGCTCAGTCGCGCGTAGTCAAGCCCTGCGCCAACTCCGAACCCGGTCCCTGCAGCAATCGCACCGCCCAGACCGTCGATATCGATGGTTTCGTTGGCCGATAGCGCGACGTCACCGACGCCACTGATCCGCTGATCCGCATCCAGCACGATTTGTGTGGTGGCGTCGTTCAACGTCACGTTTGCACCAACGGCGACCGCGCCTCCGCCCGCCGATCCGGCGGCTGCCGCCGTGCCGACATCCGTTGTCGTGCGGGCTGTCACGGTGACGGTGCCCTGCGCGTCGATCAGGCTGTCACGGTCTTCGTCGATGCCCACAGTGGTCGTATCGTCGACCGGAGCCGCCAGGGCTGTCTGACGCTCCATCGAGACCACGGACCGTCCGGTCAGAGAGGTGACGTTGACCGCACCACCCAGGGCCGCCACGCCCGCGCTGGCCGCGCCGACATAGGAGGTCACGTCGTTCTTGGCATAGCTGTCGATCACGACATTCCGGTTGGCCAGAACCTGTGCCATCCGCAGCGTGACAAGCGCATCACCGCGCAGGATGCTGACGCCGACGCTGCCGGCTGCGCCGACGAACCCGCCGCCGGCCCCGATCACCCAGTTCTCCATGATCGTCTGCGTTTCGGCATAGATCCCGACGTCGCGCTTCGCTTCGATCTGGCCGGTGTTCACCAGAACCTCGGACGTGCTGCCGACAACGTTCGTGCCGACTGCGGCGCCCACTCCTGCGGACCCGCCAACGCCGATGGCCACGGCATAACTTTCGACTGCATTGACGATCTTCGCATTCAGGATCGTATCCTGCGCCGTGGAGGCCGCGAAGGCGACACCCGTAGCTCCGCCAAGTGCCGGGGCCGTGTCGCCATCGAAGTAGCTGCCTAACGCTCCACCCGTCTCGCGGGTGCCAGAGCCGATCACGACGCGCGCGCTGTCCTTCAGAAGGTTCACCACGACCAGCGCGCTGATCCCGGCCACGCCTCCGGCGGAGCCGTTGGCGGCGGCCATCGACATGCTCGTGCTGCCCGTCGCCTCGGCGATTGTGCCGCGTCCGCTCAGACCCGACAGCGCTGTGACTGCCGCGCCGTTGCCCAGACCCGTGGCGACCGAGCCGTCGATCACTTCGGTCCGGACGATGTTCTCGATCAGGTTCACGGTGACCGAAACGCCAACACCGGCGGCCCCGCCACCCGACAGGCTGAGGTTCAGGCCGGGACCGGAATCGCTGTCCGTTGGTTTTTCTTTCGCGCCACCCAGCAGGCTGATCGTATTGGTCGCCCGCGATTGCAGCACAACCGTGCCAAGCGCCAGCATATCGCTTGCTTCGGCCGCGCCCGCTGCGCGAATGCGCGTCTGCACATCGTTGCGCGCCACGTTGCCGACGCCCGTGCCGGTCACACCGACCCCACCAGAGAAGGCGCCGGAAATGGCGTTTCCGCCCAATCCGGTCAGCGCCTGCGCCCCGACCGTCAAGCTGCCCGCCGATTGTAGGGTGCTGGACGCGATGTCTGCCAGAACTTTCTGCGCCGTGGTGTTCGACGCCACGGCCAGACCGATCGACGCCCCGCCGTCCGCCGCTACGGAACCGGAATTCGCACGCAGCGTGTTCGTCGCCCAGGCATTGATGGCAATAGACCCGGCGGCGATGCGCGACCGCAGGACTTCCGCGGTGACGCCGCCGTCGATCACGTTGATCGCAAAGCTGCCGGCCAGGGCGCCGGTAGAGCCTCCGGCGGCGGCGGCTGCAAGGGCCTCCAGCGTCAGGGTCTGTGTTGCCGCGACCTGCACCAGACCGCCATTGACGACATTTCCCGCGTCTGCCGGATCAGAACTGCTGACCGCCACGTCGCTCAGGCTGGCGCGCGCATCGTCGGACATTACGTTGACCACGACAGCGCCACCGCCCCCGGCGGTTCCGCCGATGCCGACAGCTCCGGCCAGGGCCTTGAAGGTTCCGGTCTGCGTGGCCGTCACGTCAATGCCGACATCCGTGCCTTCGACGGCGATGGAATTCATGCCCCGGTTGGCGCGCGTCGCCTGCGTAGTAGTGCCTCGCAACTCCGCAACGGTCGAGCGGTCGGAGACATTGACGACGATACTGCCCGCCGCGCCCGCCGTTCCTCCGACACCGCCGGAAATACCCGCGGTCTCGACGCTGCCAGTCTGGGTAGCGGCAATGCGCAGACCCAACGTGCCATTGGCTGCGGTAATGGTATTCGCGCCGGTGACGCTCATGCTGGCCAAGGTCTGCTGGAACAGCAGGTTAACCGAAATGCCCGCGCCGATACCCGCCGTGCCGCCTCCGGCCACACCCCCGGCCAGCGACCGGATCCTGGCGCCGTCGGTTGCGGTGACGCTGGTTGCGCCCAACTGTCCGTCGGTGAGATTTTCGCTGAGTTCCGCGACGGTAACGTCGTCTTTGGTCAACGTCGGCGACTGCGTTGAAAGCAAGGTCGTCCGCGATCCGACATTATTCGCCAGCGCGGTGTTCAGATCGGCGACGGCCTTGTCCCGCTCGGCGATCGTATCCGCCTCGGCATCCGCGACGGGGGACCCGCCGGTGTCGCCCTGCACTTCCTGGCTGCGGGCGGCATTCGCGCCCGGCTTGCCGATCATCGTGAACACGAAGGACCCTGCGATGGAGGTTGCGCCGCTGCCCGACCCGGACACCGCGATGGCATCGATCACACCGGATTTGCTTGCGCTTACGGTCAGATCGCCTGTGCCCGTCAGACCCGCCAGACCCGTCAGCCGCGCTTCCGCGCCGCCATTGATCGTGGCCGAGGTAATGGCTCCGCCGATGGCATTCGATCCGCTGGCCGACACCGCACCCGACAGAATTTCGATCGTGTCCGTCTTGATTGCCGAAATGGTCTTGGACCCTGCCCCGCTGTCCAGAAGCTGCGCCCCGGCCCCGGCGGCGCGTACGGTATTGCCGATGTCGCCGATGGCGATCGACCCGCTGACCGCCGTCGATCCGGTCGACACAGCCAGCCCGACGGCCAGCGCCTTGATACCGGTCGTGCTGTTCGACGTGATCGACAGGGCACTGTTGTTCGTGGTCAGGACCGCATTGTCGAAGATCACATCGCTTGTGCGGTCGATGAAGTTCGCCGACACCGCAGCACCGACGCCGGTGCCGCCAAGGCTGACCGCGGCACCGCCCGACAGGCTTTCGATGGTTCCACCGGAATTCGCGGCAAGCGTCACGCCGGCATCCGATGCCAATATCGCGCCTTTCGCCGACAGGGCGTTGTTCCCGGTCAGGACGTTGACAGCGATACCGCCGGACACACTGGTCCCTTTGCTGGCCGAAATCGCCACCGCCAGCGATCGGATCACATCCGCCGCCGTCATCGTCGCCGTAATGGCGCCGCCCTCGCGGGTCGAGATATTCGCATCGTCCAGCAGAACCCTGGTGTCGTTCGCCGCCAGAACGTTGACGACCAGAGCCGCGCCACCCGCGCCGGCCCCGCCGATGGCCGCGCCGCCGCCGATGGCGAAGATCTCACGCCCGCCGGTCGCCGTGGCCGCAAAGCCTGTCGCGTCGGTAACTGCCAGTCCAGTCGCGTTCGCTGTGACGCCCGCCGTGATGACATTGACGCCGATACCTGCACCGACTGCCGTCTGATTGGGCGTGGCACCCCCCGCGACGACGATGGAGGTGATGGTGCTGGTGCCGGTGGCCGTCAGGTCGACAGTGCCCAGAGATGCGTTGGTGACATCGGCATAGGCCAGTTTCGCCTCGGTCGCCGCCGTAATGACGTTAACGCCGACTGCCGCACCGATAGCGTTCTGCCGTCCCCCTGCAAGCGCGCCGGACAGGGCGAAGATGCTGTTGGTTTCTGTCGCGGCGACCGCAACGCTTTCGGCCTTCAGGTCCATCCGCGCCGTCGATGTGCCTGCGACAAGCGCCTTGGCCCCACCCGAAATGGTGTTCACGACGACCGATCCGGCAAGTCCGGTCTTGCCGACCCCCGCCGATATACCGAAGCCATAGATCCGCTGGGTCGAGGTCGCGGTCACCGAGAACGCACCCGTATCGAAGGCCGAGACCCCCGCCACCATTGCCTGAGCTGCCCGGTCGATGACCGCCACGGCCACGCCGACGCCGACGCCCGCGCCTTCGTTGGCGGACATGTTGATGCCGACCGCGCCGCCGACGTTCACCGTCGTGCTGGTGTCGGTCGCGCTCAGGTCAAGACTGGCGGACGTCACGTCCGAATCCGCGATCAGCGCATCGGTTCCACCGTCCAGAACGGCCACGGCAACCGATCCGGCCAACGCGATCTTGCCCTTGGATGTGCCCGCGCCGCCGACCGCGACGTTGACGACCGTGGCCTGGTCGATACCGGCCACGGTGACGGCCCCGCCTGCGACCACGGTCGCATCGCGCAGGGTGGCGGACAGCGCCCGCGTATCGACGTGCACGCCGAACGCCCCGGCCAGCGCATTCGCGCTTTGCGTCTTGCCAAGGGCGGCGGAAATCGCCCCCGCGACCGTTACGCCAAGCTGTTTGCTGGTGGCAGTGACCGTCAGGTCATCGGTCAGTTCGATCCGGCCCGCCGTGGCGATCGTCGCACTGGTTTCATTCGCCAGCACCAGGTTCACCGATGCGGCGGCGGCAACGGCCCAGCCGCTCTTCTGCTTCGACCCGTCCTCGGCGGCGGGTGTCTCCACGTTATTCTGCGCATTCAGCGCGTCCTCTTCCTCATCGGCGAACAGCCAGTCGGGAATGATCTTGTCGTCCTGATCCTGCTGGCCCTGATCGTCCGGCGCTGAGTCGGGTTTGCCTTCGTTGACCTTGCTGCCTGCGACCGTGACGGTCACATCCAACGTGTCGTTCAATGCCGTCACCGCCAGCGATGTGGCATCGATCACGACATCAGTATCGGTCGCGCCATAGCCGACCGCCCCGTCGACCCCCATGACGCCTGCACGCACCTTGCGACTGGTGAAGGTGATCGCACCCGATCCGCCGAAGCCGATGTTCTCGGACGCGCTGACCGCACCCGCCGTGGACCAGCTGACAGACTTGTCTTCGGCCGCGACGGCCACGACACCGGCCAGGATACGCGCATTCTCTCCGATCCGCGCCAGCGTGTCGGCCTGACTGACCAGGGCGGCGACCGAAGCGTTCAGCCCGGTGTTCTTCCCCTGTCCTCCGGAAAATGCCAGCATTCCGCGTATGTTGCGCTGACCTGCCGTCACATTCAGATCACTGCGGTTAGTGAGGGTGACGGTGGCTCCGTCCTCGATCTCGGCGCGCACGGTGCTGGCCATCGTCGCGACGCTGATGCCGACGCCGATGCTGTCGTTCACGTCGCCGCCCAGCGGATTGCCCTTGGGCAGGTTCACGATGTGCAGCATCAGGCTTTGTTGCAGTGCCGTGATGTTCGCCGTCGCCGACAGGGTCAGACTCGCACCATCGCGAATTGTCGCCACAGTCGTGTTGTCCAGAACCAGAACGTCCGTCGTGACACCGAAGGCCAGTTTCTGATCCTCGACGTCGATGCCGTCGCGGCTTCCGTCGCTGGGGGTCGAGGCCTTGGCCTTCGCCTTTCCCTCGGTCGTGATATAGGTCAGCGGATTGACCTGATCGACCAGGATCATCATCTCGTTCAAGGGTGGAGGCGTCGGCTGCGTGGCGCCCGGATTGGCCGGATCGAAGCCATCGGGCAACAGTTCGTAATCCGACACCGCCGTTGCGAAATCGCTCCATGCGGTCTTGATATTGGCCAAGGCGTTGGTGTTCGGATAGCGCGTCAGCGCGTTCACATCCAGGGTCGCGGCGTTGATCGTGGCATTGCCGCCGATCTCGGCCATCGTCTCGCCATTCATGACGCCGACGCCGACCGACAGCATGATGGCGTTGTCGAACCGACCCAGCAATTCGTCTTCGGTGATATCGGGATCGTTCGCGGCGTTGTAGATCGCGAGTTGTTTCTTGGCGACGAAGTTGATCTTGCCCATTGCCGCACTGGCAGACTTCGACAGGCTGCCACCACCCTCGGTCAGCCGATCGGCCCACCGCAGATTCGCCACGACATCGACATTTCCAGCCGTAACCGTCGTCGTGCCCAGGTCGATCAGTGCACGGGCCGGATCGTCCAGATTGCGATAGCTGCCGCCTAGGCTGGCAAACGTATTGTCGTTATCGACCTCGACCCCGATGGCGGCACCGATACCGAAATGCGGCTTGCGGTTTGGGTCGGCGGGCTTGCCCTGAACCTTGTCGGCAATCGCGGTCAGACCGCGCGAGCGGGCGGCACCCGCGACGATCTTGTTGCGAAGCGTCGTCAATACATTCGCCGCACCCAATGCGGCGGTGGTGGCGAAGCTCTTGTCGAAATACAGGGTTTCCGCTCTCAGCCCCAGATCGCCGCCGACCGTTATCGCCCCTCCGAGCGCGGCTTCCGTCAGCCCCTGCCCGACCGATACGTTGATCGCCACCGCCTCGACACCGTTGGTGCCGCCGTTGGCCCCGACGGACAGGGAATGGCGTTTTCCGGTCAACGCCTCGGACATCAGGTTGCCCGTGGTCGATACCGTGCCGCCCGAGACGCGCAACTGGTTTTCAAGGCTGCGGACAACGACGCCCACCGCATTCGAACCGTTCGCGATCTTGCTGGCATTCAGGGTCAGCGCATGATCTTCGTAAGCCGTGCTGAGAAGGCGCGTACCGCCGCCGGTATTGACCAGCGATCCACCGGTAATTGTGGTGCGCGACGTGGTATTGGCGTTCGCGACCGCGACGCCCAGCCCATAGGCCTTTGGGGCAATCGCAAACTGGGTCAGCGCGTGACTGGCAACCAGCATAGTCTCGGAAGCGGTATCGAACACCGCCGGCAAGGAAACCTTCACCCCGAGCGCTCCGCCCGAGAACAAGGCATATCCATCGATCCGCAGACCCATCGGGGTGGTGCCTGCGCCAAGTGCGGTGGAGGAGAAGACACCGTCAACCGATCCGTCGACCGTCGCATCCGCCGTCGTGACGGCAGCAGGTGTCCAGCGTCCATCCGCGTTCACGACACTGTTGGTAATGGTCACGCGCGCGTCGGCTCTGAGGATCTGCACTTGCACCGGCAGAAGGTCGCTAACGGTCTGCAACCCGCGCTCGAACCCGTCGGTGATCAGACCTTCGATCCGGTCGATGGTGTTCGCGAACTCTGCCTCGAACGCGGCGACACCGTCCTCCATCGATGCGACCTGCGCCGCCTCGGTGGCGGCATCGTCGCTGCCAAGGGTATTGGAGGCCGTGGCCAGCGCCGTGACGATCACCGTGCCACCCCGTATCGTGGCGCTGTCGATGGTGACGCTGGCGACGTTTTCTTCAGGGATGAAATTCCACGCCACACCTTCGGTGACGGCCCGTGCCGTCAGGGCCACGAGTCCGCTCGCCGCCGAGTTCTGCGCCTGCAATTTCGCACCTGCTTCGACGCTGATAGTCTCGCCCACGATAACGATGTCACCGGCACCCGTCCTGACCCGTGTATCGATGCTCGCTCCTGCGGCAATTCGCGCGGCGTCGTCGGCAACCAGCGCGATGCTGCCGCCGTCGGTCGTCACGGCACCGGTAACCGTGACGCCTTCGCCTTCGATCACCGTTTCGGCGGTCTTGAATGCAACCTGACCGACCGTGACATCGCCAGCTTTCGAGGTCAGCGCGAAAAAGCCCGCGTCGCCCGCGACGGAACTTGCATCGATCACGGTCGCGTCGCTGATCGCGGCGTTGCCTTCGGCGAACAGCGTGACCGCACCGCCCTGCCCCGCGTTCATGCCCGAGACGTCGAAATCGGCGTCGATCGTCAGGACGCCTTCGGCGATGACCTCGACCAGACCGCCGCTATCGCCCCGGCTGGCCGTGATCTTGGGTGCCGGGGCCGCAACGGTCGGGGACAGATCAACGTCGCCCTTGGCAAACAGGCGCACGACTCCGTCAGATCCGATCGACACACCGCCGGCCGAGGGGCGGCCCTCCGCATTGACCGCGGGCTGAATCCGACCGGTCGCATCGGGTGCATCGACGGTGATCTGACCGCTGATCATCATCCGCGCACCGGCCCGCATGTCCAGACGGCTGGCGTTGATTGCGCCTTCAACCGTGATATCGCCGCCGCCAACCAGATTTTCCGTCCCGGCGAACAGCGCCGCCGTGGACCCCCCGATGCCCCCTGTCGCTTCGGCTGCAAGATTGTCGACGAAATCGCGGTTCGGTGCGCTCAGCGTCAGGTTACCGGCATTGATCACGCCACTGGCCGAGATCATGAACCCGTCTGCATTGACGAAGAAGACGTTGCCGCCGACCGGGCCTGCCGCACTGCCCTTCAGCGCGTTTACCGTGCCGGAGATGTTCGACTGCCCGCCCCGTATGATGTTCACCAGCGCGCTTGCGTCCGTCGGCTCGACCACATTGACGGTCGTGCCGGCCGCGACGTCGAACTGGCTGAAGGTGTTGTAGCCGGTCCCGTTCGTCACCGTGGCCGTCGTGACATTGGTCACGCCAGCGCCCCCGGAGGTCACGCTGGTCGCCGTCGCCCCATCGGCCACGACCTGTGCCATCGCGGGCACCACGGCCACCGAGACGGAGGCCGCTATGGCGATCGTTCGGCTGACCATTCGTCCGGCCAGCAACAGAAGGCCGATGCCCCCTGCCCGCGTTCCGTTCGTCTGTCTGATGCGATCAACCACAGGTCGTCCTAACTCGTCTCGGTTGCTGGCGGGCGCAGGCTGCGCCGACCGGCCTTTACATCACGCGCCAACGGGCGCGTGGTCGTTACTGGCTGCGGGCCGCGCGCAGCGCATCGAGGCCTTCGCTCAATTCCGTCACGTCTACCTCGACCACGACCGGGTCGGCGTCGGGCCGGATGCGATAGCCGAACAGAAGCTTGCCTGCCGCATCCATCGCGGCCAGCTCCTCGGTGTCCAGCGGCGCGGCAGCCTCGCAGACCTGACCCTGACAGCTTTGCCAGATCATCTCGCGCTGCTCGGCGTCCTCGTCGCCAGCGAAGCGATAGACCGCGCCGCCGGGCAGATAGACGCCCATCGGAACCTGCGCGATCAGGATGGCACCATCCTCGGACGGAACGGTGATGAAATTCGAGACCAGCGTCTGCCCGTCGGTCAGCGTCAGCGTCTGCACAAGACGACATGCGGTGTCGCGCACAGAGATCGCCTCGCAGGCCACCAGCCAGTCGCCGAAGGTCGTGCCGTTCGCCAGATCCTGCGAGGTTGCTGACGCATCGGTTGCAGCGTCAGTTTCCGTGTCGGTTGTGGCGTCCTGCGCTGCTGCCATACCTGCCGTCAGGCTCAATGCCAGTATCAATCCCGTCAGTTTCATTCGTTCCTCATTCATTTAGTTCAGTCGCGATTTTCAGGGCTCCGCTCCGGGAACCATTCAAAATTTATAATCCAGTCCGATGTAGGCGCGGGCCTTTGGGTCCGGGTATCCCAAGGTCTCTTTCAGCGGCACACCGATCAGCGCGACCGCCTGCACGTCAAGTCGCCCGCTCAGATCGAACAACGCGCCCAGACCTGTCGAATACAGCAGGTCCTGATCGCTGTTGAATCCGGCATTGGTCGCTCTGAACGGCACCGCGACCCCGATATCGACAAACGCAAAGGGTGAAATCGACAGCCGGTCTCCCGCTACGCTGAACGGCTCGCGCTTCGACACCTGAAAGTTCAGCACCGCGCCGCTGTCGCCCGACCGGATATCGTTGGGATAGCCGCGCACCGATCCGACACCGCCGATCGAAAACAGGCGCGCCACCGGCAGGTTCTGATCGGGCGCGACCTGGAACCGCAGGTTGCCGTCGAACATGAACCTCTCGGTCAGGGGACGTGCATAGCTGGCGCTGCCGTACAGAAGCGTGAAACTGCCTTCGGTCTGTGTGGTGCCCGCCGCCTGTGCCGATCCGGCCCGCAGACCCAGCGACAGGCTGAAGGCGGAATTTTCGAGCCGCCGGGAATAGCTTCCCTGCGCATACAATTCCGTCAGCTTGATGTCCGAGAACGGCAGGCCGTTGGTCACCGACTCCGACGTTTCATAAGCCAGCCCACCCTCGACGATGACGTGGCTGAACGGCAGCACCCGGATCGGTCGGCGATAGGCCAGCGTCACGCCCATGTTGTCGCTCGACACGGCAATTGGCGTGAACGTTCCGGCAATGATCTGCGACGTCGAATAACTGAGCGAGCCCAGAATCCGCCCGCCTCCTGGCCCCACGGGCCGCGAATACCCGATGTTTGCGGAGACCGATCCGCTGGTCAGTGTGGTCTGTGCGGTCAGCGTGTCGCGCACACCGGTCAGGTTGCGCCGCACCGCCGACAGGGTCAGTCGCGCCTCTCCGGTTTCTTCGCGTCCATAGTTGTCGAGGCTCACGCCGAAGACATTCCGCTTCGGGGCCTCGCCACGGATCACAGCGACCGTCGTCCCCGGTGCCTCACCCGGCTCGAAGGAAATCGTCGGGGTCACGTCATGGCTCAGGTCGAACACCCGCAGATCACGTTCCAACCGCTCGAAATCCGGCAGATCACCCGGTCTCAACGACACGTTGCGGCGCAGGAAATCAGGTTGCGTCCGGCCGAACCCCTCGACCCGTACTGTCTCGACCGAAGCTTCGACAAGTTCGATTTTCAGAACACCGTTCACCAACTCCTGCGGCGGAATGATGGCCTGGGCCGTCACGATCCCTGCACGGGAATACAGGCCCTGGACCTCGCCCAGCAGCTTTTGCAGATCGTCGAATTCGACGGGCCTCGCGACGTAGGGCGCGGCGACGGCCTGCAACTCCGCCTCGTCCAGATAGACGCTGTCGGAAAAGTCGACGCCTGAAATCTCGAAGGTCTGGGCTTGTACGACCTGCGGCAGGCCGAGGATTGTCAGGATGGCCGCCATGACCGCAAGATATGCCCGCATCGTCATTGCTTTTCCTCAAGGTCCTGGATCGCGGCAGTGATTCCACTCAACGACAGTTCAAATGCCACAGGACGCACGGCGACCCGCGGGCGATATCGTACCTGCGCTGCCCGCCCTCGCTTCCAGCCCAGCAATTCCGCTTCCGAAAGTTTCAATTGCGCTTCGCAGGCGCGCGCTTCGCAGCGAACGAACTGCGCCTGCTTTACCGTTCCGCCAGGAACGCCCACGAACAGGCCGCTGGCGATATGGACGCCCGCCGGGACGATGACCTGTACCTCGGCACCCGGATGCGTGGCCCGTGCACGGACCGTCATCAACCAGGTCCGATCCGAGGCAAGGACAGTCGATTCGGCGAAACAGACGTCATTTCGGCAGGATACCGCCCAGTCCTCGTAGACGGCGGCAAGACTCTGCTGAGGCCAATATATGCTGGCGGCACAGATCATCAGAAGGCTAAAAAGCCGGAAACCGTTCACACTCACATCCCTTCGTCCGGCAGTCCATGGACATGCCGCCCCCTGACCTTGGGTAATTTAATCGGCAATATTTCGCAACCCTGCCAAAAGTTTAGGTAAATACGCTTCAGTTTTGCAGAATTATGAATGCGGCCAAAGCCACGGAAAGCGTTCGGCAAGACGTTGCCGGATGCCAGGACGACGCACCCCCGGCACAGGGCAAGAGCCACTAGCCCATTCAATCACTTATTGGCAACCTATTGAAATATAATATTTAATTCATCACTGCATTTCCCCGCGGGGAAATCACTCCGCATCTCCGATCTCATGCCAAAATGCCTCGATCGCCCGTTCCAGCCGGGCCCGGTCCACGGCCCCGAAATCAATATCGGCGCGCAGCTCCATCTTGCCCTGGGTCGCTGTTGCCCGCACCCCCGGTCCGACCGGAACCGTCAGGGCCACCCTGCCCCGCCGCCCCCTGGGCACGCCCCGCGCCTTGACCGGTAGCGGCACCGAATGCCCCTCGATCACGCGTCGCAGGATTGCCAGCTCCTCCGCCGCATCGCGCGTCGGCGCGGCGCGCAAGGCATCGCTGACAACCCCTACGAACGCCGGATCGGCCTCCAGCCGATCTGCCAGTTGCAGACCAAGCGAGCGGGGCATCGCCGCCGGATGCTCCAGCACCTTGTCCAGACGTGCCAGCAGCAAAGCGAACCGCCGGATATAGCTTCGCTTCTGGGGCGAAACACTTGCAAACAGTGCGTTGACCGCCGCATCCAGCGACGCACAGCCATCGACCCCGTCCGCGGCATAGGCCCGCGCCAACGATGCCATCTCGGCGAAACTGACGTCCTTCCGGATCAGGTTCTCGTCCACCATCCGTCGATACAGACCCGCGTCACTCTCCCCGGTGGCGAAGATACCCGCCGGAATATGCATCCACCTGGCGTCTTCGGTTTCGACCAGAAGTTCCCGGTAGGCGGTCAATCGGCGCAGACCCTGCACCAGTTCATACCCGCCCTGCCCGTCCGCCTCGACCCGGATCGGATTGCTCAGCCCGATCTCGCGCAACGATGTTTTCAGATCGCCAAGATCCATGTCGTCCGACAAACGGCGGTCCCGTGTCAGCTTGGTCGTGCGCACCGAATCCAACGGGATCAAATCGGTCACCAGGCCCAGTTTCTTCAGGCGTACCAGCTCATGGGCCAGGGCGTCATTTTCAGCCCTGATATCCGCCTCGACCTTTTCACGATAGCGCCGGGCATCGCCAACTTCGCCGATGGCCGAAGCCATGGGTCCGCGCCGCGCAGATTTCGTCTCCAGCTCGGGCATGTCGGATGGCTCTGAAACGGCGTCTTCCGGCAGATCCACGTCGAATATGCGGCGTTTGCGGCTCATGCGTCATCCTCCATATTGTCCCATGCGGCCAGCACGGTGTCCCTGAATTCCTCATAAGCGACGTCGAATGTCGATCGCGCCCGTCGCCAGGTTTCCCGTGTCATATCGCGATAATCCATCTCATACACCGAACTCAGGAACCGCCCCGATTGCTCGACCGCGCGCGTGTGTTCGATCGGATGCAGCGCCATACGGTCACCGAAAACCTTGTGGAACGCATCTTTCATCGCGCGATGCAGATCATTCCCCGGCTCGTAGCGGGTCAGCAGAAACCGGATGTCCAGAAAACTCTTGCCGAAATCCGATTTCCCCGCGGGGAAATCACCGAAGCCGACCAGATCCTCCAGCGCTTCCGACAACTGACCGATGAACGACGTGGTGCTGTCGTATTCCCAATACCCCGGCCCCGACGGCACATAGAGGACATCCGCCGCAAACACCGCATTCATCGACTGGTAGCCGATGGCCGGAGGGCAATCGAAGATCACCATATCGTAGGCATCGCGGGGCAGGGCATCCAGCCAGCGGGACACGGCGGCGAAGAACGACCAATCCGGGTTCATGTGCCGATACTGGGCGCTGGCGAATTCGACAAAGGCCGCATTGGCGCAGCTTGGCACCAGATCGATAGTCGACCAGCAGGTCGGCTTTATGAAATCAGCCACCCGCAATTCGCCAAGCCCGGTGTCGGCAATCGATGTCGGCAAGCGACGCTGCGGCATCTGGCGCCCCGACTCTGCGCCCTGCGTCGCGCTGTTCATGCGCCGTGTTTCATGGATCAGATCGCGCGCCAGAATACCCCAGACGGTGTGGTCCTCGCTAACGTCGCTCAGACCCATCGAATGGCTGAGTGTCGCCTGCGGATCGAAATCGACGCAGAGCACGCGGTAGCCGTCAAGCGCGGCGGCATGCGCCAGATGCAGGGCCGTCGTCGACTTGCCCGCGCCGCCCTTGAAGTTACTGACGGCAACCCGGATCGCGCGCTTGCCCGTCGGGCGCGCGGGCATCAGCGACTTGCGGTTGATCTTCATCTTGCGGCGCAGCTCGTTCACCTCGTCCAGGCTGAACCAGCGTTGCCGTCCGTCCTGCTCCACTTCGCCGGAGGGCAGGGAAGGGTCGGCGGCGAGGCGGCCGCGAAAGGTATTCTGGTTCACGCGGAAAATAAGCTCCGATACCTCCCATGAGGAGAACCGGCGGAGCGTCTTTTCATGTCCAGGCGAAAAGGTCTGCCGTCGTATCCAGCCCTGAAGTTTGAGGGAGCTGTCGCGCAGCTCCTGCAGGTCGCGGTAGTCTAGCATCCGTCTGCCTCAACGTTGTTCGATCATGTAATCAGGAATACGCCGAATTTGACCTCCGCGTAAATCCCGGATTAGAACGAAACAGCGATGGATGATTTCCCCGCGGGGAAAGACGGGACCCATGACGCAAGGGCCAATGCCGATTCGGCACCATATGCGTCCCAGAGACTGATTTGGGGTGACATCGACCCTAGCGCGAAGCTTTTTGAGGGGACATTTCTGTCCTATAGGAGGACAACCAGAGTGTCCCCCTATACCAGATTCATACCGGATTCTTCTTTCAGGATGAATGACAGGCATGGGAGTGCTTGACAGAATCGGTCCGCTCAACGCAAATCAGGGCAACTGCCGAAATAACGGTGGATTGAGCGGCAAGGGCGGGAGGACAGGATGGGTCTCGGCCAGACAGGACACAAATGAAACGGCGGGAGACAACGCGGGCTACAGGGCGGTATGCGGCCTCGCTGAAATACGATGTCCTGACTGCCCTCGGGGCCTATGCCTGCGGAGGTGACAAACATCGGCAGCGTCTGGCGCTGCGCCTGATGACCCTCGTGACTGCTCGCTACAACTGGCAGGACGATACGTTGACGACAGGCCAGCGCGAGATTGCAGCGCTCTGGTCCGTCGATGAACGCACCGTGAAGCGTGAGATGGCGCGGTTGCGCGATATGGGATGGCTGGTTCTGAAACGTGCTTCGACGCGCGGTCGCGTGGCCTGTTACGGTCTGGGGCTGGATGTGATCCTGATGCAGACCGAACCCTATTGGGTATGTGTCGGCCCGGATTTCGTGGAGCGGATGGGGGCCAAACCTGCGGAACCGGCGTCCGATCCGACAGTCGTGGCTTTTCCAGTGGCGGGCGAAGGCGCATGGTCGCAGATCGCCACACGATTGCAGGCTGACGATCCCGGAGTATTCAATGCCTGGTTTGCGCCGCTGGTATCGTTGGGAGAACGGAACAGGGTCTTGCGGTTGAAGGTGCCGTCGAAATTTCACGGCTCGTTCCTGCGCACGCATCACTTGGGTCGCCTACAGGCCCTGGCGCGGTTTCAGGGGTGCGAGGTGGAGCTGGTCGATTGAAGCTTGGTCGGACATTCCCGAAAGATCGTCTGACATACGCTCATGCATTGAATAAAAGGCTCTTATCAAGAGATTTGAGAAACGCTTGCCACAGACACAGCGTCTTACACCCTGTGATCACATTGCGATGCAGGCAGCGGTATAACTGTTCTTGAACGGTGCCAATGTCGCCATATCCTGAAGCGGGGTTTCGATCAGTCGCCCAGGGACCGCAGAACGGCAACGGTCGCATTCCGAATCGGAGCTTCGATCCGGGACAGGATCTGCGCCCGGTCGAACAGAGCAGGGTCGTCGGCCAGCGTCTTGCGCAGCGCGCTGCCGAAGACCTGACGCAATTCTGTCCCGATGTTGAATTTGCAAATTGACGAACTGCGCGCCAGTGCGGCCCGTTGCCCGTGCGGCACACCCGACCCGCCGTGGATGACCAGCGGGACGGAGGTGACAGCCTCGATCGCGCGGATG
>NZ_JBSXNP010000005.1:0-72379 GCF_056857695.1 Jannaschia sp. L-14R
CCGAGTTCGACTCGATTCTGCTTCTATGGTAGCACGGTTTTGGAGGAAAGATAAAGATACCACGCGCCTATGAGTTTCAGGCGCTTATTTAGAAGCTCCACGACCCCTAAAACTCCAATCTTGAACGCGTTCAAGATTGGAGTCTTGATGGGCCGGTCGGTGGAGAACCGACCGGCCTTAGCCGTCACGCGGCGTCTTTCGGGCCCCAGGGGATGACGGCCTGCAGGGACAGATCGTCCTGGTTCGCGGCCTTGCCGAGGTTGGCGTTGAAGCCGTGGTCGCGGATGGTCAGCGTGTAGTAGTCGGCGCCGGTCTCCTTGTTCTGCTTCTTCCAGATGCCGCCGCACTCGACCAGCTTGCCGCGCGGGGAGCGGCCGAGGACGCGGTGCGTGGGGGCCATGGGGTTCGAGCTCGCGACGGGCTCAACCGTGATGTCGAGGTCGAAGGTAAGGGTCGAGATGGAGCCTGTGCCCTTGGCAGTTTCGATGTCGGCGCTGGTGAATTTGATGCAGTTCGTGGTCATTGCTCTTCTCCTTGTTTGCGTTGCAATGATGGTCACCTTGCAGCTGGCAAAGGCCCGGCCACACCGAAGGCGAAGCGCAGCGGAGAGGGGCGGGCGCCGGTCTTTTTGGTCCGCGAGGAATGACCCGCGGGGTCAGGGGAAAAAGATCGGCGACAACCTTTGTGGACGGGACGACAGCTGCGACCAGCATGTCATGCAACTCAGACATCGGGAGAAGTGCCCTGGCCACGAAAGAAACTGGGTGAGCAGCCGAGGGAGATGCCGCACAAAGCCGTCAGATCACAAATCGATGGCAACGGCAGGGCGTTCGCCCATCCTTCCGTGGCATCAAAGGAGCGTTTGCGTCCGCATTCGGAGATGCAGGCGTCCAGATACCATCGAGTTGCCAGGCACTCATCCGCTCTGGTGCCCAACACATGGCCAGACCTGGCTCTGAGATGCTTCGCGTGTCGCTGTTATCCTCAGACCAATGGACGTGTCCTGAGCCAGAGATCAAAACGAGGTCATAGCGCGCTCAACAACTCGATTGCATATGCCAGTGGTAACGCTCGAATGTCCTTCGCGACGGGGACCTCATGCTCACCGGCATAGACCAGGAGCTTTCGGTTGGCTCCAATGTCCTCGGCCCCTGTGTGAAATCCTCTCGAAACCTTTGGTGCAGTCGTTCGTTTGATCTCAACAGCCCAGATGTCACCGCTTGGCAAACGCAAAACCAAGTCGAGTTCAGCACCGGCCGAAGTGCGATAGAAGAAAGGTTCGGTGCCTAAAGGGGCGGCAGCAAGAAGCGCCTCGATACAGAACCCCTCCCAACTGCCACCGACGACCGGATGCCCGAGCAAGCCCTCTGTCGTGCCGATGCCCAACAGCGCATGCACGATCCCGCTGTCTCTCACATAGACCTTTGGCGATTTCACCAGACGCTTGCCGACATTCTCGTGCCAGGGCTGCAGGCGTCTCACCAGCATGAGATCGACGAGCAGATCGAGGTAGCGCCCAACGGTCTGGCCGGACACGCCCAATCCCTCGGCAAGGGCAGCGGCGTTCAGAAGGCCGCCCTGGACATGCGCAAGCATCGTCCAGAACCGCCGCAAGGTCGCTGCCGGAATCCGAGGCCCAAGGGCAGGGATGTCTCGCTCCAGATAGGTGCGCAGGAAATCCAGACGCCAGTCCATACTTGCCCGATCGCTCGCGGCCTGAAAGCTGTCGGGAAAGCCGCCGCGCAGCCAGAGCAAGTTCAATTGATCCGCCCCCACCTCGTCAGGCTGCAAGGGAGGCATTTCAACATATCGAACACGACCGGCGAGGGATTCCGCTGTTTGGTGCAAGAGGATATTGGAAGCCGATCCCAAGAGCAGGAACTGCCCCGTCCGAAATCCGGCCCGCCGACGCTGATCGATCTGGCCGCGCAAGGTCTTGAAGAGGTCAGGCATCTGCTGCACCTCGTCGAGGATGACGAGTTTGCCCGCCTGTTCGTCCAGATAGAGATCTGGTTCAGTCAGGATTTGCCTGTCCGCCTCACGCTCAAGGTCGAGATAGACGGATGGGCGCTCTGATGCGATGTCGAGTGCAAGTGTTGTCTTTCCGACCTGTCGGGGGCCGAGCAGGACCACAGCCGCTTGGCTCTCCAAGGAAGACTGCACGAATTTTTGGGTCTTGCGTTTGTACATACCTTGCAATTACTCCACGCCACGGAAGATTTGCAAGGTTAATCTTACCTGCGGCTATAGCTAGTTGCTCAAGCCGAAGTATCTTACTACCGCGGCAAAACAGCCGTGGCCAAGGAGCATTGACGCAAAATGAGTGCATTCAAATCTGTATCCAAGGGCCTGGAAGAGGCTCTCGCCTTCGCGAATAGCGACTTGGCAAGCGCGAAGGTGCATGAAGTTTCCGTTGCTGAGGTCGATGTCGCCCAAGTCCGGCAACGGACTGGCCTGTCCCAGGCAGAGTTTGCAAAGAGCATTGGCGTCGCGAAAGGCACGCTCCTGAACTGGGAACACGGGCGTCGGCAACCGACAGGCCCGGCACAGGTTCTGTTGGCACTGATCGCAAAGAAGCCTTCTGTCGTGCAGGATCTCTTGCGCGGCGCGAGAACCGGGGCCTAAGCCCCGATCCTCTTGATACGAATGCCGAGCTTGCGGGCCTTGTCGACGATGTTCTCGGTGATGCCCGAACCGGGGGTTGCGATCAGCCCTTGGGGCATGGTCTCGAGCATCTTGTCGTTGCGCTTGAAGGGGGCGGCCTTGCCGTGGCTCTTCCAGTCGGGTTTGAAGACCACCTGGGTGACCCCACGGGTATCTGCCCAACGGGCCGCGATCATTTCTGCACCTTTGGGCGTACCGCCGTGCAGCAGCACCATGTCGGGATATTTCGCATGGGTGGCATCGAGGACGGACCAGATCAGATCGTAGGCGTGATAATCCCCGCCCGAGAAAGCGATCCGCGTGCCTTCGGGGCAGTGTACCTCGGTCTCCTTGCGGCGCTTGGCCGAGAGATAGGCCCGGCTGTCCACCACGGCGGAGGTGAGACCGCGATGGGAGACCTTTGATCCGGTGCGGGGCAGCCAGGGTGAACCGGTGGCGGCCGAGAAGTGGTCCACGGCCAGGTCGCGCATCTGCTCGAAGGCGTCGCGATGGTCCCAGAGTTTAAGCCCGATCATCTGGAGGCGCTCCAGCTCGACCGAGGCGACCTCGGAGCCGTCCTGGACCGCCAGACTTTCCCGGACCTCGAATTCGTTGTCGTCGAGAAGTTTCTGGATATGGGCAAGCCGGCGATGGAAGATCGAGGTGAGGGACCAAAGCATCTCTTCGAGATTGTCCTCCAACTGGCTGCCGGTGAGGAGGCCGATGGTGGTGTCGAAAAGCGTCGCCATGGCGAGCTCGACCTCGTCGGGCTGGGGCAGGGGGCGATGATCGCTCTCACCGGGTCCCGGTGTTGCGCCGTGCAATGCGAGGTGGTCGAGGATGGCGGAGGTCACGCCGGTCTCCTCGAAGGTGTCTGTCTGATGGGGCATTGTCTGGTTCCTCTGATTGATCTGACCCGATTTGGATGGGGCGATAACAGGACCGGCGGCGATCGGGCCGCATCCGTCAGGATCGGAGCAAAGCGGAGAATGCGCCCAGGGCCGGAAAATTGTTCCCGCGAGGAATGGCCCGAAGGGGCAGGGGAATTTTCTGGTTCGGGGCGCATTGCTGCCCGGGCGAGGGGCACTCAGCCCCGACCCGCCGGTCCATCGCTCCCCTTATCCAAACGGGATCAGATCGAACTCGCGGAACCTTTGCCCTGTCGGGCGTCACTTAGGGGGCTGGCGCTCACCCGCCCTCGATCTCCAGACCTTGTGCTTTCATGGCCTCAAGCAACGACCGGCGCAGCGCATCTCTGCCAAATGCATGCAGATCGTCGTTGAAATCGCCCATGGCCGGCACGAGCTCACCACAGGCAATTCCAAGCGATTTCAGCTTGTTACGTAATCTCCTTGATGCATTGCGTCCAGCGTCATCGTTATCCCGCGCAATCCAGATACGCTTGACGCCCGGTGGCGGGATGAAGAGGCCGAGATGGGTTGCCGTGAGACAGGACGCGAGGTCGAACTCCGGGAGAGCCGTGCCGACCGAGAGGGTATTCTCGAGCCCTTCGCCGACGATGAGATCCGAGCGACCCGCGCCGGCCCAGAAGCGGATGGCATGGCCGTGCAGCTGCCCAAGGATCCGTTTGGGACTCTCGATCGTGGCCAACCCGTCGGTAGACGGGTCGAGATAGACCCGCGCGCATCCGGTGATCTGGCCCCGTTTGTCGGTGATCTTTGCGAGCAGGGCAGGGGCCCTTTGCGGCGGATCGGCGTCGTCCGTGCCGTGCCGCAGGAAGACCCGTGGGTGATAACGGAGGGCGGGTCCAAGCCGTGTGATCCCGCGCCCCTGAAGATAGGTGGCGGCCAGGGTGCCGAGCACCGGCTTGCCAGCGGCGAAAAGTCTCCGCGCCCGCGCGATGCGTTTCCCGGAAGCTGCATTCGGGGGCTCAGGGTTTCGCGTAGCATGCAGGGTGGCAGGGCAGGGGGCCTCGCCGAGGAACGACCGGACCTCCCTCAGCGTCTCCTTGAGCGTGACCGATCCGAGCCGTTCGTGCAGCAGGTCGATCAAATCGCCATACTGCCCTGTCGCGTAATCGGTCCAGGACCCGGCCTTGCGCCCGCCTTCCGCCTGCAGTCGGATCGCGAGACTCTGGCCCTTTGCGCCAGAGGTGTCGCCGACCTGCCAATAATTGCCCTGCTTGTGCCCCTCGGGAAAATAGTGGCGGCAGAAACTCTCGGCCCGGTCTGCCAGATCGGCCGAGAGGTCTGCGATGCTGCGCCGCGCGCTCATGCGGCGGCATCCGCGCCGCTTGCGCCAACTGGATGATCGGCAAGGACACACGCCAGGTCGGCACGGGTGGCGGCACTGATCCCATGGCGGCGGATTGCACTAGCGCGGTCGGATGCGCCGCTGCGCCGTCGATCCGGATCGCCTGCAGGTCGTAGGCCTCGTAGACCGTGTCCTGGAGCGCCCCGTCGGGTTCGCTCCAGGCTTTCGGCAGGTAGTCGAGCGGGGCCGTTTCGATATCGTCAAAGGGATGTTTGGCGCGTTCCTCGGCGAGCGCACGGGTTTCCTTGCGGGCGGCGTTGCGCAGGGCGTGGAGGTTGGTGCGGGTCGGCTGAGACGGGACCGACAGGGCAGACGGGGTGGGGCAGGGCGGGGGGCTGCGTCGCTCCGGGCAGTTAGTCAGAACTGACGCGAGGAGATCGGCCGTTGTTGCGCAGATAGGATGATAGGCGGCCTCGATTTCGTCCGCTGCCGTTTCTTGTTCGCCGACCGTGCGCTTGTCGATCACGGTCAGCCGCGTGTCGATCGTGGTGCCATGTCGCGCAAAGACCTTGCCATCGATGGCGGCAGAAAACACCACCTTGGCGCTCTGGTTGATCCGCTGAAACGTCGACTGGAAGGATTTCGTCGAGGGTCGGAAGCTCTCGCCAGTGATGACGACAAGACGCCCGCCCGGCGAAAGGCGTGCCAGGGCGGACAGAACGTGCTGGCTGGTGGCCTGCCGGAACTTGCCCTCGACATGGTTCGCAGCCGAAAACGGCGGGTTCATCACGATGACCGTGGGCGTGATTGACCGATCCAGACGGTCGTCGATCGATGCGGCATCGTGGTCTGAGACAACGGCATCGGGGAACAGATGTCCCAGCAGGGCGCGGCGGGTCTCAGCGAGCTCGTTCAGCGCCAGGCGCGCGCCTGCGATCCGGGCGAAGATCGCCAGCATGCCGGTGCCGGCCGAGGGCTCGAGCACCAGGTCGTCTTCCCGAAACCCCGCCGCCTGCGCGACGATGGCCGCAAGCGGTAGAGGGGTCGAAAATTGTTGCAGTCGGACACTGTCTTCAGAGCGCCGCGTGTGGGACGGTGCCAGCCCGGCGAGGCGCTCGATCATGGTGAGGAAGGCCTGCAGTGAGGCGGCCTGGCGCTGCATCAATGCGCCGTAGCGCGAAAGCATCAGGATCTGCGCGACTTCTGCCGCTTCGTAGGCGTCCTTCCAGACCCAGGCACCGCTGGTGTCGCCGGCGCCGGAAGCATCCTCCATCGCCGCGCGAAGTCCGGCGGCGTCGATGGGTCGGCCAGCCTCGAACTGCGGGACGAGGGTTCTTGCAGCCTGGATCAGGTTGTGGGCGAAGCGCGAGGCTTCCGGGCGGGCAGGGGCCTCGGGCTCGGGCGCAAGCGGGGCGGAATGGGGGTGAGCGTTCATCGGCAATCTCCGGGGTTGAGGGTTGGCCCCAAGCCCCGCGCGCACTCTCTCGCCCGGGAGGGGTCACCCCTCCTGCCCTGCCTCTCGCTCTTTCATGGGAGTGCTGATCTCCGCCCTGCAGCGGAAACTTGTCCCCAGAATCTGGGGATGGGTCTGTGGGCGCTGTCGCGGTAGCCCTTGTCAGCTTGACGTATTACCAGCTCGCCTACGATTTGGGCGGTTTGCGGCTTGCGCATCCGATAAGGGTGCGCCCCTTCGACCAAGCAGCGGCCGACTACCCACCTACAAATTTCAGGAAGAGCTCTGAAAAAGAAAAAGGCGGCATCCGGGAGGAGGTGGATGCCGCCGTTTAGCTTAGATCGGCTCAGGGAGGAGGAGAGAACCGATCACATTCGAAACATAGTGGTCATGCTGCGACCGCACAATAGCCGGGTCATGATATTTCTGCATTGCAGCAATGCGAGGCCGATTGGGATTGCCGCAAGAAAAGGAGCGTATGCCACCTGTGCCGGTTCCTAAGGGTGAGCCTGCGCCTGAGCGGCAGCGGACTGACGTGTTTGACCCGGCGACGGTGTGGGCACCGCCTCCCGCGCCTTGGGCAAACAACCCGTCTCATAGTCGCCGACGAACCCCCAGCAGGCGTCTACTTCCTCGCCATCCCGCTCGATGACATAGCCGTAAACCCGTCCGCCGAGATAGGCATCGTAGGTGACGATTTCGCCGCGCAGGATGTCTTCAGCCTTTTCACGCAGCGCCTTGGTGACACGTTTCACACCGAACTCTTTCCGGACTGCTTCTCTGGTCGCGTAGACGAAGCCGACCTGGCCGGAGTCCCACGGGCAGTGGAATCCGATGGTGTTCATGGCGAGCCCGGAATGATCATAGAGAAACACGGGTAAACCCCGAGCTCCTGGAGCGCCTCGCCATCGAGAAGCTGCAGACTGCGGCCAAACCTTTCGAGGCGCAGTGGAAATGGGTCGAGGTGCATCTTTCGGTGGACTACGGCGCGTTTCGCAGTTTCGGGCGGGTCTATCCGCAGGATATTGAACCTGATCCGGACTTGCTGGCTGAAGAAGAGCGTTTCATCGCGCGGGAAGAAGAACTGGCGGCGCAGAATGACGGTGAGGATTGGACCGATGCAGAGACGGAAGAATACTACACCATCGAGCCGCGCCTGCGCGAGATCGAGGCCCTGCAGCGCGAACGGCAGCCCTTTGCCGATGAGGATCGCGCAATCGCGGGAGTTGTGCTGACCATCGGTCACGATGGGGCGATTCGGGTCGAGAAGGGCCTGGTCCGCCCCGAGGATATTCCCGCGGCGCCGGAACCCGAAGAGACCACTGCAGATGCGGATGGAGCCCCCTGCCCTGCCCGCCCACACGTAACGCCGCCGACCTCGTCATCGCCTGTACCGACCTCCGACCCGGCGGCGACTTTGCGCAAGGCGGATGGAATTTCGGCGAGCCTCGCGGATGATCTTCGCGCGACACGCCAGCACATCCTGCGGGCGCATCTGGCGGCGGATTTTGAGGTGGCGTTCGATGCGATGCTCTACGCGCTTTGCGAACAGGCCCTCGGGCGGTCCTACAACAATGAGGCGCTCGATATCTCTATCCGGCCCTTCCAGACGCAAAACCGCGAGGTGCTTCATGAGGGCACTGTTGCCCAGAAGATGCTCGAGGCGCTGGAACAGGACCTCGCCACCGACTGGATGACCCTGGAGAAACCAGAGGACTTCCGGGCGATGTCGGCGCTGCCTCTTGCCGACAAGCAGCCGCTTTTCGCCTGGGCGACGGGTCTCGCGGTCAAACCGCAGCTCTCCACCGACAATCGTCCCTCCCCGATCATCGAGGAGATTGGCGCGCGGCTCGACGTCGATGTGGCGGCCTGCTGGCGCCCGACCGCGCAAAACTACTGGGGTCGGGTCAACAAGGGCCACGCGGTGGCAACGGCGCGCAAGCTGATCGGCGAGGACTACGCCGAGGATCGCAATCGCGAGCGCAAGGGCGATATCGCGGCCGCGATGAGAGCTGCAGCGCCTCGGTTCGCTGCCTCGCCCCGCGCAAACCGCCGGGGTTCAAACGCGCGACCGAGAACCTCAATTTCAACCTGGTCGATCGGACGGCTGAGAAGAGCGGCGACGCGGCGGCTTGAAGCCGCCCAAAAAGAAAACTCCGGGGCGGCCTCGCGTAACGGTCGCCCTCCCCTTCCCACAATTCCAAAGGACTGAAGACATGACACAAGCGACTGATTTCTATGCGCAGATGCTCGAATCGCAGAGACGTGCAGCCGAGCAACGGGTCGAAACCCGCGCGGCCCTCCTCGCCGAGCTGCGTGCGCTCGGCGTGACGAGCATCGAGGTGCAATACGAAGGCTACGGCGATTCCGGTAATGTCGAGGATATCGTCGTGACGCCCGACACGATCACCCTGACCGAGGAGTTGCGGCGCCGGGTCGAAGATTTCGGATGGGATTTTGCCTATGCGCTGAGTCCCGGTTTTGAGAACAACGAAGGTGGCTATGGCGAACTGACCTGGGCGCTCGAGGCGGACAAGATCGATGTCAGCCACTCGAACCGCTATATCGCGTCTGAGACTACCGAACACGAGGGGCTCTGACATGGCACATCCCCTCCACCACGCCGAAAGCTCGGCCCAAAAATTCGGCGGCGTTCCAGATGACTATCAGTTCGTGCATGACTGGTTCGACTCATCCAAAGAGCACCTCGCGATTTTCACCCACCGAGCACATCGGCATCACACGCTTGGGATTTTCGAAGCCGAGCGGCTGTTCGGGCGCAGCCTGACCAACAGTGCGGGCCGGGTCGTACCGATCCGCTGGATCGGCGAACAGCATGTGCGCGAAGACTGCCAGGGGCGCATCCCGTCGTTGGCGGACTGGCTCGCCCGCATTCAGCCGGAGCCGTGGATGGCCAATGGCCGGATAGACAACGAGCTGACGCAGATCGGCAGCGATCCACGCGCGGCCTGGATCGAGGCGGTGGCCAATCACCAGACCATTCTCGGGTTTGAGGATTGGCTTCTCAAGGTCTCGGTCGAGCACGTTCAGCATCGCCAGAACCGCGCCGCCGCCTGATCCGCCGGGCGGCAAACTCACCAACCACCTGACCACGTCGCAATCGACCCGACTGCGCCTTAATCGGCCTGGCGGGTCGATTTCGTTTCAAGAAAGGACATCGACATGCACGACCCCGTCTTTGAGGAGGCCTACCAAGGTCATACCATCAAGATCTACCATGACCCGGATGCTGAAAGCCCACGGGAGTGGTCCAACCTCGGCACATTGATCTGCTGGCATCGATGCTATCGGCTGGGTGACAGCCATCAGTTCGAAAGCCCCGAGGCGTTCCTGCGCGATCTTGCCGATGTTTCGGATCAGAGCGACCTTTCAATGGACCAGCTGCGCGAGCGCGCCGAACGCAAGTCCGTCCTTTTTCCATATGGGCGCTGGCACGATCATCGAAGAGATCGCGGAGCAGAACGCCGCCCGCGGCCTCATAGGCCTCGATGCCGACAAAGCGCCCAAGGGCCGAGTTGGCCGAATGCGCGGTCTCGGTCAACTGGCGTTTGATGCTCTGCGGATGGATGTGATAGCCGCCCTTCACCGCGTTCCAGACCGCCAGTTGACGATCGTGATCGTCGGTCAGCGTGAAGGCCATAACGCATTCAACGGTCAGATCGCCAGCACGAAACTGTTCGATGATTTCGGGCGCAACGCGGGCGAGTTTGAGACGCCGCCGCACCAAGTCGATGGAGACGCCGAACTTCAGCGCGATCTCGTCTTCGCTGCGACCCTCGGCAATCATCTTGTCGAAGGCCTCGAACTGGTCGGCCGGATGCATCGCCGCGCGCTGGAGGTTCTCCGTGGCGGAGGTGAGGATGGCATTGCGCTCGTCTTCGACGAGGCAGGGCACCGGATGATCTGCGCGAATGGCACCGTCCTCGGCGAGCTGCTTCAACGCCTTTAGGCGACGACCGCCGGCATCGACGGCGAAGCGCGTGTTTGACAACGCGTGAACCACCAGGTTCTGCTTGATGCCAGTTTCGCGAATGCTTGCGAGAAGCTCGGCGTCGTCGCTGGCGCTCGCCGCCACCTTGCGAACGTTGAGCGGGCTGGGCTCCAGCTGGTCGAGCGGGATCAGACGGTTGTCGGCGGCAGCGGCAGGCGTTGCCGATCCGGCGGCCTTGGCTTTCTTTGAGATGGAGGGTTTCGGTCGAGTAGCGGTCTTGGCCATAGTCAGGATCCTTGTCGCGCCGGACCCGGATGAGACTCTCTCTATCCTTTCAAGCCCGGCACCCGGGCTTCCCTTTCTCTGGCTCTTTGTGATTTTCGCATTACAGGTGGATTCCCTTTAGTATCCTTACCCTATCACTATCAATCCTCAGACCGCCTCGAGAGCAATAGCTATCCCCTGTCCGACGCCGATACACATGGTTGAGAGCGATTTTTCTCCGGGTTTCAGGTCCAGCATGGCGGTTCCGGTAATGCGGGCGCCGGACATGCCGAGTGGGTGACCGATTGCAATCGCCCCTCCGTTCGGGTTTACGCGCGGGTCGTCATCGGCGATGCCGAGATCACGAAGGGTCGCAAGCCCTTGGGACGCAAAGGCCTCGTTGAGTTCGATGACGGCAAAGTCTTTTTGGTTAAGACCCAGGCGCGCCATCAGCTTTTTCGAAGCCGGGGCTGGGCCAAAGCCCATGATCCGCGGTGCAACACCGGACGTTGCCCCGCCCAACACTTTGGCAATCGGGGTCAGACCGTATTTCTCGGCCGCCTCTTTGGTGGCGAGAATGAGCGCTGCCGCTCCGTCATTGACGCCAGAGGCATTGCCCGCAGTCACGGAACCATCCGCTTTGACAAAGGTTTTGAGTTTTTGCAGGGCTTCCAGCGTCGTGGACGGGCGCGGGTGTTCATCTTCAGCGATCACAATCGGATCGCCTTTGCGCTGCGGGATCACCACCGGGGTGATCTCTTTGGCGAGACGGCCATTGGCCATCGCAGCGCCCGCCTTTTGCTGCGACCGCAGAGCGAAGAGGTCCTGATCCTCGCGGGAGATGTTGAAATCTTCCGCAACATTCTCGGCGGTTTCCGGCATGGAATCCACGCCGTATTGGGCCTTCATCAATTTGTTGACGAAACGCCAGCCAATCGTGGTGTCATGCACCTCATTGGCGCGGGAGAATGCAGTGGTTGGCTTCGGCATCACGAACGGCGCGCGCGACATGCTCTCGACGCCGCCGGCGATGATCAGATCGGCTTCCCCGGCTTTGATGGCGCGAGCCGCGGTGATCACAGCATCCATGCCAGAGCCGCAGAGCCGGTTCATCGTCGTGCCTGGCACGGTCTCCGGGTAGCCCGCCAGCAACAAGGACATGCGTGCCACGTTGCGGTTATCCTCGCCCGCCTGGTTGGCGCAGCCGAAGATCACGTCGTCAATCGCCGTCAAGTCCATCGACGGGTTGCGTTCCGCCAAGGCTTTCAGGGGAATCGCGCCCAGATCGTCGGCCCGCACGGAAGATAGCGCGCCGCCGTAACGGCCCACGGGGGTGCGGATATAGTCGCAGATATAAACGTCGGTCATCACAGGTCCTCCGGGACAATAAGATCGAGAACGTTGCCGTCGGTGTGGAGTGTCGCGCCCGTCACCGCTTGCAGCGCTTCCATGGAAATCCCCGGAAGTTTCTCCCGCAGGATGAACTTGCCGCCTTCGATGTCGATTACCGCCAGAGAGGTGTAGACACGGGTCACACAAGCCACGCCGGTGAGCGGGAAGGTGCAGGTCTCGACCAGTTTCGGTCCGCCATCCTTGGTGATGTGGTCGGTGACCACCGCCACACGTTTTGCGCCATGAACCAGATCCATCGCGCCGCCGACGGCGGGAACGCCCTTGGTGCCGACGCGCCAGTTGGCAAGGTCGCCGTTCTGCGCGACCTGATAGGCACCCAGCACCGCGAGGTCCAAATGACCGCCACGAACCATGGAGAAACTGTCGGCATGATGGAAGAACGATGCGCCGGGCTTCAGCGTGATCGCTTTCTTGCCGGCGTTGATCAGATCCCAGTCCTCTTCGCCGGGGGCAGGGGCCTCGCCAAAACCCAGAACGCCGTTCTCGGTGTGATAGGTGACGTCGCGGCCTTCCGGTTGGAACTTGGCGATCATCTCCGGGAAGCCAATGCCGAGGTTCACATAGGAGCCGTCCTCGATGTCCTGGGCGGCGCGCCATGCGATTTGAGCGTTGGAAAGCCTGTCTTCCATTATGTTAAAATCGGACATCAGTGGACCACTCCCGTGCGCACGAGCACTTCTTCCTGTTGAGGTTCCGCCACTTCGACAATGGCGTCGACGAAGATGCCCGGGGTGGTGACCTGCTGGGGGTCGATCGACCCCGGCTCACCCAGCTCAGACACCTGCGCAATAGTTTTCGTGGCGGCCATGGCCATCAGCGGGTTAAAGTTTCGACCTGCCATGCGGTAGGTCATGTTGCCCACCGTGTCGCCTTGCTGGCCCTTGATCAGCGCGAAATCGGCCTTCAGCCAGCGCTCGCGCACATACATCTTGCCTTCGAATTCTTCGGTCGGCTTGCCCTCGGCCAGCTCGGTGCCGAACGACGTCGGTGTGTAAAACGCCGGGATTCCCGCGCCCGCGGCGCGGATGCGTTCGGCGAGCGTGCCTTGGGGGATCAGTTCCAACTCGATTTCGCCGGCGAGGAACTTCTCGTTGAAGGCTTCGGCGTTCGAGCTGCGCGGGAAGGAGCAGATCATTTTCCGGACCATACCCGCCTTGATCATCGCGGCGATACCGATGAAGCCATTGCCCGCGTTGTTGTTGATCACCGTGATGTTCTTCGGGCTGCCGGTGACGCGATACCGGTCGATCAGCGCGTGGATCAGTTCGATCGGCGCGCCGGACCCACCAAAACCGCCGATCATGACGGTCGCCCCGTCAGGGATCTCCGTGACCGCATCGGCCACGGAAGAGATAGTCTTGTCCATGATAGCCTCCAAATGTTGGGAATGGCCTAGGCGCATCTAAGAACAAACGCGAGTCATTTTGTGCGCATGTTGACATTTGTTCGTATCATATGATTTCTCGTACGCATGATGAACAAATCCACCGATACGATCTCGTCATTGGCAAAGGGGCTCCGGGTGATCGAGTGCTTCGGGGCGGAGACACCCAAACTCTCGATCAGTGACGTGTCGGCAAAAACCGGTTTGGACCGCGCTACGTCACGACGCTGCCTCCTGACCCTCCACAAAGAGGGCTACGCCGATTACGACGGGAAATTCTTCACGTTGACGCATCGAGCTCTCCGGCTCGGCATGGGAGCCATCGCCTCCCTGCAGCTTCCTGAGATCGTTCAGCCATGGCTTGATCAACTGACCGAGCAGATCGGTCAAAGCTGTTCTGTGGCAATCCTGGACGGGACAGAGATCGTCTACCTGGCCCGCGCCGCGCAAAGGCGTGTAATGTCCATCGGGCTGATGCCAGGGTCCCGCCTTCCGGCACATTGTACCTCGATGGGGCGCATTCTGCTGGGTGCACAGCCAATCGAAAAGGCGCGCAGCATCGTCGAAGCCTCGGACCTGTCCCCATGTACAAGCTATAGCCTGACCGACCCGGACGAGATCCTGGAACGGATCGAACTGGCGCGAGAGCTGGGCTATGCCGTCGTCGATCAGGAGGTGGAAATCGGGTTGCGTTCTATCGCCGTACCCGTGCTGAACGTTCGAGGGGCCGTGGTGGCGGCATTGAACACCGGGATGGCCGCGACGCACCGGGACGCACAGGAGATGGTCGAGACATACCTGCCGGCACTTCTCAAAGTTCAGGCGGGGATAGCACGTGTTCTCACGTAAAGCTTCTTGGCACTCGCCCTACGTCTGGGGCAGCTCGGGACGTGGCCTGGCGGCAAGCTCGACCGCGGCGTTTGTCCCGATACCGGTCATGCAAATCAACCGAGCGATAATCTGCTCCTTGCTCCCTGACGGGATCGTACCGCTGGTGATGCCGAGGCTCGCGCCAATAAGTGCATGGGTGGTCATGCGCCAGACTAGTTCGGCGTTCGACACTTCGAACCGACCAGCTTGAGACGCCAGCCTTAGATCTCGGATCGCGAACGGGCCCATTTTGCGAAACATTGCGTCCGCGATCACTTCCGAGCGGTGCAACATCTGAGCCCACCTGGAATCTTCCGTCGCCGTGTCCAGCACGGTACGGATACCGAAGGCGTAGACTTGGGCAGGGTCCTCGAACGTGTCGGTGATCTCCTCGATTCGCAATGCGAGATCGTGCATCAGGTCCTCGAGGACCGCGATGGCAAGTTCGTCCTTCGACTTGAAATAGTTGTAGACCGTGCCCGCCCCGACATCTGCGCGTTCGGCGATCTCGAGCATGGTCGCGGAATCAACGCCCTTTTCGGACATGATCTCTCGCGCCGCCTCGATTAGGGCTGTGCGGTTGCGCCGCTGCCTGCGCGCGACGCGTCCTTCGGTCGGTTGGGCATTCGGTGCCATGTTTCCTCACACAATACTCATGTCCGAATCATATTCACTTTTGAGCGCCATCACAATTCATCAATGCACCTGCCTCATGTCTCGCGAGGCCGACAGGGCAGGGCGCGCGTTCGACAGGCAAGCCTCTGATCCAAAACATGGAAATCATGAGCCGCAGCCCTCTCCGCACTGCAGAAATGTCTGACGATCCTTCAAACTTGACGATCATTCATTTTTTGTGCAGTCTCTGGAAAATCCCGTAAGCAGTGGACCTGCCGGGATGGGACCCAGGTTGGCACAATCTCTTGGAGGAGAGGGCCACCGGCGCGAGGAGGAGAGAGAATGAGCGTTTCATCCGCGAAGGATAGTTGTGACACCGATGTGGCCATTGTCGGCGCAGGGCCGGTGGGGACATTGTTGGCGATTCTTTTGGGTCAGCGCGGCAAGAAGGTCACCTTGATCGAGCGCTGGACGACCCATTACGGACTGCCGCGCGCTGTCACCTACGACCACGAGATCGCGCGCATTTTCGCAACGCTTGGCATCGATTCCGAAAACGACGACGCGATCAGCTTCCATGACGAGCTCTACTACTGGAAGAACCGCGACGGTGAAAATCTGAGCATCGTTGACTGGCAGAGCCAGTCGGCCAGCGGCTGGCGGGTACGTTACTGGTTCAATCAGCCTCTGATGGAAAAGCGCCTGCTGGAAATTGCGGCGACGCTGCCTGACATCAAGATCCTGCGTGGATGGGAAGGTGTTGGCCTTGAGCAGGATGCCGACGGCGTCACGCTGTCCCTTAAACAGAACCCAGAGGAATACGGACCCGACGGAGACCGCAAGGTGATCCGGACCAAATTCTGTGCCGGGACCGATGGCGCGAACAGCTTCGTACGGGAAAGCCTCGGCATCGAGAACGAGGACAGGGGCTATTTCTTCGACTGGCTGATCCTCGACATGATCCCGGATTTTGACTATGTCGCGGCGCGCCAGCCTGACCCCGCACAGTGGCAGCTTTGCGATCCCAAACGCCCCACCACGATCGTACCCGGGGGGCCAGGTCCTGTACCGGGTGGCCCCGCGCGGCGCCGCTGGGAATACATGCTGTTGCCCGGCGAGAACATTGAAGAAATGCAAAAGCCCGAAAAGGCCTGGGAACTGCTGGCGCCGTGGGGCATCACGCCGGAGAACTCCGAGCTTGAACGCAGTGCTGTCTACCGGTTCCAGGCCCGTTGGGCCAAGCAATGGAACAAGGGGCGCTGCATGATCGGTGGCGATGCGGCCCACCTGATGCCGCCCTTTGCCGGCGAGGGCATGTGCGCGGGCGTCCGGGATGCCGTTGGCATGGCCTGGCGTCTGAACGGGGTGCTCGAGGGCAAGTACAGCCTGGGCATTCTGGACAGCTACACCACCGAGCGCAAGGAACACGCCAAGCATTACATCAACTTCAGCCAGGAGCTGGGCCAGATCATCTGCATCGCGGATGAACAAGAGGCAGCCGAGCGCGATGCGCGCATGATTGCCGAGCTGGCCGAGCGGGATAACGCGCCGGTCCCGACGGATATCTGCCAGCTGGGGCAGGGGGCCTGGTGCTCTGATAGCGCCCATGCGGGTGAATTGGCTGTGCAGGGCGTTGTCGAGGCGAACGGCAAACGTGACCGCTTTGACCAGGCAGTGGGGCAGGGCTGGGTCCTGCTTGGATATGAAGCAGATCCGGCCGAGGCAATCACCGAAGCTCAGCGCGCTGAACTGGCCTCGCTTGAGGGGATGACGGTTCAGGTATGTGCCCCTGGTGGGGACTGCGAGGTGGTCGATATCGAAGGCACGTTCAAGGCGTGGCTAGACGAGATCGACGCCAAATATGTGCTGATCCGTCCGGACTTCTATGTTGCTGTCACGGCGAACAGCCCCGAGGCATTGCAGGCGCGCTTTGCCAAGGTGATGAAAGAACTGCATCTGACGGCCAAACCGGCCCTGGCCGCCGAGTGAGCAGGCTGCCAACCATGATGCAAGCATTCACATGCAACCTGAACCCTGCCCGCATCGTGTTCGGGCAGGGGACTCTGGCCACGGTCGCAGAAGAAATCCGCGGCCAAGGCTGTGCCCGGGCTCTGATCCTGTCGACACCGTTCCAGGAAGGCGACGCGCAAGCCTTGGCTGCGCAACTCGGGGATCTGGCCGCGGGTGTGTTCTCGCAGGCAGCGATGCATACGCCCGTTTCGGTGACGCAACAGGCTGTGGACGCATACGTGCAGGCTGGGGCCGATTGTGTCGTGGCTCTGGGCGGCGGCTCGACAATCGGGCTGGGCAAGGCGATCGCCTATCGGAATGACTGTCCGCAGATCGTGGTGGCAACCACCTATGCCGGGTCGGAAGTGACGCCCATTCTGGGCCAGACAGAGGACGGGCTGAAAACCACGTTGCGGGACACACGGGTATTGCCCGAGGTCGTGATCTATGACCCTGACCTGACGCTCGGCCTGCCAGTTGCGATGAGCGTGACATCGGGCCTGAACGCGATGGCCCATGCGGTCGAAGCGGTCTATGCGCAGGATCGCAATCCGGTATCCTCGCTACAAGCGGTCGAAGGGGTGCGCGCCCTGCGCGACGCCTTGATGGTCATCGTGGAAGACCCCCAGGATATCACGGCCCGCACACAGGCGCTGTATGGATCGTGGCTGTGCGGGACGGTGTTGGGCACGGTTGGCATGGCGCTGCACCACAAGCTTTGTCACACGTTGGGAGGATCGTTCGATCTGCCCCATGCGGAAACCCACGCGATCATGCTGCCGCATACGGCGGCCTTCAACGCGCCCGCGGCCGAGGTGGAAACCCGGCATCTCGCCGAGTTGTTCGGAGGCGATCTGGGGTCGGGGCTGTGGGACTTCGCCAAACGATTGGGCGCGCCTCTGGCGTTGAAAGATCTGGGCCTGCGCGAGGCGGACCTGGACAAGGCCGCCGATCTGGCCACGCAAAACCCCTATTGGAACCCGCGCCCGGTGGAACGCCTGGCGATCCGGGAACTGCTGCAACGCGCCTGGGAGGGCGCGAGGCCAACGGAATGATCCAACACAATCGCATCAGGGAGGAGACAAGATGCTTACGAGACGGACACTTCTGAAAACAGGCGCGGCGGCAGCCGCATCCTCATTGGCACTGCCAGCCCTGGCCCAGGGCCGTCCGATCAAGATCGGCTATGTCAGCCCGCAATCGGGGCCGCTCTCGGCGTTTTCCGAGGCCGACGACTACATGATCGCGCAATTCATCAAGACGGCGGCGGCTCAAGGCCTGAACGTCGAGGTGGTGGTCAAGGACAGCCAGTCCAACCCCAACCGCGCGGCCGACGTGGCTCGCGAGTTGATCGTGCGCGACGAGGTGAACCTGATCTGCGTCGCCTCGACGCCGGAAACCACGAACCCGGTCTGCACCATCGCCGAAGCCGAAGAGGTTCCGGTGATTTCTTCGGTCGCCCCGTGGCAGCCGTGGTTCATCGGCCAGCAGGGTAACCCCGGAGATCCCGCCACCTGGCAGGAGTTCGACTATGTCTACCACTTCTTCTGGGGGCTCGAGGACAATGTCGGCGTGTTCCTCAACATGTGGAACCGGCTGGACACCAACAAGGTGGTCGGAGCGCTGTGGCCGAATGACGGCGACGGCAACGCCTGGTCCAGCGACGTTGGAATGCCGCCTGCGGCCGCCGAGGCGGGCTATCAAGTGGTCGATCCGGGCCGGTATCAGAATCTGACCGACGACTTCAGCGCCCAGATCAACGCGTTCAAGCAGGCGAATGCCGAGATATTCACGGGCATTCCGATCCCGCCCGACTTCACCACCTTCTGGACGCAGGCGCGCCAGCAGGGGTTCACGCCCAGGATCGCCTCGGTCGCCAAAGCGCTGCTCTTTCCCGAAACCATCGGTCAGTTGGGCGATCTGGGCCACAATCTCAGCTGCGAGGTCTACTGGACCCCGGACTTCCCCTACAGCTCCTCGCTGACTGGCGAGAGCAACCAGGATCTCGCGGCCGGGTTCGAGGAGGCCGCGGGTCGCCGCTGGACACAGCCCGTGGGCTTTACCCATGCGCTGTTTGAAGTGGCTGCTGATGCGATCAAACGTGCCAGCGACCCGACCGATGGCGACGATCTCGCCGAAGCTGTGGCCGCGACCAACCTCAACACGGTCGTCGGCAACATCGGCTGGGGTAAGGAGAACCTACCGCCGTTTGCTCGCAAGAACGTGGCCAAGACCCCGCTGGTGGGTGGCCAATGGCGGCTTCGGGACGATGGTGGTTACGACCTGGTGATCGTCGAAAACGGTAATGCGCCGGATATTCCGGTGGGTGGCGATTTCGAAGCCATCGCCTGAGCTCAGGGCATCGGCGGTTCTGGTGCCGCCGATGCCTTCCGTAGGAAACGCGCATATGTCCATACTCTCTCTGAAATCCGTGTCGAAATCCTTCGGTGCGCTCAAGGTCACTGATGACGTCAGCTTTGACGTGGCCCCCGGCGAAGCCTTGGGGATCATCGGCCCCAACGGTGCCGGCAAATCGACGCTGTTCAACCTGATCACCGGCAACATTCGTCCCGATGTGGGACAGATCGTTCTGGACGGGCAGGATGTGACCCGCGACTCGCCTATGCAAAGGGTCAGGGCTGGGGTGGGGCGATCGTTCCAGATCCCGCAGCCCTTTACGCATCTGTCCGTCTACGAAAACCTGATGGTCGCGGCGCAGTTTGGTGGCGGGCACCATGGGACCGAGGCTGGACAGTTCTGCATGGAAATCCTTGCGCGCACCGGGCTGGCGGACGAAGCCAAAAGCGCCTCGGGCGGGCTTTCGTTGTTGCAGCGCAAGCGGCTGGAACTGGCGCGGGCGATGGCGACCTCGCCCCGGCTGATCCTGCTGGACGAGATCGCGGGCGGGCTGACGGACGCGGAATGCGGCGCGCTGATCGACACGATCAAGGGCATCCATGCCGAGGGCACCGCGATCATCTGGATCGAACATGTGCTGCACGCGCTGAATTCGGTTGTCGAGCGACTGATGGTGCTGAACTTTGGCAAGATGCTGATGATCGGCGAGCCTGCCGAGGTCATGGAGGCCCGCGCCGTCAAGGAAATCTACCTGGGGATCGAGGTATGAGTGACGTTCTGCTTTCCACCCATGACCTGACCGCCCACTATGGCGATTTTCAGGCACTATTCGGGGTCGATATAGAACTGCGCCGGGGCGAGACCGTGGCGATCATCGGTGCGAATGGCGCCGGCAAGACCACTTTGATGCGGGCGATCACCGGCCTGCTGACGAATGCACCGGAGGCAATCCGGTTCAAGAGCGAAAACATCGGCGCGCTCAGCGCCCCCGAGGTGCTTGAGCGCGGTGTTTCGATGGTGCCTGAGGGGCGCAAACTGTTCCCTTCGCTCAGCGTCGAGGAAAACCTGATGATCGGCGCGCACAAGCGCAAGGGTAATGGGTTTTGGACGCTGGAAACAGTGTACGACATCGTGCCTGCTTTGCGCGAACGCCGCACACATCCGGGGACGGCCCTGTCGGGCGGACAACAGCAAATGGTGGCCATCGGCCGCGCGCTGATGTCCAACCCCGAAGTTCTTCTGTGCGACGAGATCAGCCTCGGACTTGCCCCGGTGGTCATCAAGGAAATCTACGCCTCTTTCCCGAAGATCAAGGAAAGCGGAGCCTCCATCGTCGTGGTCGAGCAGGACATCGGGCAGGCGCTAAAGGTGGCCGACCGGGTCTATTGCATGATGGAGGGGCGTGTGACTCTGCAGGGTACACCCAACGAGCTATCGCGCGACGACATCCACAACGCCTATTTCGGAGTCAGCGCATGATCTGGGTCGACACAATCGTTCAAGGTATCCTGCTGGGCGGTCTTTATGCGCTGTTCGCAGCGGGTCTGAGCCTGGTGTTCGGGATCATGCGGCTTGTGAACCTGGCCCATGGCGATCTGATCGTGCTCGGCGCATTTTTGATCCTGGTGGCCGTAAATGCATTGGGCTTGTCTCCGTTCCTGGCCATATTCGTGGCTGCCCCGGTCATGTTCGTTCTGGGCTGGGCGCTGCAAACCTGGGTTCTGAACCGGGTACTGGGCGATGACATCCTGCCGCCCTTGCTGGTCACGTTCGGGCTTTCCGTGGTGATCCAGAACGCCCTGCTGGAAGGGTTCAGCGCCGACAGCCAGAAACTCTCCGTCGGAGCGATCGAGTCCGCATCGGTTGCCTTGGGGCCGGTGACGGTCGGTGTCATGCCTTTATTGACACTGGTCTCGGCCGTGGCGGTGATTTTCGGACTAAACCAGCTGTTTTACCGCACCGCTCTGGGGCGAGCGTTCCGGGCGACCTCGGATGATGCGGTGACGGCGGGGCTGATGGGGATTCGCCCGCAGAACGTCTTTGCCATCGCCACCGGGATCGCGATGGTCGTGGCGACGATTGCGGCCCTGTACTTGGGCATTCGCGCCAATTTCGACCCTTCCATTGGTCCGGCGCGCCTGATCTACGCCTTCGAGGCGGTGATTATCGGCGGGCTGGGTAGCCTTTGGGGCACTTTGGCCGGCGGCATCGTGATCGGTGTGGCCCAGGCTCTGGGCGCGGCAATCAATCCCGAATGGCAAATCCTGGCGGGGCATATCGCCTTTGTCGTGATCCTGCTGGTGCGCCCGCGCGGCCTGTTCCCGCGTGCGAATGACTGAGGTGCAAAGATGAGCAAGACACAAATAACCAATCTGATGCGCCTTTTAGGGCTGGGGGCTGTCATATTGCTGGCGCTTGTGCCGGTGATCGGAACCCGCGCCGCTGTCCAGGACCTGTTCATGGTGATGACCATGCTGGTGCTGGCCCTGAACTGGAACATGTTGGCGGGATTTGCCGGGCTGGTTTCGGTTGGTCAGCAAGCATTCGTTGGCGTTGGGGCCTATGCGATGTTTGCCGCTGTGATCCTGTGGGATCTGGACCCTCTGGTGGGGATTTTGATCGGCGGGTTGGCGGCCCTCGCCCTGTCCATCCCGATGGCCTTTTTCACCTTCCGCCTGAATGGTGCCTACTTCGCCATTGGCACCTGGGTCGTGTCCGAGATTGTCCGGTTGAGCTTTGCACAATGGAAGGCACTGGGCGGCGGCACCGGCACGTCGCTGCCCAAAGGCACCACGAAAACCATGTTCGGCGTGCCGCAGATCAAAAATTGGCTGGATCTAAGTTCCTCCGCGGCCGCGGATGCGCTGACCTATTGGCTGGCCCTGTTGCTCGTGCTTGCAACGCTGGGGCTTAGCTATGCCTTTTTGCGCTCGCGCATGGGGCTGGGGCTTCAGGCGATCCGTGACAATACAGAAGCTGCCCGCTCGGTCGGCGTTGATCCGACCCGGCTCAAAGCCCTGGTGTTCCTGCTGACGGCTTTTGGAACCGGGTTGTGCGGTGCGCTGCTGTTCATCCAGATCACCCGCGTCACCCCTGACGCCGCATTTTCCGTCGTGGACTGGACCGCTTTTGTGATCTTCATCACCGTGATCGGCGGCATCGGAACGCTGCCCGGTCCCATTGTCGGGGTTATCGTCTTCTATGCCTTGCAACGCCTGTTGGCCGATTACGGCACCGTGTACCTGATCGTTCTGGGCCTGATCGGCATCGCCATCATGCTGTTTGCCCGCCGTGGCCTGTGGGGGCTGTTCACGGACCGAACCGGACTTGAGCTTTTGCCGCTGCGTCAGACCCCTCCGCAGTCGGCTGACTAAACGCGCGACCCTTATGAAAGGAACCGACATGACGACATATTTTACCGAAGAAGGCTCTGTCGAGACGGTGAACGCCCGCATGGGGGATCACATCAACCCTCGTTTGAAAGAGGTGATGGCCAGCCTGGTGAAACATCTGCACGCCTTTGCGAAGGACATTGATCTCAAGCAGGAAGAATGGGACCTGGCCATCGACTTCCTGACGAAGACGGGACAGATCTGTTCGGACGAACGACAAGAATTCATCTTGCTGTCCGATGTGCTGGGCTTTTCGATGCTGGTGGATGCGATCAACAACCGCCGTCCGGCGGGGGCCACCGAAAACACCGTGTACGGCCCGTTCCATGTGTTGAACGCGCCGATCCGCCAGATGGGCGACACTATCAGCTTGGATGGCAAAGGCGAGCGGTGCCTCTATGAGGGGCGGGTCATCGACATCCATGGCGAGCCGATCGAGGGGGCCTGCGTCGATGTCTGGAGCGACAATGCCGACGGGTTCTATGACGTGCAGCAGCCCGGCATCCAGCCGCAATGGAACAATCGCGGGCGGTTCATCACCGGCAAGGACGGGGTGTACCGCTTCTACGGGATCAAGCCCGTCAGCTATCCGATTCCCGACGATGGCCCGGTGGGCAAGATGCTGGGCTCTTTGGGGCGGCATCCGTACCGGCCGGCGCATATGCACTATCTGGTGACGGCGCCGGGGCATCAGAAAATTGTGACGCATACGTTCGTGGGCGATGACAAGTACATCTCCGATGACACTGTGTTCGGGGTCAAGGAAACGCTGGTGGCACCGTTCGAGCATGTGAACGATGGCGACGCGATCTGGAGGTCCCCGTTTGACTTCGTCATGGTCCCGCAAGCGGACTAATGGACTGAAGCCGGATAGAACGATTGGCTGGGACGTCGAGGGGAGCGCTGCCGAAGGCGAGGGCCTTAGGTTAAGCGCTTGTTGTTTGGTAGCACTCCCCGCTTGGTTTGCCTGCAACCATTAATTCCGCAAATGTGGCCTTCAAAACACGCTAGAAACGAGGGAAGAGACGATGCCAAATGTAAAACTCTACGTAGACGAAACGGTCCACGCCCAGCATGGCGACGCATTGAAAACCATGCTGACACCTCTTCGGACCCTCCTCTGCGAGAGGCTGACCGTTCCCGTAGCCGCCTGCCAGCTGGCCGTTGTGCCCGTCATCGGTCTGCCAGATCAGCCCTTGATCAACGTCGAGCTTCTGGTGCTGCCGCATCCGGACCGGACATCAGACCTGTTCCACGCCTTGGGTCAAGAGATCAGAGACTTGGTCGCCGAAGCCACTGGCTTGCGCTGCGCCGTGCGGTTTTCCCTGCTCGACAAAGAGACCTATGTAGCCCTGAAATGATGCCGACCTGAGCCTGAGGGCTTCTCATCGGTTGCGGACCGTTTTTCGGAAGTTGCGGGGCGTCTCTCCTGTGTGGGCGGAAAAGAACCGGCTGAAGTAAGACGGGCTTGAAAAACCAAGATCGAAGGCGATGTCTGACACGGACTGGTCGGTGAAGGCGAGTTTGCGTTTAGACCTGAGCAAGAGCTGGTCCGTCATAACTTCGCTGGCCGTACGCCCCGTCACGCCTTTGACAGACCGAGAGAGGTGGGTCGGGGTCACAGACAGAAGGCGCGCAATCGCAGCCACCGTATGGTCGGTCGTTTCAGGGTTCTCTACCAAGGATTGGAATTTGCGCACGAGATCTCGCGTCCGCTCTCGGCTGTCGTTTGCAAAAGCGTCTCTGTCGTGCAGGCCCCGATTCATAAGGATCAGCAGCAAAGAGAACAACGACTTCAACGCCAGATTCTGATCTTCACGCGCCTCTCGATGAACACTCTCTACCTTGCGCGCGAGGTCTATCGCTTCCGCAAGTACGGGTCGTTGCTCCGTCCCGACGATCAGTTGTGACCGGTCGATCCAAGACTCAAGGTATGAGGCTTCGGAAACGAGCTGAGCCAGATCGGTCGTCGGGAGCGTGATTACCCAACCTTCCATCCCCGGTTCATAGTCGAAAGCATGGCTGCACAGGGCAGGGAGCCAAACCAACGCAGGTCCCTGGATCGATATATGAGCATAGTCGAGCTGCGCCTCGACCTTGCCCGCGTCAAAAACAAACATCTGAGCGAGCCCTTCGTGAAAATGTGCATCGACGGACCAGCCATGAATGTGGCTGCGCTCAGAAATGCGTTCGCAGTTCAGGTACCCAAGATGATCCGACGGTCCACCGAGAACATAGAGATGGCGATCTGCGCGTGGCGACGTCACCGGAGCCTCCAAAGGTTGGAATATGAAAAGTTTTAGTCGTCAGGGTGGCTTGTCTACAAGGTCAAATTTGCTTTGAATGAGACCCCAGACGACACTTCTGGAGGCACGTGCTTCCAGAAGTGTTCAGTACTTTGGGAGGAAATCATGACCCGCATAGCAATTGCAGGCGCCGGGATCGGCGGCCTGACGGCAGCCCTTTGCCTTCATGAAAAGGGCTTCGATGTGAAAGTTTTCGAAGCGGTTGACGAGCTCCGGCCGCTGGGCGTGGGCATCAACGTGATGCCACATTCGTCCAAGATCCTGCACGATCTGGGGCTGGCCGACGGTCTCGACGAGATTGCCGTTCGCACCCGCGCCATCGAATACCGGACCCGCTACGGCCATATCATCCAGTCGGACCCGCGCAATGTCGAAGCCGGCTTCGAAAGCCCGCAATATTCGATCCACCGCGGCGAACTCCAGTTCCTGCTGTTCGACACCGTCAAGGAACGCCTCGGTGCGGATGCGGTCGAAACCGGGCGGCCCGTCTCGGGCTATCGCCAAAATGACAATGGCGTAACGGTTCTTTTCGCGGATGGGTCGACCGAAGAGGCTGATCTGTTCATCAGCGCGGAAGGCCTGCGCTCGACTACCCGTGCGCAAATGCATCCCAACGAGGGGCCGCTGTGCTACGAAGGCACCATGATGTTCCGCGGCGCTGTGGAAATGGACATGATCGGCGATGGCCGCACCATGGTCATCGCAGGCGATCACGACCAGAAATTCGTCATGTATCCGATCAGCGAACCCCTGCGGAAAAAGGGCAAGGCGCTTACGAACTGGGTTGCCGAAATTCGCCACAGCGCACCGCGGCATATCGACGACGCCGACTGGACCCGGGGCGCCACGATGGACTACGTCACCCCGTTCCGCGAATTCCATATGAACGATATGAACCTCGCGGAAATCATGGAAAACACAGCTTCGGTGACCGAATTCCCGATGATCGACCGCGACCCATTGCCATCCTGGACGGATGGACGGGTTGCGTTGATGGGGGACGCGGCCCATCCGATGTATCCGATCGGCGCCAACGGCGCGAGCCAGGCAATTCTAGACGCCCGGACACTCGCCGAGTGTCTTGCCGAGAACGCTGGCCCCGCCGGCCTCAAAGCCTATGAGGACATCAGATTGCCCATTGCGGCCAATGTCGTCCTCACGAACCGCCAGGGTGGTCCCGAACAGGTGCTCGACATCGCAGCAGCGCGCGTGACCGGCCCGGACGATCGGATCGAAGATCTGATCACTGCCGAAGAGCTTGAGGAAGTTGCCGCCAACTATCGCAAGGTTGCCGGCTTCCACAAGAAGTCGGGCTGACCCGATGACATTGTTTCATGCAGGGTTCGACCCTTCGGGAAAACCGGTGCGGGTACGCTTCGACCTGGGTGGACGGAAGGACCTCTCCTCCGAGTTGGATCATGTCGGCGGAACGAGGGCGCTCATCCTGACGACGCCCCAGCAGACTGATCAGGGCGAAGAGGTGGCCGCCGGTCTCGGCGGCGCGGCGGTCGGGCTTTACTCGAATGCCACGATGCACACTCCGGTCGAGGTCACCGAAATGGCGATGGCGGCGCTTGCCAAGTGTGGCGCGGACTGTCTGGTCGCTGTGGGTGGTGGCTCGACGATCGGTCTGGGCAAGGCGATTTCCCACCGCACGGACCTGCCTCAGATCGTCATCCCGACCACATATGCGGGATCCGAGGCAACACCCGTTCTCGGGCAAACGGAAAACGGCCGAAAAAGCACCTTGCGTTCCGAAAAGGTTCAACCCGAAGCGATCGTCTATGACGCTGAGCTCGTGCGTGACCTACCGGTCTTGCCTTCGGTCACCAGCGGGCTCAACGCGATGGCTCACGCGGTCGAAGCGCTCTATGCCGAGAATGCCAACCGCCTTTCGTCAGAACTCTCCCTGGCGGGGCTGAAGGCGTTTATTCGCGGGCTACCACGGGTCGCCGCCGCGCCACGCGATCTCGGTGCGCGGGAGGATACGCTTTTCGGGGCGTGGCTTTGCGGGACGATGCTCGACCAGGTTGGCATGGCGCTGCACCACAAGCTCTGCCACACCCTCGGGGGCGCCCTGAATCTGCCCCATGCCGAAACCCATGCCGTCATCCTTCCACAGGCAACTGCCTATAACGAGCGGGCTGTCCCCGAAAAGCTTGCGCCTCTGGCGGAGTTGCTTGACGCCGACACAGCGGCGGCTGGGCTTTTCGATTTTTCCCGCTCGCTGGGCGCGCCGACGGACCTGAGAACCCTTGGGGTTGCAGAACGTGATCTGGACGAGATCGCGTCGGAGGCGGCCCGCAACCCGTATTGGAACCCCGTTACCATCGAAGAGCGCGCGATACGCGAGCTGCTGCAAAACGCCTTCGATGGGCGGCGCCCAGAACCCGGAGAGTGACAATGACCCACTATTTCACGGAAGAGCATTCTGCAGAGACGGTCAATGCGCGAATGGGGGCGGATATCTCTCCCCGCCTGCGCAAGGTGATGAGCTGTCTCGTGCAACATCTTCACGCCTTTGCCAAAGAGATCGAGCTGACCCAGGAGGAATGGGATTTCGGCATCGATTTCTTGACCCGGACGGGTCAGATCTGCTCGGAGGAGCGTCAGGAGTTCATCCTTCTGTCCGACGTGCTCGGCGTCTCGATGCTGGTCGACGCGATCAACAACCGCCGACCCGCCGGCGCGACGGAGAACACCGTCTTCGGTCCGTTTCATGTTGCTGACGCTCCAATTCGCGAGATGGGGGCGAACATCAGCCTGGATGGAAAGGGCGACAGTTGCCTCTACGAGGGCCAGGTGCGCGATCTGCAAGGAGAACCGATCGAGGGTGCCTGTATCGATGTCTGGTCCGACAATGCGGACGGGTTCTACGATGTCCAACAGCCTGGAATTCAGCCGAAATGGAACAACCGGGGCCGCTTCATCACCGGTCCGGACGGCGTCTATCGTTTCGTCGGGATCAAGCCAGTCTCCTACCCGATCCCCGATGACGGGCCCGTCGGCAAGATGCTCGAGAGCCTCGGCCGCCATCCCTATCGTCCGGCTCATATGCACTTCCTGGTCACGGCACCAGGACACAAGAAAATTGTCACGCATACCTTCGTCGGCGACGACCAATACATCGACGACGACGCAGTGTTCGGCGTGAAGCAGACGCTCGTTGCGCCGTTCGAACATGTCAGGGGCGAGACCGAATGGCGTTGTTCCTTCGACTTCGTCATGGTCGCGGACCTGGTTGATGACGATGTGGCGGACGGGAGCTAGGGCCCTGACGCCGTAAGCAGAAACCGCTATTGCTATAATAGATATTGACATATCTATTATAGCAATTCAAAAACCACATGAGAGGCTGCATGCCACCGGTTCTAAGATTTCCGGAGTTGGCCAAACGGGAGGAAGACCAATGAAAATCGATATGCTGATCGGCGGTGAACCGGTGAGCGCCGTTGCGAACGGTGAATTTGTGCGGAAGAATCCGGTGTCAGGTGAGGTTGTGACTTCGGCACCCGCTGCGAAGGCGGCAGATGTCGATCGCGCCGTCGAGGCGGCCGCTACAGCGTTCAAGGACTGGTCGAAAACAGGCCCGACGCAGCGCCGGGCCGTCCTGCTGAAAGTCGCGGAGGCCTTCGACGCGGCCGTCGCCGATTTCATGGAGACCGCCTCGCGCGAAACCGGAGCCACGAAGATCTGGTTGGGGTTCAACGTGAAGATTGCCGCCGGCATGATCCGCGAAGCGGCAGCGATGACGACCCAGATCAAGGGCGAGATCATCCCGAGCGACAAGCCCGGATCGCTCGCCATGGCGGTGCGCCGCCCGGTCGGCGTCATGGTCGGGATGGCACCCTGGAATGCGCCGATTATCCTGGCCGTCCGTGCAGTGGTAATGCCGATCGCCTGCGGGAACACGGTCCTCCTCAAGGCCTCCGAACGTTGCCCGGGAACACATCGGATGATCGCTGAGATCTTCGAACGCGGTGGCTTGCCGAAGGGTGTCCTCAACGTGGTGACGCATTCCGCGGAAGATGCCCCTGAGGTGGTTTCGAGCCTGATCGCACATCCCAAAGTCAAGCGGATCAACTTCACAGGGTCAACGCGCGTGGGCAAGATCATCGCGAGCGAGGCTGCCAAACATCTCAAACCAGTGCTTTTGGAACTCGGTGGCAAGGCGCCCTTGATCGTCCTCAAGGACGCCGACCTTGATGCGGCTGTAAATGCCGCGGCCTTCGGTGCCTTCATGAACCAGGGGCAGATTTGCATGTCGACCGAACGGGTCATCGTGGATGACTTGATCGCCGACGAATTCGTATCGAAGTTCGCCGCCAAGGCGGCGTCGCTCAGCTACGGTGACAGTGCGAAAGCCGATGTTATCCTTGGCTCGGTCGTGGACACTGACGTCATGGACCGCGTGCGCCATCTTGTAGACGATGCCGTCGGCAAGGGCGCGAAAATCGTATCAGGCGAAGTCCCTCAGAGCGGAACGATCATGGGCGCGACCGTGGTCGACAAGGTGAGCGACGACATGGAGCTCTTCGGTGAGGAGAGTTTCGGCCCGGTGGTTGCCGTCATGCGCGCGCGCGATGCCGATCATGCGATCGAACTCGCAAACGACAATGCATACGGCCTCGCTGCAGCAGTCTTCGGATCGGACATCAACGAAGCGATCCGAGTGGCTGAGGCAATCGAATCCGGCATCTGCCATATCAACGGGCCGACGGTCGCAGACGAAGCGCAGATGCCCTTCGGCGGGGTCAAAGGATCGGGATACGGGAAGTTCGGCGGCCAACAAGGGGTCGACCAGTTCACCGAGTTGCGGTGGATCACCATCGAAGACCCGCACCAGCATTACCCATTCTGAACCCGTCGGCGTTCCTGCCGCGCGACCAGCAAGGGCGCGCGGCAGGGTTAGGCACTCCTCATCGAGCAATCGAGGTCTCACGCATGCCCTCAACGAAGAGCAACAACACCTTGCGAACGGTGCGCGAAGCGACGTTCGACTTTCTACGGTCCGCCGGAGTAGATATCTTCTTCGGCAACCCCGGATCGACCGAACTGGCCATGCTGGATCGCTGGCCCGAGGATATCCGTTATGTGCTGGGTTTGCAGGAAGCCTCCGTTGTCGGAATGGCCGACGGATACGCGCGGGCCACCGGCAAGGCCGCTTTTGTGAATGTCCACTCCGCCGCCGGCCTCGGGCATTCGCTCGGAAATGTCTACACGGCGTATCGGAACCGGGCTCCGATGGTAATCATCGCAGGCCAGCAGTCACGCGAACTTTTGTCCAACTATCCGTTTCTTGGGGCTTCCAACGCGGTCGATTTCCCTAAGCCTTACGTGAAATTCAGCGTCGAACCGGCGCGCCCCGAAGACGTTCCGGACGCCATCGCCCAAGCCTATCGCATCGCGATGCAGCGCCCCTGGGGGCCGACATTCGTCTCAGTTCCCGCGGATGATTGGGGGCATAGTTGTGCGCCCCTCACGCCGAGAACGGTTTCAACCGATTGCGCACCGGACCCGGCCCTTATCGAAGAGGCTGCGCGCCTGATCGACGGCGCAAAAAAGCCGGTGTTCGTCGTCGGCGCCGAGGTCGACGAAGAGGGCAGGGGGGAGGACATGGTCCGGCTCGCGGAACGCATCGGTGCGCTGGTCTACGCCGCGCCGTTTGCTGCCAGGATCGCATTTCCCGAGACTCATCCACTCTTCGCCGGGTTCCTGCCCGCAGCGCCGGAGAAGGTCTCGCAGACCCTGACGCAATTCGATGTTGTGGTCGCCGTCGGTGCCCCGGCGTTCACCTACCACGTGCCAGGCAGATCAGAGCTCGCCGAGCACGACCTGACAATTATCCATTTGACAGTCGATGCCGCGACGGCTGCTTCTGCGCCCTTAGGAATGAGCATTGTCGGCAGTCTCAAGTTCGCACTGCCGCAACTTGTCGGTCAGGTGGCCCAGAGCGAGCGGCCTGCCCCAAGTCCGCGCCCAGCCATTCTAGCCCCGGCAAAGGCCGCCGCCATCACCCCCGAAATGCTTCTGTGGGAATTGGGACAACGACTGGACCAAGAATCCGTTCTCGTGGAGGAAGCTCCCTCGCTCAGACCTTTGATGCAGCACTTTGTTCGCCTCACCGAGTGGAGCGGTTTCTTCACCATGGCGAGCGGCGGGCTTGGGTACGGATTGCCGGCGGCCGTGGGCCATGGCCTCGGAAGGCCCAACCGAAAGACCGTCTGTCTGATCGGCGACGGGTCGTTCATGTACTCACCTCAAGCGCTTTGGACCGCTGTCCAGCAAGGCTTGGACCTGACCGTGATTGTCGTCAACAACGGTGGCTATGGAGCCATGCGGTCCTTCAGCAAGGTACTCCAGGTACGCGATGCTCCCGGTATCGAGATTGACGGTCTGGAGTTCCCGAGCCTGGCACAAGGGATGGGATGCCCCGCCCATCGCGTCACCGAACCGGAAGAACTGGCGGCAGCACTTGACGCCGCCTTCAACGCCAAGGGGCCCTATCTGCTCGAAGTCGCAATCGGAGCCGAAGTTCAGGTGCTCTACTAGAAAGTCACTGCAACGGACCCAAACCAAGAACAAGGGTCCAACATTGGGAGGAAACCATGACCAACAACGATCAAAGAACGACTGAAGAACGCCGCTGGCGCGGTGTGACAGCCATCACGCAATCCATGTTCGGCGCGGCGCTCGCGACTGCGATTTTCGTGGTGCCAGCAACCGCACAAGAGATCAAACTCAAACTGCATCATTTCCTGGGACCGAAATCGCCCGCGCAAACCCAGATGCTCGAACCTTGGGCGCAGCGGATCGAAGAGGCATCCGGCGGACGTGTTGATATCGAAATCTATCCCAGCATGTCTCTTGGCGGGACACCGCCCGAGTTGATCCGTCAGGTGCGCGACGGTGTCGTCGATATGGTCTGGACACTGAACGGCTATACGCCGGGCCTCTTCCCGCGAACGGAAGTGTTTGAACTCCCCAACATTCACCGGAACAATCCCGCCGCAACGAACCTTGCCATGGCGGACCTGTTCGATACCTATCTGGCGGAAGAGCATGTGGGTGTGAAGGTCCTCTTCCAGCATGTCCATGCCGGCCAAGCCATCCAAATGGTGGACACCGAGGTACGTTCGCCTTCGGACCTCGCGGGCAAAAGCTTGCGTGTTCCGACCCGCACGGGCGCCTGGGTCGTTGAAGCCCTCGGGGCCAATCCGGTCTCGATGCCGGTCCCGGATTTCCCGCAGGCCCTGTCGCGGGGTGTTGTCGACGGTGGGCTTGTACCCTATGAGATCATCCCGGCTCTCCAGCTTCAGGACCTGACGGATTACCAGATCGAGCTGGACGGCGGCGGGCGCCTCGGAACAAGTGTCTTCCAGGTTTCGATGAACCTCGATCGATGGAATAGCCTGCCCGAGGATATCCAGCAGATCTTCCTCGACAACTCTGGCGAGGCCTGGCTCCGTGAGGTCGGCGATATCTGGGCGGAAACCGACGTCTATGGTTTGGAGATCGCGACTGAGGCCGGCAACACACCGATCACCCTAACAGGTGAAGAAAGCGCGGCATTCGAAGCTGCGGTAGAACCGGTCGTGACGCGGTGGGTTGAAGAGGCCAACGGTCTTGGCATCGATGGTCAAGCCCTTGTCGACGCGGCACGTGCGTCGATCACGGCGCATTCTGAATAAGGTTGGGATCATGACGGCCACGAAACTCGAAACCGGCGTCTATGTCTCGTTCGCCTATCGTCTTTGCAAATGGTGGGCGATTGGCGGCGGGATCATCCTGTTCGGGATCGTGGCCGTCAACGTGGCAAGCGTTGCCGGGCTGGCGATCTGGAGGAGCCCGATCCCCGGCGTCTACGAAATCGTCCAAATCGGTGTAGCAGTCGCCATGTTCATGATGTTGCCCTATTGCCAGATCACCGGCTCCAACGTTTCGGCCGACATTTTTACGGCATCCTTGCGGTCTCAAACGGTTGCGTTTCTCGCAGGCATCGGCGCATTCCTTGGCGGGCTGTTCGGTCTGTTCCTCATCTGGAGGATGAGCCTCGGCCTCGAGGACGTCTACGTCTACCGCGAGACGACGGCGATCTACCAGTTTCCAATCTGGATCGCCTACGTGCCGGTCCTCCTTTCACTGGCGCTATTTGTTCTGGCCGCCGTCGCCAACATGATCCAGACATCGCGCGGCATTCTTCCCGAACGGGTCGACTATGACATCGACGGCTGAGCGACTGTCCCTCAGCCCCCAAAAAACTCAAGGAACAATAAATTGGGCGAAGAATTCCTGACCGGGCTAACCGGGCTCTTCTTTCTGGTGCTTCTGATCGCAATCCGGATCCCGATCGCCTTCGCGATGGCCCTTGTCGGCATGGTGGGTATCTATCTGATTTCCGGGTCGGCAATCCTGCTATCGCAGATGAAGTCGCTCGCATTCGGAACGTTCACAAATTACGATTTGTCGGTGGCCCCGCTCTTTATCCTCATGGGACATCTCGCGACCCGGGCCAATCTCTCCTTCGGTCTGTTTCGAGCTGCGAATGCCTGGTTGGGGCATTTCCGTGGTGGAGTTGCCATGGCCGCGATCGCCGCCTGCGCGGGGTTCGGGGCGATTTGCGGGTCATCGCTCGCGACGGCGTCGACGATGGGCAAAGTCGCTTTGCCAGAACTTCGTCGGTACAAGTATTCACCCGCCCTTGCGACGGGCACCCTCGCCGCGGGCGGGACGCTTGGTATCCTGATCCCACCTTCCATCGTTCTGGTTGTCTATTCGGTCATCGTCGAGGCCAATATCGTTGAGATGTTCTCGGCAGCGATGGTGCCCAGCTTTGTCGCCATACTGTTTTTCATGCTCGCAATCGCGATCTACACGCGCGTCGCGCCGGACGCCGGACCAAAGGGCGGACGCGTAGATCGGCAGGAACTGCTGTCTGCGACACTCGGGGCAATCCCCGTGACTTTGGTTTTCGGGATCGTCCTCGGCGGAATGTATCTTGGACTCTATACCGCAACGCCCGCGGCGTCGATCGGTGTGTTTCTGGTGCTGGCCTACGGTGTGCTGCGCCGGGTCTTGTCCCTGCGCGATATCGTCGAAGCAATTCTCGCCACGGCCAAGAATGCCGGCATGATCTACCTCATCGTGCTCGGAGCCGAGCTGCTCAAGATTTTCATGTCTCGCGGAGGCGTTCCGCAAGCGGCAGCCAGCGCGATGTTGGAGTCCGGCCTGCCACCCTACGTTCTGCTCCTCGTCGTCCTTGCCGCCCTGATCGTCATGGGAATGTTCATGGACTCCCTGTCGATCATCCTGCTGACCCTGCCATTCTTCTGGCCGGTAATTTCCGAACTGGATTTCGGGCTAACGCCGAACGAGACGAAGCTTTGGTTCGGGATTCTGGCGCTGATCGTGGTCGAACTTGGACTGATCACCCCACCGGTTGGTATGAATGTCTTCATTATCAATGCTTTGGCGCGAGATGTGCCGATGATCGAGACCTTCAAGGGCGCGCTTCCCTTCTTCCTCTTCGAGGTCGTGCGCGTCATCCTCTTGGTGGCGTTTCCTGTTATCGTCCTGGCGTTTCCGGCATGGATATCCTGACGCCAAGAACAGGGCTTTTTTGGCGACAATGTCATCTGGACAGTACTGTCAGCGTGTTCCATTTAGGACGGGAAACGGTAAAACAACTGAGTTTCACCACGGTACTCGGCCCCGTGTTTACTGTACAGGAGTTGCAATTGGCGGAACAACTGAACAACTCCGTACTAACAGCTTTCGAAATTCTGGACCTACTGTCCCGGGATCGGCAAACCATCACTAGTCAGGACTTATGCAACGAACTTGGCCTAGGGTCGGCGACTGCCCATCGCTTTCTTCGAACCCTTGAAGTGGCAGGCGCATTGTCGCTTGAAAAGCGCGGCCAGTATCGGTTGAGCCCCAAGCTGATAGATATTGGAGCCTCCGCAGTTTCCGCCAATGCCGGCCACCGCTACGTGCATGAAGTGCTCGAGGAGCTTGCCCGGGAGAGCCAGGAGACCGCGCTGGCGGCGATCATGAGGCGCGGGAAGGTTGTCATCATCGCCCGCGCGAATTCACCGCGTCCATATTCGGTGCACATGAACGTGGGGGCTGAACTTGAATTGCATTGCACGGCGAATGGAAAAATCTGGCTCGCGAATATGAGCAACGATGAATTCCGCGAATACTTACATCGTGAACACAGAACTCAGTTTACTTCAAATACTCTTCATGAGGAGCTGGCCATAACAGAGGAAATAGAACGCGTCCGAGAGAATGGTTATTCGGTATGTATTGCGGAGCGAGAGGAAGAAGTTTCAGCTACAGCGGTCCCAGTCTACACATCTGGCGGATCATTGTTGATGAGTATTTCTCTTTTTGGCCCGAGATCTCACTTTACATCCGACTTTCAAGAAATGGCACATACCTTGCTAGAGAAAGCCGCTAAACGTATTGGCTCCGCGTTAAACTGAAAACGGATATATGAGATCTCCACAGTTATGAGCTGGACCAATAATGCCTTCGGGCGTCAAAAATTCCGAGATTTTCTAAGGGAATATCAACATAAGAAGTCTTATGCGATTTTTGGCCAACCCCAAATTTCCCTGTAGAATTCGTCCTCTACAACCTCCCTGTGGACGACCGACTGGCGGCACCGGTATGGCCGGTGCCGCCCTTTTCCGAAAGAACGATTGAACGGTCCAATATGTTTGCGAGACGGATCATCCCGTGACCTGCGTATCGGCAGGCATCCCATTACGGCGATCTCGCGCCGTTCCAAGAAATCTTCTCTGCACCTCCGAATGTAACATATATCGCGTGGCGATATTTCGCGCATCATGTCCGTTTCGCGGGCATGAACTTGCGGGACCGTGTAGCACTGAACATCCAGGAATTGAGACGCGCCCGCGGCCTCAGCCAGGAGGAGCTTGCTCATCAGGCCGACGTGAGCCGCGGCCATATGGGCAAGGTCGAGAACGCCAAGTTCGCGGCGTCCCTCGACCTCCTCGAACGCATCGCCAAAGCACTCAATGTCGACCCCGTCGAGCTTTTTGCGAAACGCTAGTCCGTTTCATCCGAGTTTGATCACACAGCTCAGCAGAAAAGAGACAACGGCAAGAACGGTACGAGTGGCGCGGGTACATGGCGAAGAAAAAGACTGGCTGGCCTTTCCAGGAAGGGTTTCTGAACGACGGTGCGCAGGAGATTCACCTGTTCACCGATTACCGTTGGAATGACGGCTCGGTGAGCCGCCGCTGGCATGTCGATCCGGAACGCTTTGATGCAGATCTTGCCGAGCTTCGCTCAATTTCCCTGGAGGCATCGGACCGTTCGGATCAGTAGGAAAACCACTCCGAGTGGCCCATGTTGCCCTCGTAGTCTCCGTATTCGACCATGATGCTGTGCGAATAGAAGTACGAGGAACTGCCGCCGCTCGGATAGGCGATCTCCTGACCGCTTTCCGAGATGAATGTCATGGGCCAGGGCGTGTGGGATCGGTAGACCCGCTGGATGTACCGGCAGGTGCGGTTCTCTCGGTCGCAGGAACGAAGCGACCAGTCCCAATACTGATCGCCTCCCCTTTCTCTATAGGCTTGACCGGTGAACCAGATCACATGGGTGCGGTTCAGCCATTCGTATTCGGGCAGGTTGGTGTCGAGCTCGCCCTCGCCGCCAGGCCCGCCAAGTTCGACCGGCACATGGGCGAAAGTGCAGACCCCGAAGGGCGGCAGGCTCGGCCAAGGCGTGATCCGCCGGATCATGGTGCGATAGGCCCGTGCGCAGACCGCGCTCGGGGGGAAACCACCGGCCATGCAGAGCATAATGGCGCAGTCGATGTCATAGGCCTGCGCCTTCTCCGGGGTTCGCGGAGCCATGCTTCGCCCAGATCGAAGGCTTCGGCAGTTATGGCTTCCCGGAGAGCCATGCGGCGAGCTTCGCGCGGCTGGTCTATATCTCGGCCTGGCTGAAGCGCCACCATCCGGCGGTCTTCACCTGTGCCCTGCTGAACAGCCAGCCAATGGGCTTCTATGCCCCGGCTCAGCTGGTCCGTGACGCGCGTGAGCATGGCGTCGAAATCCGTGCCGTATCGGTCAATCATTCGGTCTGGGACTGCACTCTGGAGCCGCGCGGCGACGGAGCGCTGGCGCTGCGACTCGGGTTTCGGCAGATCAAGGGGATGCGGGAGGAGAATGCGGCCTGGATCGAGGCCGCCCGCGGCAACGGCTACCCCGATGTCGAGAGCCTCTGGCGCCGGGCCGGTGTCAGGCCGGACGCACTGGAAAGGCTGGCCGAAGGCGACGCCTTCGCCTCGCTTGGCCTCAATCGGCGCGATGCGCTCTGGGCCGCCCGGGCGTTGCGAGGGCCAAAGCCCCTGCCCCTCTTCGGCGCCGACGGTGAGGGCGGAGCGGAACCGGAGGTTGCGCTGCCGGCGATGACGCTGGGCCAAGAGGTGATCGAGGACTACCTGGCACTGCGGCTTTCTCTGCGCGCCCATCCGATGGAGTTGCTGCGGCCCCGCCTGCCGGACAGTCTGCCGCATGAACGTCTTGATCGGGCCACCGGTCGCATCACGGTGACGGGTCTTGTGATCACGCGGCAGCGGCCCGGCACCGCCTCGGGCGTGATCTTCCTGACGCTCGAGGACGAGACCGGCGTGTCCAATGTGGTGGTCTGGAGCCGGGTTTACGAGACCTTCCGGAAGGCAGTGATTGCCGGGCGGCTGCTGCGTATCACGGGCCGGATCGAACGTGAGGGACAGGTCGTCCATCTGATTGCCGAGCGGATCGAGGACATCTCGCCGATGCTTTCGAGCCTTGGACGACCGGTGACCAATATTGGTGACCGTCGGGCTGAGCCAGAGCATGGACCGACGCACGGCAGCACAGGATCAACCGCCCGGCATCCGCGCGAACAGGCTAAGAAGCTGTTTCCGAGCCGGGATTTTCACTAGCGAAGTGATTGATTGGGGTCACCGTAGCCATCACCGAAGCGTTAAACATCCTCGAAGCGAGGATGTCCAAGAACTATGCCTGCAACAGGTTACGGTCTGTTGCAGGCTAGACGATTTGCTCACGGACCCTTGTTTGGGCGACCAGACTCAGTTTGCCTTTTCAAGCAGTGACACTGACATCTCGATCCGGCGAAGTTGCTGACGAAGTGGAGCGCAATCTGGATAGGAGCCCTTCAACTTTGGCGCCAAACTTAGAAGATTGGAGATCACGTCTTCTTTCGAGCGCAGCGCCTCCAGAAACGCCTGATCCCGATCAGTCCAACCGTAGTAGATTTGGTCAAACTCACGCTTCTCGTAAAGCTCGGGTCCTTCTTCAAGAGCCAGCCAGTTTTCGAGATCGGATCGCAGCGAACTCATCCGCGTATAGACGGTGTTGCGCGAAAATTCCGAGCGCATCGCAGTCTTGATAATGCGACCTGCCTCAATGTGTCCTTCAATCCCAAGCTCACCGGCAGGACGACGATCACGACAACCCGGATTGTAGCTACATGGCACCGATGATTTGCTTGCCGACGGATAGATCATGCCTTTGCATCTCGCCCGACGCTCATCCTGGCGGGTTGTCGCCATTGGGCTCAGAAACGTCTCCCAAGACGGACCTGAATCGCCGGTCCATCTCTCGCTGACAATGGGCGCTGGCATGGCGTCGATCTTTCGCATCAGCACATTGAGATCGTATCCGGCGCGCCCATCTACGGCGACGTAGAGGTCGCAGTCGGATGGGCGATACATGCCTGGCCACACGCTCTTCTCGATGCGCCAACCGGTGCGATCAGCCCACGCAGCCCGCGCTTTCTCGTCCGGCACATTCCCATAGGGCTCGTCAATCAGGACAAACTGACCGTGCACGTGGTCGATCCAGGATGTAGCGTGATCCGTGTTGGCGAGATGCTGGATCTCGAAGAGCACCCACAAACCGTGGTGCTTCCAGGCGATGAGCAGTGGCATGCCCACGAGCTGTGCGTAAGCGTTGAGCTTGTCGAGATAATGCGGCGCGAAAGAGAGCGTTGGTTTCGCTTTCGACTTCACTTCAATGAGGACGGGTCCGGAATGTTCAAACTCGACTAATAAATCCGGAACCTGATAGAGGTCGCGCGAGTTCGTTGGTGCTTGATGCTGATCGAGCTTGTGAACGAGGCGGGCCTTGCCGAGCCAACTGCAGATGGCCGTAAACTCGTCTTCGGCGGGCAGACCCTGGTCTAATCGTCTGACTTTGTCGGCGACTTTCTTCGGGTCGTCATTCCAACCTAGCTCTGAGAGGACCTCTTGAATCAATCGATCGCTATCGTCTGTCTCCGTCATACACGCACCTAGAATCATATTCATAAATCCGCTTTGAACGCGGAGTTAGCCATATTGAGCTTGCCTGGACGGTAGTATCATAATAGAAAGTCTGTGGGTAGAGCGGATTTTGGAATATGATACCTCAGCGCACCTCTAGTTTGGCGACCTATGTTGAAGAGCTAGCGTCCAGCGGCCGAACCTGTTTCACCCGCGAGAACGCAGTAGAGGCGTTAGGGGTTAGCCATGGAGCGTTTCTCGATGCGGCCGCGCGCCTCAAAAGGCGGGGTCACATCTTCGCGCCGCGCCGAGGTTTCTACGTCATTACGCCCACACGGTATTTGAAGTGGGGTGCACCGCCACCAACTTGGTACATCGATGCTATGATGAAGGATGCGGGGCGACCTTACTATGTGGCGCTCCTGAAAGCCGCGGAGCTCCATGGGGCAGCTCATCAAGCGGTCATGGAGTTCCAGGTCGTCACCGACCGGCAGTGGAAACCCATCCGGGCCGGACGTTCAAAACTCGCCTTCTATTTCCGCAGGGACATTGAACGCGTCGGACAAGGCGTCGAGCAACGAAAGACCGACACGGGTTCGATGCGGGTGTCGTCGCCAGCGCTCACCGCGTTGGATTTGATACGCTATCCGCATGCGAGTGGTGGTGTCGATCATGCGGCAAGCGTTCTCAATGAGCTTGCCGCCCATATTGACCCGATGCAGTTTGATGCACTGGCGCCGAGCTTTGAGCGGTCTGTCGTCCAACGCCTCGGCTATATCCTCGAGCATCTGGGACATGACGAGCTTGCTTCCTGCTTGGAGAAACATATCCGGAACGGCAATGTGCCATGGGTCGAGCTTGATCCTAGAGAAGTAAATGCAATCACCGCCTACGATGAGCAGGTGCGAAACGCACGTTGGCACATCATTGTCCGCCGCCCAATTGAGGTTGATGAACAATGATCCCCGAAACCAACATCACAGCTTGGAGCTTGATCGCGCCGTGGGCCGAACCGAGGCAAGTCGAGCAGGATCTGATTATCTCTCGCGCGCTCGTCGAGATCTTCAATCACGATCTTCTGGGAACTGAACTGAGGTTCCGAGGGGGCACAGCCCTCAACAAGATCATCTTCCCGGAACCGTTGCGTTATTCGGAGGATATTGATCTCGTCCGCACAACGGCAGGACCAATCGGCCCCATCCTTGATGCAATGCGAGACGTGTTGGAGCCTTGGTTGGGACAAGCGAATTTTGCGTCGAGCCAGGTCGCGCCGAAGCTGCGTTTTCGCGTTCCGGCTGAGGATGATCCCGAAGCGCAGATCCGGTTAAAGGTAGAGATCAACATCGCTGAAATCGACGCTTTCGACCCGCCGGTTTCGATCCCATACGCCGTCGAGAACCCGTGGTTCACAGGAAACACGACCATCGCATCCTTCTCCCCGGAAGAACTGCTATCGACAAAACTGCGTGCCTTATTGCAACGCGACAAAGGGCGCGATCTTTTTGATCTCGACCATGCGTTAGATGCGCTTCCCGAACTCAATCTCGGTCGGGTTGTTGAGTTGTTTGTCCGATATCTTGACCAACAGGGTCAGGCTATCTCGCGGGCAGAGGCTGAGCAGCGGATGCTGGCGAAGTTCGCACGCCCGGATTTGCTCGGGGATATTCGCGCATTGCTGACCCCTGATCGTGCAAACTCGCTGGATGCCGCTGCCGGTCGAGCGGCGTTTCTCAGGGTATTCACCAATGTGATTGCTCTAATCCCTGGGGATAGGTGGGCGCGCACTGATGAATTGGCTGAGACCTTGGGTTTATCTGAAATCATTGGGGTGAACTGATGTCCGCGCGGGTCTATGTTTGCTTCGGTATTGATGTATTGGGCAGGTATTATGAACCAAGCTGAGTTTGCGCGAATATTTTGCGAGCGCCCCGAAAGCTTCGCATGGTTCCTTGGGGCGGGCGCGTCGCGTAATGCGAATCTTCCGACTGCAGAAGATGTCATCACAGACTTGAAACGACGGTATTATTGCAGTGAAGAAAACCAGAACTTCTCAACAAAGGATCTACAAAACGACGCGGTAAGGGCGCAAATTGAAGGCTACTTGCGATCACGCGGATTTCCAGAGCGCTGGTCTGCCGAAGAGTACACGACATATTTTGAGACGATTTTCGGAGAAGACCGCGAGCGTCAACGGAACTATATTTCGAGTATTTTGGCGGAAGATCGTGTTCGTTTAGCCGTAGGAAACCGCGTATTTGGCGCTTTGTTGTCAGGCGGCTTGTGCCGCATGGCGTTTACGACCAATTTTGATCCGGTTGTCGAAAAGGCCGTTGCGGAAATATCTGGGAAGCCCTTGTCAGCCTATCACCTTGAGGGCGCTCACAACGTTGTATCGGCGCTCAACAACGAGCAGTTCCCTATCTACTGTAAACTACATGGAGATTTTCAGTACGACAGCATCAAGAATTTGTCGTCGGATCTGGCAACGCAGAACGTTCAACTCTCTCAAAGCATGACAATGGCAGGGGCGCGGTTCGGTTTTGTGGTCGCCGGATACTCGGGCCGCGACGAGAGTGTCATGGCTCTGTTTCATGCCATATTGGAAGCACCCAACCCGTTTCCGCACGGACTCTATTGGATGAAGATGCGGGGTTCGACGCCGATTGACAGCGTCGCATCGCTAATGAAAGGCGCGAAGGCTGCCGGGGTTCGCGCTGATTTCGTGGACATTGAGACTTACGACACAGTTATGCTTCGGCTGTGGCGCAATCTTCCAAATCAGCCAGATGGCTTGGATGCGAAGGTACGCAAAGGTCGAGCGGGGACTGTCCAGATCGCGGTGCCGGAACCGAAGGGTACCAAGCCGCTTTTGCGGTTCAACGGCCTACCAGTGACCAAAGTCCCCACGACATGTGCCGAAGTAAAGTTGAAGACCACCTCAAGCTGGGAAGCGATTGCCGACTTCAAGCGACAGCCGGAAACGAGTGCGGTTCTCACCTTTGACGGCAAGGTCCTGGCTTGGGGTGGGCGACAAGATATCGAAGATACTTTTGGTGCAGAGTTTCTCGGTAAGAGTGAAGTGACGTTCGATCCTGACTGGCGATCGGGCTCACGACTTCACATTAAGAACTTTCTCGAAGAGGGACTGGCGCGGGCGATCTGCCGGGTGCGGCCGCTCCTCCAACGGCGGCAGGGGTCGGGGGTCTCTTTGATCGTTGATCATAAAGCGCTGGACGTTGGCATCCTGGAGGATTTGCACCGCGAGACCGGCAAGGTGACCGGATCCGTGCCGGGTCTGTCCCTACCGGCTACTGAGGAGCATGAGGCAGTACACCAAGTTCACTTCGCTGAGGCGGTGCATATGTCGCTTGGCTATGCGGACAATCGGCTTTGGCTACTTCTAAAACCTGATGTCTGGATATGGCCAAGATTTGCGCGGCAGCATGCAACGAACTTTTTGGACAAGCGTAAGGCTGACCGACGCAATGACAAACATGATCGGATGCTTTCGGCTTGGATAGGAATCCTATCGGACCATGCGGGCAGAGATGTCGAAGTGACCTTCTCGCCGTTTGATGGCGATACGGGATTTGCAAACCCAGTATTCGGATTCTCGACGCAGACAGGTTTTGCGATGAAGAGGGGCAGGACATGACTGATGCGCTTCCGGCATATTCAATCGCTCCAGAACCAGAGCTAATTTTTCATGGTGGTCGGACGGACCGGCACCCTCTGCGCGGTCTCATCGATCACGGCCCCTTCAGTCTCAGGTTCGGGGCACCTTCGGTGGTTCGGTTCGCTGTTGTTGCTCCACAAGCCGACTTAGCGCGGATCGATGGGTTGGTCCGGGAACTGGGCTCACCGGCAAAGCCGAAAGAGGCGCCGGCCTACTATCCTGAGTATCCAGGTTTTGAAGCACTCATGCGCACGCCGATTGCCGATGTCGATGAAGCGATGCGTTTTACGCTGCCGGATGACCTGAACCGGCTTGCAGCGGCGCGCGATAAGATGGGCTTGGCGCGGGCTTTGCTCAACGAAGTAATCAAGCTCCGTGCGGAACGACAAAGATTTGATGTCGCGCTGGTCTACCTCCCGCGCGCTTGGAGTGATTGCTTTGAGGGTGAAAGCTTCAATCTCCATCACTTTATCAAAGCTTACTGTGCGCCCACCGGTATTCCGATCCAGATATTGAACCAAGACAGCTTCGATAGATCGTGCAGGGCCAATGTGATGTGGGGTTTGTCTGTTGCTCTGTTTGCCAAAGCTCGGGGCGAGCCTTGGAAACTTACGGGGCTTGATCCGCAAGAAGCCTTTATTGGCATCAGTTACGCAACACGGCGAAAAAATGATGGTGGAGGTCAAGAGTACACGACCTGTTGCAGCCAGGTGTTCGATCCTGACGGAACGGGATTTCAATTTGTGGCCTACGACGCGAAGGAGTTCACAGAGGATCGCCGTCACAATCCGTATCTTTCGTATTTCGAGATGCAGTCGGTTCTAGCGAAGAGCCTGCACGTCTATCAATCAGGCCATGTCGGTAGAACGCCGAAGAAAATTACGATCCACAAGAACACCGAATTCAAGGAGGAGGAGATTGAAGCGGCGCTTGATAGCTTCAATGACGGTACGGAAGTCGAACTTGTGCAGATTGTCCAATCCACCGATTGGATGGGTCTGCGATACACCTCTGGAAAGTCGGCGCAGCAAGGCAATCGTGCTGAGAAGCCCAAACCCTACAATTACCCAGTCGAACGCGGCACCTACGTGCCAGTCTCGTCATCTGAGGCCCTAGCTTGGTCGCAAGGCAGTGTCCTAGGTGTTCAACTGCAAAATCCACGCTACAACGTCTACAAGGAGGGTGCCCTCAAACCAACGCCGTCGCCGCTCTTGCTGCGACGTTTCTCTGGAGATGGCGGCTGGCATGAAACTGTCAGCGGTATCCTCGCGCTGACCAAAATGGATTGGAACAACAACACCCTTTACAAGAAGCTACCGGTAACGATGGTTTACTCGGGCCGTTTTGCAGAGATCATTCAGCAAAATCCTACGCTTGTGGACCAAGTGTTTGATTTCCGGTGTTTCATGTGATCCCTCCTTTCTATTGCAGACATCGTGGAGTCTGTGAAAGCCGCCCTAATCGTAGAAGCTTTTAAGGCCCGCGCAGTGGCGATGTTAGCCACTGAGGTCAAAAACCAAAGTCATGGCATGCGGCTAAGACCGAACCTAAGCGTCAGAGCCTTGTAGCTCCAGCTCCGGCAGATCCCGCAAGCTCTGCAGATCGAAGGTCATTAAGAACGTCTCTGTCGTCACGAAGGTATGCGGCGCCCCGGGTCTCGGCGACCGCGGGCCGCTCGCGATCAGGTCCTTGTACCGCAGCCGGGCCAAAAGATCGCGGCTGACCTCCTTGCCAAAAATGTCCGCCAGCCCCGCCCGGTCGATCGGCTGGTGATAGGCGATCGCGCAGAGCACGCCCATTTCCATTTCAGTGAAGGCCAACGACTGCTCGCCAAGATCGGCCGCCGCCTTGATGGCATCGGCAAACTGCGTCCTCGTTCGGAACATCCAGCCGCCGGCCACCTGTGCCAACTCATAAGGCCGCCCGGTGAGCTCGGCCTGGATGTCCTCGATCAGCATCTCGACCGAGGCCCCCTGCCCCACGACGCGCGCCAGGTCCTCACGACCGACAGGCGAGGCACTGGCGAAGAGCACAGCCTCGATCCGCCCCATCCATTCGCGCCAGCGCAACTCCTGCGGCAGATCGTCGAGCTCCCGGTCAAAGACGGCGCCACCCTCGTCCGCCGGTTTTCGTTTCCGGGTCGCGACCGTCATGGCGCGATCCCATACAGCCGGAACGTCGCCCGCCCGGTCAGTTCCCGTGCCACGCCCAGCTCGACCAGCCGGTCGCAGAACCGCCGAGCAGCGCGGTCGGTCATGGGGATCGAGGTGCCCCGGATGCGCGGCGACAGCATCGACGCAGGCGCCACGGCATCCTCGGTCAGGAACAGCTCGACCGCCGCGTCCGATCTTTTGGCTCGCAGTTTTGGTGCGACGGCGCGAAGCGCCTCGGCGCGACGAGCCAGTTCGCGCGCCATCCGGATCGTCCCTTCGATGGACTCGTGGACCCGGGCCTGCGCTGCCAGTTCTGCGCCCTGCCCGTTCGCGCTTAAGTCACGTAGCGCCGTCTTCGTCAGGTGCTGCGCCGAAACCGGCAGCACCGCCTTCCGGTTCAGCGCCCGTGCCAGGACAACATCGGATAGAAGGCAGGCGACTCGTTCCGCCCTGTCGTCGGCCTCAAGCACGGCGCGCAGGGCGGCGACGCAGCCCGACAACGGACCATGGTGTCACTGTACCCTAATTAATCAGATTCTGCGGGTTCAGGGCATTTTGGGGCACTTTTGTACCCTTAATTACAATATATCCACAGGCTGCTCGCTTCAGGATTTAACCCCACTTGAGCGCGTCCAGATTGCATCGGCGCGCGCCAGTAACGCTTGACGATTTGCATCGTGTCCGAGCTCTGAGATGGCCTGACGTGCTGCTCGCAAAGCGCTCTCGGATGCATTTGGGCGGCTCATTCCGTGTGTTTCCTGGCCGGTCGGATGCCCCGTTTCGCGCAGTCCCGTCAACTGTTGATCGAGGTCACGCGACAACCCACGGACCCGCTCGATCACCCTGCGATGCTGAGGAAAGACGCGGCGCAACTCCCGAACCACCTGGCCGTTTCCTCTCAGCATGATGGCGGCACCCAACAAGGGACGGGTCATGCCGACACCAACCGCAGCAAGTGCCATCAATCTTTCGAGTTCGTTCATGGAGATGACGGACGCTGAGTTGCCGACGCCCAGAATCGATACAATAGACAGGGTCAAATCCATTCGGCGCAAACGCCTGAGATCGTTGCTCGCCACAGCCGTTTCCCAGACCTGCGCGCCACGTGCAGCGCGCGCAAGTAGCCGGTCTGATACGGCTTCGGCTGGATGTTTCGCCGCGAGGGATTGACCGCAGGTTTCGCAGGTCATCGACCACGCGAAGCGCCAATGACGAAGAGCGAGACCGGGTGTTTGCTCCGTGCACCCCGGACAATACTGGAAGTCATGCCGTGACACGTATCGTACGGCATGATGCACCGTATCCGGAAGGGTCATGGCGGCGATTTCATTCCGGGTCCGTTGAACTGCCGAGCAGAGGCGGGCCCAGTCCATCTCTCCGGGATCGTTGATACGCTCCGGCACCCTGCCCTGCCCCAAGCCGAGATAGCCGCAAAGCTCTTCGACAGAACAGTGATTGGCTTTTGCCAATCGCCCGATCCAACTGGACAGAAGCTCATCGCGCGCTGGCGGTGGCCGAAACGGTAGCGGTTTGACGTTCACCCGAATGTAGCAACGGGCTGGCGAGGAATGCTCCAGGCATGCTTCGTCCAAACCGGTTGCCAGGCCTGAACTGCTTCGTCCGTGATCCGCTCTTCTCCGGTCTCAATCGCATCGATAGCCAGGGACTTGATCATGATAAACACGCGGGAGGTCACACCCCCGGTAACCTTCAGGATCGTCCGAAGCGACGCCACCGTCAGGCCTGAGCGTTGCTCAAGCGCCATCGCCGCGATCAGTGTCTGGATCAGGCGAGAGAACTCCACATCGTCTTCCCAGAGCGGCAGGTAGTGTTCGTCTAGACGTCGGGCCAATTGATCGTCTCCTCGAACCGTCTCCAGGGCTTCGTTCACACCGAAGACAACGAGTGAGGCGCAGAGATCGTTGGCGAGGAACCGGAGCATGTTCAGGAAACGGCGTTGCTCCCGGTAGCTGCCAGCAAGCAGATTGTGCACCTCGTCGATCATCAACATCCTAAGGTCCATGTCCCGAAGGTGACTGAGCGCGCGCACCTCGAGCTCGGACACGGTATGCCGGCCCCACATCGGCGCCCCAATCGTCGCCAGGATGTGCTGATAGAAGCGTCTTTCGTCCGGTGCGGGCGGGGCCTGAACCAGCAGTATGGGTGTCTTCGTGGCGCCCAGTTGGGCGTTGTACTGCGTTGGATATTTGCTCGCCATGCGCTTGGCGATCATCGTCTTTCCGATGCCAGAGCTGCCATAAACCATCAACCCTGGCATCCGGCTTTGCTGTGGCATTTCCATCAGGGATGTCAATCGGTTGAGAACGATGGTGGCACGGTCGAACGCGATCCAATGATCGCCGCGGATACGGTCAATTCTTTCGTCTGGGGTCATTAAACTCATCAATCTCATAGGTTGGCAGATCAGGATTGCCCGTGTCGATCGCGAACATTTCGCGTGACGGATCGCGACGTGGTTGGTGCCGGGGAAGCCGAGCACCTCTTTCGTTTTCCAACCGGGCAGTCCTTGTCTTTTGGCGCGCCGCTTCGGCCAGCCGCCGTTGCGCGTCAATCAATTGGAATAGGACCCGCTCGTTGATCCGGCCACCGTGTTTTTCCTGCCAATCTTTCCGCGCCCGCCGACTTTCCCAAAGCGAGATCCGCGGGTGGCAGAGATCCCGGTAGCGCGCCGGGGTCACACGGCCATCACCGGTGATGACCCAGACCTGCGACAAGTCTCGCGGATCGTATTTCACCTGCACCTTGCCCTGCCCGCGTCCGACCAACGACGCGAAGACATCACTCCAGTAATGGACCCCGAAGAGCGTGATCCCGGTACGCCCGAGCTGGCGCCACTCGAAGGGCAAGAAGCTCGTCCGAAAGGCTTCGACGTCAACGACCTGCCGCCCCGCAGTATCCCCGCCGAGGTCAGCCCAGGCAGCCAACGGCGTTCGGCCGAGGGCTTCGTGAACCGTATTGTGGTAGCGGCAGATTTCGAGATGAAGCCAGTCCTCGAACTCGGTCAGTGTCAGGGCCGCATGCTTCTCGCTGTCATAGTCGCCCTTCTCGACGATTGAGGAATGCGTCGTCCCGGGCAGTACATGAACGGCACCCATGGTCGTTCCGATCAGCCGTTCTACATGGCCGCCATAGTGTTTGCCGCCAAGCGGACGATACTCGACAGAAATGCCCCAATCTTCGCAGGCCACTTTGAAGGCATCGCTGTGGAACTCCTGCGCATTGTCGACGTGGATCGCCTTCGGAATGCCCGCCGTCGGCCAAACCAACTCTTCCATAGTTCCAGGGACGTGCACCGATTTCCGGCGCACGCAGTGATCGAGACATAGGGCGATCGACAAGACAGATGGCTCATCGAAAGTGACATAGACCCCAAGAACGATCCGGCTCGCGACATCGATGGCCACCGTCAGATAGGGGCGCGCAAGCGGCCGTCGATTGACGTGATCGACCAACGTGATGTCCGAAGTTGTATGATCGATCTGAACGACTTCCAGCGGGGCCGAAACTTCAAGGCGGCCAGGACGCGCGGCAAAAACCTTGTCAGCCTCCTCTGCCCCGCGCCGTTTCCGGAAGACCTCTCGCTGATCCATCGCGTCGAGACGGGCTTTGACCGTTTTCCGGGTCGGGGGCTGAAACCCCTTCGCTTCGCACTCGGCACGGATCTCGCGCCAGATGCGAAGAAAGCTCGAGCGCTCACGAACCAGATAGTAGCGCTCCAGACTCTCATCGATGATGATTTCGACGTCTTGTGCGATCCGTTTCGACCCCGGTTTCGGCCCGCGACGGTCCAACTCCAACGCCGTGGCACGTGCATCGTTCTCTCTCAGACGCCGGTAGAGCGACCATGTGTGGCTTTTCGCCAAGCCGAGTTCCCAAGCGGCGTCCCCGATAGCAGCGCTGATCGGCTCGCCCCTCTTCTCAAGCTCCAGGATCGGCCGAAGAACCGCTGCACGATGTTTCGCAATACGCTCGCTGGCCACGTAAATCCCCCACCCCAACAGGCCGACACTTATCCACAGTTCCGACCGTACGGCAATTAAGGATACAGTATGGTAATTAACGGTACAATATGAAAATTAAGGGTACAAACCGCCATTGATTTTATGGGACAAATTCAGGCCCGATTCTGATTAATTAGGGTACAGTGACAACAGCCACGGCAATAAGCATATCCGGACTAATGGCCTCGTCAGGTCCGGCTCAGGCCTATCAAGTGGACTGTGCGATCCTCCTCTGCCTTGCGGGCGGCTGGCCTGCCTCCGCGCCCTGCGCCCATGCCAGAGCGGTCTTCATTCGGCGGATCACGCCATGGCCGATCGAGCCGCCCCTACAAATCTGGCGGTGTCCGATGGGTGTGTCGTTCAACGAACCAAGTCCGTTGTCGCCTATGGAACGCCTTTATGACATCACGTTTCGCGATCCGCCCGAACCGCAGGTATCGACTCCGATACCCCTTGTTCGCGTCCAGGCGGATGAACAAGCCGACATCGACATCTCAGGCGACGCCTTTGATTTCGTGCGCAGCATTCGCGTCTATCACATTCAGTACCGCCAGCATGAAAACCGAGATGGCGACTGCAATCGCACCGATTCCACGCGATTGGGGTCCTACGGAGTGCAGGGCGACTACCGATGGACAAGATCCAACGTGGGCCAAGTGCCGGCTGCATCTGGCCTGAGCATCCCGAATGGATGCGGCAGCTACTTCTACCGCTCCGTCTTCGTCGACTGGCGTGATCACGCCGGGAACTATGGTTCTGAAGAAGTTCGCTACTGACAAAATCTGCACGCGGTCTTGCCGCGCGCGTCATCACAACCCCGCACGAAAGGCTGTGCAAAGCCCCCAAAAAGGAGACGACGCCAGACCGTGAAGCCTGACGCCGTGCTAGAAAACTCCGTGAACAAGAGTTTCCTAGCGCACCGCCAAAACACCTGCAACCAGCAAAGTTGTTTTGCTGGCAAGAATGTTGTTGTCTCACGACATGGCGTCGGATCTCCAAGGAGACCTCGACCATGGAACCTACGACCGGCCTGATCCTGCGACGGATCACGCAGACAAATCTCTCTGTTGCTGCGCACAAGCTTGCTACTCTCATCCTCGATGCCATCGCCTGGAAGGATGGCTACAACGGTTTGCCGCGCGGAACGGCAGCCTTCACCCTCTCTGCCCTGGCGGAGAAGATGGGTGTCTCACGACAATATCTTTCGGTTCTTTTGAGCGAACTTGAGACGTCGGAGTTGCAGCTCGAGCGGGCGAAGCCGAATGGCAAGTTCGCGCCCTGGATCTTTCGGTTTTCCGCCTTCGACGAGGAGAGTGAAACCCATGATCTCGTGTCAGGTGAAGGCGACACATCACTATCTAGAGATAATAATAACAAAACTATCTTCTCAGGGCTGATCGAAATCACCGAGAGTTCGAACGTTTTTCAGACCAGTTGGGCAGAGCTCATCAAAGCAGCGAAGGCCACGTTGCCCTGCTGGAACATCGACACCCAGGTCATCTGGGATCGCTTCCTCGCCTTCAACCGGTCCCGAGGCAACGGAAAGGTGCCGGCCGGCTTCCTGCTTGGCTTTATGCGACGATGGCGGAATTCGCCAGGGACTCCGCCTCGTCCCGAGGTGAAACCATCGCAGAAACGGGTAGCAGACCCCAAAGAGCGCGAATTGCTGAGACAGATGCAAGCCGCCCCGACTGCGAACCGCCAGTTCCACGCGTCCGACCTGTGTCGTTTGATCGGTCACGCTGCCTACGAAGCGCGAGTACTGGATGTAATCCGCAAGTTTGGGTGTCAGAGGTTCTCAGCAACCTTAGCGGTGCACGGACGAGCGGTGTTGGCAGGCGAGATTTCGAGGTAGGCTCGCTTTGGGGCCGGGAAAACCCTGCGTGTGAACGTAAAGATCCGATAGTTAAGTTTATGTTAATTTACCCTCCAGATCCCTTCTTCCTGAGCCACTCGCGATTCAGAAAGAAGTTTCTGTAAATGAGCCACAACATTCCTTTCGGCGGCCATTGCAATATGCGGGTCAGATTTCTTGTAGACTGAAGCGGCGATATTCTGGACTGTATCGGAAGTATTTAGGAGATGCTTGAGGATCTGGGTCTCGCGGCGCATCCGGTTGGCAAGTAACCGTTCGATGTAAGGGCGCGGATCCTGGAGTACGGGCCCGTGACCCGGCAGGCAGATCCTATCGTCGCGATCAATAAGCCGTTGAAGCTGGTCGCAGTAATCACGCATGTTGCCGTCAGGGGGGCTGACGATCGAACTGTTCCAACTCATCACGTGGTCGCCCGTGAATAACACTCCATCCAGCCTCGCAAAGCAGAGGTGATCGCTCGCGTGACCGGGTGTGTGAAGGACAGTAAGACCGGCAATCCTTTGCCCGTCTTCCAAAAACCCGTCGGGTTGAAATGCATCGTCTGGAAAGGCACGCGAAACATAAACGGGCAGACCTGTCCGTTCGCGCAATCCCGGCACGGCACCGAAATGATCGGAATGGTGGTGTGACACTAGAATTCCGGCCGGGTTGCCTCCCAGATTCTCGACAATTGCTTCGAAATGTGCACTGTCTTCTGCTGGACCCGGATCGAGAATGAACCGACCGTCAGGTGTATCAATGATGTAGCTGTTCGTCCCGTGATAGGTCATCTTCCCGGGATTGCTCGCAACGATCCTCAGGATTCCCTCGGCCACCTGTTCTGCACGCGCGCGACACGGTTCCGGCTCTGTGTGAAACATGCTGCGTTTTGTCATTGAATACGACCACTTTCTGACAGTGAAAAGTCTGGGACTTGCAAAGCCGCCTTTTGCTTTGCATAGCTTTGGAAGCCTCGGGCTGGCGTCCAGCGCCGGTCAGAACCGGCGCTGGAACAAGGCAACAAAGCCCAGCAGTCAAGCGTGACCCCGATTATGGAAACCTGTATACAGCACTACAGCAATTGCTGCCTTCGTCAGGTCTCCAAGCAGGAACGGGTAAAGCCCGGCGTTCAGCAATTTTTCGCCATAGCCGACAAAGCCACCCAACCAGAATAGCCCTGCGCAATACATAAGTATCGAACCGGAGAGGACCGCTACAGATGCTCTGATTGAAGGCGGAAGCCCTGCCAGCTTTTGAACCATCCATCCTGCAGCCGCCGCCGCGAGCGCAAACCCAATCAAGAATCCGCCAGTGGGACCCGCAAAATAGGCCAGACCCGCCGGTGCGGGAGGCGTGCCAGCGAAAACCGGCAGGCCAAACAGACCTTCCAGAAGGTACGCAGCGACAACTAGACTACTGCGCACCGGCCCCAGGAAAAGGCCGAGACCCAAGACCACCAGGGTTTGTGTTGACATCGGTACCGGGTAGAACGGCACCGCGATTTTGGCGGATAGTGTCAGAAGTATTGTGCCGATGAGTATTATTGAGATCTCTCGGGTCAGTCTTGCGACCGGTTGGCGTTGAGTGGCTTCCAAATTCATCTGTTTCGTCCTTGTTTCTGTAGATCGTTGATTTGCTGGATAGGGAAGCTCACATGCGCTTGGCGACTTCTTCCAGCATGACCTCGCTCGCACCGCCGCCGATGGCCTGAACACGGGCGTCGCGCGACATGCGTTCAACCGGGGTTTCGCGCATATAGCCCATGCCGCCGTGAAACTGGACGCAGTCGTAGAGCACGCTGTTTACCAGTTCGCCGCAATAGGCCTTGACCATCGAGACCTCTTGCACGCAATCGTGGCCCGCCGCGTCCAGACCTGCGGCATGATAGACCAGCTGCCGTCCCGCCGCGATCCTCGTCTGGCAGTCTGCCAGCCGCTGGCGCACCACCTGCTTGTCCCATAGGACACCGCACGAGGCGCCCTGGGATCGTCGGACTCCCGGAGCTTCGCGACGATCCACTCCGGTTTTGTTTTTTCTGGGCCATTCCGCTATCCTCAAATTGGCTCGAAATCCTATTTTAGGGAGGATCGTTGTGTCAGGCGGTCGCCGCTAGGCCGTCCGACTGTGCGTCCCGTTTCGGTGGCCGTATCCGGAACAGAAGCGCATAGAGCACCGGAACCGCGACGAGCGTCAGGACCGAAGCAAAGGCGAGGCCGCCCATGATCGTCACCGCCATCGAGGCAAAAAACGCATCGGGCAGAAGCGGAATCATGCCAAAGATCGTCGTGCCGGCGGCGAGCACCACAGGGCGAAGACGGCTGACTGAGCCGTCGATCACCGCCTTGTAATCGGGCACACCCTGTGCACGTAGAAAGTCGATCTCTTCGATGAGAACGATTGCGTTCTTCATCAACATTCCCGAAAGCGACAGGAAGCCGAGCAGGGCCGTAAATGTGAAGGGCAGACCGGTGAACAGCAACCCCAGGACCATGCCCGTCACGGACATTGGCACCACGAGCCACAGGATCAGCGGTTGGCGGACTTTGTTGAACATCAAAATCGAAATCGTCAACATGACCAGGAAGCCCAGGGGAAGCTGCTTGCCAAGCGACTCCTGAGCCATCTGCGCACTTTCGAATTCGCCGCCCCATTCCATTGCATAACCGTCGGGAAGCGGGATGGATTCGATCTCGGTGCGGACGCTTCGGAATGCCTCATCCGCGGTGAGATCGCTGCGGGCACCGCCGAGGGCGGCGATTGTCCGCTCTCGGTCGCGCCTGTGAATGAGTGCCTCGACAAGACGGGGATCGAACCTTTCGACAAGGTTGGCCATGGGTACATAGGACCCTGCCCCATCGGACCACACCGATAGGTCACGAAGGCGGTCAACTCCGTCGCGTTCGCTCTCGGGAAGCCGGAGATGGATCGGAATCAACACGTCGTCCTCGCGTAGGTCGCCAACGCGCAGTCCGGACGTTCCATAGCGGATGGTATCCGCGATCGCTCCGCGCGTTGCGCCAGCCAGCCGCATTCGTGCCTCATCGACGATGGGTTCGACGAGGATCTCACGCTGCCGCCAATTGGTGCGCGGATTGGTGATGGTTCCTGCCTCCTCGTAAATCCTCATCGCATCATCCGCGAGCTGGCGCAGGACGACCGGATCGGGGCCCGAGAAACGAACTGCAACATCGGCACCGGCCGGCGGTCCGAACACGATTTCTTCGACACGGATCAGAGCGTGGGGGAATTCGGCTGGCAAATCCCGGTTGAGCCTGCTCGCGATCGCCGGGATCGTTGCGGCGTCGGCAACCCGGACGATGAGCTGGCCATAGCTGGCATCCGCCTGTTCCGGATTGTATGTCAGCATGAAGCGGCTTGCCCCCCGCCCTACGAGGGCCGTTACCCCGGTCACAGCATCCTCATCCAGAAGTATCCGCTCAAGCCGCAGCATCTCTTCGTCGGTCGTGTTGATATCGGTTCCCTGCGGCATCTGGAACTCGACGTAGAAAATAGGCGTGTTCGAGGCGGGGAAGAAGGCCTGCTTGACCTGGGCGAAAGCCATGACCGACCAGACGGTGATCCCGATGATCGTCAGAACGACCGGGATGCGGGCGCGCAGCGCCGTCCACAGAACCCCGCGGTAAATCCCGTAGAACGGGCCCTTGTAGGGATCGTCCGAGGTGTTCTTGGGGGCCTTGAGCAGCAGCTTGCCAAGATACGGCGTGACCGTGACTGCCAGAACCCAGCTTGATAGCAGCGAAATGGCGATCACGGCGAAAAGCGAAAACAGGAACTCGCCCGTCGCATCGGGCGACAGCCCGATACCGGAAAACGCCATGATCCCGATAACGGTTGCCCCCAGCAAGGGAATGGACGTCGAGGATTCCGTCTCGGCCGCCGCGTCTTCCGCGCTTTTGCCACGCGCCATGCCGATCACCATGCCTTCGGTGATGACGATGGCGTTGTCGACCAGCATACCCATCGCGATGATCAGGGCGCCAAGGCTGATCCGTTCCATCTGTATCCCGAACACCGACATGAAGAACAGCGTGGAGAAAACGGTAAGTCCGAGGGTCGCGCCCACCACGAGGCCGGCGCGCCACCCCATGGTCAGCATCAGGGCACCGACCACGATCGCGACCGACTGTCCGAGACTGACGAGAAAGCTTGAAACGGCTTCGTCCACCACGACATGCTGCTCGTAGATCGGAATGATCTCGACACTTTCGGGAAGCTCCGACTTGAGCCGTTCCAGCCGCGCTGAAACCTCCTGGCCGACAGCGACCACGTTTCGGTCCGTCAACGCGGAAACGCCAAGGGTGAAGGCCGCCTTGCCGTTCTGCCGGATGATCTGGCTGGGCTGTTCGGCCGCCTCCCGTGTGACGGTGGCGATGTCGCTGACGGCGATCTGGCCGACATTTCCGGCCGTGCCCAGCCGCAACTCCTCTATGCCTTCGGGGCTGATATAGCCCGGCGGAACGGACAGGCCGATGCGGGCGGGGCCCTCGGTGATCTCGCCGTTGAAGAACACCTGGTTTTCGTCTGCGAGAATTCCCAGGATCTGGGTCGGCGGAAGGCCCAGTTTCTCGAGGCGTGCAGACGGGATCGAGAGGGTGATCACCTCTTCGGAGAGGCCTTGAACCTCGGCCTTGGCGACGCCATCGACAGTGACCAGCCCGAGCCGCAGCGTCGTGGCCAAGTCCCTTTGCTCCGATGGGCTCAGACCTTCGGTCGTCACCGCATAGAACATGCCATAGACGTCGCCGAAATCGTCATTGATGATGGGCGGTTGCGCCCCTGCCGGAAGATCCCCCTCGATATCACTGATGCGGCGGCGCATCTCGTCCCAAACCTGCGGGATCTCGTCCGGGCCATAGGTCATCTCGATCTCGACGGTGATCTGCGCCATGCCCGGCATCGATTTCGATTCCACCCGGTCGAGCTGCTTCATCTGCTGCAGCGCGTTTTCGACGACGTCTGCGACCTCCTCTTCAACCTCCATTGCCGTGGCGCCGGGATACGGCACGAAGATGAGTGCCGTCTTGAGGGTGAAGCTCGGGTCTTCAAGGCGGCCGACCGTATTCAGCCCCCAATAGCCGCCGAGAACGCAGAAGATGATGGTGAGCCAGACCGCCACAGGACGCTCGATGCTCGCTCGTGTGATGCTGAGTGCCATGTTTTTATTCTTGTCCTGCCGAAAACCGGGGTCAGAGCCCAGAAACTGTCACGGTCTGATTGTCCCTGAGCCGCCACCAGCCGCCGGAAACAACCAATTCATTGGCCTCCACGCCATCCTGAACGACGATCTCGTTGTCGATCGGAAGGCCCAGACGGACCGTCCGACGCTCGACCTGGCCGGACGTTTCTTCGTAGATCCAGATGGACGGTTCGGTTCGGCTGGTCGTGTCCACCGCCGAAACCGGAACGATCACGGAGCGCCGGCGATCTTCCTCAGCGGCGATGGAGATGCGCACATCCGCGGTCATTCCGGGCAAAAGACGCGGGTCGATATCACCCGTGATCGCAAATTCCACGTCGTAGGTCTGCGCCGTCCGGTCGGCATCGGTCGCAAACGAGCGAAGCACCAGAGGCGCGGTGTAACCCGGAACAGCCGGAAAAGTTGCAACGATCTCGAAGGCATCGGGTGCCGACCGCGCAATGGCCGCAAGTTCCTCTGGCAGGGAGATCACGAGCCGCATCTCGCTGACATCCTGTAGACGCGCGACAGGCGCGGTCGACGTGACGTTGACATATTCTTCAACGAAGGTGCGCGCCACAATCGCGTCGAATGGCGCGACGATTTTCGTTTGGGACAGGCGCCGCTCGGCCTCGCGGAGCGCGACTTCTGCCTGGAAGAACTGCGCGCGGGCCGTGTCGAGGCGCGCGTCGGACGCCACGCCACGATCGGCGAGGTCCGAGGCGCGCGCGAGTTCGGAATTCGCCAGGTCGTAGGACGCCTGAGCCCGGTCGACGGCGAGTTCGAAATCGATTTGGTCGAGCTCCGCGATCACCTCGCCCTCGCGAATCGTGTCGCCGGGCTCAACCTCAAGGCGAATGATCTGCCCGGGTATCTGAAACGCAAGGTCCACCGTTCGAGCAGGTTCAACGCGGCCTGCAACGGTGCGAGACTGACTTACGACGCGATTGAGCGCACGGGTCACTTCGACCGTGACTGGTCGCTCCACGCTCGCTGCAGGCCTTGTGTCGACTTCTGCCTCCACGGTGTTCGTCGCGGTCTGGGCCAGCACATCGGTCAGGAACGGCGAAACAAACGGCACGGCAACGGCCGACACGGCCGCTACCGCAATAACAAAAACGATCCGCTTCAAACTTCGTGTCTCTCTATTCGAGTTCATTAATCATGGCCCTCAATTGCTCGATGACGCGCCCCCTGAGACCCGCGCCACCGTCGGGAAGGCCCAGAAGTTTCTGGAACCGAAGTCCCTGGATCGCTAGGACGACAACCATAGCACCCGAAGTGTCTTGTGTGTCGGACAGGATACGCTCAAGGTCGCCGGTCAGTTCAGCCCGTAGCGGATCGAGCAGCCGCGGATCTGACGCGGCAGCCGCGAGAATCGCCATCGAGAGGTCGTCATCGACGGCTCTGGCTTGCACGATCGCTTCCAGGTGCCCGCGCAAGGTGCGGGATCTGCGATCTTCCGGGACTGATGCCAGGCGTTCGCGATGTTCTGCGAGCATCTCATCAAGCAGCCCGGCAAGAAGCGCTCTCTTAGTCGGAAAATTGTATAAGACCCCGCCTTTACTGAGATCGGCCTCACGCGCGACGGCGTCGATCGTAATCTTTCCCGCGCCCTCTCTGTGCGCAATTGCCCGCGCAGCGCCGAGGATCCTTGGAGACGCATTCTTTGCCTGCATTCTGGATTGTATGGTCATTATTCACCGTCCATTCGGCAATTTTATTGAGAGATTTGGAGCATTGCCCCGTTGTCGGAAAGCAAGGTCAGTTCAGAGCTCTACTCTATGTCCGCTCCCGTAGAGTCGCAGGAATGCAGTGACTGCATCGGCCGCATGCTTGTCCCGCTCGACTGTTCTTTGCACCGCCAGCAGGCGTGGCATCAACAGTCCAGAAACGCAAAGATGTATGAAGTGATCCGCAACACGCGGGGGATTGTCGATCTCAAGCGCGCCTTCCCGGGAAAGGCGTTCCAGAACTTTACTGATGAGTTCGCGTGCCCGTTTCGGTCCGGCACGAAAATACACCTCCCCGACCTCGGGAAGCATCTCGGTGGCACCGATACACGTCCGCAGAAGGCGGATGTAGGTTTCGTCCAGAACGAGATCGATCATGCGCAGGGCAAGTTTTTCCAACTGGGCGCGCGGCTCGGGACCTGCGGACAAGGGTCGGAGGATCTCTTCCGCAAGCCGACCGCATTCGGATTCCACGACGCTTAGAAACAGCTGCTCCTTGGTCGGGAAATACGAATACATTGTTGCCTTCGACACTTTCCCTTCGGCGGCAATGGCATCGACGGTGGCGCCTTCATAACCGCACCGGAAGAAGACCTCGCGCGCGCCGAACAAAACCTCGGCCATTTTTCTCTCGCGCATCTCGTTCTTCCTGTCCTGTGCAGCATTGCGGGATTTCAAACTTGACTGTACCGTCTAGTCGGTACAGTAGATTGATTTTTATGTGGCGGCAAGCCGCAAACCTGGGCGGATCGTTCGGAGTGAGTGCCGCCTGTCAGGCATACCCAACGCGGCTTTCAATTCGTCATGAGCTTCGGGCCGTGCTCCGTTCGCGGCGCTTTCTGGCGCGGGATTATTCCGCGAACAGGACGGACGTCATCATTCCGCCGAGCGTGCCGTCCCGTCGAAAGCACCCTCCGCCTCCCAGCGGCGTGCAATGGATCCAAGGGTGTCCAGCACACCGCGCAGCTCCGCGCCGCGTTCAGTCAGCCCGTATGTGACAGCGGGCGGGATGGTCATGGCCTGCTCGCGCCAGACCACGCCGGCATGTTCCAGCATTCTCAGCCTCTCAGTCAGGACCCGGGTGGAAATTCCAGGCACCAGCCGTTTGGTCGCGCCGAAACGCTGTGGACCCTGTTCGGACAGAACCCAAAGGATATAGATCGTCCAAGGTCCCGTGATGACACGCAGCAGCGCCTCCATCGGGCAGGAAGCTAGTTGGACGCTTTTCATTGTGGATAGCCCTCGCAGCCCACGAAAGTAAGTTACTTTTAAGTGCCTACTTTAACTGATGAAGTAAGGCACCTAATGATACTACATGGAAACCGACAGCCTAACAACCGTCGAAAACCGGGAGAGCGGCAGTGAGTGACAACGTGGCAAAATATGTCTACTGGATCGCGACCGGCCTTGTGGCGCTGGTCTATCTGGGTGCGGCGGCCTTCTACATCTCATCCCACGACATGGTCGCGGGCATGTATCGCGAGGTGTTGGGCTATCCCACATACATCATCTGGCCACTCGCAATTTTGAAGATCGTCGGTGCGGTTGTGATCCTCTGGCGCCCTTCGGCGGTGCTGGCAGATTGGGCCTATGCGGCAATGTTCTGGCATCTGGTGCTCGCCTTCGGGGCCCATGTGGGCGCAGGCGATCCGGGTTGGCCGCCGGCTCTGGCGACCTGGGTACTCCTGATCGTCTCGTGGCTGACCGCCAATCGCGTGCGTGCGGTCAAGTCGGCCTATGCACCGGCAGTTCCGGCAGCGCCAACCTGATCTGCTGCGGAGTTGCCACGGCGCCGCCCATAGCCTCGGACTTTGGGGTACAAAAGGACGACAACATGACTGAAAAACAGCCGACAGTGTTTGTTCCCCATGGGGGTGGCCCCTGTTTCTTCATGGACTGGAACCCGCCTGACGCCTGGGATCGCCACCGCAGATTCCTTGAGGACTTGCCTGCGAGCCTGCCGGCAAGGCCCAAGGCGCTGCTCGTGATCTCGGGCCATTGGGAAGAGCGGATCTTTACCTTGCAGACCAACCCCGCTCCGCCTCTGCTGTTCGACTATCAGGGATTTCCGCAGCATACCTATCAGCTGGCCTGGCCCGCGCCGGGCGAGCCCGCGCTGGCGACCCGCGTACGCGCACTTTTAGAAGACGCGGGGTTCCAAACCGGGGCCGATGCCGCGCGTGGCTTCGATCACGGGGTATTCGTTCCACTAAAGGTGGCTTTTCCTGAGGCCGACATCCCCACCGTCCAATTGAGCCTGCGCGACGATCTCGACCCCGAGGCGCATCTTGCCGTCGGTCGCGCGTTGGCGCCCTTGCGCGACGAAGGGGTGCTGATCATCGGATCCGGCAATACCTATCACAACATGGGCAAGATGATGCGGGCGATGAGGGGCGGACCGGACGGCCCGGTGTACGGCGGAGACTTTGACCGATGGCTCACGAGTGCGGTGACCCATGAAGACCCCGCAGTGCGCCATGCCATGCTGGCCGAGTGGGAGCAGGCGCCCGGCGCACGCGACGCCAATCCGCGCGAGGAACATCTGATCCCGTTGCACGTCGTGGCCGGGGCCGCGCTTGCGGATCGAGGGGAAAAGTCCCTCGAGGATCACGTCTTGGGCGCGGTCGAAAGCGCGTTCAGATTTGGATAGGACCAACCATGACCTTCGAACTTCCCCTGCGGCAGGGCCCGCGCCCCGACACCACCGATTGCGCCCCGCATGAGCAGGTGTCGCAGAACTCCTCGGCAGAGATCCACGCATTTTTCAAGGAGAAGGCCTTCGCCCTGCCCTTCGTCGAGCGCTGTCGGTCGGGCATCTCGGTGCCTGGCGCCGAAGCACTGGTCTTGCCGGTGGCGCATGCCTGCGGCCCGCGTGAAGCCTTCATGATCGGACGCGAATTTGCCCATGTGCATCCCTCCTATGACGGTTCGTCGCACATGATGCTGCCGCTGGCGGCGGTCGAGGAACTCATCGCCAAGGGCTGGGGCGAACCGCACCCGATGGCGTCGGCCGGACACATCCCGGCAAATGCCGTCATGGCCTATGCGCCGCGCGGTAGGTCAGAGGTCGACGTCATGATCAAAATCCTGACAACGAGCTGGGACTTCGCCCGCGGCAAGCTGGCCAACCCCGCGCAGGTTCACATCCACGGCTGACTCTCTCTCAAGGAACAGGAATACGCCCATGGCAAGCTTTCAGAACGGACCATTTATCGTCACAGGCGCCTCCGGCCAGCTTGGACGCCAGGTAATCGATCAACTGATCGAGGCGGGCGCCGATCCGATCATCGCGGTCACGCGCAACGCCGACAAACTCGCCGAGTTTAGGGACAAAGGGGTGGATGTTCGCCAAGGCGATTTCAACGCGCCCGAAACACTGGGTCCGGCCATCGCGGGCGGCAAGCGGATCCTGATCATCTCCACCGACGATCTGGAGCCGGGCAAACGGCTCGCGGCTCATTCCAATGCGATCACCGCCGCACGCGAGGCGGGTATCGACCACATCGTCTATACCTCGCTTGCCAGCCCGGTACCCGAAAGCCCCATCACTTTCAGCAAGGATCATCAGAACACCGAGAAGCTGATCGAGCAAAGCGGCGCCAGCTACACGATCCTTCGCAACAACCTTTACACGGATCTGTTGCTTATGAGCGGACCGCAGGCGATCGACATGGGGCAGCTCTTTGCCGCGGCAGGGGACGGACGGGCGAGTTACGTCACGCGCGCCGACTGCGCCCGCGCCGCCGCTGCCGCGCTGATGAATGCGACCGACCGCGAGGTCCTGGACATCACCGGGCCCGAATCCACCGGCCAGGCCGATATCGCGGCGCTTTTGTCGGACATCGCCGGCAAGGACATCCCCTACGTTCCGATGCCGGCCGAAGACATGGTGCAGGCGATGATCGCAAATGGCCTGCCCGAGTTCATGGCGCGTGTTTTCGTCTCTTTCGACCAGGCAATCGCCGAAGGCTACCTTGATGTGGCCAGCGACGATCTCAAGACGCTCACCGGCAAGTCCGGACAGTCGGTTACCGATTTCCTGACCGAAAACCGGGCGGTGCTTCTTCGGGCGCCGCAGTAACTATAGAGGCGGACAAAATCATGAAACTCTACAACGCGAATTTCTCGCCCAATGCGCTGCGTGTGCGGGCGGTGGCACACGAACTGGGCGTGGACCTCGAAATCGTCCAGGTCGACATCCGGGCCGGGGACAACCGCGCGGCGGAATTTCTCGCTCGCAATCCCAATGCAAAGGTGCCCGTTTTGGAGGACGGGAATTTCGTGCTTTGGGAATCCCGGGCAATTTGTGCCTATCTGGCGGGGCTTCGGCCCGAGGCGGGCCTCTATCCTGAGGGCCGCAAGGCGCGGTCCCTCGTCGATCAATGGACCTGGTGGCAAGCGATCCACCTTGGCCCGGCGATGCAGAAATTGTCCTTTGAGCTGTTTCTCAAAGAGAAATTCGGCATGGGCGATCCCGATCCGACTGTGGTCGAAGCGGAACGAAAAGCCACAGATCAGTTCCTTGCCGTTCTGGAAACCGGACTCGACGGCAAGGACTGGATCGCAGGCGCACTCAGCCTTGCCGACTTCTATCTTGCGACCACCTTCATGTATCGCGATCAAGCGGGGATTTTACTGGACCAGTACCCAGGAGTTGCGAGTTGGATCGACCGGCTAGAAGCGCGTGACAGCTGGCAAGAGGCTGTGGCACCCCTAAGGGCGCTTTTCCGCTGACGTCGTGATCCAGGGGGTAACATACCCCTGACGAGTGCCGAGGTTGACGATACGGTCGGCCGTTGTCATCGCTTTGATCTGATCGTGGGTCAGAAAGTCAACTGACCCAGCCTCCCGATCAGGTCATCCAGTTCGCGGATCATCCGCTCACCTGACAGTGAGCGATCCACCACAGTGGCCGCCAAGGCTTCGCGCGTGCAGTCATCCACGATGCACAACACACGGAACCTTTGGCCATTAGCAAAGGCATCGGACACGAAGTCCAACGACCAACGCTGATTGGCGCGATCCGGCACTAGGATGGGCCTGCGCGTACCCAGTGCGCGTTTGCGTGATCACCTGCGGCGCACGGCCAGCCCTTCCTCGCGATAGAGACGGAAAAGCTTCTAATGGTTCACTTCAAAACCCTCTCTGGCCAAAAGGATGCCCTAACTACGATATCCGAACCGGCGACGTTTATTCGCCAGTTCCCGCAGCCATTGGCGCAGGGCGTGGTCGCTCCGATCCTGATTCCGATATGACTGGGAGTTCCATAAGTCCTTGATCCAGGCCTGTGGGTCACAAAATCTGTTGTCGCTTCATGCAGTTCTTTACGAAAAATATCTGCGGTACCAGATGTTGGTTCTTACATACCGTGGGCAAGAAGCCGTGGAAGAACATCGAAAAAGGCCTAGTCCACATGCTTGCGGCCTTCTGACGTTCTGCGAACTTGGCTGGCATGACCCCGGGTCCGACGCGGATAGCGGACTTAACTCTTGCTGCGGGTCTTAGGCGCGCCGCTTTCGCCCGAGAAGTATTCGTCCCAGGTGCGCCCGAGTCATGCGCACTCTTGGCCAAGAGCCAACTTAACATATGCTTGCTTATACGTTTTTGAGCCGTGTAGCCGCAAAGCTAAAATGTCACCCATGAGCAATTCAGGAATGTCACTCTCCCTTCCGAGACTGAGGGAGATTGGGCATGGGATGGGTGGTTATGAGCGAGCGCGAGTTGAAGCGCGTGGAGGTTTTGGCGCAGGTCGATGATGGACGGCTGAGCGTCGACAATGCTGCGAACATGCTGGCACTGACGCGTCGGCAGATTTTCCGGCTGCTGAAGCTTTATCGTCAGGATGGCGCGTCGGCGATCCGGCACAAGGCGCGCGGCAAGCCCCCGAACAATCGCATCCACAAAGCCAAACGGGATTACGCGCTGTCGCTGATCAAAGACAACTATCCCGACTTTGGGCCGACCCTGGCGGCGGAGATGCTGGCCGAGCATCATGGGTTCAAGGTGTCGCGCGAGACGGTGTCTGACGTCAGCGCCTATGGGACAGATTTGATGTTTTCGTAACGGAGGAATTCTGGTTCATCGCAGCCACCAAGGAGCGAAGATGAACAAGAAATCCGGAACATCGAAGGACGCGGCTGACAAGCTGGTCAAAGGGATCAAGCGCAAGACGCGCAAGTATTATTCTGCGGAAGAGAAGATCAGGATCGTGCTGGCTGGTCTGCGCGGCGAGGAGAGCATTGCCGCGCTGTGTCGCCGAGAAGGCATCAGCGAGAGCCTGTATTACACGTGGTCGAAAGAATTCCTCGAAGCGGGCAAGCAACGCCTGGCCGGGGATACTGCCCGCCAGGCGACATCGCCTGAGGTCAAGGAGCTGCGCTCGGAATCGGCCGCGCTCAAGGAAGTCGTTGCCGATCTGACTCTGGAAAACCGTCTGCTCAAAAAAAGCATGATCGGGGATGGGGAGGACGAGGCATGAGGTATCCTGCATCGGAAAAGCTGGAGATCATCCGCACCGTCGAAGCCTCGCATCTGCCCGCCCGTCAGACGCTGGTCATGCTCGGCATTCCACGCACGACCTATTACCGCTGGTATGACCGCTGGTCCGAGGGTGGGCTTGACGCGCTCGAGGACACGCCGCCCCATCCGGGGTCTGTGTGGAACCGCCTCCCGGATGAGACGCGGGCGAGCATTATCGAGTTCGCGCTCGAGTATGAGGATCTGACCCCGCGTGAGCTGGCGGTGAAATATACCGACGAGAAGCGGTATTTTATCTCTGAATCATCGGTTTACCGCATCCTGAAGGCGGAAGACCTGGTCACGGCACCGGCGCATATCGTGATGAAGGCGGCCAATGAGTTCCGGGACAAAACCACGCGCCCCAACGAGCTGTGGCAGACCGACTTCACCTATCTGAAGGTCCTGGGCTGGGGCTGGTTCTACCTCAGCACCATCTTGGACGATTACAGCCGCTACATCATCTCCTGGAAGCTTTGCACGACGATGAAGGCCGAGGACGTGACCGCCACGCTCGACCTGGCGCTGGAGGCCTCGGGATGTGACTGCGCAACCGTGGTCGCCAAGCCAAGACTTCTCAGCGACAACGGCGCGTCTTACATCGCGGGAGACTTGGCGGATTACCTTGATGACAAGGGCATGGATCATGTCCGGGGCGCACCCTACCATCCGCAGACTCAAGGCAAGATCGAGCGCTGGCACCAGACCATGAAGAACCGTGTCCTGCTTGAGCATTACTTCCTGCCCGGAGATCTCGAGCGCCAGATCGGTGCCTTCGTCGAACATTACAACAACCAGCGCTACCACGAGAGCCTTGGAAACCTGACACCCGCCGACGTCTACTTCGGGCGCGCAGAGCAGATCCTGAAACAGCGAGAGGAGATCAAACGGAAAACCATGCTCACCCGGCGCTTGCGCCATCAAACCGAACACACATAAACTCAATCAAGGATGAGCCAGAGCCTCCAAACGGAAAACCGCTCGCCTGTCCCAAATTATCTGACGACGGACACAGAGGTGAAACCCCATGCAAGCGCTCGTGATCGGGTGGAGGTCAACCGCTGCTGTCATCACGTCCAGCCAGCTCCCTGCACGCTCGTCAAAGCGCTCGGCATTGTCCTCGAACTTCTCAGGATCACGCCGATCCAGGAAGGACGCCAAATCTACCATTGGCTCCGGACCACTTGTCAGGCGTCGCACGGCCCATCCGGCCCGGGCCAGTGCTTCCGAGTCATCCTGCACTCCAGACAAACGCATGGATATCCAAAGCGCCAGCCGATCGGGGCTCACACGATCGCCTGCGAACCAGCTGAGATCCGCCGCCTCTATTAGAGCCAGTCTGTGCCGCCAGCCCTCCGGGCCGCGCAGCAACCGGTCATCCAGAGCACCCAGGCGTCCAGCCACCTTTGCCAGCCGCGCAGTATGAGCACCCTCTGCCTTTGCCCAATCTTCGATGACTACGGTATCAGGCGGTTCCGCCCGCGGCCCGGGAGGCAGATCATCCGGTTCCTCTTCGAGCGGCCCGGGCAGAAACCAGATGTCGCATTTTTTTCATCATTTCAACGCATGATTATATCGTGATTTCTGGATGATACCGCGATATCGCACATCATTTTTTCGCTTGAGGCTTCAATTTTGGTTCCGTATTTCAGCAAGCGGCCGCCCTGTTGGCGCACGGCCCAGCCGGTCTCGAAAGTTTCATATCGATGACGTCCGGCGGAGGGCATGCCTCGGATGAAGCGTGGGCCAAGGCAACACGTATCGCGCGTGAACTGGACCGGATTATTGACGGAGCGGCGCCGGTGCGTGAGGCCGTGGTACGCGCGGCATCCGAGCTGCGGCTCTCGACCCGCCAAGTCTACAACTATCTGGCGCGGTATCGAGAAGAACGCAGGGTATCGTCCCTGCTGCCGCGAACGAGTGGAACAAGGAAATCAAGGATCAGCCTCGCGGTCGAGAGCATCATCGCGATGACCCTGAGGGAGATGTGGTTGCGTCCTGAGCAGCCGGACCTCGCACCGATCGTCGAAGAGATCCGCGCCCGCTGCGCACAGGAAGGGCATACTCCGCCCGCCTATGTCACTGTCGCCCGGCGCATCCCCATCCTGTTCACCCCGGAAGAAATTGCCCGCCGCCGCCTGTCAGACAGTAAACACCTGCACCGGCTGAAGGCGCGACCGGGCTACATCCGGGCAGACCACGCGCTCGACGTTGTCCAGATCGATCACACGCCGGCAGACATCCAGTTTGTCGAGGTGATTGATGACTACGGTATCTTCGTTGGGCGGCCCTACCTGACCATCGCTGCCGATGTGGCCACGAGTGCGATCACCGGCTTCTGCCTGACGCTCGAGCGGCCGTCACGACTGTCTGTCGCGCTTTGTCTTGCGCAAGCGATGTGCTGCAAGACGGCATGGCTGGCAGAGCGTAGCATCGATCATGCCTGGCCGATGCACGGTCGCCCGAGGCAGATCGTCGTCGATTCCGCCAAAGAGTTCCAGAGCAGCACCTTCAGCAGAGGATGCGCGGACTATGGCATTTCCATTCGCATGCGGAACAAGGGCACCGTGCATCGAGGCGGAGTCGTGGAACGCCTGCTTGGGAAAGTGAACACGGCGCTACGGGCCTTACCCGGTAAGACAGGGCGCTCCATCGCGGATCGAGGCGACTATGCCTCGGAAGAGCGCGCACGGCTCAGCTTCGCGGATCTTGAACGCTGCATCGCGCTCGCGATCATCGACCATAATCTGAGCCAGAATGCGCGCAAGCTGACCGTCCCGGCAATCGAATGGGAAAACCGACTCCAACCGAAGGACCGTCCGATCGATGCGCTGCTCAATTTCCTGCCGCGCAAGACGCGGAAGATTTCACCTCAGGGCATCAGCCTCTTCGCCATCGACTATTTCGAGCCCTGGCTTGGTCCGCTGGTCGCCCGCCGTGACCGGCTGGAGCCACTTGATGTGTGCTATGACCCTCGCGACATCAGCCATGTCTATGTCAAGGATCCGGATACGCAGGCCTGGCAGCCGGTGAGACGACGGGACGGACTGGCCGAGCCGATCACGCTTTGGCAGCATCAGGCGGATCGACAGCGGCGGCGCGAAATCCAGCGGCGCCCAGTGCAGGAGGCGGCCGCCATCCGACGCGAAATCGCCGCAACTGTTACCGCCACCAAAACCTCGAAAAGCCGGTTGAAGGAGATGACACGCGCCCGGCATGCCACCGAGGCAAAGAAGCCTTATGCCGATCTCGCCGCGCCTGCCGCCCCGGCCCGGGCAAACCTTAACCCGGATCGCCCGCGGCGGGTCTTCCCGGTCGAGGATTGGTAAGGTGCCGGATCACCTCATGCCCGCCACCGTCCCGCTCTTGGCCGAGGACATCATCGCCATGGTCGCCACTTTGCCCTTCGATCTGCGCGGGTTGCGTGACAGGACGATCCTGCTTTTGGGGTATGCGGGTGGTCTGCGCCGCTCCGAAATCGTCAGCCTCGACGTTCACAAGGACGACACGCCGGACTCTGGCGGTTGGATCGAGATCTTCGACAAGGGTGCTTTGCTCACCCTCAATGCCAAGACTGGCTGGCGTGAGGTCGAGATTGGCCGCGGGTCCAAGGATCAAACCTGTCCCGTGCATGCGCTTGAACAATGGTTGCACTTCGCAAAGATCGACTTCGGTCCAATCTTCGTCGGCACCTCACGCGATGGCAAGCGAGCGCTGGATGCCCGCCTGAACGACAAACACGTTGCACGCCTCATCAAGCGCACCGTGCTCGACGCCGGCATCCGGTCGAATCTGTCCGAGAAAGACCGCCTGGCACTGTTTTCCGGGCACAGCCTGCGTGCTGGTCTGGCCAGTTCCGCCGAGGTTGACGAGCGCTATGTCCAGAAGCAGCTTGGCCACGCCTCGGCCGAGATGACCCGCCGCTATCAGCGCCGCCGCGACAGGTTCCGGGTAAACCTGACCAAAGCCGCCGGTCTCTGAGCCCCTGCCCTATCACGCCTCCTGCCCACTGAGCCTGCCATAGAAACTACGCTCCAGATGCAGCTCCCCTGCCCCGGCCTTCTCGACCATGCCCCGAAGATATCCGCCCGGCGAGGCAACCTCACCGGCACTGTGCTTCTCGAAGACGAGCGCAAATGCGGCCGTGGCCACCTGGGTCCCCATTCGGTCCTGCGCTACGTTCCAGGCATGCTCCGAGATACCGATCATCGGCCTGAGTTGACCGGCAACCCGGTGCAGATCGCCCCAATCCTTCAGGAATCCACCCAAATTCCGCGCCCAGGATGCAAATTCCGGACAGGCCTGCATGATTGTCGGCAGATCGAGCGCTGTGCGCTTCTTGCGCACCTCGGCAACCCAGTCTTCCAGCTCCCTGTCAACCCGCTCTTCCGGTGGCGCATTGGGCACCACACCCGCCGCTTCCTCTTTTTCAGAGGAATTACTAGTTACAGGATTAAGTTGATTTGTAATTAGTATATGAGGTTCGGAAATGACCTCCCTGGGGTTCATTTCTTGAGTCTTCTCCATGGATTGGGTATCGTTATTACCGGTGTTTTCCACAGGTTTCACCGCGCCAGTCGCTTTGAGATAGGCCGCCTCAACCCGTTCCTGGAGTTCCCTGAACCATGTGAGCAAGCGCACCAGCTGTTCGGACGCTTCCTGACGGCGCGGTAGCCGGTCGAGAAGCTCCTCGAAAAGCCCCGTGAATTGCCTCCAGGGCCCACGCAGAGCGCTGCTGAGAGCTGCCTCGATCCGGGCTCGGATCATCCGGCGCGCCACAGTGATCTGGCGCTTCAGGCGCTGGCAGAGTTCGCGCTCGGCCTGCAACTCGGTATGAAGTCCCTCGAACTCCTCAACACGGGCGGAAAGCGGTGACAGATCGAAGCCATAGGCCTCGACGATACGCCCCTCAGCGTCCCTGCGGCCCCACCGCTTGCCATTGGGGCTATCCTGGAAAGAGATCACGCCGATCTCAGCAAGGCGCCGCGCGTGGCGCTTGAGGGCCGATAGCGAAAAGCCCGTTTGCTCCATCAGATAAGCGTTCGACGCCCAGACGATCGGGCGCTGCCCCTCCTCCCAGTCCTGGGCCTGGGTGAACGCCCCGAGTGTGTCGAGGAGCATCATGTCACCAGCCTTTAGGCCGATATGTGCCCCCACGCGCTTGAGTGCCACGAAGGCCCGTGTTTTGGGTACTGCTACCCTTTCACCGGCTTGGGCAAGTTGCTCAGCAACCCCAAGACCCGGTGTCGGCTTGCGCCAACCTGTATGTTTCATGCCTGTATCTCACCTCCGGTTATGTGGAGGCAAAAGAAAGCCGTTCGCTCAGAAGCGTTCGTCGTTGACAGTGAATCCTGTGAGACCTATCTTGAAGGCGACCAAACCATTAAGATCAGCTCTCAGGCCACACCGCTTGGGGGCTTTTCTTTTGCCGTTAATTCACTTGTCGTTCCTTTTTTGCTCCCTGCCTCGTCGTTCCGAAGAACATCTCACCAACGCTGTCTTCAGTCGGTATCTTTCTCCGTGTCTTCGACGTTCAAATAGTTTGCGACTAAGTCTCCAAGCTTTTCGAGACGCTCTTGGTCAATCGGCACTCCTGCAACCTTGATTGATAGGTTTCCATCGACGGAAGTGACCGAAAGATTTCGGTTGCCCACCTTGCGCTTTACGGTGAGTTTTTGGGGCTTTGTTTTTGGTTTTGGCTTGGCTTTGTTCGTTCTCTCCAAGCTCGCTAAGGCACCCTGTAAATCGCGAAAGCTCATGTCGTAGACGTTCTTGAACGTGTTCAAGATTTGATCCTGCGCAGCGAAAACGGACCGTGCTCGCGAGACTAGGCTCTCATGCACACCAATTTTCTTGGCGAAGGCCACAGCTGTCAGTTTCTCTTCGCCAGAAGCCAGCGTCTCATACATTTCACCAATCGAAACCAATCGCTCAAAGGGGCTGAGATTCTCGCGTTCCTCATTCTCGCGAAACCGCAGAAACAGCATCTCAAACTTGCTGTTCTCAGCGTTTCGCGCGTCAGGCGGGGCAAGGATTGCACGAAGGGGTACACCGAGCTCTGACGCGGCAGCCAGTCGGCGGCGTCCTGTCAGCATCACGAATGGAACCCCCGCGATATTCGACGGGTCCAACGGATCCGGCTGCCAATCCGGATCCTCCGGCCACACTAGAATGGGCGTGTCCTGCCCGTTCGAAGCGATGCTGTTTACCAAAGACCTGTAGGCTTTCTGGGACATCCAGTCTTGTCGGCGGTCGGTTCCCATCGGATCGGAGATTTGATCTGGCGACAGGCTTATCTCGTGGCGACCGTTGAGGATATCCAAACAAAGCTCGGCTCTGCTTCGCTCTACTGCAGCTTGCGACTGCGCAAGCGCTCCTGATTTCCAGGCACTGCCGGCCCCCTTGAAAGGAGTCGAAACAGCATCACTCGATTCTGTCCTGCCTTCGGAACCGCTCGCACGTTTCTTGTTTGTATCGAGATTGGTAGCCTTGCTGACCAGCGACCTTGGAATACTGCGTTTCATGCTTCACCCTCGCCGTCATCTTCATAGAACTCGTCCATCCATGTATTGGCATAACCGCGTTCGAAGCCCGGCCAGAGTCGCGATACTATGGCGTCGTTAACCGCATCGGCATTCGTGATGAACCGGTTGATCCCCTTGCGTTTTCCCGGCGTGTCCGGCTCATATTCGTATACGGATTGATAGACGTCCGACGCATTCGAGATTGCGTCGGAACGCAGATAAAACACCGGCAGAATTTCCGTGGGGCAGTGTTCCAGCAGGTTTCCGATGTGGTTTAGATCCTGCGCATTGGATCGTTGGACGATCGTCGGCAACAGCATGTTGGCACCAGTTCCTATTTCGATCCGTTCATGGGCCAGAATATGCTGAAGCATCCCCAGCAGGCCGGTCACAAAGGTCGACAGCGTTGCGATGTCAAACCCCTTCATGGTTTGCGGGATGACCAGCGAAGTCGACGCAATCACGTTATTCAGCTGGAAAAGTGTCAACGCAGGCTGATAGTCGATGATGATGACATCGAGGGTCTCGGTCAGCGCAGCGTTCAGTCGCTGCTGATCGACCTTGCCCTCGACTACCAATTCGTTGGGCAGCGTTTTTGGCGGGTGGCCCGCTTTCCAGCGATCAAGGGCATCGCGCAGGTAGCGATAGAAGCTCTTTCCGGCGGGGGCCTCTCGCACAAGGCGCGCAATCTGGATCTCTCCCTCAGACGTTTCGCCATGTGCCGGCAGCAGACGCAGCCCCGGCCAGGAGGTCTTTAGAAAGAAGCTGTCGAGCGTCTGCGCATCGTGATCAGTGTATGGCGCATCTTCCGATTGGAAGAGGCCGGCAAAGTCCACCATGGAGGCGGTGTTTTCGTCGGGCATCTGGGGAAGACCTTCACCCCCGACAAAGTAGAGCGTTATCGTGCTTTGCGGGTCTGCATCCATGACACCAACGCGCATGCCGTAATGCAAGCTGAGATACTGCGCAAAATGCGCGGCGCTCAGGCTCTTAGCCGTGCCCCCTTTCTGGCTGGCAAACGAGATGACGGGTAAGGGGGCGTTGGGTTTGCGCCAGGCTAGATAGTCGTAGGGCCGCTTTGCCGAGGCTGCCAGAAGGGCCCGCATGTGCATCAATTCGGAAAGCGTGAAAACACGCTCTCTTCCAACATATTCGCCCGCGGGAAAGTCGTCGCTCGAATTGGCGAACTTGGTTAGATATTGAATACTGACGTTCATAAACCTTGCGCACTGGCGCATTGACCACGTGCGCTTGATGCGCTGACGCAAGGTGAGTTCCTTGTTCACTGCCACCATCGTGCGCTCAAGCCCACGTGACAGGTCCGTCAAAAACTGTTCTAGACTACCGCTCATTCCTAAGCCCTGACTTCGGTTGGGTCCGAGTTCGACTCGATTCTGCTTCTATGGTAGCACGGTTTTGGAGGAAAGATAAAGATACCACGCGCCTATGAGTTTCAGGCGCTTATTTAGAAGCTCCACGACCCCTAAAACTCCAATCTTGAACGCGTTCAAGATTGGA
>NZ_JBSXNP010000006.1:0-171934 GCF_056857695.1 Jannaschia sp. L-14R
GTGGACAGGTTATCGAGGATGACAACGGTGCCGGGTTCGAGTTCGGGGACCGGTTGTGTTTCGATGTCAGTGTCGAATGCCGGACCGTTCATAACCCCGGCGATGACCCAGGGCGCGATCCAGGGTGCGACCCAGAGCACGGTGCAGCGATGACAGTTGCACCTGAACCCTTTCGGTTTCGGACAGCGCTGTGGCCAACTCCTTCAGCGTGATGTCCGGCTCCGCACGCACGATATCCAGGACTCCACGAGACAACCGAGGTGACGAGCCCGCTTGCCGAACCGGCCTGGCGGCCTGCCTTGCCGTCTGGAAACACCCGGCCCCCAGCCTTCCGGTCCGCTGCAACCCGCACCGCCGCCGCGGCACTGACACCGAAGACCCGGCCCGCAGTACGCGCCGGATGGCCCCGCGCGACACAGGAACAAATCCGGTGACGAAGATCCAGAGAGCAGGGCCTGCCCATGACCCACCTTCCGACGGACGTGCACCAGACAATAGCCCGTGTAGAAATCACCGACCGGTTCAAGTCAAACGCAAAGTGCTTCAGACCGAATTCCGGGCCATGATGCCGGCGCGGGCGTCGTCGGCCGATCGACTCCAGTGCTTGGCGTAGGATTGCCATAGCGGCGCATTCGGCACCGGGGCGACCGGATCGGGCGGTACAAGCGCCGCGCTTCGCCCCAGCAAAAGGGCCGCGCCGATGCTTGTTCCGGTCGCAGACCGGCTCTGCAGAACCGGACGCCCGGTGGCACAGGCCAGCATGGCCATGAACTGCGCGTTGCGCGCGAACGGCCCTTCCACGATGGTCGGGCCAAGCGCCCCGGTCAGCTGCAGGCAGGTATTGGTCATCATCGCAAGGTAGAACGACAGGGCCGCATCCCGCAGCCCCGTCCCGAGCGCAGGTTCCCCACCCTGCCAGCGCATCCGCTGATCCCGATACGGGCCGGTCGCAGGTTGGACCGCCGGAAGGAGCATTACCTTGCGGGTTAGGGCCGCCAGACTGTCTTCCTCACTGGCCGGGGCAGGCTGCCCCCCCTGGATTATCTCATATTCCCGCCCCCCCATGAACCGGGCGGAGGGCACCTTCTGTCCGCGGGCGTCAACGTTCACGAGCGTATCGCGATCCGGATCGAGATCGGGATCACCGCCCCCGACCGTCATCGCGACCACCCATGTCCCTGTGGAAACCACGGAAAATGCACCCTCCTGCGTCAGGATATGCGGATACAGAGAGGCATTGGAATCATGAATTCCGACCGCCACCGGCGTCTCGGGCGGCAACCCCGTCGCAGCCGCAACTTGTGGCAGTATCGGTCCCAGAACGTCCGTGGACCTGCGCACGGGGGCCATCTTGTCGGCAAGGCCGAGCTTGTCGACAAGGTCCGAATAGCGCCCCTCGCGCGGGCACCACAGATCGGTGTGACAGCCGATCGAAGTGACGTCGCTGGCCACGATCCCGGTCAGACGGTGGCCCCAATATTGCGGATAGGTGACGATATGGGCGGTTCGAGCCATCAGGGCCGGGTCGCGGTGAAATTGCCAATCCAGCTGTGCCCCGACATTCAGGCCCCCGGCCAGTCTGGGCGACCCGGTTCGGGCGAACGATGGTCGCAACGCGTCATACGCGACGACGCGCTCGGCCGGACCGTCATGTTCATAATCGAGGATCGGCGCGGCAAGACGACCATCGGCATCCAGCAAGGCGGCACAGGCCCCATGCGTCGTGACCGAGATGGCGTCGATGCGATGGCTCCGGTGAAATCGCCCCAGGGCCTCCAGCAGAAAGGCCCAGTGGCCGTCTACGTCGAAATGCGGCCAGGGCGGTCCCGGCAGAACGTGATTGGGCCGCGTCACGACGTCGATCTCCGTCAGCGTTGGCAGATCGACGAGCGCGAGCTTGGCGTTGGTCTTGCCGATATCGATGACGGCGATATGGCGCGGCGGCATCATGGCATGTGAAACAGACGCGGCAGCGTCACCGCGACGGGGGCGTTGTCGGGGTCTGTCTCCATGATGTCGGCCATATGCGCCCACCAGCGCTGCATCACCGGATGATCGGGCAAGTCGTCCATCCCGTGATCCGCATCCCGGATCAAAACTCCGATCAGCAGGTCGTTGGCTGCGTCGAAATGAATGCTGTAATCGCTGACCCCGGCCCCCCGCAGCAATTCCACCAAATCTGTCCAGATCGCATCGTGGCGACGGCGATACTCCTCCGCCATTCCGGGGTTCAGGCGCATGCGAAAGACGTGACGCTCGCTCATCCGCGCCTCCGGTTCGCAGCCATGGTCCAAAGGCGCGGCAGGGCGATCACCCCGATCAGCAGCAGGCCGATGAAGATCGACATCACGATCCCCGGCACATTGAGCAAGCCCAGCCCGAACGTCACCAGGCCCATAACGAAGGCCGCGATCACCACGCCCGGAATCGACCCCGATCCGCCCAGGATGTTTACGCCGCCCAGGACGACCATCGTCACCACCTCCAGCTCCATCCCGGTCGCGATGCTGGGTCGGGTCGAACCCAGTCGCGAGGTCAGGAAGACCGCGGCGGCGCCCGACATCAGACCGGTCAGCAGGAACAGGATGAACTTGACCTTCTGCACGCGGATACCACTGAACATCGCGCCCGTGGGATTGTTGCCGATGGCATAGACCGCGCGACCGAAGTTCGTTTTGTGCAGCAATACGCCAAAGGCGAGCGCGATGATCACGAAGAACAGCATCTCGACCGTGAAGACCCAGTAGATATATCCCTGTCCGAACCAGGCGAAGCTGGCCGGATAGCCCCGGAAAGCGTCGTCCCCCAGAATGATATAGCTGATGCCGCGAAACAGGCTCATCGTGCCGATGGTGACGACGATGGACGGCAGGCCCATGATCGTGACGAAGACCGCGTTGAACGCCCCGCAGAGCAGACCCACCGCCAACCCGATCACCACCAGTTCCGGCGTTCCCGCGCCGTATTGCACCGCCAGCCCCATCGCTGTGCTGGCCAGCGCGATGATCGAGGCGACGGAGAGGTCGATTTCGCCGGAAATGATCAATAGCGCCATGGCGAAGGCGATCATCGCCTTTTCGGTGAAGTTGAAAGTCGCATCGCTCAGGTTCCAGACGTTCAGGAAATAAGGCGAGGCGAAGCTGTTGACGATGAAGATGGCAATGGCCACGGCCAGCAACAGGCTTTCCCAACTGCGCAGGGTGCGTAAGGCGCGGCTGTTCAGGCGGTCCGGCACATGGCGCGTTTCGGGGCGGGCTTGCAGGGTACTGTCATTCATGTCGGGGCCACCGTGGATTTCAGGATGATGCGGCCCCTGGCCTTCCCTGCGCGCGCATTGAAGGCGACGGCAATCAGGATGGCACTGCCCGAAATGGCCAGTTGCCAGAACGGCGAGATGTCGACGACCGGCAGTGCATTCTTGACGACGCCCAGAAAGATCGCGCCCAGAACGGCGCCCCCGACCGACCCGATGCCCCCCGCGATGGAAATGCCGCCGATGACGCAGGCGGCCACGACCTCCAACTCGAACCCGCCGGCGATGTCGACATAGGCCACGGCATAGCGCGCCACCCAGAGGTAACCGGTCAGCCCGGCCAGCGCGCCCGAAATCACGAAGGCCAGGAATTGCGTTCGCCCGACGTCGATGCCCGCATAGACCGCCGCATGCGGGTTGCCGCCCACCGCGAAGATCGACCGGCCCAGCGGCGTTCGCGCCATCATCACGCCGAAGACGAGGATCGTGGCGATGGCAGCCCAGGACAGCACCGGCAGGCCCAGGAATGCGGCACGCGGAAAACCAGTGAAGGCGGCGCTCATCTCATGTGCGTTGACCCACTTCCCGTCGGAGATCAGGAAGATCGTTCCACGGAAGATCGTCATCGTGCCCAGCGTCACCACGATCGGCGGGATCGAGAGTTTCCAGACCAGCAGGCCGTTGATCGCCCCCATGACCGCGCCCAGTGCAATGGCAACGGCGATGATCACGGGGATCGGCAGCCCCGGCATGGCGACGTTGATCATCGCCACGGTCATGCCGGTCAGGGCCAGGTTGGCGGCGACCGACAGATCGATGCAGCGCGTCAGAATGACTACCATCTGCCCCAGCGCCAGGATGATCAGCGGCGCTGTGTCGTTGAACACATTGGCCAGGTTTGCGGGCGCCACGAACCCGGCGAAACGAGAGGCCACCAGCGCCAGAAGGACAAGAATTGCACCGGCAAGGATAGCTTCACGCACAGGGATCAGTCGGGATACCATAGCCTCAGGCCTCCTGCAGTGCGGGGGTGGAAATACCGGCGGCATGACGCACGAGGGTTTCAGGGCGCAGATCGTCGCCCGACAACTCGGCGGCGATGCGACCGTCGCGCATCACGATCACCCGGTCGGACATGCCGATCACCTCGGGGATCTCGGAGCTGACCATGATAACCGACAATCCCTGCGCTGCCAGTTCCGCCATGAATTCATGGACGGCCGCCTTGGAACCGATGTCGATGCCCTTGGTCGGCTCGTCCAGAATGATGACCTGCGGCTGCGTGGCCAGCCATTTGGCGATCACGACCTTCTGCTGGTTGCCGCCCGACAGGTTGCCCACATCCTGATCCAGCGAGGCGGCCCGCAGGTCCAGCCGCTCCGAATACTCGCGCGCCAGTTTGAATTCCTCGGCCAGTTGCAGGAAACCATTGCGCGAGGTGCGGCCCAGCGACGGCAGGGTGATGTTCTGAAAAATCGGCAGGCCGATGATGGCCCCCTGCTTGCCGCGGTCTTCGGGGACATAGACGATCCCGTTGGCGACCGCGTCGGCGGGCGAGCGGATCACACGGATCTTGCCGTTCATCTTGCACACGCCCTTGCTGGGTCTGGTGATCCCGAACAACGACTGCATGAATTCCGACCGGCCCGCGCCGACCAGGCCATAAAAACCAAGGATTTCGCCACGGTGCAAGCGGAAGCCGATATCCGCGAATTCGGTCGGGTGGTCATAGCCCACGACCTGAAGGACTTCTTCGGCAACGGTCGGTCTGCGGGCGGGAAAAATGTGATCGACCGCGCGACCGACCATCATCTTGACCAGCGCATCCTCGTCGATGTCGGCAATCTGACCGTCGGCCACGAAGGCCCCGTCGCGGAAGACGGTGTAGCGGTCTGCAATGCGAAAAATCTCGTCGAACTTGTGGCTGATGAACAGGATCGCCTTGCCTTGCGCCTTCAGCGTCTCGACCAACTCGTACAACTCCTCGATTTCCTTGTGCGACAGCGCTGCCGTAGGTTCGTCCATGATGACGACGCGAGCATCTACCGACAGGGCGCGGGCGATGGCGACAAGGTGCTTGTTGGCGATGCCAAGCTCGCGCAGCGGCGTGTGTGTGCCGAAGGGCGCGCCGATCTCATCCAGCAGCCGGGCGGCGGCGCGGTGCATTTCGGCCCGGTCGATCAGGCCCAGCCGGGTGCGCGGCGCGTGGCCAATGAAGATGTTCTCCGCCACCGAAAGCTCGTCGAACAGGACGGTTTCCTGATGGATCGCCGTGATCCCGGACGCGGCGGCATCGTTCGGCGTGGTTAAGTCGACCGGGTTTCCGTCGATACGGATGGTGCCACCATCGGGACGATAGATGCCGGTCAGGATCTTGACGGTCGTGGACTTGCCGGCCCCGTTTTCGCCGACCAGAGCGGTGACCTGACCCGGATAGAGATCGAGCCGCACCTGATCCAGCGCCTTGACGCCCGGAAAGATCTTGGTGATGGCGTCCATCGATACGACGGGCGATCCAGACTCGGTCATTGTGACACTCTCACATGTGGGGGTGGCCGGGGCTCGGCCCGGCGCGGAAGCATGCGCCGGACCGAAGCAAGCTCAGAAGATCGACTTGAACTCTTCGATGTTGCTGGCGTCATAGACGAAGGGGTCGGCCATCGCGCCCTCGGTATTCTCGTCCAGGGTCAGCGTGCCCATGCGGCCCATCGGGATTTCCGCGCCGGGGGCCGCTTCCACACCGTTCTGGCTCAACTCATAGGCCAGCATCGTTGCGGAATAGCCAAGGTCGATCGGGTTCCAGATCGCGAAGGATTTCGACGCGCCGCTCTCGATGGCACCTGCCATTTCGGACGGCAGGCCAAGACCGGTCACGTTGACCTGCCCCACTTTTCCGGCGTCGACCACGGCCTGCGCGGCGGCAACGATACCGACCGAGGTCGGCGCGATGATCGCGTCGAGGTCCGGATAGGACTGCATCAGGCCCGTCGCCTCGCGGTAGGACTTGTCGGCCAGATCGTCGCCATAGACGGTCGCGACCACTTCGATGCCGGGATAATCGCCCATGACCTTGTTCATCTCCTCGATCCAGGTGTTCTGGTTCGTGGACGTCGTCGTCGCCGACAGCAGCGCGACCTCACCCCCGTCGGGCAGCTGGTCGGCGGCCAGCTTGATGATCATGTTGCCGATCAGCGGGTTGGACGATGGGTTGAGGTGCAGTTGACGGCCTTCGGCGGCTACGCCGCTGTCCCAGCTGATCACCGTGATGCCGCGCTGCATTGCGCGCTTCAGCGCAGGCACAAGGGCATCGGTGTCATTCGCCGAAATCGCGATGGCATCGACGTTCTGCGCGATCAGGGCGTTGATCACCTCGATCTGGCCTTCGGCGGTGGTGTCGGTCGGGCCGGTATAGATGATCTCGACATTGCCAAGCTCGGCCGCGGCCTCCTCCGCACCCTTGGCGGCAGCCTCGAAAAAGCCGATGCCCAACGCCTTGACGACCAACGCGATGCGGACATCCTCCTGCGCGAAGGCGGGACTGGTCAGCAGCGCCGTCGCGGCGACCGCCGTCGTCAGAAATTTACGAAATACACTCATGGTTTCCTCCCTGGAGCGATGAAATTGTCAGGCTGGCAAACGCGCCACCCCGTCTTTCTGCGCCGCGCCACCGGGCACGACGATCAGCGTCACATCCGCGGACTCCAGCATTGCCGCCGTGCGGTCGTCGATGCCGTCGTCCGTGATGATGGTGTCGATCCGTTCAAGCGGGCACAGCACAAGGCTGGAGCGGTTGGCGAACTTGCTGCTGTCGACCAGCACGATCAACTCGTCGGCCTGCCCGATCAGCTTCTGTTCCGCCTGGATCAACAGCGGATCCTGTTCCATCAGGCCCAGCGGCCCGATGCCCTGCGCTCCCATGAACATGCGGCGCGCATAGAAATTGCGGGTCACGTCGTTGTCGAAGGGCGACAGGATGATGTTCTGCTCGCGGTAGATGATGCCGCCGGGCAGCATCACCGTGTTGCGTGTGTTCTTGAGCAGGTGTTCCGCAATCGGGAACGAATTGGTGAAGACCTGCATCCGGCGCGTGGCCAGCGGATGCACCATCTGAAATGTCGTCGTGCCGCCGTTGATGATGATCGCGTCACCGTCTTCGCACAACTCGACCGCAGCGGCGGCGATGGCCTGCTTTTCGGCGTTGTTCATCGTCTCGTTGACGGAAAACGGCCGCCCGGCCAGTCCGACGAAGGGCGTCGTGGTCCGCGCTTCGGCCCCGCCGCGCACCCGCCGCAGCCGTTTCTGTTCATCTAGCGTGTTGATGTCGCGCCGGATCGTCGCCTCGGATGCGCCTGTCAGGGTGCAGAGATCGACCACTGTCACCAGTGACCGGTCCTGAACGGCGGACAGGATGACGCGATGACGGTCTTTCTCGTGCATGGATGACCCCTTTTGCTGCTTTCAAAGTGAAGCGAGTCGCCATTCTCTGTCAATCATTTTTATTCACGTTCGGTCATTCTGCATTGCAGCATGACTGAATATGATCGTTTATGATTGACTTGGGCGAGCCTGCCGGTCAGCTTGGCATCGATCGAATTCCATGCCCCGGTCGCCTACGGAGACAATGATGAGCCCGCCCAAATCCGCACAACAGCTTGAAAACAAATGGGACGAATCCCGCGCGAAGGATATGAGCGAGCCCGAAAAGCTGCTCTATCGGTCCAATCTCCTGGGGTCCGACAAGAGAATCACCAACTACGGCGGCGGGAATACGTCGGCCAAGGTCCTGCAGAAAGATCCGCTGACGGGTGAAACCGTCGAGGTCCTCTGGGTCAAAGGCTCCGGGGGCGACGTCGGCTCCATTGCCATGGACGGCTTTTCGACGCTCTACATGGACAAGCTGAATGCCCTGCGCGGCCTCTATCGCGGCGTCGAATACGAAGACGAGATGGTCGCCTACCTGCCCCATTGCACCTTCAACCTGAACCCCCGCGCGGCCAGCATCGACACGCCGCTGCACGCCTATGTCCCGGCCAGGCACGTCGATCACATGCACCCCGACGCCATTATCGCCATCGCGGCGGCCAGGGACAGCAAATCCCTGACGCAACAGATTTTCGGCGACACCATCGGCTGGTTGCCGTGGAAAAAGCCGGGATACGAGCTGGGTCTGTGGCTGGCGGACTTCTGTGCCAGGAACCCGGACGCCAGGGGCGTCGTGCTGGAAAGCCACGGGTTGTTCACCTGGGCCGATGACGCGCGGGACTGCTACGACCTGACGCTGGACATCATCCAGACCGCCATGGACTGGTTCGCGGAACAGACCGCAGGCAAAGACGCCTTCGGGGGGGCCAGGCATCAAAGCCTGCCCGTCGATCAGCGTCGCGCCGCCGCGTCCCGCCTGATGCCCGCGATCCGGGGCATGGTGTCGGGTCAGCAGCATATGGTCGGGCATTTCACCGACAGCGACGCGGTGCTGGAGTTCGTGAACGCCAATGACATGGAGCGTCTGGCCGCGCTGGGCACGTCCTGCCCCGACCATTTCCTGCGCACCAAGATCCGACCGCTGGTCGTCGGGTTCGATCCGGCGAAACCGGACATCGACGCCACGTTGGCCGGACTGGCGGATGCCGTCGCCGACTACCGCGAGGGCTACAGGGCCTATTACGAACGGTGCAAACACGACGATAGCCCGGCCCTTCGCGATCCCAATGCCGTCGTCTATCTGGTGCCTGGCGTCGGCATGATCACCTTCGCGAAAGACAAGGCGACGGCGCGCATTTCCGGCGAGTTCTACGTCAATGCGATCAACGTGATGCGCGGGGCGGATGCGGTGTCCGAATATCGGGGCCTGCCCGAGCAGGAAGCCTTCGACATCGAATACTGGTTGCTGGAGGAGGCGAAGCTGCAACGGATGCCTGCCCCCAAATCCATGGCCGGGCGCGTGGCGCTGGTCACCGGCGGCGCGGGCGGTATCGGGTCGGCCACGGCGGAACGGTATCTGCGCGAAGGCGCCTGCGTCATGCTGGCCGATATCGACGAGACGGCGCTGGCCGAGACGGCGGAAAACCTGAGCGCCCGCTATTCCGCCGACGTTGTGCGCACCGTCACCATGAACGTCACCGACGAGGCGGCTGTCGTCAGTGCCTGTTCCGACATCGCGGCGGAGTTCGGCGGGGTCGACATCCTGGTGTCCAACGCGGGCATCGCCAGTTCCGCCCCGGTCGAGGAAACGACGCTGGACCTGTGGAACAGGAACATGGCGATCCTGTCGACCGGGTATTTCCTCGTCAGCCGCGAGGCGTTCAAGCTGTTCCGGGTGCAGGACATGGGCGGTGCGATCGTCTTCGTCGCGTCCAAGAACGGCCTTGCCGCCTCGCCCAATGCCTCCGCCTATTGCACGGCCAAGGCGTCGGAAATCCATCTCGCCCGCTGTCTTGCCCTCGAAGGCGCGCCGATGGGCGTACGGGTGAACGTGGTGAACCCGGATGCCGTTCTGAAAGGGTCGAAGATCTGGCAGGGCGAATGGCTGGATCAGCGCGCCGGGACCTATGGCACCGACAAGGACGGGCTGGAAGCGATGTATCGCGACCGCTCCCTGCTCAAGCGTTCGGTGCTGCCGGACGACATTGCCGAGGCGGCTTATTTCCTGGCCTCCGACCTGTCGGCCAAATCGACCGGAAACATCATCAACGTGGACGCAGGCAACGTTCAGGCCTTCACCCGATAAAGGACGCCCCCATGATCGAACCGGACATCATCGAGCAGACCAACGACAAGGCCGCCGCGTCGCTCCGGGCGGATTATGACGCTTTGGGCGAACATCTGGACCGACGCGGCATCGACATCGCGGCCGTCAAGCACAAGGTCGCTTCCTATGGCATCGCCGTGCCCAGTTGGGGTGTGGGAACCGGCGGCACCCGCTTCGCCCGTTTCCCCGGCGCGGGCGAGCCGCGCGATGTGTTCGACAAGCTGGACGACTGCGGCGTCATCCATCTACTGACTGCGGCCACACCCTCGGTTTCTCTGCATATCCCGTGGGACGCGCAACCGGCGGCCGATCTGAACAGCAAGGCCGAGGAAGTCGGACTGTCGTTCGACGCGATGAACTCCAACACCTTTCAGGATCAGCCGGATCAGGCGCACAGCTACAAGTTCGGCTCCCTCTCGCACACCGATGCCGCCACGCGGCGACAGGCCGTCGATCACAACATCGCCTGTATCGAACTGGGCCGACAGATCGGATCGAAGGCGCTGACGATCTGGGTCGGCGACGGGTCGAACTTTCCCGGCCAGACCAACTTCACCCGCCAGTTCGGGCGATATCTGGATGCCGCGACGCAGGTCTACGATGCCCTGCCCGACGACTGGACCCTGCTGTCCGAACACAAGATGTACGAGCCCGCGTTCTATTCGACCGTCGTGCAGGACTGGGGCACCAACCTTCTGATCGCTCAGCAGTTGGGCGACAAGGCGAAGTGCCTCGTCGACCTTGGCCACCATGCGCCGAACGTGAATATCGAAATGATCGTCGCGCGGCTAACGCAATTCGGCAAGCTGGGCGGATTTCACTTCAACGACAGCAAATACGGCGACGACGATCTCGATACCGGCAGCATCGACCCCTATCGACTGTTTCTTGTGTTCAACGAACTGGTCGAGGCCGAGGCCGATCCGGACTTCGACCCGATGCACATGCTGGACCAAAGCCACAACGTGACGGACCCGATCGAAAGCCTGATGATCTCCGCCACTGAAGTACAGCGCGCCTACGCGCAGGCGCTATTGGTCGATCGTGCTGCACTGGCCGGTTTTCAGGACGACAACGACGCCCTGATGGCCACGACGACGCTCAAGCGCGGCTTCCGGACGGATGTCGAACCGATCCTGGCCATGGCACGGCTCGAGGCCGGGGCCGCGATTGATCCGGTCGCGACCTATCGCGCCTCGGGCTATCGTGCGCGTGTCGCAAATGAACGCCCTGCGGTGAGCGGTGCAGGCGGGGGCATCGTCTGACATCCGCCTGACGCCCAACTCATGCTCGACGGCTGAACGACGGTCCATGGCGCGCGATTGCGGATCACGGTGGCACGCCGGACGGGTTGCGCTTCAGGCCACAACCCCGGCGCTCACTCCACCCGGCAATCCAGCGCCATGTTCACCAGTGCGATATCCCCGATTGCCGTGCCGGGGCGAACCTTGCAGCCCGTCACCTCCTGCGTGGCCTGAACGGCTGACTGGATCACCTGTGTCAGACCGGGACGCCATGCCGGATTGATGCGTGTGGCCTGCGCGGATTCCAGATTCCAGTTCACCCGAAAATCGTGCCCGCCCGCGCTGGCCGTCCCGGTGCGGTTCAACCCGTCCAGCGGATGCGCCACGTTGCAGGCCGTCAGGACAAGCGGAAATATAAGCGGAAGAAATCTGACACGCATGGCCCGACCTGACACTGCTTTGGTTAACGGTGTCTTAACGCATACGTATCATGCAGCGTATGACGCGGGTAATACGTTCGTAATACAGCGATAATACCTACGTTTTGCACCGATCTGTCCGCCCTGCGCGTCCACCTTGACGCGAGCGCGGGTTCACCGGATTGTCCCCAGAACCGAAGCCGGAGGCTTGCTGATGACCGATCCCGATACCGACCGCCACAATGCGAAGATGGCCAAGAAGAAGGCCGCGCGCGACAAAATCATGGCAACCAAGACCGACGAGAAAGGCCTGGTGATCGTCCATACCGGCAAGGGCAAGGGCAAGTCGTCGTCGGCCTTCGGCATGATCTTCCGCTGCATCGCCCACGACATGCCCTGCGCCGTCGTGCAGTTCATCAAGGGCGGCATGGGCACCGGCGAACGTGATCTTATCATTAAAAATTTCAGCGATTTGTGCGATTTTCACACGATGGGCGAAGGCTTCACCTGGGAGACGCAGGACAAGTCTCGCGACATCGAAATGGCACAAGCGGCCTGGGCCAAGGCGAAGGAACTGATTGCCGATCCGGGCAATCGCATGGTGCTGCTGGACGAGATCAATATCGCGATACGCTACGATTACGTCGACGTGGCCGAGGTGGTGGCGTTCCTGCGCGATCACAAGCCGCCGATGACCCATGTCGTGCTGACCGGGCGCAATGCGAAAGAAGAGCTGATCGAAATGGCCGATCTGGTCACCGAGATGGAGCTGGTCAAACACCCCTTCCGCTCCGGCGTGAAAGCCCAGGCCGGCGTCGAGTTCTAGATCCGAACGCTGCCTCGCCAGGGTCCAATCAAGGCTGAAACAGCATTGTTGGCAAATACTTGCGCGCTCCAGCACCCCTAACATAATGCTCAAATCTGACAGGCCAGATCCTCACGCATGACCGAACCGACGCCCCGCGTGACCCTCGACTGGCAGGTCCCGCCCCGCGACTTCTTCTTCGCGCCGGGCGTGGACGACGGCTTGTGGACCGTGGGTCCGCTGCCACAGATGTGGGACAAGCGACCCAAGGGGCGCATCGCCGCCGCCTCGGTCAGCGAATTCGCCAGGTTCGAGATGCCGATCGAAAGCCATATCGAAACACATTTCCGCCGCCGTTCCTTCAGGTCGGGCCTCGTGTTTCAGACCGTTCCCGTCGTGTTGGAGGGGCTGCGAACGGAAGGACATTATCTGGCCGTCCACGATCGCTATCTTCTGACCGGAGCGGCGGGGACACGGCTGCGCAATCGGTATCACTGGTATAACGAAGGCCTGCGTGACGCCGATGCCGAGACCGCTGAATACTTCGCCCGGCTTCAGGCCAAAGACCCCGTCCCTCCCGTCTGGGACGGCCCGACCGAGGGCCTGGATTTCGTCATCGACGCACGCAACGCCTTCAACTTCTACCACTTTTCGACTGAAACGCTGGGGCAGCTCTGCCTCGTCGACCATGATGGGTTCACAGGCCAGGTCTATATTCATTGCGACCGCCATGACGTGAAAGACTTCATCCGGGATTGGGTCGATCAGATGTTTCCGCGCCTTCTGGGGCGGGTGCATTTTCGGTCGGGCAGACACAGGTATGATCGCTGTCTGTCGACGCTGAATGCCCGGCATCTGTGGTATCAGAGCGGTCCGACCGTAATGGACGGCATCGACGCAGAGGCACCGGACACGCACTTTTGGAAAGGCCGTGATCCCGACCGCATGAGCCTGGCTGTGCTTGCCATGAACTCCTGCGATGGACTGCTCCTGCGACTGCGCAAGACGGCGCTGCACCTGATCGAGGGGGGCGAATGGGATCATTTGCCCCGACGCTTCTGGGTCGGTCGGAAATCGAACCGCGAGCGGCCGATGTGGGGCGAGGACGACCTGACCGACGCATTGGAAAACCGGGGCTTCAAGGTCATCTATTTCGAGGATTACAGCCCGCTGGAGCAGGTCGCCCTGATGGCCCGCGCCGAGGTGATGATGTCCTATCACGGGGCCGGTTTCGCCAACATGATGTTTGCCGGCCCCGACACCCATTGCATCGAAATCGGGACGTTGCAGACCTGTCTGTACCGCTGGCAGGATTTCATGCCGCATACCATCGTATCGGGCTGCCGCTATACCTCGCTGTTTGCGGATTTCAACGTCACCGATCCGGCGGAAGGCCCGGAAATCCGGTCCCGCCCGCTGAACGCCGTGCGTCTTGGGCCTGTCGGACAGGCGCGTGTGCTGGACTATGTCGATGCGATTCTGGGCGACGTGAGGATCGACGATGCCGGATGGCTGGCCCGCGTCGCGTCCTGTCTGGGCCGAACGGACGACAGGGTGGCGCTGGAGCGGTTGCTGGACGGGCATCCCAGGGCCGCGATGGCCGATCCCGACCTGATGATCCTGCGGGCGAACCTTTATCTTGCCGACGACGACGAGGCTCCGGCCCGTCTGCTTCTGGAGCGCGCATGGGAGGCGACGGGCGATCGGCCGTTTCTGCTGGAACGACTGATCCTTCTCTGTGACCGTGCCGGGGCGGATGCCCCCTGGGCCGCGCTGCACCGGGACCTGTATCCCAAGCGTGCCAATCTGCTGAACCGGAAACTGCGGCGACAGCGACGACGACGCGGCTAAGGCACATCCTCGCGATTCCACCCGGCATGCGGACACACAGCCCCGCGAACAATGCCCGCGACGGAAGGCGCATGCTCCTGCGTGTAACCCTCAGTACGATGATGGTTGGATCTGTATCCGACAAGTCACCGCCCCCCAAACCGAGGCCCGGCTCAGAACAGTCAGGCCTGCAATGAGGATTGAGCCATGCGGACCCTTGCGATGTTTGTGACTATGTCCGGCCTTGCCGTGCTGATCGGTATCGCAACATTCCAGACCTTCGGCCCGACCGACGCCGTGGAGCAACGGAACGTGCAATTCGGGCGCGGTTGAGAGGCCAGACTTTTGCCGGATATTGCCGTTTAAACTCTGCGCTTGATTATCAGGTGGATGACTATCCCGGTGGCCCCGCAAGCAGGTCCACCGGGATATGTCTTACAACGCGCTGTCGCAACGGGCGCAAACGCCGTCATGCCCGTGATGCCCAACATCTGGCAGGATCTTCCAGCACCGCTGACATTTGCCCCCCTCGGCCTGTGCGAAGCCGACGGCGACACCGGGCGTATCATCCAGCGTAAACGCATCGTCCTGCGCGGGTTCGGACGTGACGACGATGCCGCTGGTGATGCAGATGTCGTCGAAGGCCACATCCGACAGCAAAGCCGCCGTTTCCGCATCGACATGCACGATCGGCGCCGCTTCGAGCGACGCACCGATGATCTTGTCACGCCGCGCTTCTTCCAGCGCACCATTTACGACCCGGCGAACGGCACGGATGCGCGCCCATTTGGCAGCCAGCGCCTCATCGCGCCAACCCGGACGCGGCGCCGGAAAATCCTGCAGATGGACCGAAGAGCCGTCGCCCGGATGCACCTCCAGCCAGACTTCCTCCATCGTGAACGGCAGGATCGGGGCAAGCCATGTCGTCAAACGCTCGTGCAGCAGCGCCAGGACCGTGCGCGCCGACCGACGGCGCAGTGTATCGCCGTCGCAATAGAGCGCATCCTTGCGGATATCGAAATAGAATGCCGACAGATCGACTGTTGCAAACTGGAAGATGATCTGGATGACAGCCGCGAAATCATGCGCGGAATAGGCGGCCCGGACCTGATCATCAAGTTCCGAAAGGCGATGCAGGACCCAGCGCTCCAGTTCCGGCATTTCCAGCGGATCGGCGGGCGCATCGTCGGTCAGCGACCCCAGCAGGAAGCGCAGCGTGTTGCGCAGGCGACGATATCCATCCGCCACGCCCTTGAGGATTTCCGGCCCGATCCGGTGGTCGGCGGTGTAATCCACCTGCGCCACCCAAAGCCGCAGGATATCCGCGCCGTATTGTTCGACGATATCCTGTGGCGCGATGGTATTGCCGATGGACTTGGACATCTTCACGCCCTTGGCGTCCAGCGTGAAGCCGTGCGTGACGACAGACCGATAAGGTGCGCGCCCCATCGTGCCGCACGCCTGCAACATCGAGGAATGGAACCATCCGCGATGCTGATCCGTACCTTCCAGATAGACGTCGGCGATACCGTCTGCCGTACCGTCGGGCCGGTCGCGCAGAACGAAGGCGTGGGTCGAGCCGGAGTCGAACCAGACGTCCAGAATGTCGTTGACCTTCTGCCATTCGTCCGGATTGTAATCGCTGCCCAGGAAACGCTCTTTCGCGCCGGGTTTGTACCAGGCATCCGCGCCCTCTTCCTCGAAGGCCTGGATGATCCGCTGATTGACGGTCTCGTCGCGAAGCAGGAAGTCGGGGTCGTCCGCCTTGGCCCCGACGCGCGTGAAACAGGTCAGCGGCACACCCCAGGCGCGCTGCCGCGACAAGACCCAGTCGGGCCGGTTCTCGATCATCGAAAACAGGCGGTTGCGACCGTTCTTCGGCGTCCATTCGACAAGTTCGTCGATCGACGTCAAGGCACGGCTGCGCACCGTCTCGCCATAGGTGTCCTGCCCGTCGCCGACCGGCTTGTCGATGGCGGCGAACCACTGCGGTCGGTTCAGGCGGATCACCGGCGCCTTCGACCGCCACGAATGCGCGTCGGAAATCGTGATCCGGGCGCGGGCCAGCAACGCGCCGACCTCGACCAACTTGTCGATGACGGCCTTGTTCGCGCCGCCAGGCTTGCCGTTCGGCTTCAGGATCGCCTCGCCGCCGAACAACGGCAGATCGGCGCGGTAGCTGCCGTCAGCCTCGATATTGAAGGTCATCTTCAGCCCGTGCTTCAGGCCGATCTGATAGTCGTCATCGCCGTGGCTGGGCGCCGTGTGGACAAAGCCCGTGCCCGCGTCGTCGGTGACGTGATCGCCGGGGAACAGGGGCACGTCGTAGTCCCATTCGCCGTCCGCCCCCTCTGCCCCGCGCAGGGGGTGGGCGCAGATCAGCGCGGCAAGTTCATCGGTTGGCACGTCGCGCACCCGCGTCCACATGCCATCTTCCAGCCGCGCAGATGTCAGCGTGGCCCCGGCCAGCGCGTCGGCCAGCAGATAGCGGTCGCCGACATTCGCCCAGCTTTCGTCCGGCGTGCCGGTCACCTCATAGAGACCGTAGGAGATGCCGGGACCGAAGCTGATCGCGCGGTTCTGCGGCAGGGTCCAGGGCGTGGTGGTCCAGATGACCACTTCGGTTGCCATCAGGTCCGACACGTTCTCGGCATCGGAACCTTCCCGCGATGCGCCGGATCGGACCACCGGAAACTTCACCCAGACCGCATCCACCTGCCGGTCGTGATACTCGACCTCGGCCTCGGCCAGCGCGGTCTTCTCCACCGGCGACCACATCACCGGCTTCGACCCCTGATAGACCAGGCCGTTCATCAGGAACTTCTGGAACTCCGCCGCGATCACCGCCTCGGCGTGGAAATCCATCGTCAGATACGGATCGGCCCAGTTGCCGGTGATGCCCAGCCGCTTGAACTCCTCGCGCTGGATGTCGACCCAACCGGCGGCGAACTCGCGACATTCCTGACGGAACTCCACCAGATCGACGGCATCCTTGTCGCGACCCTTCTTGCGATAGGCCTCCTCGACCTTCCATTCGATCGGCAGCCCGTGACAATCCCAACCGGGCACGTATCGCGCGTCGAAACCCATCATCTGATGCGACCGGACGACCATGTCCTTCAGCGTCTTGTTCAGCGCGTGCCCGATGTGCAGGTGCCCGTTCGCATAGGGCGGTCCGTCGTGCAGGATATAGGCATCGCGGCCCTGTTTTTCACGCAGGCGGTCATAGACGCCGATCTCGGCCCAACGGGCCAGCCACTCCGGCTCGCGCTTGGGCAGGCCCGCCCGCATCGGAAAATCGGTGACCGGCAGATTCAGCGTGGATTTGTAGTCGGGGGCTTCGGCGCTCATCGGGGGCGTCCTTCGGATCGGAATTGCATCAAGGTCGGTGCGGATCGGTCAGCACCTTGGCCCGGCCGCCCCTGTCGTCAGGGCGCCGGGGGACTAATTCGCGCTGGTTTCAGAACTCGTTCCGTCATCGCGCGCGTTATAGGCATCGGCGCGGGGGAACGGCAAGCGGGCCGGGTGTCGTCAAAGACCGGATTCGCAGGCACCGGACGCCCTGGACCGGACGCTGCCGCCAGACTGGCGCGGAACAGACCCGGAGCGGTCGTTTCACACCGGACGATGACACGGTCGCGCGGGGAATCATGCCTTAACGCAAAGTTCATCATTTCGATGCAGGGTGACAGGCGGAGGAAATGCCATGTCCCTGTCCCTGCTGATCGCCTTTCTCGGCACCGCCGCTCTGGTTCTGGTGCCGCTGTGCCTGCCCCGTCCGCGTAAATCGCCCGTTCGCAAACACTGATCCGATTGCATTAAGGGGGCGGACCCTGCCCGCCACCCCGAGGTGCGTCGGAAGGCAACCCTTGCACCGGGCTCGCCGGTGCTGATGTCGTGCCCCCTGCCCAGCGATACAGCCATGCCAGCCCGCCCATCGCTGTTGCCAGTGCAATCAGCGCGCCGACCCGCAACAACCCGTCAAGGGACCAGACGTCGATCAGGAAAACCTTGAGCATCGTCACCGCCAATACCGCCGTCCCCGCGCGCCGCCACAGATCGGATCGTCTGGCCACGCCCTGATAGAACAGGGACGCACCAAGAATCAGGAGCGCAATCGTGTAGGTCGTGGTCTCCGGCTGCATTGCACCTTTCCAGATGCTCATCCGGTCGGCTCCCTGCCAGAAATGCCGGATCGTCAGCACGGCCCAGACCCCTGCCAGCACGCATCCGGTCGCAGCGGCCATCAGGGTCCATGCCCGCGACAATCGCAGATGCGCCATTCGCCACCATACCGCCAGAAGCAGAAGCGCAGGCAGCAGATAGCCGGGAATCAAGGTGTTGAGGACCGGCCAACCGGCGATGCTGTTCACCCCGGGGAAGGTGAACAACGGGTTGCCGAAGGTCAGCCCCGCAACAAGCGCCAGCCCGGCAATGCCGCCGAACGCCGCCGTCAGACCAAGACGCAGCCACGGCATCCGACCGCCCCGCGCCCAGACCTCGAACTGCGCCCAGGCCAGGATCAGCCAGATCAGCGCCGTCAGCCCGGCCCGCAGATGCCACGGGTCCGCCCCCCACTGCGCCAGCGCCCGCCACAACAGGATCGACGCGGTATATCCGATCGCCGCCAGTGCAGCCGATTCCGCCACCGCAAGGGGTTCGGGGCGATCCTTCGCGGGGTCCGCCTGCCGAAGCCACAATGCGGCAAGACCGAACCCGGCCGCAGATCCGACCATCGACAGAAGCGCAGGCAGGATCGGTGTCTCCAGATGCCACTCCAATCCCGGCACTCCCATCAGGCGCCAGAACGTGAACGGCGCGGCCAGAACCACGAACCACGACAGCAGCGGCAGGTTGAACCGCCGGTCCAGCCAAGCGGCCCCCGCAGCGATCAACGCAACCGAAGCGGTCAGCGCAGCCTCGCCCGCGACCTGCCCCAGCGCATAGGCGATCAACGTTACCGCGACCAGCGCGGCCAACGACGGGCGCAGGCGGTCTTCTCCGTCCATCGACGCCCAGAACCCCGCCGCCAAAGTCAGCCCTGCCGCCACAGCCAGCGCGTGCAACACCCAGACATAGGCCCCCATCATGCTGGGGGCGGCCCATGCCAGATGCAGGGCCAACCCCGTGGCAGGCGCAATCAGCACCGTTGCCAAGGCCCAGCCCAGCCGGTGCGTGACCGTGTCCCGAAAGCTGCGGAGCAATGCCGCAAACGACAATGCACCCCCCGCCAGCAAGGCCAGGGTGATCGCGGCGGCCCCGTCCGGCGCGGGCCATTCCGCGATGATCGCCAGCATGCCCAGCGCCGGGGCAAGCGCGGCGTCCTGCAGTCCCTCGGCCTTCTGCGCCCAAAGTGCGACCGCGACGAACAGCAGGACCTGCACGGCGATGGCGGGCCAAAGCGCCTCCGCCGCGCCCAGTACGGCAAGTGCTGCGGCAATGCTGACTGCGGCGAAGGCCAGCAGGTTCTCCAAAGGCACGCGATATCCCTTGCAGGCCGCCGTCAACACCATCGGTCCGGCGTGATCCGGTTGCAGACGCGCAATCGGAAGTGCCATCGCCGCCAGCGCCATCCCGGTGACGGCCATCAGGTGCACGGTCACAGTATCCGGGTTGCCCAGGGCCAGCAGAGTCGAGGCGCCGAGCCCGATGGCAAGTGCCAGCCCGCTGACCCATCGCCCGCGCCAGCGCCGTACCGCGTCTATGGACAGGCCCATCACCGTCAGGATCAGGAAATAGCCGTGCAAGGGGCGCAGGTCGGCCCCACGACCGCCGCCCACGACGAAGGGCGTCACTGCCCCGCCGATCAGGCCGACCGCCACCAGAAGCGGGCCGTGGAACCAGCCCAGCACGATGGCTCCCAGCGCGATCACCGACATCGCGCCCAACGCCGCGCCCTGTCCGATCAGATCATACAGATGGCGCGCGCCCAGCACCGCACCGAACAGCGTCACGACGCCCGCGCCGGACAGGACGGACGGCAGATAAGCAGTCGCCACATCCTCTCCGTCGCCAAAACGTCGCCGGATCAGTTCGCCGCCCGCAATCAACCCCGCACCGAAGATCAGCGCCGCGATAACCCGCACAGGGGGCGGCAAAAGCCCCTGTTCCGCGCCGTATTGCACCAGAAATATCCCGGCCAGCGCCAGCGACGCGGCGGCGACGGCATAGAACCAGTTCACCGACAGCCAACCGATGGCCCGGTCAACCAGATTCGGACCGGATCGGATGGGACGCGGCGGATTGGCAGGCGAGGTCTGACTTATGAAGACCGGTGCGTCTGTGTCGTTCGGACCGGTGTCGGGCAACGGGATGACAGGCAACGGATCGTCCGTTTGCCCCGCCGCAGGTCCCCATGGCGCTGCCTTTTCGACCGGTTTGGTTTCTGTCGCAGGCTGTGACGCAAAGGGGGCCGGCACGTCGTCGGGTGCGCGGGATACACCGCCGCGCATCTGTGCAATCTCCTGCTCGGCCGCGTGCAGACGACGCCCCAGGCCGAATACCCGGACCGTCAGGGCGATAATGGCAAGCGGCACCCCGACAACAAGCGCGATTGCCATAAAAACAAGCAAGGTTTCCATCATGTGTCCCGTCTGCCCGGTTTTGACGGGCAGCCTAGATCACGCGATGGGCAAGCGGGCAGTGAAACCGGCCAGCCGCGTCACAGACAAGGCGATAGTGGCGCAGAGGCCTCAGCCCGCCGCTGTCCGGTCGTTCATCCGCTGCTTCGTCATACGCCCCCTACCCCAGTACAGCATGGCAGAACCTTCCCCACCGAACCCGAAACCCGCCTGAGCGATCCGTGGGAACGTCATCCTCCAAACATCAACCTGTGGCGTCCTTCTGCCCGAACAATCCGGTCAGGGCGCGCCCGATCACATCGGTAATCCGGGGCGGACGTTCGTGGACGAAGGGCAGCGGGCGGCAGACCTCCATCGCGGCCAGACCGACGCGCGCCGTCAGCGCCCCGTTCACGATGCCTTCGCCGAAGCGGCGCGACAGCTTGGACAATACGCCACCGCCTGCGACCGACTGGATCATGTCGTCGCCCACCGCCACCGCGCCCGTCGCCGCAAGATGCGTCAGCACCGTGCGGGCCAGACGCCAGGACCCCAGTGTCCCGCCCCGTCCGCCATAGATCAGCGCGATGCGGCGGATCATCCGCAGGTTCGACGTCAAGGCGGCCACCACATCGGCCAGCGCCAGCGGCACGATCGCCGTGACCATCGCGACCTGCCGGGCCGCCGCTTCGACCTCACGGGTGGCGGCGGCGTCCAGCGGGCCCAGCAGGCTGCGTTCGGTCAGGGCAAGCATCGCATCCGCGTCGAAGACATCGCCGGTGCGCGCGGCCAGATCCTCGCGGCCCCAGCGCGTATCGGGACGACCCGCATAAAACGCGCCCAGCCGTTCCGATAGTCTGCGTGCGCTCGTCAGATCGGTGACGGCAGCGGCGTCACGATGAAATCCGTCGATGCGCTTCAGCCGCGACAAGGCCACCAGTTCACGCAATGCAATGGCAAGGCAGACCGCAACGAAGGCCCCGACCAGCGCCAGCGCGACCCAGCCCAGAACCGGGTTCGACGCAATCAGGCCGGTCACGAAATTCCACGCGGCCAGCGACATCGCAAACGTCAGCAGTGCGCCCAGCGTAGCGAAAAACCATCGTGCCAGACCGCTTTGCCGCCGCGTCGCCAGGATCGCCAGCGTCTGCATTGCACGTCCCGAGGCGGGCGGCGCACCGTCGTCGTCGGGCACCGGCGGGGCCGAGGCGGGGTCCAATCCGGTGGCGGTCGTGGCCAGCCGCACCGCTCCGGCGCGCGTTTCCTCGGCGGGCCGCGCTTCATCCTCGATATCGAACAGAACGGCGCGGCGCGGCGGGTTTCGGTCACTCATGGATCAGCCCTCGTTGTCGGTCGAAACCTATGATCGCCCACTTGATTTGCAATGGCCGTCACAACCGGTCGGACAGCAGGAACTCCGCCGCCCGGTCCAGCCGGATATGCGGCGGTCCTTCTCCGGGCCGCAGCGTCAGGGGCGCGGGCGCGAACTCCATCAGGTCGTATTCGCCGTCCAGCCAACTCTCCGCTCCTTGCCGCGCGGGTGTCAGAACATGCGCCGGATCTGCGGGCATCTCGCCCGGATACAGTGCTGCCTCGCGCCCCGGTGTGCCGTCTGTCCCCATCAGACGCCCGCGCACCACGGGCAGATCGTGTCCCTGATGTTCGCGCATTTCCTCGACCGTGGCGCGCAGCGCGGCCATCGAAATCGCCTTGGTCTGCGCGCCCGCAAAATCGGCGCGGGACTTGGCGTCGCGGACCATCGCTTCGGTCAGTGCGGTCAAACGCGCGTGTTGCGTGTGGTGCAGATGATCGGCCTTGGTCGCCGCGAACAGCAACCGGTCCACCCGACGCGCCCCCAGAAGCGACAGCAGCCAACCAATCGCGCCGGGCCGGAACGCCGTCAGGATGTCGGTCATCGCAGCGCGCATTTCCTCCAGTGCACGGGGTCCGCGCCGCAAGGCGCCCAGCACGTCAAGCAAAACGACCTGCCGATCCAGCCGTGCGAAATGATCGCGGAAAAACGGACGCACGACCTGGGATTTATAGGCCTCGAACCGCCGCTCCATTTCGCGGCGCAGACTGCCGCGCGGCGCATCGCCGGGGAGAAGCGGGGCAAAGGTCAGCGCGGGCGATCCCTCCAGCTCTCCGGGCAGGAGAAACCGCCCCGGCGTCAGATCGTAAGCCCCGGCTAACCGCGCGGCGTGCAAAGCGGCGGTATAAGCACGGGCCAGTGTCTGCGCCTCCGTCTCTATCAGTTTGGCGGTGGGATCGATGGTCTGCATCGCCGCCGCGTAATCGCCGGCGTTCCAGGATGACAGCCGCGCCAGCGCAGCGGCGGACCATGCGTCATACGTCTTGTCCATCAACCCAAGGTCCAGCAGCCATTCGCCCGGATAATCCACGATATCCAGATGCACCGTCCGCGTTCCGCGCAGTCCGGCCAGCATGCCGGCGGGCCGCACCTTCAAGGACAGGCGCAGTTCCGACACGGCGCGGGTGCCGTCGGGCCAATGCGGTGTGCGCGACGTCAGCGCGGCCAGATGGCTCTCGTAGTCGAAGCGCGGCACGGTGTCGTCGGGCTGCGGTTGCAGGAAGGCCGTTTCAATCCGGGAACCGGCCGAAAATCCGGGCATCCGGCCCCGGTCGATCAGGTTCGCCACCAGCGACGTGATGAACACGGTCTTGCCCGCCCGGCTCAGGCCGGTGACGCCCAGCCGCAGAGTCGGATCGAATACGTCGGTCACCGAGGACGCCACGTCCCCCACCCCGCGCGTCACTGCATCCGCCAGCCGTCCGATCACCATCCGCGCACCCCTTTGTCGTCGGCAAAGATAGGGGCGCTGAAGGCCAAGGGAAAGGCGCGGTCGAAAACCTGACCAGTTGGCCTTGCCGCGAATGGCATTCCGACAACGTCCGATGGGGATCGGACGTGGATCACCCCCATATCCGACGTGAAGCGGATATGACCAAATCATCCGGATTGGTAAGGTATCAGAACCGATCCGCGTAAACGGAACGTTAACCCGGCATCTTGCCCTTGCCCCGTTCCCCGCCCTATCTGCGCCCATGCCCCGATATGCCTTTCGCATCGAATACGACGGTCGCCCCTTCGCCGGATGGCAGCGTCAGGACGGCCCCGCCTCGGTTCAGCAGACGGTCGAGGAGGCGCTACGCGCGTTGGAGCCTGACATGGGCAGCATCGCCGCTGCGGGCCGCACCGATGCCGGTGTCCATGCCACGGGACAGGTCGCCCATGCCGATTTATCAAGGGACTGGGGTGCCTTCCGCCTGTCCGAGGCGCTGAACTGGCACCTGAAGCCCGCTCCCGTCGCGGTGACCGCGTGCACCCGTGTGGACGACGACTGGCACGCAAGGTTTTCGGCGCTCGAACGGCGCTATACCTTCCGCATCATCGCCCGCCGCGCGCCCCTGGCGCTGGACGCAGGCCATGCCTGGCGCGTTATCGGCCCGTTGGATGTCGACGCCATGCGCGCGGGCGCGACGCGTCTGATCGGACATCACGACTTCACCACGTTCCGCGCGTCGATCTGCCAGGCGAAATCGCCGGTCAAAACCCTCGACGAGATTACCTTGACCGAGTCGCCCTACCCCGGTGGCCAGGATATACGCATTCACCTGCGTGCCCGCAGCTTTCTGCACAATCAGGTTCGTTCCATCGCCGGAACACTGGAGCGCGTCGGCGCAGGCGCCTGGTCTCCGGATCGCGTGGCCGAAGCATTGGAGGCCCGTGACCGCGCCGCGTGTGGGCCGGTCTCGCCGCCTGACGGGCTGGTTCTCACGGGTGTGGGCTATCCGAACGATCCATTTGCGGATTGAGCCCACCTCCTGAATTGGTTAAAAAGCCTTACCAATTTTCGGAGCCCCGACATGCCCCCCGTCATTACCGACATCGAAGACCTGCACAGGCTCTACCGCCGCCGCGTCCCCAGGATGTTCTACGACTACTGCCAGTCCGGCAGCTGGACCGAGCAGACCTATCGCGAGAACGAAACCGACTTCGACCTTATTCGGTTGCGCCAGCGTGTTGCGGTCGACATGGAGGGCCGGTCGGTCCGGTCCAAGATGATCGGGCGCGAGGTCGCGATGCCGGTGGCGCTGGCGCCGGTCGGTCTGACGGGGATGCAGCACGCGGACGGCGAAATCCTTGCCGCGAAGGCCGCCGAAGCGATGGGGGTGCCGTTCACCCTTTCCACGATGTCGATCTGTTCGATCGAGGACGTGGCCCGGAATACGACCGCACCGTTCTGGTTTCAGCTCTATGTGATGCGGGACGAGGATTTCATCGACCGCCTGATCGAACGCGCGCAGGCCGCCGGGTGCGATGCTCTGGTCCTAACGCTTGATCTGCAGATCATGGGTCAACGCCACAAGGACCTGAAAAACGGCCTTAGCGCCCCGCCCAAGCTGACGCCCACGTCCATCGCCAACATGATGACGAAGGTGCAGTGGGGTCTGGGGATGGCGCAAACCAAGCGCAGGTTCTTCGGCAATATCATCGGCCATGCCAAGGGGGTCAAGGACGCGTCGTCACTGTCGTCCTGGACGGCGGAGCAATTCGATCCCCGGCTGGATTGGGACAAGGTCCGGCGGCTGAAGGAGAAGTGGGGCGGCAAGGTCATCCTGAAGGGTATCCTCGACGCCGAGGATGCACGCATGGCGCTGGCTGTCGGAGCGGACGCCATCGTCGTGTCGAACCACGGCGGGCGGCAACTGGATGGCGCGCTGTCGTCGATCCGCATGTTGTCTGAAATAGTCGACGCCGTTGGCGACCAGATCGAGGTTCACATGGACGGCGGCATCCGGTCGGGGCAAGACGTGCTGAAGGCGATCGCGATGGGGGCCAAGGGCACCTATATCGGCCGGGCTTTCATCTATGGTCTGGGGGCCATGGGTCAGGCGGGTGTGACACGTGCACTGGAAGTGATCCGTCGCGAGTTGGACGTTACGATGGCGCTGTGTGGCGAGAAGGACATTCATAATGTCGGGCGGCACAACCTGTTGGTGCCCAGGGGATTCAGCGGCGAATGGGACCCTCGCGGACGAGACGGCTGAGCGGCCAGATCGCCGCCAGAAGAATCGCGACGCAGGCGAAGGCCCAGCGCAGGCCGAACGTCTGCGCACCAATCCCCATCAGGGCGGGCGCGATAAAGAAACCGATGAAGCCGATCACGGCGACCCGCGCGATGACGGCGGTCCGTTGTGACGGCAGCGACAATCGGCCCGCCAGGGCCAGACCCATCGGACCTATGACCGAGATACCAAGCCCCATCAGGCCGAACCCGATATAGGCAACGAACGGCGTCGGAGCGGCGGCGGCGATCAATACCCCGGCAACAGCCAGCGCTGTGGCGATACGGATAACGCCGATCTCGGAAAGGCGCGCGGCGACGGCCTGCCCCGAGAAACGGCCCACGGCCATCGTCAGGCCCAGCATCGCCGGGCCGAATGCGCCTTCGGCAGCGCCACCCAGAAGGGTGCGTTCGATATGCAGGGCCGACCAGCTTTCGACCGTCGCCTCGGCCATGAAACCGATCAGCACGATCGCCCCGCACAGCGCCACCAATCCCAATGGAAGGCGCGGGACGGGACCGTTGCCGACGTCCCGAACCGCGACCTGCATCATCTGGAACGGCGCGGTCGCCAGAACCAGCATCGCTATCGCCGGAAAGATCGCGCCCGGTCCCCAGCCCGCCTCGCGCATGGCACCGGTCAGCAGGGCCGAGACGGCATAGGCCACAGAAAACATGGCATGGTTCACGTTCATCAGGCTGCGGCTTGTTCGCGTCTCGATCTCGGAGACGCGGGCATTCATCACCACGTCAGTCAGGCCCGATGTCGCACCAAGGATCATCAGGATCACGAAGAACAACGGCACTGTATAGGCCACGGCTGGCAGCATTGACGCCGCCGCCAATATCACCGTGCCAGCCGGCAGCGCCCAACGTCCCATCCTTCGGTCCCAGCGCGGCGCGACATAGAGCGTGGTGGACAACCCGATGGCCGTGCCCAGCAAGAGGAGCCCGAAGGAGGCGTCATCCACGCCGATCCGCGCCTTCAGCACTGGGGCCATGGCCGCGATGCAGCCCCAGGTCAGACCGACGGCCATGAAAGCGGCAACCGGCGCGCGGCTGAGGCGAAGGGCAGAGAGGATCGACATGGGCGGCAGGTGGTCCGTTCGTTCGGTTGAAAGCGGCGGGTCATCTGCCAGGTCGTATTGGCGAAAATATCCCGGAGGAGCCGAAGGCCGGGGCTGGCCCCCGCCGGATCTAGCCGTGATCTTTCATCAGACGGGCCTTCTGCCGCTGCCAGTCGCGCTTGGCCGCGGTTTCGCGTTTGTCGTGGTTCTTCTTGCCCTTGCCGACGCCGATCTTCAGCTTCACCATGCCCCGATGGTTGAAATACATCACCAGTGGAACCAGCGTGTAGCCCTCGCGCGCCGTGGCATTCCAAAGCTTCGACATCTCGCGGGAGCGGACCAGCAGCTTGCGGCGGCGACGCTCTTCATGGCCGAAGGTCTTGGCCTGTGCATAGGGCGCGATATAGCCATTCACCAACCATAACTCGCCCTCTTTCACCTCGGCATAGGATTCGGCGATGTTCGCCCCGCCCTGCCGCAGCGACTTGACCTCGGACCCCTCCAGCATGATGCCGCATTCGATATCGTCCTCGATCGCGTAATCGTAGCGGGCCCGCCGGTTCTCGGCGATTACCTTGTAGTTCTTGTCTTTGTCATCCTTGGCCATGTTGTGCCACTTAGGCCTGTGCAGCCGCCCTGTCCACGGGGGAGAAGCGACGCGACAGGAAATTCCAACCGACCGCGACCGGCGTCATCGCGCCAGCCGCTAAACCAGCGCCTGCAACCCTGCGCCCGCCACGACCCAGCCGCCCAACGTCGCGCCGACCAGGCCCGACACAAGGCCCCTGGGCAGGCCCTATATCGTCTCGGTCAATTCAGCAGACCGGCGTGGCGCATGGCCTCGGCGATTCGGGTTCTGGTGCCTTCGGTGGCAGGCGTGATGGGCAGGCGGACCTCGTCCGAACATTTGCCCAGCATCGCCAATGCAGTCTTGGCCCCGACGACGCCCGGTTCGGCGAAAATGGCCTGATGCAGCGGCATCAGCCGGTCCTGAATGTCCAGCGCAGTGGCATAGTCGCCCGCGAACGTCGCCTCGTGCAATTGCGACAGCAAGCGCGGCGCGACATTGCAGGTCACCGAAATGCATCCCACCCCGCCCTGCGCGTTGAAGCCGTGCGCCGTCGCATCCTCGCCCGAAAGCTGGATGAAGTCCTTGCCACAGGTAATCCGCTGCGCCGAAACGCGGGCCAGATCGCCCGTCGCATCCTTGACGCCGACGATATTCGGCAACTTCGCCAGTTCGCCCATTGTCGCGGGCGTCATGTCGACGACCGACCGACCGGGAATGTTGTAGATGATGATCGGGATGCCGACCTCGTTCAGCGCAGTGTAATGCGCGATCAGGCCCGCCTGCGTCGGCTTGTTGTAATAGGGTGTGACGACCAGCGCACCGTCCGCGCCGACGTCCCTGGCGAACTGTACGAAGCGCAGCGCCTCGGCGGTGTTGTTGGACCCGGCCCCTGCGATCACCTTGACCCGGCCCGCCGCGCGTTTGACGACGGCCTTGATGACCGCCTCGTGTTCGGCGTGAGTCAACGTCGGGCTTTCGCCGGTGGTGCCGACCGGGACCAACCCGTGGGAGCCTTCTTCGATCTGCCAGTCGACCAGCGCGTCCAGCGCGTCGAAATCGACCTCGCCATTCTTGAGAGGCGTCACCAACGCGGGCATGGAGCCTTTGAACATCGACGCATCCTCCTGTGGTCCGTATTCGCGCGGAAACTAGCCGGGGCCGTGCGGCGCGGCAAGGCGATGCTTTTTGATGGATCGCATCACTGTTAGTCGCCATGCGAGTGCCTTGCCCCTATATTGACGGAATGATGTTCAAAGACTTTCTTGCCGCAGCCACATTGACCTTCGCGCTGACCCTCAGTGGACAAGGGCAGGCCAATCCCGCAGTTGCTGCGGGGATTGCAGCCCTGCGCGCGGATGACGAGGTGGGGACCCGTGCCGCGTTGACGCAGACCGACGACCAGATCGCCCGCGATGTCATCTTGTGGCACCTTCTGCGGGCCCGGAAAGGTACCTTTTCGGAAGGGGAGGATTTCCTGCGCCGCAACCCCGACTGGCCCGGCCTGAACCTTCTGCGCGCGCGGGTGGAGCTGGACATTCCGGCCACCATTGCGCCCGGACGGATTGTCGCATTCTTCGACGGTGCACCGCCCCGCACCTCGCGTGGGGCGCTGATGCTGACGATCGCGCTTATGTCACTGAACCGCGAGACCGAAGCCGAAACCGTCGCCATCGACGCCTGGCTGACGATGCCGATGTCCGCCGCGTCCGAGGCGGGATTCCTCGAAATCATGGGTGATCTCCTGCGCTCTTTCGACGCCGCCAGGCTGGATGCAATGACCTGGGGTGGCGATATACAGTCGGCTGAACGGACGCTGGCCCGCGTCACCGGGCCCGAAGCTGCCCTGGCCCGCGCGCGCATTGCATTGCGCGCCGGGCGCGAAGGCGTGGACGAGTTGATCGCGGCAGTCCCCGAAGGTTTCCGCGACCATCAGGGACTGGCCTACGAACGGTTCCGCTGGCGCCTTGGCAAGTCCCGGCTGGACGGCCCCGACGGGGCGCTGGCGCTGCTGTTTGCCTTTGATGCCGACGCCGACACGCTTGGCAATCCGAGCGTATGGGGCCAGCACCGGGAGCGTCTGGCGCGCAGCCTGATGCAGAACGGTCGATACGAAGATGCCTATCGAGTGGCTGCGAAACACAATCTGCCCGAAGGCGATTCCAACATCCCGGGGAACGAATGGCTGGCGGGATATATTGCGCTCCGCTTTCTAGATCGTCCCCAGGATGCCGCCGTGCACTTCCGTACCTTCGATGGCAACGTGGCCTCGCCCATCTCCAAGGGGCGCGCCGGGTATTGGCTGGGGCGCGCACTGGAAGCCAGCGGCGATGCCACGGGGGCTGTCACGGCCTATATCATGGGCGCGCGCTACCAGACCAGTTTCTATGGTCAGTTGGCCGCCGAGCGCGCCAATCTGCCGGCCGATCCTCTGCTGAACGGGAGCGAGGTTTTCCCGCCCCTCGACCAGACCTCCTTTGCGCAATCCAGTCTGTTGGCCGCCGCGCGTCTGCTGGACGGTTTGGGCGAACGCGAACTGGCCGAAATGTTCCTGGCCGAACTGGCCGAAAGCCTGCCGCGCGCCGAAATCGGCAGCCTGCTCGATGTCATTCTCGACGATCTGGGCGATGCGCATGTCGCACTTCTGGTGGCCAAGCGCGCGGCCCAGTCGGGCTATGAATTGCACAGGGGGTATTTCCCGGTAACGGATCTGGCCACCATCGAAAGCCCGGTCGCACCCGAGCTTGCCCTGTCGATCGCGCGTCGCGAATCCGAATTCAATCCGATCGTCGTGTCGGGCGCGGGCGCAGCCGGACTGATGCAGCTGATGCCGGGCACCGCGCGCGATATGGCGGCGCTGGTCGGCGTTCCGTATCGTCAACCGGCGCTGACGGAAGAGCCGCTCTATAACGCACGCCTCGGCACCGCCTATCTGAGGGAGCTGGAGGCGGAGTTCGGCTTGTCCCCGATCCTGATCCCGGCCGCCTATAATGCCGGACCCACCCGCGCGCGGCGCTGGTCTGCGGAGCTCGGCAATCCGTCCGACCCGTCCATCGACGTCATCGACTGGATCGAGGATGTGCCCTACAGCGAGACGCGCAACTACATCATGCGGGTATCGGAAAGTCTTCTGCCCTATCATGCGCAACTGACCGGCTCGGTCGAGGATGTGAAACTGGAAGACTGGCTGAAGGACGGCTACGGCGACCTGGCGCAACGCAACAACTGACGCCCGGGACACAGCGCCGCCGCATGACAGACAGGGCGGGAATGAACGGGACTATGACAGGCCAAGGGGCGACGCCGAACTCATCCGCGCCGCAATCGTTGCCTCACCTCCCGCTCAACCGTTTCGGCCGGGTGCGGCGTGTTCTGGCACATCGTCTTTCCGAAAACCGTCTGCGCCCCGGTCGGTCGATGCCTCCTGTGCCTGGTCGACCCGTCGTCCCCGCCAGAGCGTGAAGAGACCCGCCGCTATGACGATGGCCGCGCCCAGAACGACCTGCGCCTGCAATGCCTCGCCGAAGACGGTCACGCCGATAAAGGACGCGAACACAAGTTGCAGATAGGCGAATGGCTGGACCACGCCGACCTCCGCCACCTCGTAACAGCGGATCAGCAACCAGTGCCCCGTTGCGCCTGAAAGGCACAGCGCAGCCATCCACCCCCAATCGGACAATGTCATAGGCTCCCAGAACCAGACTCCGACCAGGGTGATTGCCACGGCTCCGACCGTGCCGGTCCAGAAGAAACTGGTCGCCGTCGTGTCGCGTCGCGCGACATATCGGGTCAGCAAACCATACATCGCAAACAATGCCGCCGCCGTCAGTGGAATGAGTGCGGCGGGCGAAAATACCGTCACACCCGGCTGTAGGATAATCAGCACACCCACGAAGCCCAGCGCAATGGCGGTCCACCTGCGCCAGCCCACGCGCTCGCCCAGGATCGGGCCGGACAGGGCGGCGGCCAGCAAGGGGTACGCCGCGAAAATGGCATGCGCCTCGACCAGTCCCAGCAGGACGAAACCGGCCACCATGACGCAGATTTCTCCCACCAGAAGCAATCCGCGCAGACCCTGGATCACCGGCTGCGACGTGGCGGCGGCGGCGCGCAACCCGCCCGCCTTGCGCGCGGCAATGGCAATGACAAAGGCGGCGAAGAACCAATACCGGATCATCACTACCATCAGCACGTTATATTCCCCGGCCAGATGCCGCGAGAGGCCGTCCTGGATGGCGAACACGAAGGTCGTCGCCACCATCAGCGCGATACCCAGCCGGTCGCCCCTCATCGCAGGACGCCTCGTGTCATATGGCGTTTGCGTCCGAAGCCTGGCACGCGTTCCACGGCAAACCCCGCAGCGCCCAGCGCCTGCCGGACATGGCCCGCCGCAGTATAGGTGGCGAAGGTGCCGCCCGGCGCGGTATGGCGCGCGACCTCGGCCATCAGGTCCGCTCCCCACATCTCGGGATTTCGAGCGGGCGAGAAACCGTCCAGAAACCATGCATCTGCACGTCCGTTCCATGCAGGCAGGGTTTGGCGTACGTCGCCTTGAACGATTTCGATTTCGACCCCCGGCAGGGTGATCCGGTCGCCGGGCCACTGATCCAGCAGGGGCGTCGCGTCGATGCCCGGAAACGCCGACAAGGCGCGCGCCATATCGTCCCGCCCCATTGGATAAGCCTCGAACGACGTGAAGCGCAGCGTCCCCGCTCCGGTCCAGTCCTGCGCCATCACCAACGCATTCAGCCCCGTCCCGAAACCCAGTTCGGCGATGTGAAACCCGGCGCGCAGGCGCGTCGCCAGATCGTTGCCTTGCACGAAGACGTGCCGTGTCTCCTCCGCCCCGTCGATGATCGAAAAATACGGGTCGTCGAAGCGCACCGCCACAGGTGTACCCTCGCGCCATTCCAGATCGGGCACGCCTGTTTTCGGGTCCGGGTTTCCGTCGCTCATGTCCTGCCCTATGGCCTTGATGTGACTGGACAGGAAGGGCGAGGAATTGGCAATCGACGTGACGATCCTCGGGGCGGGCGTTTTTGGATTGGGCTGTGCCTGGGCGATGGCGCGGCGCGGCGCGAAAGTCCGCGTGGTCGACCCCAATGGCGTGGGCGCAGGTGCGTCCGGTGGCATCGTCGGGGCGCTGGCCCCGCATGTCCCAGAACAATGGAACGACAAGAAGGCCTTCCAACTGGACAGCCTGCTGATGGCGCGGGATTGGTGGAAGGCCGTGGCCGAAGTCGGCGGCGGCGACCCCGGATACGCGCGAACGGGCCGTCTACAACCCATCCCCGACAAGGCGGCACACGCGCTGGCAATGGAACGCGCAGTCGGCGCCGCGACGCTGTGGCAGGAACACGCGACATGGACCGTCGAGCCTGCCCCTCAGGAATGGTCACCCGGCACGCCGACCGTTATCCGCGACACCCTGTCCGCACGCATTCATCCACGCCGCGCCTGCGAGGCACTGGCGTCGGCCATACGCGCCACGGGCGGAGAGATCGTGCCTTCGGGAGATATCGGGGGCTTCGTTCTGCACGCCACGGGTTGGCGGGGACTGACCGCGATGCGGGACGACCGGGGCCGCACGGCTGGCACCGGCGTAAAGGGACAGGCGGCATTGTTGCGCCTGGACCGCCGCGACCTGCCGCAGCTTTATGCATACGGCATGCATATCGTGCCGCATTCGGATGGCACGGTAGCCATCGGCTCGACCTCGGAGCGGGAGTTCGCGGATACCTCCACCGATGATCGACTCGACGACCTGCTGGCCCGCGCCTGCACCGCTGTGCCTGCACTGGTCGGGGCCGAGGTACTGCAACGCTGGGCCGGTGTGCGTCCTCGGGCCCGGTCCCGCGCGCCGTTGATCGGAGCATGGCCCGGGCGGGACGGACATTTCGTCGCCAACGGCGGCTTCAAGATCGGGTTTGGTGTCGCGCCCAAGGTGGCGGAAGTGATGGCCGACCTGATCCTGTCGGGAACCGACAATATCCCCGATCCCTTCCGTACCGATCATCTTGCACCCTGGGTCTCAGGCGTCTAAAGCGCCCATCTGCCCGTCAGGGCCATGTCTCCGACCACCATGTCAAAACGGGTTACAGAAATGAAAATACTTCCCGCCATCGTTGCGATGGCCGTTATCGTTGTCGCCTCGAACATCGGCGTCCAATTTTTAGTTGCTGACGGCTGGCTGACGTGGGGGGCGTTCACATACCCCCTCGCGTTCCTTGTCACCGACGTCACGAACCGTCTTTATGGTCCTGATAATGCACGAAAAGTCGTGCTGGTCGGGTTCGTCGCGGGCCTTGCGTGTTCCCTGATCGGGACGCAGATCGTGGGGGAGTTCGGGCCATTGGTGACGCTGCGCATCGCGCTGGCGTCCGGAACGGCGTTCCTCGTGGCGCAACTGCTTGACCTGGCGATCTTTTCGAAGCTGCGGGATCGGGCCTGGTGGGTGGCTCCGTTGACATCTTCGGTGATCGGATCGGTTGTCGACACGGCACTGTTCTTCACCATTGCCTTCTCCGGTTTTCTTGCGTTTCCAACAACTTGGGGCGACGTGTCCTGGGCGCAGGAGACGACGGTTGTGGGACCTCTGTGGGTCGGACTGGGATTGGCGGATTGGGGCGTGAAGATGGCGATTGCGCTGCTGGCGCTGGTACCGTTTCGTGTCATTACGATGAATTTGCACCATGGATTGCGGGAAAGGGGTTGACCCACACAATATCTGTGCAAATCTACAAGCACAGAAACCCATTGAAAGGAGGTGATCCAGTGTCAAGAAAGATAGTGGAGAAGACAGTCGGGACAACTTGGGGGGTTCGCGTCTAGGGCAGCCCCTAAACGTCTGATAACCTTAGGTTGATGCGTCTAACCGACCTCACCTCCTGATCCTTTCGGAAGGCCGCCCTCGCACTTTGGGGGCGGCCTTCTTTGCATCCGGGGACCTCTCCGGGCGGTGTATTATCTCCGTATTATCCGCGTATTATCTGCGTCATACGCCTGTCCCGCACCAAGGCCCCCGCCATGCCCCTGACCATCACGCCGCAGATCGAACTTCAGGACTGGGAAATCACCGAGACCTTCGTGCGCGCCTCCGGGCCCGGCGGGCAGAACGTGAACAAGGTGTCGAGCGCCGTGGAGTTGCGGTTCGAGGCGGAACGCTCGCCGTCCCTGCCCGGCCCGGTCAAGACGCGGCTTCGGCGTCTGGCGGGGCGGCGCTGGACGAAGGAGGGGGCACTGGTGCTGCAGGTCTCGGAAGAACGCTCGCAGGCCCGCAACCGGGAGATCGCACGGGCGCGCCTGGCGGACCTGGTCCGCGCGGCGACGGTGGTGCCGAAACGACGGGTGAAAACGAAGGTGTCCGCCAACCAGAAGCGCAAGCGCGTGGAGGCGAAGAAGAAGCGCGGGGAGGTCAAGGCGCTCAGGGGTGGGCCATCCGTGGAATGAGTCAGCCAAGCCACAGAATCTAGACTTCTTTCTACCTACCTTCCCAACAATTAGCGCAAGCTACTATATTGACATAACTGAAAACGTGAACGAAAAGAGAACATGGCAAAATTCAAGAATCAGCGCGTTCGCGACCCCCTTCATGACCTCATCAAGTTCAGCGCAAATGAGTTTGAGAACGGAATGTGGAGAGTTATTCAGACCCCAGAGTTTCAACGCCTGCGTAGGGTGAAGCAACTCGGCTTTTCAGAGTTAGTCTATCCGGGTGCAACTCATACTAGGTTTGCTCACAGCATTGGCGTCTTTCACACCGCGCGCCAGCTAATGAGCATTATTGAAGATCAGCAAGGGGCCGCCAATCTCCAGGCACGTCGTCGAGATACTGCACTCGCTGCCGCGCTAGTTCATGATATCGGACACGGCCCATTCAGTCATTCATTTGAAACTGTTGCCGCTCGGTTAAAGCTGCCTAGTGCGACACATGAGGTGGTTAGCGCCAGTCTCATCAGGGATAGTGAAATTTCTGCACAATTAGACAAGGCAATGGGTAATGGATTTTCTTTAGAAGTTTCATCTTTAATTGCCGCTGACGGCCCAACAGACATATACAGTTCAGTTGTGTCTAGTCAATTCGATGCTGATCGTCTTGACTATATGCGCCGTGATAAGCTTATGACGAGAACGCAGCACAGCGAGATCGACTATACATGGCTTCTTGAAAATCTGCGACTTGGAGAGGTTCCAAGCAGCGTAGATGAAGAAGCCACCGGTCTCGTTGAAACGCTCGTCCTAGATGAGAAGGCGATTCATGCCGCGGAAACGTATGTACTGGGATTATTTCAACTTTATCCGACGGTATATTTTCATAAGGCAACCCGAAGTGCGGAAAAGATTTTTCAGGAACTTCTGTTCCGAGTAATTTCCCTTGTAGGTGACGGCAGTACTGAGAAAACTGGATTAGGAAGTCAGCATCCATTATGTGCCTTTGCCCGAGAGCCCAAAGATATTCTCAACTTCCTTTGTCTTGATGATAGCGTCGTATGGGGTTCACTATCTCAAATGCTGCATGCTGAAGATCAAACAGTATCTAATTTGGCGAAGCGGCTTCGCGACCGAGAGTTGCTTGTTTGCATAGATATTCGCGAGGCAGTTAGCAGTTCTCTAGGTCCAAATGCCGACGCTGCTGCTGTGGAAAAAGCTGTAGAGGTTTGTCTCGACGAAATAGGTGCATGGTACGCTGACAATAATAAATCGGAATGTATGCCCCGAGTAATCCTCGACAAAGCGCAACGCCGTCCATACAAGATGTCAGAAAATAGTGGCAGCCCTTTGAACCAGATGATGGTAGTTAAAGGTAAGGGTCTTGTAAATATTTCTGATATATCAGAAACTGTTCGTGCGGCTCAAGTTTTCAAACTCGATAGAGCGTATATTGATCGGGATGATACTGAAGCGAAGACAAAAATAGAAAGTATTCTTAGGAATGCTATCAGGGAGGAAGAGAAAAATGCAGCTTAAGTCTGGAACAGATAACGCAAAATATCTTGCCGAGTTGATCGAAATTGCCGGAGGTCAAGTTGTTGGTCGCACGCGGCTTCAAAAGATTGCATATCTCCTTGAGCTTACGGGTTTAGGAAACGGCCTTTCTTATCAGTACAAGCATTATGGCCCCTTTAGCCAAGATCTCGCTAGCGCATCTGAACTTGCGACCATGTTTGGAAAAATAACAGAGGAAAAAAAGCCAACAAATTGGGGAGGGCATTATTCTGTTTTTTCCGTAGATGGCTCAAAGACTGGCGATGATATAAAATCGCAAATTGTCTCTTTGGCCCGTGATGCAAATCCTGTTGATTTAGAATTAGCTGCTACCGCAGCATATCTTTCTGATACAGGATTCGATGAGCCATGGGAAGAAACTTCACGACGGAAACCCGAGAAGTCTAGTAGAATTGAATCAGCAAAGATACTGTACAGCAAGCTTGCATCAATTCCGACCCCGCAACCTTGGCCTCAGATCTAATGCTCGTTTAGGGTTGGTCTAAACCACAACCTCCTGCACCCTCTGCTCACCAACCCCAAACACCCGCTTATACCGCGCCACCTCATCCTCCGGCCCCATCGCCTTCTTCGGATTGTCCGACAGCTTCACCGTCGGCCTGCCATCGGCAGACACCGCCTTGCACACCAAGGAAAACGGCGCGAGCGCGTCGCCTTCCACCAAACCCCGGAAGTCGTTCGTCAAGAGCGTCCCCCAGCCGAAGGACACGCGGACGCGGCCTGAGAATTGGGCGTGGAGTTCCTCGATCTTGGCGACGTCCAGGCCGTCGGAGAAGATGACGAGTTTTTCGCGGGGGTCCTCGCCCCGCTCCTTCCACCAGCGGATCGCGGTTTCGGCCCCGGTGGCCGGGTCGCCGGAATCGACGCGGATGCCGGTCCAGCCGGCCAGCCAATCGGGGGCGTTCGCCAGAAAGCCGGGCGTGCCGTAGGTGTCGGGCAGGATGATGCGCAGGTTGCCATCATGCTCCTCCTGCCAGTCGGCCAGCACGTCATAGGGGGCCTGCGCCAGTTCGGCGTCGCTGTCGGCGAGTGCGGCATAGACCATCGGCAGTTCGTGGGCGTTGGTGCCGATCGCCTCCACATCGTTGTTCTTGGCGATCAGGCAGTTGGAGGTGCCGGCGAAATTGGCGCCCAGCCCCTCGCCCAATGCCTGCACGCACCAGTCCTGCCAGAGGAAGGAATGGCGGCGGCGGGTGCCGAAGTCGGCGAGGCGGAGGCCGTCGAGGTCGCGCAGGCGTTCGACCTTTTCCCAGACGCGGGTCATGGCGCGGGCATAGAGGACCTGGGTCTCGAAGCGGCCCATGTCCTTGAGGACGGCGCGGGAGCGGAGTTCCATCAGGATGGCGAGGGCGGGGATTTCCCAGAGCATGACCTCGGGCCATGTGCCTTCGAAGGTGAGTTCGTATTGGTCGCCGTGGCGTTCGAGGTGATAGGGCGGCAGGCGGAGGTTTTCGAACCATTCCATGAAATCGGGGCGGAACATCTGGCGTTTGCCGTAGAAGGTGTTGCCGCGCAGCCATGTGGATTCGCCGCGCGACAGGGAGAGCGTGCGGACGTGGTCGAGTTGTTCGCGGAGTTCGCCCTCGTCGACGAGGTCGGCCAGCGGGATATGGGTGGAGCGGTTGATGAGCGAGAAGCGGACCTGTGTGCGCGGGCGGTTGCGGAACACCGACTGGCACATCAGCAGTTTGTAGAAATCGGTGTCGATGAGGGAGCGGACGATCGGGTCGATCTTCCACTTGTGGTTCCAGACGCGCGTGGCGATGTCCTGCATTTCGGCTCTCCCTGTCCCGTTGGGTTTGGAGCATGGGGCGGCGGGGGCGTCCAGCCGTTATCCCGAGCCGCGGGTCAGGCCGCGGGCCAGGCGGCGGCGCTCGGCGTCCAGCGATTTCGGGCTGTGGCGGGCGGATTTGAGGGCGTCGGGGGCGGGTGTGCCCCGCAGGGCGGCGGTGGCGATGGCGCGCAGGTTGTAGGTGTGGACCGGGGTGGTGCCGTGGAGGGCGGCGCGGGCCAGCGCATGGACCGTGATGGTGATGATTTGCGCCGGGAGGGTGCCGGTGCCGGGTTTGGCATGGCCTTCGGCGATGGCTTCGCAGGCGGTCACGTCGCGGCTGACGTAGGTGCGGCAGATCATCGGGCGGGCCGCGTAGGCGCGGCAGAGGCGGGTCACGGGGTCGAGCGCCGGGCAGGCCTGCGGGTGCCATTGGGTGCCGTCGGGTGTGCCTTGCAGCGGGATGAGCGCGGCGTGGAGGGTTCGGGCCTCGGCCGCCGTGACGGTTCCGCCATCGTCGCCGGGCAGGATGCAGCAGAAGGCGCAGCCGGATTTGCAGTCGAGACCCGGAGGTTCGGGCGTGCGGTCGAGGAGGGCCAGGCCAATCGCACGCGCCGCCTCGCCCGAGGACAGGTCGCGGAGGGCGTCGGCGAAGGTGCGGGACGGATCGAGCCAGCCCAGAAGCAACGCGCGCGCCTGTTCGGTAATCTGCGGCGGCGTACCGGGCAGGCGTGCGGCGGCGATTGCGGCGCGCAGGGACGCGGTGTCGTGGGGCGGGCCGGGTTTGGCGGCGCGGCGTGCGGCGCGGGGGGATCTGGGCATCGGCGACCTTCGGGCAGGAACGGAGACTGTTTAAACCAAGGACAACCTTGGGCAGCCAGCAAAAAGGGAGCGCGAACGCCCCCTTTCCGGTCGATATGACCGCAGTTTACTCTGCTGGCGTCAGCGGAACATCCACGGTGGTGGCGATGCCCGCCCGTTCGCGGCGACCGTCGTTGATGATCGCCTTGATGAGCGAGATTGCCATCAGCACCATCACCAGGCTGAACGGCAATGCGCCGATCACCATGGCTGTCTGGATCGCTGCGATATCGCCGACGATCAGCAGCGCGGCCACCACCAGCCCGAGGGCGGAGCCCCAGAAAATGATATGGGGCCGCGCCTTGGGGCCTTCGTCGCCCGCCGCATTGATCGTGTTGACGATCAGCACCGCGGAGTCCGCCGATGTGACGAGGTAGGTCATCAGCAGGATCACGATGATCACGGCCATGAGCCAGGACAGGAGCGGGCTGAACGGTTCGATCATCAGCTGCGTCATGGCGAAGATCTTGTCACCATCCGGCGCCGCGAAGATGGCGCCGTTCGCCTCGCCGTTGAGTTCCAGTGCGATGGCGGTACCGCCTGCATAGGCAAACCAGATAAAGCACATGAAAGCGGGCACGATCAGCGCGCCCATAACGAATTCGCGGATCGTCCGACCGCGCGAGATGCGCGCCAGGAACAGTCCGACAAAGGGAGCGAAGGCGACCCACCAGGCCCAGTAGAACACTGTCCATGCCCCCTGCCAGTTGGCAAGCTGGTCGGGCACGGAGTTCGGGATGCCGTCACTGCGTTCGACATTGAAGAGCATGCCGGGCAGCGAAATCAGATAATCGAACGTGCCTGCGAACAGCGCCCAGGCCCCGTAAAGCGTGGCCCCGAAAATCAGGAAGAAGCCGAGCAGGAAGATCGACAGCACCATATTGATGTTGGACAGCCACTTGATGCCCTTGCCGACACCTGACAGCGCCGACAGCGTCGAGGCCCCCATGATGATGAACAGCGCGAACAGGATGCCACCGGGGGACGGATTGCCCTCGGCGGTGGTCAGCCAGTCGCCGATACCGATCCGCGACAAGCCCGCGACGAACTGGTTCACGCCAAAGCCCAGCGTCTGCGCGACACCCAGAATGGTGGCGACAACGGCGACGATGTCGATGACGTGGCCCAGCCATCCCGACAGGCGGTCACCGAACAGCGGCGTCAGCGCCGACCGGATCGTCAGAGGCAGGCCACGGCGATAGGCGAAGAACGCCAGCGCAAGACCGATGATCGCATAGGTGGACCAGGCGGACAGGCCCCAGTGCAGGAAGCTGTAGGTAAAGGAATTCAGCCTGTTGGCTTCGCTGCTGGCCTCGGCCAGCCCCATGATGACACGGGGATTGGTCTGAAAGTGATAGATCGGCTCAGCCACCGACCAGGTCAGCATGCCGACACCGATTCCGGCCCCAAACATCATCGAAAACCACGAAAAATTGTCGAATTCGGGCCGATCGGTATCAGCCCCCAAGCGCATGCGGCCCGCGGCGGGCCAGATGGCTAGGCCAAGGCAGACCAGAAGGAAACCACCGATCACATAGATGTACCAGGTCGCGAAATTCGTCAGGATCAGCTTGTTAAGCCCTGTCAGTACGGCGCCGGCCTGGGACGGAAAGATCACCGCCCACAGGATCAGAATCGCAATGATGACCTTTGCCGGGATCGTGACGCGCGTGGCGAAGCCGTTATAGAAACCTCCGTCATGCGTATCTATCGGAAGATCGGTAAGGGGTGGTTCGATATTGGCCATTTCAGTGCCTCCCACGGCGATGGTGTCACGAATAATGCGTCCGGTCCTGCCACAACCGTGCACAAAACGCGACATGACTTGCCTGAATACGACATTGATTTGCTGATCGTGGCCGGAAAACAAGCAATCTGGCGATTGCCCGCAGACTAACTGATCAGCGCCACGCCCGCCTTTTCCATCGCCGTTCGCGCCGCCGCCAGCGAACCGTCGAGGTCGATGGCGCGGCTTAGGTCCTCGCGCACGGCCACGTCAAACCCCAGACGCGCGGCGTCTAGCGCCGAGAAGTTGACGCAGAAATCGGTCGCCAGCCCGACCAGTGTCAGGTCGCTGATATTCAACGCGCGCAGCAGACCCTCCAGCCCGGTCGGAGTTTCATGATCGTTCTCGAAAAACGCGGAATAGCTATCGACGGCGGGGTTGAAGCCCTTGCGGATGACGGCACGGGCGCGGTCGGTGTGCAGCTCGGGGTGGAACGCGGCGTCCCGCGTGCCCTGGATGCAATGATCGGGCCAGAGGACCTGAGCGCCGTAGGGCATGTCGATCACTTCATAGGGCGCACGGCCAGGATGCGAGGACGCAAAGGACGAATGGCCCGCCGGATGCCAGTCCTGCGTCAGGATCACATGGTGGAAATCCAACATCAGCGCGTTGATGCCCGGCACGATTTCGTCGCCGCCGGGCACGGCGAGATTGCCGCAGGGGCAGAAGCCGGTCTGCACGTCGATGACGATAAGGGCGCGTGTGTCGGTCTTGGCGGCGGCGGTCATGGCGGCACTCCTGATGTTCGAGGCGACCCTAATGCTTGAGACACCGGGGGCAACGGCTTATGGCGCGGGATGATGTTCACGGTCGCCGCCCTTTATCGGTTCACGCCCTTCCCCGACCCGCATGCGCTGCGCGGGCCGTTGCTGGACCTGTGCCTTGCGAACGGCGTGACCGGAACGCTGTTGCTGGCGCCCGAGGGCATCAACGGCACCATCGCGGGCCCGTCGGACGGCATCGCCGCCGTGCTGGCGCATTTGCGCGCCCTGCCCGGCTGCGCCGATCTGGAGCCGAAATACGCGCAGGCGGAGGTCGCGCCGTTCGGTCGGATGCGGGTGCGGGTGAAGCGGGAAATCGTGACGATGGGCCAGCCGGACGTCGATCCGCTGGCGGGGGTCGGGCGATACGTGGCACCGGGCGACTGGAATGCGGTGGTGCGCGATCCGCAGACGGTCGTGATCGACACGCGCAACGCCTATGAGGTCGCCATCGGAAGTTTCGAAGGGGCCGTGGACCCGCAGACCGAGGCCTTCGGCGATTTCCCTGCGTGGTGGGCGGCGAACGCCGACCGGCTGAGGGGCAAGCGCGTGGCGATGTTCTGCACGGGCGGCATCCGCTGCGAGAAATCCACGGCTTACCTTCGCGGACAAGGGGTGGAGGATGTGGTGCACTTGCAGGGTGGTATTCTGAAGTACCTGGAGGAAGTGCCCGCGGCGGACAGCCTGTGGCAGGGGGCATGCTTCGTGTTCGACGACCGCGTCAGTGTCGGGCACGGGCTGGAACCGGGCGGTCATGTGCTGTGCCATGCCTGTCGCCGACCGCTGGAGCCATGCGATACCGAGCGCCCGGAATATGAAGCGGGCGTGCAGTGCCATCACTGCGTCGATCAGTTCGACGCGAGCGATCGGGCGCGGTTTCGCGAACGCATGAAACAGATTGCACTGGCCCGCGACCGGGGCGAACGGCACATGCGCTGAAATTTGCGCGGAATTTTGCCGATGCATGGGGCAGGATTAGCGCCCGATGTCGACTTCCTCGGTCTCGTCGGAGGTGCGGGGCCAGTGTTGGGTCAGGACGCGCACAAGGACCACAGCCGCGAAAACTGCCGTTGCCAGCAAGAAAAAATCCGTCATCCGATTCTCCCAAACCGAAACGATGCCGGATTTTTAACATGGGTTGCCGCCCGCTCAAAGCGCGTGTTGTCTGGCGAAATGGGATGGAGCATCCGGAGCGGATTTGACGGATCAGGCGAAAATCGCGTGCCGAGAGCATCGTGAGTCGTCGCTTACCCCTGATTTTGCTGCCCGGCATGATGTGCGACGCACGCCTGTTCGGCCCCCAGACCGACGCGTTTACCGACCGGCACGTCGAGGTTCTGCCGATCATTACGGCCGACACGACCGAGAAACTGGCCGACGCCGTTCTGGCCGACGCCCCGCCCCGGTTTGCCCTGGCGGGGCTCAGCATGGGCGGCATCGTCGCGATGGAGGTTCTTGCCCAAGCGCCTGAGCGGATCGCCGGGTTGTGCCTGATGGACACAAACCCGATGGCCGAGACGCCGGAGTTCGCCGCCCGGCGAGAGCCGCAAATCCAGCGTGTCCGCGCCGGCCATCTGCGCGCGGTGATGCGCGACGAGATGAAGCCGAAATATCTGGCTGACGGCCCCGGTCGCGATGCGATCCTCGATCTGTGCATGGATATGGCCGAAAGGCTGGGGGCGGAGGTCTTCATCCGGCAGTCCCGCGCCCTGCAAACCCGACCCGACCACCAGGATACGCTGCGTGGCGTCACGGCCCCCACGTTGATCCTCTGCGGTCGGGAGGATGCGGTCTGTCCGCTGCACCGACATGTGTTGATGCAGGACCTGATCCCCGGATCGACGTTGACCGTGATCGAAAACGCAGGCCATCTGCCGACGCTGGAGCAGCCGGACGCCACGACGTCGGCCCTGCGCAACTGGCTGACACAGGTGGATATGTCATGACCCATTATGCCGTCATCATGCTTGCCGCAGGGATCGGCATCCCGGTTCTCGCGGCGCTGAACGCCCGCCTGGGCGCGAATATCGGCGGACCCGCAGCGGCGGCCTTCGTACTGTTCACCGTGGCCCTGATCTGTTCGGGGGTGGCGATGATTCTGACCGGGCCAGGGGCCATGGCCCGTGTCGCCGTGCAACCGCCGCATCTGTTCCTGGCGGGCGTGCTGGTCGCATTCTACGTCCTGTCGATTACCTGGATCGCCCCGGTGTTCGGTGTCGGCAACGCGGTGTTTTTCGTGCTGCTGGGGCAGATGATCTCGGCGGCGGCGATCGACCATTTCGGCCTGTTCGGGGCGCGGATCGTGCCATTGACGGCGGTCCGGATCGTCGGGCTGATGGCGATGACCGGGGGGCTGGCGCTGATACAGCTGACGAACCGGGGATAGCTGCCCCCCGGCGGCGGGATCGCCCGATCAGGGGTCCGGCATAACCTTGCCGGGATTCATGCGGTTGTCAGGGTCCAGCGCCGCCTTGATTGCGCGCATCACGTCCAGCGCCACCGGGTCCTTGCGCCGCGTCATCGTCGCCAGTTTGGACAGGCCGATGCCGTGTTCGGCGCTGATCGAGCCGCCAAGATCGACCACCACGCCTTCGATCATTTCGCGGATCGCATCCAGATGCGCGGCATCGTCGCGTGTCGGATAGACCGTCAGATGCACGTTGCCGTCGCCCAGATGGGCGACAATCAGGTCGTCTGCCTGCGGGTCGATTCCGGCCAGCCCGGCGTGCATCCGCTCGATAAAGTCAGCGACGCCATCCAGCGGCAGCGCGACATCGTTGTCGACGATGGGCAGGCGGGTGAAGGTGATTTCGGCGGCGACTTCGCGCATGTCCCAGATGTGCCGCCGCTGCGCCTCGTTCTGGGCGATCATCGCATCGAGGACTTCGCCCGCTTCGACCGCCTCGGCCAGCACCTCCTCCATCACGTCCCCCAGGGGTCGGGACAGCCCGCCCATGTCGATCATCACGGTATGATCCTGAACCGCGAAGGGCTGACGCAGATCGGGACGATGGGTCGCCAGTGCCGTCATGTAGTTGCGCGGCATGTATTCAAACGCCTCGACCGCGCCATCGCTGGCCGCCTGAAGCCGCCGCAGAAGCGTCAGTGCCGATGGCAGGTCGCGCACGGCGGCCAGGGCGGTGGCATGGTGGCGGGGTTTCGGCAACAGACGCAGGACGGCGCCGGTGATGATGCCCAGCACGCCTTCGGCCCCGATGAAGAGATCGCGCAGGTCGAGGCCGGAGTTGTCCTTGCGCAGCTCGCTCATCAGATCAAGCACCCGGCCGTCGGCCAGCACAACCTCCAACCCCAGCACCAGCCCGCGCGTCGACCCGTATCGCACGACGTTGGACCCGCCCGCGTTGGTCGACAGGAAGCCGCCGACGCGGGCCGATCCCCGTGCCCCGAAGGTCAGCGGAAAGATCAGGCCGTGGGCGTCGGCGGCATCGTGGATGTCGGACAGGACGACGCCTGCCTCGACCACGGCGACCCCTGCATCGGGCCGCAGATCGCGGATTGCCGTCATCCGTTCGAGCGAGATCATCAGCGCGCCGGTATTTGCCGTGCCGCCGACCAGCCCGGTGTTGCCGCCGACGGGCACCACAGCCAGACCGTGCCGGGCGGCGATGCGCACCGTCTGCGACACCTGATCGGTGGAAGCCGGGCGCGCCACGGCAAGCGGATCGGCGCGCCATTTGCCGGTCCAGTCCTTCGCAAAACGTGCGGTCGCCTCGCCGGTCAGGACGTGTGCGTCGCCCAGAAGTGCGCGCAGGTCGTTCAGCGCGGCGCGGTGGTCTGTCATGGCGGCTCCTCCAAAGGTGAGTGCTGCCACGGGTCGCCTGCGATGAAAAGGCGTGGTGGCGGTCTTGACGCTTCTGGCGCGGGGTCGTATTCGGCGCGCCAGAGGCGGTGTAGCTCAGTTGGTTAGAGCAGCGGAATCATAATCCGCGTGTCCGGGGTTCAAGTCCCTGCACCGCCACCAGTCCTTCGTTCCCAACCTGAAGTCTGCGTCCGATTGCGCGCCTGACGGAATTGCACGCGCGTGCAAAGTCATCGGTCAGGCGAACCAACGACTTGCAACGGTCGACCGGGCGGGCGATCACTTTGCCATGACCTTGACCGAACCGTTTCTCCGCGATCGACTGCGCACCGGCACCCGCGCTGCACAGGACGCGCTGGACCGGGCGCAGCGCCGCTTTTCCCTGAAGGATCCGGACGGGTTGCGGCGGTTTCTGGCGGCTCAGTCAGATGCGCTTTCCGCTTTGCGGACCTGCGATGACGCGCTGGCCCCTGCACTGGATGCGGCGCTGGCGTTGCTGGCTGAAGACTTGGACGACCTCGGTCACGACGCGCCGCCCAAGACCTGGCCGCGTCCTCGGACCGACGACGCCCTGGCGCGGGGCTATGTCTGGCATTCCCAGCGGGTGGCGCTGCGGATGATGGCGCGCGCGCTGCCCGAGGGCGGATCGGGACAATCGTATCTGACGGCACCCCGCGACGCGACGGAATGGCGGACGCTGTGCGCCATTCTGGAGGAGACGCCGGGGTACGGTGCGGCGGGCGACGTGACGTTGCAGGCGGCGAACGACTGGCTGGCCCTGTTCGAAACGATCTGCCACGATCATGCGCGCCGCTGACATCCATGCACGTCTGCCGTTTCCGACAAAGCCTGGTCTTTTCATGCGCGACCCGGCGGTCTAGGACCGGCGGTATCGGTAACAGAAGGACGCCGCGATGCCCGCAGATGCACGGATCGGCCTGATTGGCCTTGGCACCATGGGCACAGCCCTGGCGCTGAACATTGCCGAAAAAGGCTTCGACATCGCGGTCTTCAACCGCACCACCCAGGTGACGCGCGACTTTGCCGCGGGCGCGGGCGAGCTGGCCCCAAGGATCACTCCGACCGAAACGCTGGAAGAATTTGTCGCCGCCCTCGCGAAACCCCGCGCGATCATCCTGATGGTGCCGGCGGGCGATCCGGTCGACGACCAGATCGAAGCGCTTCGACCGCTGCTGGACGACGACGATCTTATCATCGATGCCGGTAACGCGAATTTCCATGACACCAATCGCCGGGTCGCGGCGTCGGACCATCCCTATCTGGGTGTCGGCGTCTCGGGCGGGGAAGAAGGTGCGCGACACGGCCCTTCGATCATGGGTGGCGGCGCGCCCGAGGTCTGGGCGCGGGTCGAGGATATCATGCTGGCGATTTCGGCCAAGTATAAGGGCGAGCCCTGCGCCGCGCTGATGGGACCTGCGGGCGCGGGTCACTTCGTCAAGATGGTCCACAACGGCATCGAATACGCCGACATGCAGATGATCGCCGAGATCTATGGCATCCTGCGCGATGGCCACGGCCTGTCCGAGGACGAGATCGGCAAGGTCTTCGAAGATTGGAACACCGGTCCGCTCGAAAGCTATCTGATCGAGATCTCCGGCAAGGTCGCGCGCGCCAGGGACGTCGCAACCGACAAGCCGCTGCTTTCGGTCATCGTGGATGCAGCCGGGCAGAAGGGCACCGGTCGCTGGACCGCGATCGAGGCGCTGCACCTGCTGACGCCGATCCCCGCCATCTCCGCCGCCGTCGACGCGCGAAACATATCCTCGCGGCTCCAGGAGCGGGCCTCGGGGCAGGATATCTTCGAGGCCGCCCCGCAGCGCTTCGACGATCTGGATCTCAAGACACTGGAAGGCGCGCTGATCGCGGGCAAGATCTTGGCCTATGCGCAGGGCTTCGTCATGATCGCAGCTACCGGAGATATGTATGGCTGGGACATCGACCTGCCTCAGGTGGCGCGTATCTGGCGGGAAGGCTGCATCATCCGGTCCACGATGCTGGACGATATGGCCGCCGCCCTGGCCGACCATGCGGGCGATAACCTGATGCGCACGCCGTATTTCGCGGATCTGATGAAGACCCATCACGGCGCGTTGCGGCACGTTGTGGCCGGGGCCGCGCTGAACGGGCATGCGACGCCCGCGCTGTCATCAGGGCTGGCGTATTTCGATATGATGCGCACGGCACGCGGCACCGCGAACATGATTCAGGGTCAGCGCGATTTCTTTGGACTGCACGGGTTCGTTCATGTGAATGGCGCGACGGATCAGCACGGCCCCTGGGCCCAGGACTGAGATAACAAGGACGGTCAGGCGCGCCAGTCGAAGAACCCGGCGGGCGCGCGGGCCAGAAGGTTTTCGGCCATGGCATGTCCCAGCGCCGCGCCCTCCATCGCCGGACAATCGCCCGCAACCGTCAGCACGTCCGACCCGTCGGGGCGCAGAATCTCGCCCCGGAATCGCAGCCTGTCGCCGTCCAGCTCGGCCAGTCCGGCGATGGGTGTTTCGCAGCTGCCGTCCAGCGTCAAAAGGAAGGCACGTTCGCAAGCCAGCCGCAGGCCGGTGTCCCTGTCGTGGATCGCCGACAGCAGTTCGGCCATGCGGGTGTCGCCGGCGCGACGTTCGATCCCGATTGCACCCTGCGCCACGGCGGGCAGCATATCGGCAGGATCGGTCGCATGGCGCGGCACGTCCGTCAGACCCAGCCGGTTCAGCCCCGCCATCGCAAGAAACGTGGCATCCGCCACGCCGTCGCGCAGCTTGGCCATGCGGGTCTGCACGTTGCCGCGAAACTCGACCAGTTTCACGTCGGGCCGCCGCACCGCGATCTGGGCACGACGGCGCAGGCTGGACGATCCGACGACCGCGCCCTGCGGCATATCGGCCAGCGCCACACCGGTCAGGGTGACGAAAGCATCGCGCACGTCTTCGCGCGGCAGATAGGTGTCGATCAACAGACCGTCCGGTTGCAGCGTCGGCATGTCCTTCATCGAATGAACCGCGATGTCGATTGACCCGTCCAGAAGCGCGTCCTCGATTTCGCGCGTGAACAGGCCCTTGCCGCCGATTTCCGACAGGGGACGGTCCAGCACGCGATCGCCGGTGGTCTTGATGATCTCGATGTGGAATGCCGCCTGCGGCAGGTCGAAGGCCGCCGCCAGCCGGTCGCGCGTCTCGTGCGCCTGCGCCAGCGCAAGGGGCGAGCCGCGCGTGCCGATGCGAAGGGGCGCGTCGGAGGTTGGCAAATCGGACATAGGGCACACTTCCCGCTTCGGTTGACACCACCTGCCCGCCACGACAGGTCGTGTCCAGACCAGACCCGCCTCAGACCGCGCCGGAGTGACCATGACCAAAGCCATCCTCAGATCCCTCGCCGGTGAAACGCTGCCGGTGCCGCCCGTCTGGATGATGCGACAGGCCGGACGGTACCTGCCGGAATACAAGGCAACGCGGGCACAGGCCGGGGATTTCCTGTCGCTGTGCTACAACCCCGATCTGGCGACCGAAGTGACGCTGCAGCCGATCCGGCGCTTCGGCTTCGACGCCGCGATCCTGTTTGCGGACATCCTGCTGGTGCCGCAGGCGCTGGGCGCGGACCTGTGGTTCGTCACCGGCGAAGGCCCGCGCCTGTCTACCGTCACAAGGGCCGCTGATCTGGCGAAGCTGAAACCGGTCGCCGCCATCCACGAGACGTTACACCCGATCTATCAGACGGTCCGCAATCTGGCGGGCGAACTGCCGTCCGAGGTAACGCTGATCGGCTTTGCCGGTGCGCCGTGGACGGTGGCGACATATATGATTGCGGGTCAGGGGACGCCCGATCAGGCCCCGGCCCACGCGCTGAAAGACACCGACCGTGCGACGTTCGAAGCGCTGATTGATCTTATCACCGACGCCACCATCGAATACCTGTCGGCGCAGATCGACGCGGGCGCCGAAGTGGTCAAGCTGTTCGACAGCTGGGCCGGGTCGCTGTCGGGCGACGACTTCGACCGCTATGCGCTGGCCCCCGCCCGCAATATCATCGCCGCGCTCAGGGCCAGGCATCCGGGTGTGCCGGTTATCGCCTTCCCGCGCGAGGCAGGGGACAAATACGTGGGCTTCCATGCCGCGACAGGGGCCGATTGCGTGGCTGTCGATAATTCGGTCGATGCGGCATGGGTCGCGGAAAACGTGCAGACCGGCGGCTGCGTTCAGGGCAATCTTGCGTCGCGGCACATGGTCACGGGGGGTGACGCCCTGGTGTCGGAGGTCCGGCGCATTCGCGATGCGCTGTCGCAGGGACCGCATGTCTTCAATCTGGGCCACGGCATCACTCCGGACGCGGACCCCGACAACGTCTCGCTGATGATCGACACGCTGCGCGAGAAATAGCTTTCGCGGAGGCGGTGCCTGCGCCAGCATCGGATATGATGCAGAGATTCGATTATATCGTCATCGGTGGCGGCATGATGGGTGCGCCCTGCGCCCGGTATCTGGCCGAATCCGGCGCGTCCGTCGCGTTGATCGCGCCCCCGGAACCGCCCGTCAAATCCGACAGCAAGGGGCCTTTCGCCAGCCATTACGATGCCGCGCGGATCACCCGGCGCGTGGCGGCGGATGCGGACTGGTCGCTGCTCTCGCGCCGGTCCATCGACCGTTATCGCGATCTGGAAGCCCGGTCAGGTCAGACCATTTTCCACGAAACCGGAGCCATCATGGCCGGGCCGCAGGACGGACCGATGGGGGATTTCACCGCCCGGTTCCACGCCGTGGCCGAAGCCCTGCCGCCTCCGCCGTCGATTATCGGCACCTGCGAGACATGGGAAACGCTGGGGTTGGCCCTGCCCTGCGGGTCCCTGGTCAGCCATGAGACGACGCTGGGCGGCTGGATCGACCCGCGCGCCATGTGCGACGCGCAGATCGCTCTGGCGCAAGCGGCCGGTGCAACCGTCCTGAGCCAGGCCGCCATCGCCCGGCAGGACGGCATCGTCACACTCGCCGACGGCACCCGGATCGGCGGCGCGCAGGTCGTCGTCGCCACCGGACCCCATGCCGGGTCGGATGGTTTGTTGCCCCGGCAGCCGCGTATCAAGGTCTGGGCCCGCACCATTGCCTTCGCCCGCCTGTCCGAAGCGACGGGCGCGGCGCTGGCCGACATGCCGTCGGTCATATGGGTGCCGCAGGGATGGGATCATGACCTGTATATGCTGCCCCCGGTCCGTTATCCCGACGGGCATCTGTACCTGAAAATCGGCGGCCAGCTCGACAGCCCGCGCATTCACACCGCCACCGAGATGCGAAACTGGTATCACGGCACCGGTGACGCTCATGTCGGCGCACGCCTTCTGGACGAGATGCGCGCCTTGCTGCCGGGTGTCGCGTTCGAAGCGACGCACACCGGTCCCTGCGCGGTGGTCTGGACCGAAACCGGATTCCCCTGCATCGAGCGTCTGGACGACACCGTGACCGCGCTTATCGGCGGCAATGGCGCGGCGGCGAAATGCGGGGATGAACTGGGGCGCCTGGGGTCGCTGGTGGCGCGCGGCCTGTCGCTGGATGGCGAAGGCTACGCCACCGGTTTCGCGGGTGTCTGGGAGCGGGCGGACGAAATGGCGGACGGCTGATCCGTCAGTGCCACTTGGCCTCGGGCGGCAGCGACATCAGAACCGCATCGGCATCATGCCCGGATTCCAGCCCGAACTTCGTGCCCCGGTCATAGACCAGGTTATATTCCGCATAGAGACCGCGATGCACCAGTTGCGCGTCCTTGTCCGCATCGGTCCAGGGCTGAGCGCGCCGCTTTTCCACCAGCGGCAGGAACGCGGGCAGGAACTGTTCGCCGACTGACCTGGTGAAGGCGAAATCTGCATCCCAGTCGCCTGTGTTCAGGTCGTCGTAGAAGATCCCGCCGACGCCCCGCGCCCGTTTGCGATGGGGGATATAAAAATACTCGTCGGCCCAGGCTTTCAGCCGGGCATAACGCCCCGCCTCTCCCTCGGCCTCGTGCCCGTCGCAGGCCTCCTGCATCCGGGCGTGGAAATACGCCGTGTCCTCGGCATATTCCAGACAGGGGTTCAGGTCGCTGCCGCCGCCGAACCACCACGCATGCGGCGTCCAGAACATGCGCGTGTTCATATGGACCGCCGGAACATGCGGGTTTCGCATATGGGCCACCAGAGAAATGCCGCTGGCCCAGAAGCGCGGGTCGTCGGCCATGCCGGGCACGCCGCGCGCCGCCATCGCCTGTTGCGCCCGGTCGCCCAGCTGGCCGTGAACTTCGGACCAGTTTACGCCGACCTTCTCGAAAACGCGCCCGCCGCGCATCACAGACATCAAGCCGCCGCCCGCATCGGACCCATCTTCCGCCGTGCGCCGGGTCGGTGTCACTTCGAACCGTCCGGCGGGAAGGTCCGCAAAGGGCCCGGTTGCACCCGCGTCTTCCACCGCTTCGAAGGCGGCGACGATGCGGTCGCGCAATTCATGGAACCAGTCGGCTGCATCCCGTTTTCGGGACTTGGATGCGTCTGTCATATATGGAAACCTGCCTTTGCATTTTGGCGATCTTCAGCGAGTGGTCGCCCAACCCGCCATATTTCCGCCACGATATACGCCTTCGGTTGTGGACAAGTCGAGATCAGCCCACCAAATGTCGCCGAATGATCCCGCAATCTGGGCAATTTGAAGGCACCCCGCTGAACGGTAGATTTTACTAGTCAATTAAGGTTAGTATAAACCAAATCACACAGGTCACCGGCGACAAGATCGGGACCCAAGGCAGACTGAGCAGTCTAGTGAACATAAACATGATCCGAAACGCCCTTTGGGGCATAATGCCGATTGTCGTGACCATGATGCTTGCCCTTCCGGGTCAGGCCGCGCCCTATGCGGAAATGGTAATCGACGCCCGCACCGGCGAAGTCATCCGGGCCCGCAACGCCGATGCCCGACTGCACCCCGCCTCGCTGACCAAGATGATGACCCTCTATATCGCGTTCGAAGCCGTCAGGCGCGGCGAGATCACGCTGGATACCGAGGTCCGCATCTCGCGCAACGCCGCGAATGAACCGCCGTCCAAACTGGGCCTCCGTGCCGGGCAAAAGATCGCTTTCCGATATCTCATCCGCGCGGCGGCGGTGAAATCCGCCAATGATGCCGCAACCGCCATCGGCGAAGCGATTTCCGGGTCCGAAGATGCCTTTTCGGAACGCATGAACCGCACCGCGCTGGCGCTCGGCATGACGAACACCACATTTCGCAACGCGAATGGTCTGACTCGATCCGGACACCTGAGCACGGCGCGCGATATGACAACATTGGGACGTCGGCTTTTCTATGATTATCCCGAATATTATAATCTGTTCTCACGCACCACGACGGACGCGGGCATCACTCAGGTCCGCAATACCAACCGTCGCCTGCTGAATGATTATGAGGGCGCTGACGGGATCAAGACCGGATACACAAACGCCGCCGGGTTCAACCTGGTGTCGTCGGCACAGCGTGGCGATGTGCGGATCATCGCGACCGTCTTCGGTGGCCGTTCCACGGCGACCCGTAATGCCCGCATTGCCGAACTGCTGGACATTGGCTTTGCCTCCGCGCCCAGCCGCGTCACCGAGCGTCGTCCCAGCCCGCCGGTCTACAGCGTTGCATCGCGGGCCGGACCGTCCGCCCCGGCACTTTCGATGCGCCCGGTTCCACGTGGCACGGCGTCGGTTAGCATGATCTATGCCTCGGCCTCCACGCAAGTGGCTCAGCCATCGCCCAGACCTGCCCCCGAAGCGCCGCGTGTCGAAGCGCAGCGCGTTGTCGTGACCCGTGCGTCCACCGCCGGTCAGAACTACGGGATCGAACTGTCCGCGCAACGCACTCGCTCCGCCGCCGACAAACTTCTGCTGCGCACCGCCTTGCAGGAGTTGGACACGCTGGACCGTGCATTGCGCCGCGTGGATCGGGTTCGCAACGGCTTCGCGCCGGGCTTCATCGGCCTGTCGGAGCGGGAGGCCCAGCGTGCCTGCACCCGGCTTCGGGCGCGCGATGTGGATTGCAGCGTGGTTTTGGGCAGCTGAACGAGGTTCAGACCGCCGCCGCGACATCCGCCTTCAGGTCGAAGGCCGCCGCCATCAGCGCGCGGGTATAGGGGTTGGCGGGGGCATCGAAAACCTGCTTCGCCTCCCCTGCCTCGACCACATCGCCGCGCTTCATCACCATCACCTTGTGCGACAGCGCGCGCACGACCTTCAGATCGTGGCTGATGAACAGATACGCCAGCCCATGCCTTCTTTGAAGATCGCGCAGCAGGTCGACAATCTGCACCTGCACCGTCTGGTCCAGTGCCGACGTCGGTTCGTCCAGAACGACCAGCTTGGGGCGCAGGATCATCGCGCGGGCGATGGCGATGCGCTGGCGCTGACCGCCAGAGAACTCGTGAGGATAACGATCCATCGACGCCGGATCGATCCCCGTTTCGGTCAGGATTTCCGCAACCTGGTCGCGGTGTGGACGATCATCGCCGGTGTCATGCAGGCGCAGGCCTTCGGCCACGATCTCGGCCACTGTCATCCGGGGTGACAGCGAGCCATAGGGGTCCTGGAACACGATCTGCATGTCCTGACGCAGCGGTTTCATCTGCTTGGATTTCAACCCGTCGATGCGTTTGCCCAGAAGGGTGATCGGCCCCTCGGACGAGATCAGCCGCATGATCGCCAGTGCCAGCGTGGTCTTGCCCGACCCCGACTCGCCCACGATGCCGACGGTTTCGCCGGCACGGACCGACAGCGTGGCATCGTTGACTGCCTTCACATAGCCCGCCGTCCGTTTCAGCAGACCCTTGGTGATCGGAAACCAGATTTTCAGCCCGTCCGTCGCGGCAATTTCCGGCGCGCCGTCGGGCACAGGGTCCGGCACTCCGGTCGACTCGGCGGCCAGCAACATCTGCGTATAGGGGTGCTGCGGATTATCGAAGATCGTGGCGACCGGCCCGGTCTCGACGATCTTGCCGTGCTGCATCACGCAGACTCGGTCGGCGAAGCGGCGCACGATGCCAAGGTCGTGGGTGATGAACAGCATGCTCATCCCCTCGTCGCGTTTCAGATCGGCCAGCAGTTCCAGGATCTGCGCCTGAATGGTCACATCCAATGCCGTCGTCGGCTCGTCCGCGATCAGCAGGTCCGGCCCGTTGGCCAGCGCCATCGCGATCATCACCCGCTGCCGCTGCCCGCCCGACAACTGGTGCGGGTAGGCCGACAAACGGCTTTCGGCATCGTGGATGCCGACCTTGTGCAGCATATCGAGGATGCGGACCCGCACCGCATCGCCGCGCAGGCCCTGATGCAATTCGATACTTTCCCGCAGTTGCTTCTCGATCGTGTGCAGCGGGTTCAGCGAGGTCATCGGCTCCTGGAAGATGAAGCTGATGTCGTTGCCACGCACCCGTCGCAGGTCAGCCTCGGGCGCGCCGATCATATGGGTGCCACTATAGGTAATCGAGCCGCTGACCTGCGCACTGTCGGGCAGAAGCGACACCGTGGACAGGGCCGTGACCGACTTGCCAGACCCCGACTCGCCCACCAGCGCGACCGTCTCGCCCTTGTCGACGACGAAGCTGACGCCTTTCACGGCTTCGCTTGAAATGCCGTCCTGCCGGAAGGCGATCCGTAAGTCGCGGACGTCGAGAAGGCTCATGAAAAAGTCTTTCGCGGGTCGAAAGCGTCGCGAATGCCCTCGAAGATGAAGACCAGCAGCGACAGCATCACGGCGAAGGTCACGAAGGCGGTAAAGCCCAGCCACGGTGCCTGCAGGTTCTGTTTCGCCTGCAACGTCATCTCGCCCAGGGACGGCGATGACGACGGCAGACCGAACCCCAGAAAGTCGAGCGAGGCGAGGCCGCCGATGGTGCCCGTCACGATGAACGGCAGGAAGGTCACGGTGGCGACCATCGCGTTGGGCAACACGTGCCTGAACATGATCGTGCCGTTGCCGACGCCCAGCGCGCGGGCGGCGCGAACGTATTCGAAATTTCGCGCGCGCAGGAATTCGGCCCTGACCACACCGACCAGCGCGGTCCAGCCGAACAGCGTCATCAACCCGACCAGCAGCCAGAAATCCATCGGGATGATCGCGGCCACGATGATGATGATATAGAGTGACGGCGTGGATCCCCAGATTTCGATCACGCGCTGGAAGATCAGGTCGGTCCAGCCGCCGAAGAAGCCCTGGATCGCCCCTGCCGCGATGCCGATCACGCTGGTCAGGAAGGTCACGATCAACGCGAAGGCCACCGACAGGCGGAAGCCATAGATCACCCGTGCCAGCACGTCGCGCGCGGTATCGTCCGTGCCCAGCCAGTGCTTGGCATCCGGGGCCGACGGGGCCGCGCCGTCGATGTCGTTCACGGTATTGTACTTGTAGGGGATCGGCGGCCAGAGCAGCCAGCCTGCCTCGGTCGGTTCCCCCTCGACGGTGCCCGATGCACGGACCTCGGCAATGATGCCCTCGGGGTCGTCGAGGCACGGGTCCTCGGTCCCGCCCGCAATGATGAGGCACTGCACCTCGATCTCGCGGTAGGTGGCCTCGGTCTTGAAGAAGCCGCCGAAATCCTCTTCGGAATAGAACGACATAAGCGGCGAACGCCATTCGCCGCGATAGCTGACGAGCAGGGGTTTGTCGTTCGCCAGCACCTCCGCGAAGAGCGACAGCCCGAACAGCACTGCGAAAATCCACAGCGACCAGACGGCCCGCCGGTTCTTCTTGAAATTGCGCCAGCGGCGCGCGTTCAGGGGTGACAGGGCCATCAGGCTTCCCGGCTTTCGAAGTCGATCCGGGGGTCGACCCAGATATAGGTCAGATCGGTGATAAGCCCCATCACCAGCCCGATCAGCGAGAATGTGAACAGCGTGCCGAACATCACCGGGTAATCACGGTTGACTGCTGCTTCGAACCCGAGCCGTCCCAATCCGTCGAGCGAGAAGATCGTCTCGATGATCAACGAACCGCCAAAGAACACCGACACGAACAGCGCAGGAAAGCCCGAGATGACGATCAGCATCGCATTGCGGAAGACGTGACCATAGAGCACACGGCGCTCGGTCAGGCCCTTGGCCTTGGCGGTCACGACGTATTGCTTGCGGATTTCGTCAAGAAAGCTGTTCTTGGTCAAAAGCGTCAGTCCGGCAAAGGCGCTGATGGTCGACGCGGCAACCGGCAAGGTGATGTGCCACAGATAATCCAGCGCCTTTCCTATCAGCGAAAGATCATCGAAGCCGGGCGACGTCAGCCCGCGCAACGGAAAAATCTTCCAATACGATCCGCCCGCGAACAGCACCAGAAGCAGGATCGCGAACAAAAAGCCGGGGATGGCATAGGCCACGATGACGACCCCGCTGGTCCATGTGTCGAAGTTCGATCCGTCGCGAACCGCCTTGCGGACGCCCAGCGGGATCGAAATCAGATAGGCCAGAACCGTCGACCACAGGCCCAGCGTGATCGACACGGGCATCTTTTCCAGCACCAGATCAACGACCGAGATCGAACGGAAATAGCTCTCACCGAAATCGAACCGCAGATAGTCCCACATCATGTTCAGGAACCGCTCCAACGGCGGTTTGTCGAAACCGAACTGGCGTTCCAGTTCCGCGATGAATTCAGGCGGCAGGCCCCGCGCACCCAGATAACCGCTGTCGTTCTCGAATTGCTGCGCGCCGGCACCGTCCCCACCGCCGGCGATATTGGCGAAAGCATCGCCTTCGCCCTGCAACTGCGCCAGAACCTGTTCGACCGGGCCGCCCGGTACGAACTGGATCAGGGCAAAGTTGATGATCATGATCCCGAGCAACGTCGGGATCATCAACAGCAACCGTCGGAGGATATAGGCGCCCAAGGTCTAGAATGCCCCGGCAGCTTTGAGCCGGTCGTAGGCGTCCTGATCCGCCCACCAGAAATCCAGATTGCCCAGCGCGAAGGGCGGCAGGGGTTCCGGGTAGCGCAGATAATCATAATAGGCGACGGTATGGACCGGCTTGAACCACTGGGGAATCCAGAACTTCTGCGCCCGCAGCCCGCGATCCAGCGCCGAAATCGCCGTCTCCAGCGCCTCCTGATCCGCCGCCGCCTCGACCACCGAAATCAGGGCGTCGATGCCAGGGTCCTGAAGACCCATGAGGTTGAACACATCGTCCACCCCCTCCGAGCCGAAATATTGCCGCAGGTTCGAACCGGGAACATAGGACATCGGCATCTGATGAGTGATGACATCGAAATCATAGCTGCGCTCGCGCTGCGTCATCTGGGCATTGTCGACACGCGTCATCCGGGCGTCGACACCCAGCCGCAGCAGGTTGTCCACGAACGGATTGATCACACGGTCAAAGGTCTGGCTGTCGTTCAGGAATTCGACCGACAGGGTCTTGCCGTCCTTGCGCCTGATACCATCGGCCCCGACGATCCAGCCCGCCTCCTCCAGAAGGGCCGACGCCCGGCGCAGGTTGCCCCGGTCCAGCTGTCGCGTGCCCGACACCGGCGGCAGCACCGCGTCTTCTGTCAGGATGGCCGCGTCCAGAAGACCCTTTTCCACCAGCGGCGTCAGGATCGCCAACTCCCCCTCGGACGGCGGACCTTCAGCCCGCAGGTCGGTGTTCTCCCAAAACGAGGTGATGCGGTCGTAGATGCCGTAGAACAGCGTCTCGTTGGACCATTCGAAGTTATACATCAGGCCGATCGCCTCGCGGACGCGGGGGTCCTGAAACGTCTCGCGGCGCAGATTGAAGATGAAGCTCTGCGATGTGGAAATGGTGCCGTCGGGCAATTCAGCCTTGATGACCGTGCCGTTCTGCACGGCCGGGAAATCGTATCCCGTGGCCCATGTCTTCGACGACGCTTCGTTGCGGAAGGTGTAGTTTCCGCCCTTGAAGCCCTGAAACGCGGCGTCATAATCCGCGTAATACTCGATGCGGATGCGGTCGAAATTATTGCGACCGACGTTCAGCGGATGATCTTCCCCCCAGTAGTCATCGCGGCGGCGATAGGTGATCGATCGCCCGATATCCATGTTGTCCAGGATATATGCGCCCGACCCGACCAGCGGCTCCAGCGTCGAATCTTCGAAGTCGATGCCCCGCGCGTCGAAGTCGGCCTTGGAGAATATCGGCAGGCCGCCCACCGTGGCCGGAAGATCGCGGGTCGGAACGCCATCCTTGAAGACGAAGCGAACGGTCTGCGGATCGATCACCTCGGCGGTTTCCACCTGCGTCGACAGGACCGCGCGAAAGCTGGGCAGGCCCTTGTCGCGAAACGTTTCGTAACTGAACACGACATCTTCGGCGGTCAGGGGCTCGCCGCTGCTGAATGTCACGTCCTCGCGCAGGGTGAACGTCACCTCGCTGCGATCCGCCGGATAATCCATCGAGGCGCAGATCAGGCAATAGGCGGACCCGATCTCGTCCGAGGTGCCGCTCAGCAACGATTCGTATGCGGCCGACGACAGTCCAGCGGCGCGGCCCTTGGGCGTGTAGGGGTTCATGGAATCAAACGACCCGAAAGCCCAGACGCTGATCTCGCCGCCCTTGGGGGCATCGGGGTTCACGTAATCCAGATTGGTGAACCCCGGCTGATACTTCAACACGCCCCCCGGAAAGGTCGAAATGCCATGATCGGGTGTCGCGTCCTGCGCGAACGCGGGCAAGGCGGCAGTTACAGCGACAAGCGCGAGCCGTCTGATCATGATGAACGCTCCCTGGTTTATTCAATGCAACAGCTAACGAGGCGGGGTGCCGATATTCAAGGCCCCGAACCACACATGCCGGTGACTTTGCGCGCGATCCTGCTGCGAATCGTCGTTCGTTTCCTCCAGGCCACCCTTGCGTGAAATCCACCCGCGCGATGGTGCAGTTCTTTTCGCACGAAAAAGACCCGCCGCTTCGGACGGGCCTTTGGCGACCGGATCGACTGTTCCGCTACTGCTGGGTGGCAAGATAGGCGATCAGATTCGCCCGATCCTGAATATCCGTCATGCCGCGATAGGCCATCTTGGTGCCCGGCGCGTATTCCTTGGGATTGAGAATGAAGTTCGAGAGATTCTCGGGCGTCCACGCGCCCTCCATCGTCGCCAGCGTCTCGGAATAGTCATAGCCATCGGCCGAACCCTTGTCGCGACCGACCACGCCATACAGATACGGCCCGGTCGCGTTCGCGCCCTGCTCCAGCTTGTGGCACGACGCGCACTGCCGCCAAAGTTTCTCGCCGTCTGTGGCAGAGGCATTGACGTAGACTTCCTCGAAGGGAACCTCGGGCGCGGCATCTGCGGCAGCCTCTGCTCCGGCGTCCGCGACTTCGATCCGATAGCCCTGCGCGACTTCCTCTTCGTCGCCCTCTCCGGGACCGACGTGATACAGGGATTCACTCGCCCATGCACCCAGCAGGAGAACCAGAAGGGCGCCGCAGATTGCACCAACGGTTTTGGTAATCGTCATCGTGTCCATTTATGGCACCTCTTCTTCTTGGTCGTATGTCTACGTTCGGGCATCTTCGCACGGGTCGCGGTCATCTATGTGGTTTCATGGTCTGCGCGCAAGAGATACAGCCTGCGACCATACGCATCATGCACATCCGGGGGACGGAGATCACATGGCCACAATCGCATTTCAGGGCGAACTCGGCGCCTATTCGCATCAGGCCTGTCACGAGGCGCGCCCCGATCACACACCCCTGCCCTGTCCCACATTCGAGGATTGCATCGAAGCGGTCCGCGAAGGACGTGCCGATCTGGCGATGCTGCCCGTCGAGAATTCGACCTATGGCCGTGTGGCCGACATTCATTCGCTGCTGCCCCATTCCGGTCTGCACATCGTCGAAGAGGCCTTCGTCCGCGTCCATATCAACCTGCTGGCGGTTCCGGGCACTACGCTGGATCAGGTGAAAATCGCGCAGTCGCATACCGTCCTTCTGGGCCAGTGCCGCGATTTCCTGTCCGGTCACGGCATCCGTCCCCGCGTCGGAGCCGATACCGCCGGATCGGCGATGCAGGTCGCGCAAGCCGGCGATCCATCCGTGGCTGCGCTGGCCTCCGAGATGGCGGGCACGATCTATGGCCTCGACCTGCTGGCGCGGCATATCGAGGATCACGACCGCAATACCACGCGCTTCCTGATCATGTCCGCCGATCCGACGCGACCGGCACCCGGCTCCGGCCCGATCAAGACGACATTCGTGTTCCGCGTCCGCAACATTCCCGCCGCACTCTACAAGGCAATGGGCGGTTTCGCGACCAATGGCGTGAACATGACCAAGCTGGAATCCTATATGGTGGACGGATCGTTCTCGGCCACGCAGTTCTATTCCGACATCGAAGGCCATCCCGACGATCCCGCCGTCGCCCGCGCGCTGGAGGAGTTGGCCTATTTCACCTCGTCGCTCGATATCCTCGGTGTCTATCCCGCCGATCCCGACCATTTCGATGGCGGCGCGGGCTAGGCATACCATCGCAGATTGACGCTGGGTAAGCGCGCTGACTCATGCTACGATCCGACCTGCGGAACCCGTCACCAAGCCTGCGTGCGACAGGACGTCGAATGGCACTCGAAATCGTCGGTTCCGGCTTTGGCCGAACCGGAACCATGACCACAAAGGACGCTCTGGGTATCCTGGGCTTCGGACCGACACACCACATGGTCGAAATCCTGGAGGACCCGTCGCAGATCGGCCTCTGGAAGCATCACATGGCCGGACGGCCCGTCGACTGGTCGGCGGTGTTCAAGGGCTACCGCTCGCAGGTCGATTTTCCGGGCGCGGCAGTCTGGCAGGACTTGCTGACAGCCTTTCCCGACGCGCGGGTCATTCACACCGAGCGCCCCGAGGACGCCTGGTGGGCCAGCTTCAACAAGACGATCGGCAAAGTTTTTCGCCTTGCCGAGACGCTGCCGCTCCCCGATCCGATCATGGATGTGACCGTGAGCTTCCGGGATGGCCTGATCGGGCCGCTACTCGGCGATTATCGCGACCGCGAAACGGCAATTGCCGCCTACCGCGCCAACAACGCCCGTGTGCGGAAGGCTGTGCCGCCGGACCGGCTGCTGGTGTTCGACGTGGCACAGGGCTGGAAGCCGCTCTGTGCATTCCTCGACGTCCCGGTGCCGGACACGCCCTTTCCGCACCATAACGTCCGGGGCGAGTTCTGGGACCACTTCGGAGGTGAACCTGACGAAGCCTGACCGGGGAAATCAGCCCTTCGCGGCTGACTTCTCGATCCGTGCGGCAAGATCAGATATCCGCCCCTTGTACCGCTTCGCCAGCGTCTTGCGGGCCAACTTGGCGGATTGCAGCATCAGCCGCGCCGCCAGACTGCGGGCGCGCGCTTCGGTCGTGACGGTCAGGCGGGTCAGGCGCGGCCCCAGTTCGGCCAGATCGACGTTTATATTGACCTGCATCCCGTCCGTCGCCGCCTCGGCCGTCAGCCTGGACCATGTCTCGATGGTTGCAGCGGTCACCGTCACGTCGCGCTTCTTGCCCATCACATCGGCCTTGCCGGACCAGACGGTGCCCTGCGCGGGCGGACCCGGCGGCCTGCGCTGGATTGCACCGATACGGGCGCGGGCGCGGTCCTCGAAAGCCTCCAGATCGGCCACGTGGGACCAGACCAGAGCAATCGGTGCGGCAACGTCCTCGACAGCGACGAACTTCATGAATGGTCCTCTTGCGGCAATCCGGGGCGGGCTGACGCCCTGCATAGTCGTCCGGCCCGACAGGTCAACGCCATCCCGGGCCGGACGCATCAATCCAGCGTATCGGCCAGCCAGTTCTGCAACAGGAAGTGTGCGATTGCCCCTTCCCGCGCTGGCAGGATGCGGGCGTGATTGCCGGCAAGGACCTCGGCCATATCCTCGCGGCTCAACCAGATCGCCTCGGCAATTTCCTCGGGGTCGATCTCGATCTGCTCACTGATCGCCTCGCCATGCGCACCCAGCATCAGACTGCCCGGAAAGGGCCAGGGCTGACTGGACAGATACGACACCGGGCCGACGCGAATCCCGGTTTCCTCCCAGACTTCGCGGCGCACAGCGGCCTCCAGCGTTTCCCCCGGCTCCATGAAACCGGCCAGGCAGGAAAAGAACCCCTCGGGCCAGGCCGGGGACCGCCCCAGAAGCACTGAATTGCCGCGTGTTATCAGCATGATGACAACCGGGTCGGTGCGCGGAAAATGCATACGGCCGCAGCCCGCGCATCCGCGCATCCATCCGGCTTTGCCCGCGTCGGTCGGTGACCCGCAATTGGCGCAGAACCCATGCGTCCGGTGCCAGTCCAGCACGCCCTTCGCCGTCGCCGCGATCTCTGCATCCAGCGGCGACAATCGCGTCATCGCCTGCCGCAATTCCGCGAAGGCCGTGCCGTCTGGCAGGTCTGCATGCGTCTGCTCGGATGTATCGGTGAACCCGCCCAGCATGTCGGACACGTCCTCGACACGAAGCGCCGACACATCCCGCGCAAAGATCGCCGCCCCGTCGATCCGACCTATCAGGACCGGCGTGCCATGGTCCGTGAAGGCTGGCCCGCCGATGAATGCCAGCCCGTCCCGTGATGCATTCAACAGCGGCTTGCCCCGCCACAACGGCAGTGTGCGGACAGGCAGGGCGGACAACATCTCCGGGTGGCGCCGCAGGTCCTCGGCCCGGTCCAGCCCGCCACCGCCGAAGGTCACCGTTTCGGCATGTTTCATGTCGTCGTCCCCGCACCAGTCCGCGCCGGGTCTGCGGCAAAGCTCCGGCGCTGTCCAGAACCGCGCGGACCCTCGACCGGAGATGGTCCAGACGCATTCAATCACCCACAAGCGGCTACGATGACATCTCAGCAGATCCGAGGCTCTGCTCTTGCACCCTCGCCGCGTCCGTCCTATCTGACCTTCGAGAGGTTGGCACGGGCAGGTGCTTCGCCAACCTGGTCAGGACCGGAAGGTAGCAGCCACAACGATTACCACTTGGGTCGTCGTCCAGCCTCTCACCCCACGGAACTTTGCCAAGGGCGAAATCTCCGTCTTAACTTTCCAGCACCAGATCCATACGGTCGCCCGCCACGCAATACATCCGCCATCCCGCCGATGATCGCTTGGCCACCCTCCCGAAACCCGTTAGCATCCTGACGATGCAGGATAATGCCACCGACGAGCAGGATACCGAGACGGAATGGGCCGAACACCGGACCGACTGGGCCGAAGATCGCACCATTCTCGCGAATGAGCGCACCTTCGCGGGATGGATGCGGACCGGCATGGCCTCCATCGCCATCGCGGTCGGTCTGAAGGCCGTGTTCGGGGCCGCCGAACCGACATGGCTGCCCAAATCGGTTTCCATGATCTTCATTGTTGCCGCTCTTCTCATCTTCTGGTCTGCTTGGCGCAACGCGGGCAAGGCGCAAAACCGGCTAAATGCGCATAACGCGGAATGCCAGCCGACCCGGACCTTCGCGACCCTCTCCACGATTTTCTCGATCGGCGCGGTTATCATCGGCGGAGTTCTCTGGATGCTCTAGCCCTCGGGCCGATCCCGCCCTAGATTGCGCCGACCTCGGAGGCCCGCATGAGCGACACAGAATATCAGGTGCTGGCGCGCAAATACCGTCCGGCGACGTTCGCCGACCTGATCGGACAGGACCCGATGGTCCGCACCCTGCGCAATGCCTTTGCCGCCGACCGTATCGCGCAGGCCTTTATCCTGACCGGCATTCGCGGCACCGGAAAGACTACCACCGCACGTATCGTCGCCAAGGGGCTGAACTGCATCGGGCCGGACGGAACCGGCGGACCGACGACCGACCCCTGCGGCGTGTGCGAGCCCTGCGTCGCCATCTCTGAAGGCCGCCACGTCGATGTGCTGGAAATGGACGCCGCATCCAACACCGGCGTCGGCGACATGCGCGAAATCATCGACTCGGTGCATTACCGCGCGGCCTCCGCCCGCTATAAGATTTATATCATCGACGAAGTTCACATGTTGTCGAACAGCGCATTCAACGCGTTGCTCAAGACGTTGGAAGAACCGCCCGCGCATGTGAAATTCATCTTCGCCACCACCGAAATCCGCAAGGTGCCGGTCACCGTCCTGTCGCGTTGCCAGCGCTTCGACCTGCGCCGGATCGAACCCGAAGTCATGATCGCCCACCTGCAAACCGTTGCGGGCAAGGAAGATGCCCGGATTGCCGACGATGCGCTGGCCCTGATCGCGCGGGCCGCCGAAGGATCGGTCCGCGATGCGATGTCCCTGCTGGATCAGGCGATCAGTCATGGCGCGGGCGAAACCACGGCCGATCAGGTCCGCGCGATGCTGGGGCTGGCCGACCGGGGCCGCGTCATGGACCTGTTCGACCTGATCATGAAGGGCGAGGCGGCGGCGGCGCTGATGGAACTCGGTGCACAGTATTCCGACGGGGCCGATCCGATGGCCGTGCTGCGCGACCTGGCCGAACTGACCCATTGGATCAGCGTCATCCAGATCACCCCCGATGCCGCCGAAGACCCGACGGTCAGTCCCGACGAGCGCGCGCGCGGACAAGCCTTTGCTCAGGGTCTCCAGATGCGGTCGCTGACCCGGATGTGGCAGATGCTGCTCAAGGCACTGGAAGAGGTCGGAAATGCCCCCAACGCGATGATGGCCGCCGAGATGGCCGTGATCCGCCTGACCCATGTCGCCGACCTGCCCAGCCCGGACGATCTGGTTCGCAAGCTGCGCGACACTCCGATGCCCCGGAGCGATGCCCCCGCGCCGCGCCCTGCCCCGGCGGGCGGCAGCGGCCCGGTTGCCCGTGGCGGTGCGGCACAGGCCCATGCCATCGCGCCCGACGCCGAACAGGCCCTCGCCCGGTTTCGGACATTTCCGCAGGTGGTCGAACTGATCCGCGCCAACCGCGACGTCAAGCTTCTGGTCGAGATTGAAAACTACGTTCGTCTCACCCGCTACACACCCGGTCGGATCGAGTTCGAGCCCGCACCGGGTGCCGCATCCGACCTTGCCGCCCGGATCGCCGGTCGGCTGCAGGGCTGGACCGGAAATCGCTGGGTCGTGTCTCTGGTCTCAGAGGGCGGAGCGCCGACCATCTCCGAAGTTCGGGACAGCGATTTGCGACAGGCCGAAGCAACGGCGATGGCGCACCCGATGACGCAGGCCATTCTTCAGGCGTTTCCGGGTGCGGAACTGGTCGAGATCCGCACGCGCGATGCGATGGCGCGGGACGCCGCGCAGGATGCCCTCGCCGAAGTCGAGGACGAATGGGATCCGTTCGACGAGGATTGAACGTCCGACATGGATCAGACCTGGATCACCCGCAGGTCCGACCTCGGTTTGCGACATGTTTTTGGCATGTGGCGTGCAACCGAATCCCACCTTTCTCCGTTGATCCCACGAGCGATCCAAACACCGGAGGACGACATGCCAGAGAGCTTTGTCACAGGCATTGACCAACAGACCCAGGAACAGATGTGCGAATTGCTGAACGCGCGTCTGGCGGACGGCATCGACCTGCGGCTTGCCGTCAAGCAGGCGCATTGGAACCTGCGTGGTCGGGGATACATCGGTGTGCACGAACTGCTGGACGAGGTTTCGGCCCGGCTGGGCGAGGGCACCGACATGATGGCGGAACGTGTTGCGATGATGGGCGGTTTCGCCCGCGGCACCTCGCAAGTGGTTGCAAAGCAAACCGATCTGGAAGCCTATCCGGTGGAGTTGACGGCAATCGAGGATCACGTCTCCGCCTTGGTCGAACGATTCAAGGTCTATGGTGAATCCCTGCGCAAAGCCATCGACTCGGCGGGTGAAGCCGGTGATGAGGACAGCGCCGACCTGTTCACCGAAGTCAGCCGTCTGGTCGAAAAGGACACCTGGTTCATCGGTGCGAACGCCGCCGACTGACGCCGGTCAACCCGCAGAAGACCCTGAAGATGGGCCGCCCCTTTCGGGCGGCCCTTTTGCATTCGCGACGGTTGCGGGACCCCCGGCAGATCGCTACCTGAAGGAGAACGCGACTTTACGGAGAAACGGTATGTTCAAGGGAATGGGCGGCCTCGGCGACATGGCCGGGATGATGAAGAAAGCGCAGGAAATGCAGACCAAGATGGGCGAAATGCAGGACGCATTGTCGGCCATCACGGTCACCGGTGAATCCGGTGCCGGACTGGTCAAGGCAACTGCCACGGCCAAGGGTGAGCTGGTCGGTCTGGATATCGACCCGTCGATCTTCGTGCCATCGGAAAAGGAAATGGCCGAAGATCTGATTCTGGCGGCGATCAAGGATGCACAGGCCCGCGCCAGCGAACGGTCGCAGCAGGAGATGGGCAAGATGGCCGAGGGCCTGGGCCTGCCCCCGGGCATGAAGCTGCCGTTCTGACGTGGATGGCACCCGCGATATCGAAGCATTGATCGACCTGATGGCCCGCCTTCCGGGCCTAGGTCCCCGATCGGCCCGGCGCGCGGTTCTGCATCTGATCAAGAAGCGCGATAGCCGTCTTCTGCCGCTGGCGCAGTTGATGGACGAAGTGGGCCGGACGATCCGCACCTGTCTGAATTGCGCCAACCTGTCGACTGGCGACATCTGTCCGATCTGCCTCAGCGAAAAGCGCGCCAACGGTCAGATCTGTGTGGTCGAGGATGTTGCCGATCTCTGGGCGATGGAACGGGCACAGGTGTTTCAGGGCCGCTATCACGTTTTGGGCGGTACACTGTCGCCGCTTGATGACATCGGACCGGACGATCTGCACATCCCGAAGCTGCGTGACCGCATCGCCGCCGAGAATGTCCGCGAGGTCATCCTGGCGCTGAATGCGACAGTGGACGGCCAGACCACGGCGCATTATGTCGCGCAGGAACTTGCCCCGACAGGCGTGGGTCTCAGCGGCCTGGCACAGGGGATGCCCGTCGGCGGTGAACTTGACTACTTGGACGACGGTACGCTTCGCGCGGCCCTGTCTTCACGCAAGCCATATTAAGACGGGTATCCAGCTTTCGGGCTTCGTGTTAAAAATTGCAAAGCTGATCTGCAAATTTGCAAATATGAATAAGTGTGGGGACTGAACAATCCTGGAGTTTGGTTGATATAATTATGAACGGCGTTTCATTCTGGAATTTGCTGACCCAAAGAATATTCAGCATCTCGGGCTGGGCCCTGCGTCCACGTCTGGCTGACAACATTGTAGAACCCGCGTTCGACGCTCCTTCGCGCCGCATGTCATCGAGCCCGGCGCAGGTTTCGCAAGCGGCGACGCTTGCCCTTATGGATATCGACGATCTGAAAGGCGTGAATGTCACGGCAGATTTCGATACCGGTGACCGGCTTTTGAATGAGGTGGACAATATCCTGCGCCGAGCGCTTCCCTGCGGAGCCGGTTTCGAGCGTCTGGAGAGTGGCCGTTTCCTGGTCTGGTTGCCCAAAATGTCGCTGGAGTGCGCGGCCAAGATGGCGGAACAGATGCGACTGCTGGCGTGTCAGGCGCTGGTCGATGGCCCGAGCGGTCGCGTTGCACGCACCTTGTCCGCCGGACTAGTTGCGACGTCATCGAACGAAAGCAGGGCCCGCGCGATCCTGCGGGCCGATGTCGCGCTGGCAAACGCCAAACGTATCGGCGGCAACAAAACGGAAACGACGCCGAACCTGCCGATGCCGTCGTTGGTACCGTCCCGCGAGCAGATCGAGGAAGCGATCACGACGCGCGCGCTGGAATATCATGTTCAGCCGATCTTCGATCTGCGGTCCATGATGCCCGCAGGGGTCGAGGCCCTGCTGCGCTGGAACCGTCCCGATGGTGCGGTGCTGGGTCCGAACGGTTTCATGGATACTCTCAACCGTATTCCGGAAGTCGGCGCCGAGTTGTTCCCTGATCTTGCTGTCGAGGCAGCGATGCCATTCGCCACGGGTGCCGCCCCGATCTATACGACGTTCAACATTACCGGCGCGGTGCTGGACGGGGTCAACAGCCCAGGCTGCCGTTGGCTTTCGACGGTTCTGGAACGTATTCCTGCTGAGAACCTCGTGCTGGAAATCGTCGAGACCGCCGTGATCGTGAACCCGCAGCGCGCCGCCGATCTGATCGACCGCCTCAGGGCGAGGGGAGTTCGCATTGCGCTGGATGACTTCGGCACCGGCTTGTCCAACCTCGAACGACTGCGGCGATTTCCGGTCGATATTCTGAAAGTCGACCGGGCCTTCGTCGATGGCATCGGCGGGGATGGCCGGGAGGAAGCAATCCTCGCCAGCCTCGTCGCGCTGGCGGGCGGACTGGATATCGACGTCATCGCGGAAGGCATCGAAACCGAAGCGCAGGCCCGGACCGTCGGCGATCTGGGTATCTATTACGGTCAGGGCTATCATCTGGGACGACCCGCGCCCGCGTCGGATTGGGCGACCCGGATGGCTGAAGGGTTCTAGCCCCTTCGGATATCAGCGCATCGGCGACAATAGGGCATTGCCCAGCGTACAATCGCGGATGACATCCGCACCACAGCGTCGCGGGTCCAGATCCTTGGTCAGACAGACGCGCACTTCCTGAATCCGCCCGGCGCGGCAAGTGATCGTCACTCCGTCTGCGGACAGGTCTGGATTGGCCTCCAGAAAAGCCTCCTCGATCACACGGGCAGGCAGGGTCACTTCGCGGCCCAGATCGCGGATCGCGGAGGGTCTGCTGACTGCGCCGTAAGCATCCCGCGCCGCAGCCAGATAAGCCGGCGCAGTCAGTCCGGAACAGGTGCCATGCTTGCGCCATTGATAAAATGCCAGCCCCGAACTGCCCATGATATCCTCCATCGCCTCGGTTTCACCGCGCGTCGCTGGCCGGTCCGCGGTGCGGCAGAAGCTGGGCCAGCCACTCTCATATTGCGGCCACAGACCATGAAGCGTGAAACCGAACCCGCGCCCGGGATCGCATTGCGGCGATCTGCGAGCGTCCCCGTCCAGCGCGCACCAGGTCGGCGTCCACGACAGCGCCAGGACATAATAGTCGAAATCGCCCTGCGCATCGCCCTCTGCCCAAGCCGGTACGGCCATTGGCGCAGTGAGAATCAAAAGGACGGCAAGCAGACGTTTCATCTTGGGTCTTTCCCATTGGCGCGACCCGGCCTATATAGCGTCCCAAGTTCCCCGAAAGCGAGAACAAGCGGCCCCGGTCGCAGCCCCTGATCCGGGCGACGCTAAAGTCATGTCTGAAGGAAGCGATCCGATGAACAAACCCATCATGGCGAAAGCCACGGCCGTCTGGCTGGTCGACAATACCACCCTGAGCTTCAAGCAGATCGGCGATTTCTGCGACCTGCACGAGTTGGAAGTCCAGGGCATTGCCGACGGCGACGTTGCCGTTGGCGTCAAGGGTTTCGACCCGATCGCCAACAACCAGTTGACTGCCGAAGAGATCGAAAAGGCCGAGAAAGATCCGGTCCACAAGATCCAGTTGAAGTTCAATGCCGCCGCACAGGGCGAAGAAAAGCGCCGGGGTCCGCGCTACACTCCCCTGTCCAAACGTCAGGACCGGCCCGCGTCGATCCTGTGGCTGGTGAAGTTTCACCCCGAGTTGTCGGACGCGCAGGTCAGCAAGCTGATCGGCACCACCAAGCCGACCATTCAGGCGATCCGCGAGCGGACGCACTGGAACATCCAGAACATCCAGCCGATCGACCCCGTTGCCCTGGGCCTGTGCAAACAGACCGAACTGGATGCCGCAGTCCAGAAAGCCGCCGCCAAACTGACAGCGTCAGGTGAAGTGATGAGCGACGATGAGCGGCGCAAGCTGGTCTCGACCGAGCAGAGCCTTGGCATGGATACGGACGAGCCGAAGATGCCGTCCAACATGTCCGGCCTCGAAACATTCAGCCTGTCCGGGCAGGACGACGAGGATAAACCCGACCGCCGCGACGTGCGCGATGCCGAGAGCTTCTTCAACCTGCCTGAGGGTGAGGACGACGAGGATGAGGTCGAAGACGGCAAGAAGAAAAAGAAGCGTTGACCGCTATCGGTTCTCGACCGTGATCAGCCGCCCCTCGGGGCGGCTTTTTCATTAGGTGGCCAGTCGACGAATAACCTCGAAGGACCGGCGCACCCGTCCGATGGATCAGGCGTTCAGCGACTCGATATAGGCGCGCAGCTCGGAGCCTTCCTGTCGCGCTTCGCGCAACCCATCCATGGCGGCTCTTGCCTCGGCTTCCGATGCGCTCAGCTTGGCCATCAGCTCCTGTTCCCGGTATTGCAGATAGGTGATCGCCTCGTCGCGTTGTTCCTCAGCGTCGTGCAGAGACTTGGCCATGTCTTCCAACTCGGCGACGTCGGACACGGTCACGCGGCTGAACCGATAGACCAGCCAGGATGCGAACCATCCCAGCACGAAGGCGACAAACAGGATCACCGCGATCGCGATGACGAATTCGGTGCGGTTCATTCGGTGGCCCCTCCCGTGGGCGTGGTGTCGGGCGGATGGTCGGCGGCCGCGCCGTCGTGCGGAGGCGCTTCCTGATCAGCAGCGTCAGGGACGGCAGCGTCAGGGGCGGCACCATCTGCTGCGGACGGGGCATCCCCTACCTCAGACGTGCCGGTCCGGCGATCGAAAAGGGTGAAGGTAATGCGGCGGTTGGCCTCGCGTCCCTCCTCGGTGTCGTTATCGGCGATGGGCTGCGATTCGCCATAGCCGTTCGCGATCAGCTGGCTGGGGGCCACACCCCGCCCGATCAGCGCATTGCGCACTGCATCGGCCCGCGCGATGGACAAGGCGAGGTTGGTATCCTCGCGCCCCTGGCTGTCGGTATGCCCACCGATTTCGAACACCGCGTTGGGGCATTCGTCCAGCGTATCTTTCAGGCTGCCCAGCTGTTCGTCGCCGGCTGCTTCGATGACCGCCTCGCCGGGGGCGAACGACAGCTTGTGTTCAACCAGTATCGTGTTCAGGCGATCGGCGCATTCTGCAGGCGAGGGTATGTTCAGCAGCGGGTCGAGTTCCGCGTCATACCGGACCTCGACGCGGAAATTCGCCTCGGCCCCCAGCTTGTCGGACAACAGACCGGAAATTTCCGCCTCGGCCCGCGTATTGCCGGTGACGCCCCGCAGAACCACCAGGTCCGGCTGCACGATCACCGACCCGTTTTCCAGTCGCGACAGGGCATCCATCCCCGCCAGCACGCGGGCGGGCCAGCCGCGCGGCAGACTCGCATCCTGACGGGTCGCGATATAGGTATTCGATGAGCCGAACAAAGCGCGACCATAGCTGACGACGGCGGCCTGCTGCGCCTCGTCGTACAGCCGTCCGCGCAACTGCACCTGACCTTCCGGCGCGAGGGTGGCGACGAATTCGGGGGTGCCGGTTTCGGCTTCGCCCGTACCATCGACCTGTGTTGCCTCGGGCAGGACGGCGGACAGGACGAAGAGATCGGGCAAGGCGGCAGAGAGTTCGGCCACGACGGTGTCGAAAGCCGGTTGATCCGTGCCTTCGCTGGCGATCAGCGATACGTCGGCATCCGACAGTGTCAGCGCACCTCCGCCCAGATTGTTCAGGGCAGCTATCCCCTCGGCGGCGGCGACCGACCAGCCGGCCGATGGGACGCCAAGTGCGATCACGCAATCCGCCTCGCCCGCAAAACCCGCTGCAACGGCCGCATCCAGAACGCGGGTCCGGGCCTGTTCGGAATCGACGGCACAAGCTTCAAATCGGGGGGCACCGTCTGGCGGCATGACAAAGCGCAGCGTGAAAGGTGTGATCACCGGACGCGGTGCCCCGATGTTCAGCGACAGATCGATATCGGCTGGCTTATCGCGGGTAATCGCGCGCTCCAGCGTGATCCGCTCCTCGTCGCTGTCGGCAACGGCCGTGACGACGACACGTCCCGCATCGACCGAGACCTTGGCGCGGGGCAACTGATCCAACGCGGACATCGCGAAGCGAAGCGACTCCTCCCATCCGGGCGGAACGGCATAATCCGCCGTCTCGACCATGTTGGTGACCTCCAGCGGCATCGCCCTTCCGGCGCGCGCCAGCAGAGAGGACAACAATTCAGGGCCGCCATTCGCCGGGACCAGCCCGATGACCGAGACATCGGCATCGTTGCGCAGGATTTCCAGCGAAAAACGGGGTGCGGTCACCGGGCGACTGGCCTCCACTTCCATCGCGTCGATGATGCGGCCCGGATCGACAATGGCACCCGCGCGGGTGATGGCGCGAAAGCGCGACGGTTCGTCAGGGGCAGTGCCAGACAGGATCAGCTGCAACCCGTCCGTATCAACTTCGGCCCAGTCCAGCCCGGCGGCGTCCAGTGCCCCGGCCACCACGGCGCGCGACGACATTTCAATGTAACTGGCCCCGAACCATGCTCCGGCGACTGCACTGGCTGCCGCAAGACCGAATGCGATAGTGGTTGCGATTGTGCGCTTGGCTGACATGTTTATCCCGAATTCCCTGCGCCTGACTAACGGCCCTCTCGGGCAGGGGCAATCACACCAGGGCCGCCATGGCAAAAAACGGCAAGGGGATCAGCCCGGTCGTGCGATTGGCCCGAAACAATCGCAGGCAAAGCGCGGCATCGGTGACATCCAGCCGCATCATCTGCCAGGCCAGATGCCATCCCATTGCCCAGACGCCCAACAGCGCTGTCATCGCCGAAACCGGTGGAAGCGCCGTGACAATTGCCGCCGAGAGCAGGATCACCGTCGACGCCGCGAAGCCGCGCATCCAAGGGCCAGGGGTATCGCCAAAGCGCCGGGCCGTGGATTTGACGCCGATCAGGGCGTCATCCTCAACGTCCTGATAAGCATAGATCGTATCGTAGAAGAGCGTCCATGCAATGCCTCCCAGATAAAGCAGAATCGGCGGCCACCCCAACCCCCCGGTGTGCGCCGCCCAGGCCAGCAGCGCGCCCCAGTTGAACGCCAGACCCAGGAACACCTGCGGCCACCAGGTGAACCGCTTGGCGAACGGATAGATCGCGACCGGGATCAGGGACAGCAGCCCCAGGACAATGGCCGTGTCGTTGAACGTCAGCAGGATCGCGGCGGATACCACGACCTGCACCGTCAACCAGATCAGCGCGCCGCGTACCGTCACCTGCCCGGACGGAATGGGTCGTGACCGGGTACGCGCGACCGCGGCGTCGATGTCACGGTCGGTCACATCGTTCCAGGTGCAGCCCGCGCCGCGCATCAGGACCGCTCCGATGGCGCAGCCTACCGCGATCCAGATGTCAAAAGGTCGAAATCCGGTTGCCGCCACCGCAAGGGCCAGCCCCCACCAGCACGGCAACAGCAACAGCCATGTCCCGATCGGCCGGTCGGCGCGCGACAGTCGCAGATAGGGTCGCGTCGCCTTCGGGGCCAACCGATCGACCCAGTTGCCCTTGACGGCGTCGGCCACCTGTCCTTGATCGGATGCATCGGTCATCGGAAGGACCCCTCTCTCATGGACAGCAAAGTCAGGCTGCACATAACCGGACCCCTGCACGGGGGACAACAGGCGGTGCTGTCGAAGGATCAGGCGCATTACCTGTCTGGCGTCATGCGGCTTTCGCCGGGCGACACGATCACCGTATTCGACGGCGCGTCCGGTGCGTGGCGGGCAACCATCGACGCGGCGTCCAAGCGCGGCGGCACCCTGACGCTGGGCGACCGGGTCGCGCCGCAACGCGATCCGCCCGACATCTGGCTGTGCTTCGCGCCGATCAAGAAAGCGCGAACGGACTTCATCGTGGAAAAGGCGACGGAGCTGGGCGCGGCACGCATCTGCCCGGTCACGACGCGCTACACCAATTCCGAACGCATTCGCCGCGACCGGCTGCAGGCTCATGCTGTCGAAGCCGCCGAGCAATGCGGCGGCACCTTTGTGCCCCCGGTCGACGAAATCGTAACGCTGGCGAAGCTGCTGGACCACTGGCCCGACGACCGCGCGCTGATTTTCTGCGACGAGGCGCTGTCTGACGATCCCGATTGGTCTGGAGAGGGAGAATCGAACCCATGGCCCCCCGCCCCCGCCGCGATCCTGATCGGCCCGGAAGGCGGCTTCGCTCCCGCAGAACGCGACCGTCTGCGCGCGCATCCGCAGGCCATGGCCGTGGGTCTGGGTCCGCGCATCCTGCGGGCGGATACGGCGGCAGTGGCAGCGCTGACGGTGTGGCAGACCACGCAGGGGGACTGGACGTGATGCTCGCGTCTGAGTCGCATCGCCCGGCGATCGAAGCGATGTTGGGCATAAGTCCGGAACTGGCGATGTTCCCGCTCGGCAATCTGGTTCGGTACGGGATGGAGGGCGGGCATCCACACGCGATGTCCTTCTGGCTGGATGGCGCGACATCCCCGACGGCAATCCTTGGCCTGACGGACGGCGGCATGGCTCTGCCGGTCTGGTCCGGTGCCTTCGATCCGGCGCGCGCGGCGGAACACCTTTGCGGGCAGACTCTGACGGGTTTCGCCGGGGCCGCATCGCCGGTCCGCGACCTGATCGCGGCGGTAGGTCTGTCGGGCGCCCCGGCGGTCCTGTCGGAGGACGAGCCGCAGTTCCTCGCCCATCTGAACACCCTGTCCGTGCCCGACCGCCCCGGCACGCTGTCTCCGCTGACCGTCGACGTCGCTACGGCCGTTGCGTGGCGGCAAGCCTATGACGCGGAACTGCATCTGGGCGCTTCGTCGGTCGAAGACGCTGAAGCGCAGGTTCAGCGCTGGATCGCCGAAGACACGCACCGCTTCCTGATGATCGACGGCATCCCCGCCGCCATGACCGGCTTCACCGCGGTGCTGCCCGACATTGTGCAGGTCGGCGGCGTTTATACCCCGCCTTCTGCGCGCAACCGCGGGCTGGCGCGCCACGCCGTCGCGCTGCATCTGGCCGAAGCACGGGATGCGGGCATGACCCGTGCCACCCTGTTCGCAGCCACGAATGCGGCGGTCGCCTGCTATCGCCCGCTGGGGTTCGAGCGGATCGGCGATTTCGCCCTCGTGCTGTTCGACGGAAAGGTTGTGCCATGATCCGCCCCGAGGCCGCCGCTCTGATGATCCGCTGGCGCGAGGCGCTGATCGGCGGGGGCGCGGTTATTCTGGGCCTCGGGCTCTGGATCGCATCCGGCGGTCTGATCGCCTTTTTCGGGGCGGTCGCCATGACGGTCGGCGCGTTCCTTCTTGTGTCGGGCATCCGGGCCGCAAGATTCCGTACCGCAACCCAGTCGCCCGGCGTGGTCGAGGTGGACGAGGGACGCATCACCTATCTGGGGCCGATCCTCGGTGGCAGCGTCGAGCTGGACGAGTTGACCGAAGTGGCCTTCCTCCGCACCCGCGGGGGCGAGGCGTTCTGGCGCCTGGCGCAGTTCACTGGCCAGCCGCTGATGATCCCCGAAGGAGCTGCCGGGTCCGACAAGCTGCTGGATGCCCTGGCCCCTCTGCCGGGGCTGGACACGGGTGCCATGGTGCGGGCCGTGCAGTCGCATGCGCCTGCGACGATCACGGTCTGGCGGCGGACGGGTCACCGCGCCTTGACTTGATCCCGTCCGACCCTCATCCCCGAACCGAAACGGCAGGAGGCCGCGCATGTCCATTCCCCAGTCCGGCGGCGGCCAGATTACCGACCATTCCCAGCTTGCCGAATACCTGGCTTCGGGGTGCAAGCCCAAGGACCAGTGGCGCATCGGCACCGAGCATGAAAAATTCGGTTATTGTGAAGACACCCTGAAGCCCCTGCCCTACGAAGGCGAGCGGTCGATTCATGCCGTCCTGTCAGGACTGCGCGACCGCTTCGGCTGGACCCCGGTCGAGGAGGGCGGTCACCTGATCGGGCTGGAAAAGGACGGGGCCAACGTCAGCCTTGAACCGGGCGGCCAGCTGGAGCTTTCGGGCGCACCGCTGGAGAGCATCCACCAGACCTGCGACGAAGTGAACGTCCATCTTGCCGAAGTGAGGTCCGTCGCCGACGAGATCGGCGTCAAGTTCATCGGGCTGGGTGCCGCGCCGATCTGGCGGCACGAGGACATGCCTTTGATGCCCAAGGGGCGCTACAAGCTGATGGATGCCTATATGGGCAAGGTCGGCACGATGGGCCGGGTGATGATGCGGCGCACGACGACGGTGCAGGTCAACCTCGACTTCGCGTCCGAGGCGGACATGGTGCAGAAACTGCGCGTCGCCATGGCCTTGCAATCGGTGGCAACGGCGCTGTTCGCCAATTCGCCGTTTTTCGAGGGCAGGCCCAACGGCCACAAGTCATGGCGCAGCCGGGTCTGGCGCGATCTGGATGCCGACCGCACCGGCATCCCTGCCTTTGTCTTCGAGGACGGCTTCGGGTTCGAGCGGTGGGTGCAATATGCCCTCGATACGCCAATGTACTTCGTCTACCGCGACGGCAAGTATGTCGACGCATTGGGCATGTCGTTCCGCGATTTCCTCAAGGGTGAATTGCCCGCGCTGCCAGGCGAAAAGCCGACGCTGTCGGACTGGGCCGATCACCTGACGACGCTGTTCCCCGAAGCCCGTATCAAGAAATACATGGAGATGCGCGGTGCCGACGGCGGCACATGGCGGCGGCTCTGCGCCCTGCCCGCGTTCTGGGTCGGGTTGCTCTATGATCAGTCGTCGCTGGACGCGGCATGGGATCTGGCCAAGGGCTGGGATCACGAAACGCGGCTGGCGCTGCGGGTCGCGGCCAGCGAAGACGGGCTTCAGGCCGAAGTGAACGGCATCAGGATGCATGACCTGGCGCGCGAGCTGGTCGACATCAGCCACGCCGGTCTTGCCGCCCGCGCGATGCCCGGTGCGGGCGGGTTGGTTCCGGACGAGACGCATTTCCTGAACGCGCTGAGGGAATCGATCGAGTCGGGGAAAACTCCCGCCGACGAGCTTCTGGACGATTACAACGGTCGCTGGGGTGGGGATCTGACGCGGATTTACGCCGAACGCAGCTACTGACGATGTGTTGCCCGCCCCGCCGTCTTCACGGACGGCAGGGGCGGAAACCCTCCCAATACCCGCTGCTTTTCCGGGGCGTTGGAATTGCCTGCCACTTTGTGCCGTCAGGTCTCGGGCACCAGGTCCAGAACGAACCGCACCACCCTGGCGGCGGGCATTTCGCAGGGTTTGAGGCGGGATCCCGATTCAAGTCGATACAGGTTCATGCTGATATAATCCGTCCCATCCAACGCGTGGGCGACCAGTTTCTCCGATGCGCCTCCGACAAACAAACTACGCGTCACCAGCCAGGTCTTGCCTAGGGCCTGTCCCCTGAACGTGCCCAGCGGAAGCGCCAACAGCGCCTCTGCCACGGCGTCGGGACCGGAGTCGGGCCGGTTGGGGATGAGACCAGTCAGAGTGAATACCAACCTTTGCCAAACAAGGCCGCTTATCCCGAAGCGGTCCAGCAACAAGCTCCGATTTCAAGATCCATCACCCGTTGCACCTGCGCGCAGTGCTGGCGGGCATGACGAAACCAGCACGTCTCACAACCAGAAAGTCATTTCAGACCGATCCGGGGTTCCTCACCGTTCAGTATGCGACGAATATTCGCAGCGTGACGATAAAAAATCAGGGTGGCCAGCGCGATGCAGAACACTACGGCCTGCGGCACCAGCCACAGCGCGAAGACGGGGGCTGCGACGGCGGCGATCAATGCGGCCAGCGACGACATGCGGAACGCGGCGGCGGCCGCCAGCCACGTCAGACATGCGGCGACTCCAAGCGGCCACGACAGCGCCAGCAGCGTGCCGAGGAAGGTCGCCACCCCTTTGCCGCCCCGGAATCGCAGAAAGACCGGGAAGCAATGCCCGAGGAACGCCATCACTCCGGCCAGCTGCGCCGCGTCTTCCCCGACAAGTGCGCGCGCCAGCAGGACAGCGGCACCGCCCTTGCCCGCATCGCCCAGCAATGTCAGCAGCGCGGCGGGTTTGTTGCCGGTGCGCAGAACATTCGTCGCGCCGATGTTGCCCGATCCGATCTTTCGCAGATCCCCCAGCCCGAACAGCCGCGCCATGACGATACCGAACGGCACCGACCCCAGCAGATAGGCCAGCACGGCAACGACCAGCAGGGACAGGGGGGCGGATGCGATTTCGGGCGTCATCAGGTCGCCGCCCGGTCGTAGACGCAGGTGCCCGCGACCCAGGTGGCCAGCACACGCCCTTCCATCCGCGCGCCATCGAACGGGGTGTTCTTGGACTTGGAGGCAAGGGTGAAACGGTCCAGCACGAACGGCGCATCCGGGTCGAACAGCACCAGATCGGCGGGCGCGCCCGCGTCCAGCGTTCCACCTTCCAGTCCCAGCCGCCGGGCAGGGTTCATCGACAGGGCGCGCCACAGTTCCGGCAGCGTCAGATGGCCCGCCTTCACCAACCGCATCGCCGCGGGCAGCAGCGTTTCCAGACCGACGGCGCCCGGCGCGGCCTCCTCGAAGGGCAGGCGCTTCGATTCCTCGTCCTGAGGGGTGTGCATGGAGCTGATGATGTCGATCAACCCATCCGCCAGCGCGTCTGCTACGGCCATCCGGTCGTACTCGTCCCGCAGGGGCGGCATCACCTTGAAGAAGGTGCGGTAGTCCGCGACGTCCAGCACATTCAGCGTCAGGTGGTGGATCGACGTGCCCGCCGTCACGTCCAGTCCGAAAGCCTTGGCACGGATCAGCGCTGGCAAGGCCGCAGCCGTGGTGATCTGGTCCATGTGATAAGCGACGCCCGTCGCCTCGACCAGGGCCAGGTCGCGGTCCAGCCCCATGCGTTCGGCCAGGGGCGACACGCCCGGCAGCCCGCGCAGGCTGGCGAATTTGCCGGACGTAATGCAGGCCCCGGCCGACAGTCCCGGATCCTGCGGATGACCGATGACCAGTGCACCCAGCGACCGTGCATAGGTCAGGCAGCGTGACAGAACCTTGGTGTCGGCAACGACATGCGTGCCATCCGAAAACGCTACCGCACCGGCATCGCGCAGAAACCCGATCTCGACCATCTCGCGGCCCGCACGGCCCCGTGTCAGGGCCGCAATGTGACGGACGCGAACCGGCGAATGGCCGGCACGTCCGCGGGCATGTTCCAGTATTTCGGGACTGTCGATAACGGGCATCGTATCGGGGCGGCAAACCATCGTCGTCACACCGCCGCGTGCCGCCGCGATGCCTGCCGTACGGAAACTTTCCTTGTGTCGTTCACCGGGTTCGCCGACCTTGACGCCGATATCGACAATACCAGGAGCCAGACATTTTCCGCGACAGTCGATGACCTGTGCAGCCGGGCCGGGGTCGGTGATGCGGCCATCCTCGATCCGCAATTCGCCATGGGTGTCCGCGCCCGTGACGGGGTCGATCAGGCGGGCGTTGGTCAACAGGATCGAGCTCATGCCACCCGGTTAGCCAAGAGGCCGCGCCAAGTCCATCAGCGATACAGGGGCGATCAGGGTTGGACGGCCCGCGTTGCGGGGCCGCCATTCGGTGTCACCACAGCAACAGAAGGAGCGTCGCAGCCACGACTGCCCCCAACACGATCCAGACGATGCGCCGCTTTGTCATAGGGTTGCCCACGGCGGCACCCGGCGTTTCCAGATGCGGTGACTTCGAAGCCCGCGGCAGGGACCTCGGGCTGTCGTCGGCTTCGGCCGGAGCATAGCTGCCGATGTGGGTCAGCTCGGGCCGGGGGGTCAGCGTCTGCAACCCCTCGACCGCGCGAGGGGCCAGCACTACGACATCACCGGACAGTGCATCGAGGCGGGCCGCATCAGCGGCCAGAACCGGGTCGGGAATGTCGTGCGCCTGCGCCAGATAGGCCCGCAGGCCCATAGGCGCGACATCTTCCACGGCAAAGACTTCGGCATAGGTCGGATCGATCGCACCCCCTACAGCCGCTTCGAGCGATGTCGCGGAGACCTCTTCGCTCAGACGCGACAGATAGGTCTGGTGCGTCAGCTTCAGAGCGCCGTCACTGACGGAAAAGACGTGGATACGAGGGTCGCGCGGTGTCAGGGCTAAGGTCATGGAAACTCCTGTGGTCATGCATTGAAGATCAACGCGCGGCAGGGCCGCCGGGTTCAGCCTGACCCGCCGACTCCCGCAAATTTGCTGCCAGAAGGTCCATCGCCGCCATGCGGACTGCAACCCCCATCTCCACCTGTTCCTGAATGACGGAGCGGTTGATATCGTCTGCCAGCGTTCCGTCGATCTCCACACCGCGGTTCATCGGACCCGGATGCATGACGATGGCATCTGGTTTGGCATGCAATAACTTTTCTGCGTCCAGCCCGAAGCGATGGTAATATTCCCGCTCGGTGGGGATGAAGCCGCCGTCCATCCGCTCCTTCTGAAGGCGCAGCATCATCACCACGTCCGCGCCTTTCAGCCCCTTTGCCATGTCGTCGGTCACCTCCACGCCCAACTGGTCGATCTGCGTGGGCATCAGCGTCGGCGGCCCGACCAGGCGAACGCGGTTTTCCATCTTGCCCAGCAGGATCAGGTTCGACCTGGCAACGCGCGAATGCGCGATGTCGCCGCAGATCGCCACGGTCAGCCGGTGCAGTCGCCCCTTCGCACGCCGGATCGTCAACGCATCCAACAGGGCTTGCGTCGGGTGTTCGTGCTTGCCATCCCCCGCGTTCAGCACGGCGCAATTCACCTTTTCCGCCAACAGGTTCACTGCTCCCGACTGCGGATGCCGCACCACCAGAAGATCGGGTCGCATCGCGTTCAGTGTCAGGGCCGTGTCGATCAGCGTCTCACCCTTTTTCAGGCTGCTGGCCTGCATCGCCATGTTCATGACGTCCGCGCCCAGCCGCTTGCCCGCGATCTCGAAACTCGCCTGAGTCCGCGTCGAATTCTCGAAGAACATGTTGATCTGCGTCAGCCCGGCCAGCGCATCGCCATGCTTGTGCCCGGCCCGCGTCGCTTCGGCGTAATGGTCGGCACGGTCCAGCAGAGCGATGATTTCCGACGGGTGCAGGGGCTCGATGCCCAGAAGGTGGCGTTGATTGAAAGTCATGGGACATCCCTTGCCGCTCCGCGTCCTGCTTGTCGGGCGTTGTGGCGCGGGGATCAAGGGGATGCGGTCATGTTGAAGATTGGCGGCGACGACCGACAGAGTATAATGGGGTTCGGCGGAACAATGCCGCGGCTCATCGAGCGACACTTCCGGGGCCAGTTTGTCGATTGCGACGCATCCGCTCGAAAGGCAGTGTCACACAGCGGCCAGACGAAGGAGACGCGATGTGATCCGAAAGGCCAGCGCATCAGATGCGCCCGCGATCAGAGATTGCACCAATCAGGCCTACGCTCGATATATACCTGTAATTGGCCGGAAGCCTGCGCCGATGGTTGCCGACTTCGAGACGCAAATTGCTGCCGGATCAGTTTATGTCGCCACCGGCGCAAACGGCGATTTCCAAGGCTTCATAGTGTTCTTCCCCGAAGATCAGCACATCCTACTGGAAAACGTGGCTGTCCTGCCAAGCTTTGCGGGACAGGGTATCGGCAAGACCCTGATACAGTTCTGCGAGGCTGAAGGGCGGCGGCGCGGCTTTGAGATCGTGCGTCTCTATACGAATGAAAAGATGACCGAGAACCTCTTGATCTATCCGCGACTTGGTTATGACGAAGTGGCGCGGCGCACTGAAGAAGGCTTCCATCGGATATATTACGAGAAACGCCTCTGCTGAGCGACGGCGGCACGGGTCCGGAAGGCCCGGGATATCGGGGCTAACAATTTCCGATAATGTATGGCGCATCGAACACTTTCGGTGCGACCGGCGTCCCGTCCCGCTCGCTGGCATGTTCGAGATAGGTGTTGACGTGGGGAGGAATGACCGTGCCTCTTTGCGCTACGCCAAGAAAAATCTGCTTCGTGTTCTCAGGCGTGAGTTCGAACCAATTCGGATCGTCAAACGTTCCGCCGTAGACACCAACGAAATTTTCAAATCGCTGGAAGGTCAGGAACAGCTTGGTCCCGCAGTTATCGCAGAAATGTATGAAAACCTTTTTTCCGCTGCCTTCTGAGATGTGAACATACCGTTTCGGAGACCCTTTGTTGACCTGAAAGTCCTGCGCTTCGAACACCGGTTCCACCAGATACGCGCCACCGGTCGCGCGTTGGCAGAACCTGCAGTGGCAGATCGTCACTCTGACTGGCTGATTTTCAGCTTTATATCTGATGTTTCCGCAGAGGCATCCTCCTTGAGCATCCATTGTCGCCTGCCTCCGAAATCGCAAATCACGTCATCTATTCGCCAGTCTACACCGGATTGCCGATTCCAATGCGGTATTCGTCGCGCATCGCCCATGCTGCCCTTGGCTCCTCCCTTCCCCTCATCGACGCCCCGCGCTATTTCCCTCACATGCAGCCTGACATGGACCCCTTCACTGCCCGCGCCACGCTTGAATGGCTGGTCGAGATGGGCTGTGACGAGGCAATCTGCGCCCAACCCGTCAATCGATATGCCCTTCCCGACCGTATGCCTGCAGCCGCGAAACCCGCGCCGTTGACGCCTGCGGCGGAGACTGTCGCATCCGTGCCGCAGCATGTGCCCCCGGCACACAAAAGCGATCCCGTGACCGAGGCCGAACAGTTCGCCGCCGGGGCCGCCACGCTGGAAGACCTGCAAGCCGCGCTCTCGACCTATCCGCACTGCGAATTACGGCTGGGCGCAAAATCTCTGGTGTTTTCCGACGGCAACCCCAAGGCCCGCGTCATGATCATCGGCGAGGCACCGGGCCGTGAGGAAGACCGCGCGGGCAAGCCCTTCGTCGGGCAGGCCGGTCAGCTTCTGGACAGGATGCTCGCCGCTATCGGCCTGTCCCGCGATCATGCCGATGCGGAACGTGCGGTCTATATCACCAATGTCCTGCCGTGGCGCCCGCCGTCGAACCGCGACCCCGAACCCGCCGAAGTGGCCATGATGCTGCCGTTCCTGCGCCGTCACGTCGAACTCGCCGATCCGGACGTTCTGATCCTGATGGGCAACCACGCCTGCAACGCGGTGCTGGGTCGACGTGGCATTACCAGGCTGCGCGGGCAGTGGACCGAAGGTTTCGGCAAGCCGGTCCTGCCGATGCTGCATCCTGCCTATCTGCTACGACAACAGGCAGCGAAACGCGACGCATGGGCGGACCTGCTGGACCTTGCCGCCCGGCTGGATACCTGACGTCCGCCCTGTGCGCCCCCGCACAGTTGCACCTGCCCTGACGCCGGGCGACATGACCCCCGACCGCACCACATTGCACCAAACGAAAATCCGGGGTCACATGTCCCGAACGCAGACAGTCCGAAGGAATTTCATGACCTATACGCCCCCCAAAGTCTGGCAGAACACGCAATCCGGCGGTCAGTTCGCCAATATCAACCGTCCCGTTGCCGGTCCGACCCACGACAGGGACCTGCCTGTGGGTGAACATCCCTACCAACTCTACTCGCTGGCGACGCCGAACGGCGTGAAGGTCACCGTCCTGTTCGAGGAGCTGATCGAGGCCGGTCACGATTTCGATTATGACGCATGGAAAATCGACATTGGCGAAGGCGATCAGTTCGGCTCGGGCTTCGTCGAAGTGAACCCGAACTCCAAGATCCCCGCGTTGATGGACCGGTCTGGCGACACGCCTGTCCGTATCTTCGAGTCGGGCGCGATGATGCTGCACGTTGCCGAAAAGTATAATGCGTTCCTCGGAGAAAACCGCGCGGAGATGCTGTCCTGGCTGTTCTGGCAGATGGGCAGCGCCCCGTTTCTGGGCGGCGGGTTCGGCCATTTCTATGCCTATGCGCCTGAAAAGTACGAATACCCGATCAACCGCTACGCGATGGAAGCCAAGCGTCAACTGGATGTGCTGGACCGACGTCTGGGCGAAAGCGCCTTCATCGCAGGCGAGACTTATACCATCGCCGACATGGCGATCTGGTCCTGGTACGGTCAGTTGGTTCTGGGTCGGTTGTATGACGCCGCCGAGTTCCTCGATGTCGCAAGCTACAGGAACGTCGTCGCATGGGCCGAAAAGATCGACGCCCGCCCCGCCACTCGTCGGGGCCGCATGGTCAATCGCAGCTTCGGCGACGATGAGAGCCTGAAACTGCCCGAGCGGCACTCGCGCGCCGATTTCACCAAATGACCGATCGCGCTTTCCTGCCCTGTCGCATCGCGGTGCTGACCGTCTCCGACACGCGGACGCCGGATGACGACCGGTCCGGCGACACCCTTGTAGAACGGCTGGAGGGCGCGGGGCATCTGCTGGCGGATCGCGCCATCACGCGCGACGACCGCGCCGACATCGCGGGCAAACTTCGCGAGTGGTGCGCCGACCCGGACATCGACGTCGTGATCTCGACCGGCGGCACCGGGCTGACGGGTCGCGACGTGACGGTCGAGGCGCACCGCGACGTCTACCAAAAGGAAATCGACGCCTTCGGAACGGTCTTCACCCTCGTGAGCATGAAAAAGATCGGCACCTCCGCCGTGCAGTCGCGCGCCTGCGCGGGTGTGGCTCACGGCACCTATCTGTTCGCGCTGCCCGGTTCGCCCTCGGCCTGTCGCGATGCCTGGGGTGAAATTCTGGTTCACCAACTGGACTTCAGGCACAAACCCTGCAATTTCGTCGAGATCATGCCCCGGCTTGAAGAACATTTGCGCAGAAAATGATCTGATCGCGCGACGGAACCCGGCTCTACGAACGTGTGAGTTGGCAGGGACCGTGAAAACCTTATCTTCAGGTCGACGCATCGCAGATCGGAAATTGAATGCGCTTTCTCGGACGCAGCCTTGTGGCGCTCTTCCTGTTGGCCCTGACGGTCGGCCTTCTGGGCTGGGCCGCACAGATCTCGTTTTCCGCACTCGAGGCGCGACAGGCGCGTGACGGCGGAAGCCGTCCGGCGCGTGAACGTGTACTGGCCGCCAACGTGCTGACCGCCACACCGCAGACCATCGCCCCCGTCCTGACCACCTTCGGCGAGGTTCGCGCCCGTCGCGTGCTGGAACTGCGGGCCCCCACAGCAGGCCGTATCGTCGAACTGTCGGACAGGTTCGAAGACGGCGGTCAGGTCGAGGCGGGGCAATTCCTGCTCAGGATCGACCCTGCCGGGGCCGAAGCCGATGTCGCCGTTGCCCGCGCCGATCTGTCCGGGGCCGAGGCAGAACTGCGCGACGCCACCCGAGCGCTGGATCTGGCCCAGGCCGAACTTGCCGGGGCCGAGGCGCAACGCGATCTGCAAAGTGCCGCTTTGCAACGACAGCGCGATCTTTCACAGCGGGGCGTCGGCTCCACCTCCGCCGTGGAAGCCGCTCAACTGGCGCTGTCGTCTGCCGAAAGCACGATCCTTGCGAAACGCGGGGCCATCGCGCAGGCGCAGACCCGGATCGACTCGGCCGAACTTGCGATCGAACGCGCCCGGATCGCCGTCGATACGGCCCTGCGCGACCTTGCCGATCGGGAACTGACCGCCGAATTCGATGGCCAGCTCAGCGATGTGTCGATTCTGGCCGGGGGTCTGGTCTCGGCCAACGAACAGATCGCCACGCTGATCGACCCGGATGCACTGGAAGTTGCTTTCCGTCTGTCCGCCGCGCAGCATTCGCGCCTGCTGGACGACCGCGGCAACCTGATCGGCGCACCCGTTCGCGCAATTCTCGATGTGCAGGGGCTGACGATCGAGGCCACGGGTCTCATCACCCGCGAAAGCGCATCGGTCGGAGAAGGCCAGACCGGCCGACTTGTGTTTGCCACGCTTGACACCACGCGGGGTCTGCGCCCCGGCGACTTTCTGCGGATCGAAGTCGAAGAGCCGGTGCTGACTGCCGCCATCCGCCTGCCTGCGACCGCGCTGTCCGCCCAGTCCAGCGTTCTGGTGCTGGGTGACGAGGACCGCCTGTCCGAAATCGTCGTGACGCTTCTGCGGCGTCAAGGTGACGATGTGCTGGTCTCGGGCGATATCGCAGGGCGCGAGGTCGTAGCCGAACGCACGGCGGCGCTGGGTGCGGGCATCCGGGTCCGTCCCCTGCGGCCCGAAGCCGGCACATCCGATACAGACACGTCCGACGTCGCGCAGGTCCGGGTCGAAACGCCCACGCTGATGACACTGGATCCCGAACGCCGCGCCCGCCTCGTGGCCTTCGTGGAGAACAACAGCCGCATTCCCGACCCCGTAAAATCGCGGATGCTGACGCAACTTGCCGACGAACAGGTGCCGACCGAAATGGTCGAACGCCTCGAATCCCGGATCGGGGGCTGACCCGTGGGGATACTGGGATACTTTACGCGTCACCGCACCGCCGCCAATCTTCTGCTGGTGCTGATGCTGGCGGCGGGCGCAGTGGCCGTTCCCAACATGCGCGCCCAGTTCTTCCCCGATGTCATTGTCGAGAACGTCTCGGTCAGCGTTGCCTGGGACGGTGCGGGGGCCGAAGACGTGGACCTCGGTATCGTGCAATTGCTGGAACCGGCGCTTCTGGCCGTCGAAGGCGTGACCGACAGCTCCTCCACATCGCGTGAAGGGTCGGCAACCCTGACGCTGGAGTTCGAGCCGGGCGCTGATGTCGCCGCTGCCGCCGATGACGTGCAGGCCGCCGTCGATGCCGTCTCGGGCCTGCCCGATGGCATCGACGACCCCGAAGTGCGGCAGGGCGCGTGGCGCGACCGCGTGACCGACGTTATCGTCACCGGGCCGGTCGGCGTCGACCAGCTGGCGCGCATTGCCGACGATTTCGTGCTGCGCCTGTTTGCCGCTGGGGTGACCCGGACGTCGATCCGGGGCATCGCCGCGCCCGAAGTGATCATCGAGGTGCCGACCGCCAACCTGCTGCGCTACGATCTGACCATGGCCGAAATCTCCGCCGCCATCGGCGCGCAGGCGCAGGCTGATCCGGCGGGCGACGTGAGTGGCGCGAACGCCCGCGTCCGCACCGGCAGCGCCCGGCGCGATGCCGTCGACATCGAGGCCATCGTGTTGCGGCGCACCGGAGGAGGCGACGCGCTGACCGTGGGCGACGTGGGCCAGGTTCTGTCCGAAGGCGTCGACCGCGACCGCGCCTATTTCGTTGGCTCCGACCCGGCGATCAGTGTTCAGGTCGACCGATCAGCCGAAGGCGACGCCATCGCCCTGCAAAAGCGCGTGGAGGAGGTCGCCGCCGATGTCCTGACCGATGCGCCCCAGGGCACGAAGATCGAGCTGATCCGCACCCGGACCGAGGCCATCACGGGCCGTATCGACCTCCTGATCGACAATGCGCTGATGGGACTGGCCCTCGTCGTCGGGCTTCTGTTTCTGTTTCTGAACGCCCGGACCGCCTTCTGGGTCGCGGCAGGCATCCCGGTTGCCATGTTCACGGCAATCGCGCTGATGTGGGCGGCGGGAATTACGATCAACATGATCTCGCTCTTCGCGCTGATCATCACGCTGGGTATCGTCGTGGATGACGCCATCGTGGTCGGCGAGCATGCCGATTTCCGCGCCCGCCGTCTGGGCGAAGACCCCCAGACGGCCGCCGAGAACGCCGCCCGTCGCATGTTCACGCCGGTCTTCTCGGCCACGCTGACCACCGTGATCGCGTTCTTCGGGCTGGTCGCCATCGGCGGGCGTTTCGGAAACCTGATCTACGATATCCCCTTTACCGTGATCGTGGTCCTGATCGCCTCGCTGATCGAATGTTTCCTGATCCTGCCGCACCACATGGCCGGCGCGCTCAGGCATACCGCGCGCGAACATTGGTACGATCTGCCGTCGCGCCTGGTGAACCGCGGCTTCAAATGGATGCGCGAAACGCTGTTCCGCCCGCTCGTGCGGCTGGCACTCTGGGCACGCTATCCGGTGGCGGCGCTGGCCCTCGTGCTGTTGTCGACGCAGGCTGCCCTGTTCATCCGCGGCGACGTTCAGTGGCGCTTCTTCAACGCGCCCGAGCGTGGGTCCGTCACCGGCAATTTCGCCATGGTCGATGGCGCGACGCGGGCCGATGCGCTCGACCAGATGCGGGAGTTGCAGCGCGCCACCGAGGCGCTTGGCGCACAGTATGAAGCCGAATACGGCACCAATCCCATCGCCTATGTCCTGGCCGAAGTCGGTGGCAATGCGGGGCGCGAGCTGCCGTCTGCGGCCGACAAGGAACCGGACCAGCTGGGCGCGATTTCGATCGAACTGATCGACGCAGACCTTCGACCTTACTCCAGCTCCGAATTTGTGGAAGCCTTGCAGGATACCGTGCGCCGCCAACCCCTGACAGAAGAGATCGGCTTTCGCGGGGCACACGCGGGTCCGGGCGGCGACTCCTTGTCCGTCGATTTCTATGGTGCGGATTCAGCCACGCTGAAGAATGCGGCGGAAGCCCTGAAAATCGCCGTTCTGCGCTTCCCAGAAGTCTCTGCCGTGGAGGACAGTCTGCCCTACGACAAGGATGAACTGATCCTGAACCTGACGCCGCAGGGCGAGGCGCTGGGCTTCGATATCGACTCGCTGGGCACAACGCTGCGCAACCGGCTGAACGGCATCGAGGCGGCGACCTTCCCGTCCGGTCCCCGCACCGGCGCGATCCGGGTCGAATTGCCACAGGGTGAAGTGCGCGCCGACTTCCTGGATACTCTGCGACTGGCCTCGCCCTCCGGGGGCGACGTCGCACTGTCGGATATCGTGACGGTCGAGGTGCAATCGGGCTTTGCCACCGTGCGCCGCACCAATGGCGTGCAGGTGGTCACGGTGTCCGGTGAAATCGCGCAGGATGACGCAGCGCGCGCGAACGAAATCCGCAAGGAACTGACCGAAACCATCCTGCCCGAGATCGCCAGCCTCTATCAGGTTGGCTTCGAGCAGGGCGGTCTGGCCGAGCAGGAACAGGAATTCCTGACCGACGCGACGCTGGGCCTGGTGGCCTGTCTGCTGGGTATCTATCTGGTGCTGGCCTGGATCTTCAGCAGCTGGACACGCCCCGCCGTCATCATGGCGGTGATCCCCTTCGGCCTGATCGGGGCGGTCTGGGGCCACTGGTGGTGGGGGGTGCCGCTGTCGATGTTCTCTGTCGTGGGTCTGATCGGCATGACCGGCATCATCATCAACGATTCCATCGTTCTGGTCACGACGGTCGACGAATATGCCCGCGACCGCGCACTGCGCCCGGCCATCATCGATGCGGTCTGCGACCGTCTGCGACCGATCCTGCTGACCACGTTGACGACGGTTCTGGGGCTTGCGCCGCTGCTCTACGAATCCTCCAGCCAGGCACAGTTCCTGCGACCCACGGTAATCACACTGGTCTATGGGCTGGGGTTCGGAATGCTTCTCGTCCTCGTCCTCGTCCCCGCCATGCTCGCCATGGGTCAGGACATCTCCCGTTTGACGACCGCGCTGCGCCGGATGGCGCGTCTGCCGCTCCGCCGCCGGGGCCGGGCTACGGGAATGCTGGGCCTGACGCTGGGCACCGTAATCCTGGCCTGGGGGTTCCTGACACTGGGCTGGCATCTGGTGACCGGCACGATCTGGCCGCCGCTGGTGCCCTTGCTGCCGTCGGGCGACACACTGCGCGTTTTTGCCGTGTTTCTTGCCGGAACGGCTGTATTGCTGCTCGGGACATGGATCATCGCGGGGCTGACGATGGGTCTGCGACGCAGACCGGCTTGAAACTCAGAACGCTTCGGGCTTGGCTTCGCGCGCCATGTGGTCCAGCACGGCGTTGACGAAGCCGCCTTCCTTCCCGTCCGGGAAGAACGCGCGCGCGACGTCGACGAACTCGGTGATGACAACTTTGGGTGGCGTGGCGCTGTCGATCAATTCGCCGCCTGCAGCCCGGAACAGCGCGCGTAACGTCGGATCGATCCGCCCGAGCGGCCATTTCGCAACCAGTGCGCGGTCGGTCAACTGGTCGATGCGCGCCTGATTGTTCACCGCCGACTCCAGCAGCGACCGAAACACATCGACGTTCGCTTCCGAGAATTCGCCCTCCTCGGTGACCATGCCGAAGCGGTGCGTCTCGAACTCGACCTGCACCTTGTCGACGGTCTGACCGGCTGCCTCCATCTGGAACAGCGCCTGCACGGCATATAGCCGGGCAGCGGATTTCATCCGGCGCTTCATCGCGCGCTTTTCGTCTGGTGTCATGTCGGGTGTGATTTCACTCATGGCCGCGACCTATGGGGGCGGTCCGGGGGCGTCAAGTCACCGTCGTCAGGCAACCGGCATCAGGCAACCGTCGGTCCGGACTTGCGCAGGCCATCGTGCTGGAAGCTGCCGGGTTTGAAACCCACGCCGGTGTCCGCCTTCTTCATCGACCGCTGCAACGCGATCAGATGCAACGCCGCGGCCGCCGCCCCACCCGCCGTATCAAGACGATCCGCATCCGCGCGTTCCTCGGCCTGCTCCATGTTCTCGACGGTAATGATGCCGTTGCCGATGCAGGCTCCGGCCAGGCCCAGTGTCGCAATTGCCCGCGCGCTTTCGTTGACCACGACATCGTAATGCGACGTCCGCCCCCGGATCACGCACCCCAGCGCGACATAGCCGTCGAAGTCGGACTGCCGGTGCGCGATGCCGATGGCCGTTGGAATTTCCAGCGAGCCGGGCATCTCGACCGTCTCATGCGTCACGCCCGCACTGTCCAGTACCGCGCGGGCCGAGGCCAGCTGCGCCGCCGAGATCGCGCCGTAATAGGGGGCGATCACGATCAGAACCCTGGCGGGTTTGTCGAAAGCAGGCAGGGTCAGCACGTTATCGGAATGTCCGGCCATCGGATCAGCCTTTCGGAATGGTGTGGGTGCCCGTGATCTTCAGGCCATAGGCGTCCAGCCCCACGATGCGCGGCGTGCCGGAGTTGGTCACAAGCTCCATCTCGTGAATGCCCAGCGCCGCAAGGATCTGCGCTCCCAGCCCGTATTGTCGCAGCTTATGGGGCGAGACGCCGCCGCCATGGCCATGGAAATCCAGCTTCATCTCGGTATCGCGCAGCAACACGACGACGCCCCGCCCAACTTCGGCGATGACCTGCATCGCACCCGCCAGATCGCTGTCGCCGATGCCCAGCGCGTCCTCCAGCGGGTTCATCGCATGCATCCGAACCAGGACCGGGCCGCCATGGTCGATATCCCCCTTGGTCAGCACGATGTGTTCAGACCCCTGCGTCTCGTCGGTGAAAATCCGCATCAGCCAGTCGCCGCCAATATGGCTGGTGACGGGCCGCGCATCGGTCTGATTCACAAGGTTGTCGTGGCGACGGCGGTACGAAATCAGATCGCTGATCGTGCCGATCTTCAGCCCGTGCAACTGCGCAAAGGCGATCAGGTCGGGCAGACGCGCCATCGATCCGTCGTCTTTCATGATCTCGCAGATCACGCCCGACGGGTTCAGCCCGGCCAGCCGCGCGATATCCGTCGCGGCTTCGGTATGACCCGCCCGAACCAACACGCCGCCGTCCCGCGCCCGCAGCGGGAAGACATGGCCCGGCGTGGCGATATCCGCCGCGCCCTTGGACGCGTCGATGGCGGTGCTGACGGTGCGCGCGCGGTCATGCGCCGAAATGCCGGTGCTGACGCCTTCGCGCGCTTCGATTGAAATCGTAAACGCTGTCTCGTGGCGCGAGGAATTCTGCGACGCCATCAGCGGCAGTCCCAGCGCGTCGATCCGCTCGCCCGGCAGGGTCAGGCAGATCAGCCCGCGCCCGTGCATCGCCATGAAGTTGATCGCATCCGGCGTGGCCATCTGCGCGGGGATCACCAGATCGCCTTCGTTCTCGCGGTCCTCGTGGTCCACCAGAATGAACATGCGCCCGTTGCGCGCGTCCTCGATGATGTCCTCGATCGGGGAGATAACGTCCGAGTTTTCACGCTCGACGGGTCCGGGGGCCTCGAAAGGGATGGGATCGGCCATGGGCGCACCTCCTGTTGCAGGCTTCATCTAGCGATCCAGGGGGCCGGGGACCAGACCGTCCGGCGCAGACGTTACGTGCGCACGTTGCTATTTGGTCTGCATCTTCCGCACCAACTTGAGCACCTGGCGGCGGGGCAGCAGCGGAATGACCCAGTTCGTCAGCACCGACAGCATGCCTTCATTCACCACGTGCAGCCTGCCATCCATCATTGCATCATATCCGACCCTGGCAACCGCTTCGGGGCTCTGTCCCGACCTGGTCAGCGGCGTGTTTTCCAGATCGGCACGGGCGGCAAAATCCGTTTCGACGTATCCGGGGGCCAAAACGGTGACGGTGACGCCCTGCGCCCGCAGCTCCTCGTCCAGCGCCTGACTGAAGCTGTTCACAAAGGCTTTGGTGGCGAAATACGTCGCCTGCATCGGCCCCGGCATCATTCCCGCCGTCGATCCGACATTCAGGATACGCCCTTTGCCGCGAGCGACCATGCCCGGCGCAATCGAGTGACACAGTATCATCACGGCGTTCACGTTAAGATCCACCATCGCCAGATCATCGGCCAGATGCCGCTCGATGAATGCGCCGCGCCCGCCGAACCCGGCGTTGTTGATCAGGATGCCAATGTCACGCCCCTCGCAGGCGGCGATCAATGTGGCCAGGCCCTCTGGCGTACCCAGGTCGCAGGCCACCGGCGTGACGGAGACGGAATGTTTCGCCTCGATGTCGGCTTTCAGCGCGTCCAGCTCCACCGCGCGCCGTGCCGCGAGGATCAGGTCTCCCCCTTTTGCCGCGTGATACTCGGCCAGGGCGCGCCCGATGCCGCCGGATGCGCCGGTTATGACGGCCAGTGGTGCCTTGTCGGTCATGTTGTCTCTCCAAAATAACGGTCAGCGGTCAGATATCCGCCCGCGCGCAAGGCCGCGCACCAACTCGCCTCGAATGCGGTGTCGCCGATCATAAGCACCGCATCCGCAGGCAAACCACGCCTGCGCAGCAGATCGCGCAGCCGCCTCCGCATCGTGGTCCAACTCTCGGTAAAAAGCGGTGCAGCGTCGGCAAAATCCAGCGGCGCTTCCGCCTCGACCACCAGCGGCCGATGCACCAGAACGCCCCGCAGGGCCTCGACCCGGGTCAGTTTCGCGGCCCGGTCCGCATCCATCTCCGCGCGTCGGATCATGCCCAGCGCGTTGGACGAGAACAAAAGCGCCGTTATGTCGCGCCCGGTGCCCGCGCGGATGCCGGCATAGGTCCGGTAACTCAGCCCGATGGCAGCGGCACGTCTGACACGTATCCGCACGACCTCCACTGGCATCGTGTTCGGGATCAGATCGCGGCGCGCCTTGCGCCATTGATGCAGGCGACTGGTATAGCCGTTGAAATCATGGCCTGAGTTATGGCCGATGCCGGGGGTGCTTGAAGTGCTCATTCGTCATTCGCGCACGATGGCAGCGCCGCCGCAAGGGGCCTGCTCAGCACCTGCCCAACCATCCGACCGATCGCCCGGCTTCCGCCCGCGCCGCCGCCGCATCGGCAAACCCCATGCGCGGTGGATGCAAATGCCGCCAACCATGCGCGTCTTCCGGGTCGCGGCGACACTCCACCCAGCCATAATCCTCGCCCATGCACAGGATATCGACGCAACGATCGCCGCCTGTGTCCTCGATGGACGTCAGGACAAGGCGCTTCGTCACGGTCAGCCCGGCATCTCTGCCAGACGTGCGACGTAGCGCGCCAGGGTGTCGATCTCCAGATTGACCCGGTCGCCGGGCGCTGCCGTGCCCCAGGTTGTCACCGATTGCGTGTGCGGGATCAGGTTGATGCCGAAGGTCGCGCCATCCACCTCGTTCACTGTCAACGACGTCCCGTTCAGTGCCACCGAACCCTTGGGCGCGATGAACCGGGCCAGGGCATCGGGCGCGGCGAAAACGTATCGTACCGAGTCGCCGTCTGGTATGATCGACAGGATTTCGGCAGTGCCGTCGACGTGGCCAGACACGATATGCCCGCCCAGTTCGTCACCCACCCGCAAGCTGCGTTCCAGATTGACACGCGATCCGGTTTGCCAGCGGTCCAGCGCGGTTTTCGACAGGCTCTCGGCCGATACATCCACGTCGAACCAGTGGCCTTCGGTGTCCGCGCCCCGGTCCACCACGGTCAGACAGCAGCCGTCGCAGGCGATGGACGCACCGATGTCGATGCCGCCCGCGTCGTATCGTGTGCCGATCCGCGCCCGCAGGTCGCCGCGACGTTCCAGTGTCCGGATCGTTCCGATGTCGGTAATAATACCTGTGAACATTAAGCCCTCCGCAGCGTTTCAACCCCAGCTAAGCCTGTGGTCCATTTGCCGCAAGTGCCCCAAACCTGCCACATTCGCGCCTTTCCCCTGCCCACGCAGCGCCCGATAAAGGACGAAACAACCCGAGGGGCGAAATGCGTCCAACGCGCCGATTCCTGTTTCTGCAAGGGCCTCACGGGCCCTTCTTCCATCGTCTCGGAGGTCTTCTCCGGGCGGCGGGGTGCGAGGTGTGGCGCGTCGGTTTCAATCGCGGGGACGCGGCATTCTGGTTTGATCGCAACAGCTACATTCCATTCCATGGCAATCCCGAAAACTGGCCCGAAGCCTGCGCCAACCTTCTGGATAAAAAGGGAATTACAGATCTGGTGCTTTACGGCGACGTGCGCGCCATCCATGCGCAGGCTGTTGAAATCGCCCGCGCCCGCGGCCTGACCGTGCACGTGTTCGAGGAAGGGTATTTGCGCCCCTGGTGGATCAGTTATGAACGCGGCGGCTCGAACGCCCATTCGCGCCTGATGGACAAATCCGTTCCAGACATGCAAGCCGCACTGGCCGAACTGGACCTCGACCTGCCGGATGCACCCGCGCATTGGGGCGACATGCGCCACCATATCTTCTACGGCATGCTCTATCACCTGTTCGTGGTCACGGCACCGGGCCGGTATCGCGCTTATCGTCCGCACCGCGACATTACCGTGATGAAGGAATTCCGCCTGTATCTGCGTCGCCTTCTGACGATGCCCGCGACCGCGCTGCAACGGAAGATCGCGACCTGGCGCATCACCCATGGCGGCTTCCCCTATCACCTGTGCCTGATGCAGCTGGAACACGACTCCAGTTTCCGCGCGCATTCGCCCTTCGCCTCCATGACCGAGTTTCTGGAACAGGTCGTCGACGGGTTCGCCAGGGGGGCACCCAGCCATCACCACCTTGTCCTCAAGGCACATCCACTCGAAGACGGCCGCGCACCCGTGCGCGCGACAATCCGCCGCTTGGTCGAATATTACGGCCTGGACGGTCGTGTTCACTACCTGCGTGGCGGCAAACTGGCCGCCCTCATGAACGAGGCCCGCTCCGCCGTCACCGTCAATTCCACCGCGGCGCAACAGGCGCTCTGGCGGGGCCTTCCGGTCAAGGCGATGGGCCGCTCGGTCTATGGCAAACCCGAATTCGTCAGCAATCAACCGCTCGATGAATTCTTCGCCGACCCGCATCGTCCCGACAGCCGCGCCTATCGCGACTACCGCCACTATCTGCTGGAAACCAGTCAGGTGGCGGGCGGCTTCTACTCCTCGCGCGGACGGCGGCAACTTCTGCGTCAGGTTGTGGATATGATGCTGTCGGACCTCGACCCCTACGACAGGCTGGCGACGGGACGTCCCGCGCCACGCCAGAACTTGAAACTCGTGTCAGGCTAGACACAAACCGGAACCTGCGGCAGGCGAATGGAACATTCGCAAGACGGGGATCAACCCTGCAATATTGCCAAAGGCAGATCGAAAGGCAGAGCACGTGAGCAGACAGGTATCCCGGACGGCGAAGTCCATCGTCGCATTCCTGGCTTTGACCCTGGTGGCATCCTGCGGGACGCTGCCCCGGTCGGGTCCAAACAAACGCGAAATCTACGCGGGCAGCGTTATCAACGGTGGCGATGCCTTCATCGTCAGCGTGAACCCCCGCGTCACCGCCGCCACTGCCGTCACCCCGGCGCTCGGCTTCTCGTCCGAGTTTCGCAACGCAAGTGCGCTGGGTGCCGACACCATCCGCCCCGGCGATACGCTGGGCCTGATCATCTATGAAAACGTCGAGGATGGCCTGCTGACCAACGCCGGGGCCTCGGCCTCGCTGATCGACGAGGTGCAGGTCGACTCGGCGGGCATGATCTTCATCCCCTACGCCGGGCGCCTTCGCGCCGCGGGCAACACGCCCGAGGCCCTGCGCCGGATCATCACGCAGCGACTGGACGAACAGACCCCCGACCCGCAGGTCGTCGTTCGCCGCCTGGCCGGTAACGGTGCCACCGTCAGCGTCGTCGGCGGCGCGGGCGCACAGGGCGTGTTTCCCATCGAACGTCCGACCCGAACCCTGACCGCGATGATCGCGGCCGCCGGTGGCGTGGCCATTTCGCCCGAAATCGCGCTGGTCAACGTCAGCCGCGGTGCCCGGACCGAAACCGCCTACCTTTCGGACCTGTACAAGAACCCGAGCATGGACATCGCCCTGCGCGACGGCGACACGATCTACATTGAACAGGACACCCGCGCCTTTACCGTGCTGGGTGCGACCGGCGCACAGAACCGCATGGAGTTCGAGACCGAAGTGATCTCCGCGATCGAAGCGCTCGCCCAGGTCGGTGGTCTGAACGCCAACCTCGCCAATCCCACCGGCGTGTTCGTCTTCCGCAATGAACCCGAGGAAATCGCCGAAGCCGTGATGGGCCGCGACGATCTGACCGGCACGCAGCGCCTGGTCTATGTCCTCGACCTGACCGAACCCAACGGCATGTTCGACGCGCGCGATTTCATCATCCGCGACGGTGACACGATTTACGTGACCGAAGCACCCATTGTCGCCTGGAACCGTTCGGTCGCCGCGATCTTCGGATCGCTGGGCCAGATCAGATCTGCCGCCACGACCGTCGGCGGCTGACATGACCCAGCCCGGGTCGCGCTGCGTCGCGCGCTATGTCTCGGGCGGGTTTCTCAACCGGCGCATCCGCTGCATCGCCGGGCTGGCGGGGGTCGACTTGCGTCCCGGCCTGCCGCGCGCGGGCGAATACGTTGCCGTCTGGGGCCTCGCCGGAACTTCCGCCCGCGCCGAGGCCGTCGCCCGTCGCGCTGGCGCCCCCGTCCTGCGGTTCGAAGATGCGTTTCTCCGCTCACTCCATCCCGGTCGCACCCGCCCGCGCGAAGATACGCTGGGCCTGCTGATCGACCGCAAAGCCGCGTATTTCGACAGCCGGTCCGCCTCTGATCTCGAAACCCTGCTCGCCACTCAGGCCTTCGACGACGGCGACCTGATCGGGCGCACCCGTGTGCTGATGGATGAATGGGTGCGCTCGGGCGTCACCAAATACGCTGCCACACGCATTGATCTCGCGCCCCCCGATCCCGGCTATGTGCTGGTCATCGACCAGACGCGCGGCGATGCCGCGATCCGGCTGGGCAACGCTTCCGAGGCGACGTTCCGCGAAATGCTCCTGATCGCGCGCGAGGAAAATCCCGGAGCGCGGATCGTCATCAAGACGCACCCCGAAACCGCCGCCGGGCACCGGCCGGGACATTATGACCAGGACGATGCCGTGTTCGGCGCGACGCTTGAGACCCGCTCCTTGCCCGCCGCGACCCTGCTGGCCGGGGCCATCCGCGTCTATACCGTCAGCAGCCAGATGGGGTTTGAGGCGATTCTACATGGCCACCGGCCCGTGACGTTCGGACAGCCATTCTATGCCGGTTGGGGTCTGGACGACGACCGAAATCCGCTGGATCGCCGCCACCGCAAACTGACGCGGGTGCAATTGTTCGCGGGCGCGATGGTGCTGTATCCGCATTGGTACGACCCGCATGCCGATGCGCTCTGCGATCCGGTCGATGTCGTCCGTATTCTGCAAGCCCGCGCCCGTGCCTGGCGCGAAGACCGGTCGGGCTGGTCCGCACCAGACATGCGCCTGTGGAAACGCGCGCCCCTGCGCAGGTTTCTGTCGAATAATGTGCGGTTTCGACATGACCTCCGACGCCGCCCGCTCGTCTGGGGCGGGGGTCAGACTCAATCGGCTGACGTCGGACGCAGATCCGACGTGGATCACCCGTCCATCACCCGTCTGGAAGACGGGTTTCTGCGGTCCCGCGGGCTGGGGGCCGATCTGATCCCGCCGCTGTCGCTCGTATTGGATGCAAAGGGTATTTATTTCGACCCGACACGGCCATCCGCGCTTGAGGATGCCATCGTCGCCGCCGCTGCGTTGCCTCCGGAAGCCCTTGTTCGCGCTCGTGAATTGTGCGCTTCCATCGTCGCGGCGGGCCTTACGAAATACAACCTGTCTGGCGATCTGCCTGCCCTGCCCGACGTCCCGTTCATTCTGGTGCCCGGTCAGGTCGCGGACGATGCCTCGATCCGCCTGGGCACCTCCGAAGTTTCTGATAACGCAGCGCTTCTGTCGGCCACCCGCGCCGCCAATCCCGGTTCGTTCATCGTCTACAAGCCACATCCCGACGTCGAGGCGGGACTACGCGACGGGGCCATCGACGCAGGCGACGCCGACCTCGTGGCGACCCGCGCCAACGCCCATGCGCTGATCGAAAAGGCCAGCAAAATCTGGACGATGACTTCCCTTCTGGGGTTCGAGGCGCTGATCCGGGACACCCCCGTGACCACCCTCGGCACACCCTTCTACGCAGGCTGGGGTCTGACGGACGACCGGGGCAGCATCCCCGCTCGACGTCGCGCCGCGCGACCGTCGATGGACGCCTTGGTTCACGCCGTTCTGATTGATTATCCACGGTATTTCGACCCGGTTACCGGCACGGCCGCCCCACCCGAGGCCATCGTGAAGCGCCTTGCGCAAGGGCAGGTCCCCCGCCCCGGCCCGGCCAATCGCCTGCTGGCCAAGACACAAGGCGCGCTCGTCAGCTTTGCCCCCTTGTGGCGCTGACTGCCCGGCGTCAGATTACTTGTCCAACCGTCCGAGAATCTCATCGGTCAACGCCGCAACTTCCGCTGCCGCGATCTTCGCGCCGGGAAATTCGCAAACCCCCTGGCCCTGACCCAAAGCCTCGGCGTAGGCGACGCGCTGACCCAGAATCGTCGTCGCCGGATCGGCCTCCAGCTTCGACAGGGCGGTCATGATCTTCTCGCTCAAACGCGTCCCGCTGCGCGCCCGGTTCAGGACAACAACGGGCCGTTTTCCCTCGCGCGCAGCGATTTCAAGGACACCCTCGGTCGCCCAGAGATCCACCTCCGAGGCGGAGACGGGCACAATTACAAGGTCCGCAATCCGCAGCGACGGCTTCAGGTCGCTGTCGATCTTGGGGGGCGTGTCGATCAGGATAAAATCGTAATCTTCCTGATACTTGGACGATTCGAACGTCACCCCCCACGCCGAAGACGTGGAAAAGGTAATATCGCCTTTCAAACCGCCAGTGCGTTCGTATCGCATCATGAACCACCGCCCCAGCGATCCCTGCGGATCAACGTCCAGCAGGGCGACCCGATGCCCCCGGCTGGCAAGCTCGGTTGCCAGATGCGCCGTGACCGTTGTCTTGCCCGAGCCGCCCTTCTGCTGAGCTAATGTAATGATCGTTGCCATATCGCGCCTCATGCTGCGGTGCGGCATGACGATGCGTCAGAAAATGCGGAAGGTCAATGTCGCCTGACAGACCACCAGACACGGATGAAGGAATGTAGGGGCACGGAAGCAACCCCCCTAAGAACAGCGTATAAACCAAAGGAAATCGTGGTGGAGCCGAGGGGAATCGAACCCCTGACCTCGTCATTGCGAACGACGCGCTCTACCAACTGAGCTACGACCCCAACGGCGCCCATATGGCGGCGGGTCCGGGGTGTGTCAAGCAACCGCAAAGATACTTGGGGGCCCATCGCAACCATGCGACATTGACTTGCACGACCCATTGGAGACGACCGGATGATACTGACCCAAACCCTGTGGCACCTGCGCGAACTGACCCGACAGATCTGGATTCGCGTCGCGCTGCTTTCGGCGCTCGCCATTTTCGCGGCTGCCCTGACGCCGGTGTTGGGGCCGCTGGTACCGGACGCCGTGCGCTTCGGCATCGACGAGACGGCGGCGCAGGCCCTTCTGGAAATCCTTACGAACTCGATGCTGGTGGTTGCGACCTTTTCGCTGACCGTGATGGTGACAGCCCATAATTTTGCCGCAAGTCAGGCCAGCCCCCGTGCTCACCGTCTATTGCGGCAGGACGGCCGGACCCAATCCATTCTGGCGACCTTCATCGGTGCGTTCGTCTTCGCGCTCTTCTCCAGGATCGTGATCAGTGTGGGCCTGTATGGAGACGGCGGTTTCTCGATCATCTATCTTGTCACGATCTTCGTCATCGGACTGGTGATCGTCGCGCTGATCCGCTGGGTACAGCAACTCTCGGAACTCGGATCGATGGAAGCGACGACGGCACGCATTGAAGAGGCGGCCCATCATGCAATGAAGACACGTATGGACTCGCCCTACCTGGGATGCACCCGCCTGCCGGAAGACGCCGAACTGACCGGACAGGAAATTTTTTCGACGAAATCGGGTTACGTGCAACATATCGACGCAAACGCCCTGTCTGAGGCCGCCGATGCCAGTGGCGGTCGCGTCGATCTGGTTGTGTTGCCCGGCGACTGGGTTGCAAAGGGCGATCTGTTGATGCGCGTGTCGGGCCTCCCCGTGGTTACCGATGTTCCGACAACCGGGGATGACAGTGCCGAGTATACCGACCTCCGCGAGAATGTCCTTATCGACGATCTGCAATCCTTCGATCAGGACCCGCTTTTCGGATTCCAGGTCATGTCGGAAATCGCGCAACGTGCCCTCTCTCCCAGCCTGAACGACCCGCGGACAGCAATCGACGTGATTCACCGACAGTCCAGGCTGCTTGCCCTGTGGCCGGCCCCGTCGGACCCCGTGCCAGACAACACTAGGTCCCCTCTGCCCGGCGTGCGGACGAGAGAGATTTCAGCGGAGGCTGCCATCAGCACGGCCCTTGAAGCAATTGCGCGCGACGGAGCCAAAATGGTCGAGGTGCAAATGGCACTGCAACGCGTGCTCGCCCGCCTGGCGGAACATGGCGATCCCGAAATGGCAAAGGCCGCGCGCACTGCATCGGCGCGCGCGATCAAACTGTCGGACGCGGGCCTGTCTCTGGAACAAGACCGCGTCCGCGTCCGCGAGATCGCGCCAAAGGCCTAGGCCCTATTCCGCCGCGTCGAGGTAATCTTCCAGTGGCGGACAGGTACAGATCAGATTCCGGTCGCCTGCGACGTTGTCGACGCGATTGACCGGCGGCCAGTATTTGTCGACGCGGAAGGCACCGGCCGGAAAACACCCCGCCTCGCGCGAATAGGGGCGGTCCCAATCGCGCACCAGATCCTCCATCGTGTGCGGCGCATTCTTCAACGGATTGTTGTCGGCATCCATCGTTCCCGCCTCGATCTGCGCAACCTCCTCACGGATGGCGAGCATGGCCGTAATAAAGCGGTCAAGCTCTGGCTTGGGCTCGCTCTCGGTCGGTTCCACCATCAAGGTGCCTGCGACGGGCCAGGACATCGTGGGCGCATGGAACCCGTTGTCCATCAGCCGCTTGGCCACGTCGTCGACGGTAACATGCGCGGATTCCGCAAACGGGCGCGTGTCCAGAATACATTCGTGCGCAACGCGACCGTTACGCCCCGTGAACAGGACCTCATAGGCCCCTTCCAATCGCTTGGCGATATAGTTCGCCGACAAGATGGCGACCTTGGTGGCCTGCGTCAGACCCGAGCCGCCCATCATCATCACATAGGCATAACTGATCGGCAGGATCGACGCGCTGCCGTAAGGCGCGGCGGATACCGGACCTTCGTCCCCGGTTTCGGGGTGGCCGGGCAAATGCGGCGCCAGATGTGCCTTGACGCCGATCGGCCCCATGCCGGGCCCGCCGCCGCCGTGCGGAATGCAGAACGTCTTGTGCAGGTTCAGGTGCGAGACATCCGCACCGATTTCCCCCGGCTTGGACAGACCGACCATCGCGTTCAGATTGGCCCCGTCCAGATAGACCTGTCCGCCATGCGCGTGAGTTATTTCGCAGACCTGCCGCACCGTGTCCTCGAACACTCCGTGGGTGCTGGGATAGGTGATCATGCAGGCCGCCAGATCCTCGCCCGCCGCTTCGGCCTTGGTGCGGAAATCGTCCAGATCGACGTCGCCGTTATCGGCTGCCTTGACGATCACGACCTTCATGCCCGCCATTTGGGCCGAGGCAGGGTTGGTGCCATGCGCACTGGTGGGAATCAGGCAGATCCGCCGTTTTTCCTGCCCGTTTGCCTTGTGGAAGGCAGCAATGGTCAACAGGCCGGCATATTCGCCCTGCGCACCGGAATTCGGTTGCATCGACATCGCGTCATAGCCGGTGATGACGCAGAGACGATCAGACAGCTCGTCGATCATTTCCTTGTATCCCCCGGCATCCTCAACCGGGGCAAAGGGATGCAGTTTGCCAAACTCGGGAAAGGTGACAGGCATCATTTCCACGGCGGCATTCAGCTTCATCGTGCAGGACCCGAGCGGGATCATCGCCCGGTCCAGCGCAAGATCACGATCAGCAAGACGGCGCATATAGCGCATCATCTCGGATTCCGCCCGGTTCATGTGGAAGATCGGGTGTGTCAGATACTCGGTCTGGCGCGCCAGGTCGTCGGGGATGTCGATGTGCAAATCCGGTTTGGACGAGATTTCGAACACACCCAGAAGGCGCTTCAGAACATCGCCGTCCGTCAACTCGTCGCAAGCAATACCAAGCTGATCCGTCCCGATCCTGCGCAGCGTGATTCCGGCATCGCGGGCGGCGTTCCAGATACCATCACGGTCATCAGACGTGACTGTCAGGGTGTCGAATATCGGACCGTCGGCAACGTCCACGCCACCGTCCACCAGGGCTTTGCGCAGGGCGACGGCATGCGCGTGAACGTGACTGGCGATATGATGCAAACCCTTTGGTCCGTGGAACACCGCGAAAAAGCTGGCCATGACCGCAAGAAGGGCCTGCGCCGTGCAGACGTTGCTGGTCGCCTTTTCGCGACGAATATGCTGCTCGCGGGTCTGAAGCGACAGGCGGTAGGCCTGGTTGCCCTGACTGTCGACGCTGACACCGACCAGACGACCGGGCATGTTGCGCTTGTAGGCGTCGGCGCAGGCGAAGAACGCGGCGTGCGGTCCGCCATAGCCCAGAGGCACGCCAAAGCGTTGCGCCGATCCAACGGCAATGTCGGCACCCATCGCGCCCGGTTCCTTCAGCAGGCACAGCGCCAGCAGGTCCGTCGCCACAATGCCCAGAGCGTTCGCACCATGCAGTGCGTCGATCTGCGGGGTCAGATCGCGCAAGCCGCCGGTCGTGTCAGGATACTGGAAGATAGCGCCGAACACCCTGGAGGCGTCGAGATCACCGACCTCGCCCACGATAAGTTCGATCCCCAGCGGCTCTGCCCGCGTTCGCATGACCGCGATGTTCTGTGGGTGACAGCGGGCATCGACGAAGAACGCCGAAGCCTTCGACCTGGCGACCCGCTGCGCCATCACCATCGCCTCGGCGCAGGCAGTGGCTTCATCCAGCAGGGAGGCGTTTGCGACCGGCAATCCAGTCAGGTCGGACACCATCGTCTGGAAGTTCAGCAACGCCTCCAGCCGACCCTGTGCGATTTCGGGCTGATACGGGGTGTAGGCCGTGTACCACGCCGGATTTTCCAGAATGTTGCGCTGAATCGCGGGCGGCGTCACGGTGTCGGAATAACCCTGCCCGATCATACTGACCGTCACGCGGTTCTTGTCCGCCAAGGCCCGCATGCGCCCCAGAATCGCGTGCTCGGTCATCTGCGGCCAGGGCAGCGGGTCTTTTTGCCGGATGGATTTCGGCACTGTCTCGTCAATCAGATCGTCCAGTGTATCGCAGCCGATGACCCTGAGCATTTCGGCCATTTCCTCGGGCGAGGGGCCGATATGGCGGCGGTTGGCGAAATCGTAGGTGTCATACTCGGGGGCAAACGGCATCTGAGGCATGGGAACTCCGGTGGGTCAGGCAGAATGGGTCAGGACATTTATCAAAGGGCCATAAGGGTTCGGTCAGACGAAAGCGGCTCCGGTCAGATCGGAGCGATCCGGGTTGGGGACGTCGCGGACAGGCAAGGAGACTTCGGGTCTGACGGTTCGTTGGTTTTTTGCGGCGGTGACGATCGCTGCGCGATCATCACCATGCTGCCGGATTGATCGTGTCTGCGCGCGATCAATCCCCGATGAATTCCTTGTATCCGTCTTCGTCCATCATCCCGTCCATCTCCTCAGGGGTGGCTGTCGTCATGCGGAAGAACCACGCGGCTTCGGCATCCTCGTTCACCAGACCTGGCGTATCGGCCAGGGCGTCGTTCACCTCGACGATCTCGCCGTCCAGCGGCGACAGGATATCGGATGCAGCTTTGACGGATTCGATCACCACGATCTCCTCGCCCTTGGTCACGGTCTGGCCGACGTCCGGCAAGTCGACGAATACCACGTCGCCCAGTTGAGTCGCGGCATGATCGGTGATGCCGACAGTGATGATGCCATCATTGTCTTCAAGCCATTCGTGGTCTTCGGTGTACTTCATCTGGAGCCTCGTGATCTCAGCGCTTGTAGCGCGGCTGGTGGAAAGGAAGGTCGGTGACGGTGACCGGCAGGCGTTTGCCCCGCACATCACCATATAAAACGGTGCCCGTCACGGTCCCATCTAGAACATAACCCATCGCTATGGGTGCACCGACCGACGGGCCGAATCCGCCTGACGTGACTGTGCCGATGGGGGCGGTGGCCGTATCACTGCCATAGAGCATGACGCCCATCCGCATCGGCGCGCGTCCCTCGGGCAAAAGGCCGACGCGACGGCGCTTCGGGCCATTGTCCAACTCGGCCAGCACACGATCCGCACCTGGAAAGCCGCCCGCACGGTCGCCGCCGGTGCGCCGTATTTTCTGGATCGCCCATCCCAGATCGGCTTCGACCGGGCTGATATCGGCGGTCAGGTCCTGTCCATAAAGCGGCATTCCCGCTTCCAGCCGCAGGCTGTCACGCGCGCCCAGACCGATGGGCATCACGTCGTCGGACGCCAGCAGTGCACGGGCGAAGGCCTCGGCCTGCGCGACCGGGACACTGATTTCGTACCCGTCCTCACCCGTATATCCTGATCGGCTGATCCACAGATCCGCGTCGTTCCAGTCGAACGAGCGCACATCCATGAACTTCATCGCGGCGACACCGGGGACCATCGCCTCCAGCACCGTCTCGGCCAGCGGACCCTGCAATGCCAGAAGCGCGCGACCGTCCAGCATTTCAACCGACAGACCCGGCAGACCAGCGCGCAAAATCTCCATGTCGGCATGTTTCATCGCGCCGTTCACCACCAGCAGCAGATGATCGCCACGGTTGGCAAACATCAGATCGTCGGCCACGCCCCCGTCCGGCAGCATCAGCAGGCCATAGCGTTGCCGCCCTTCGGCCAGTCCGACCACGTTGACGGGCAGCAAGCCTTCCAATGCCCGCGCCGCGCCGTCGCCGCGCAGGACGACCTGCCCCATGTGCGACACATCGAAAAGGCCCGCCTTATCGCGCACATGCAAATGTTCGGACATCACGCCTGCCGGGTACTGCACCGGCATCGAATAGCCCGCGAAAGGCACCATCTTGCCGCCAAGCTCCGCATGCAGATCGGCCAGCGGCAGGGAAATAGGATCGGACACATGCACCTCCTCGGGCCTTGGCCCCGTTTCGATGCCCCCTCTGTCCTTTCGCCTGAGATCGCTATCCCTTCGGCGGACGCGGATGCGCCTCTCTCCAGAGTTGTCGTCGCACACCGGGTCCGTTTGCCTGAGAGTTTACCGGGGCGGTTGCTCCTTCGGCCCTGTCTTGCGACAGTGTCTCCCGCGGCGTGCAAGTTTCCTATAGGAAACCGGACCGGTAACGCGCAAGGGGAAAAAATGCATCGCTTCTTCGGCTATGGCAGCCTCGTGAATCGCCGGACGCATAGTTATCCGGGTGGCAGCCCCCTGACCATACAAGGTTGGCGGCGGGCCTGGAGGCATACGACGCTGCATCCGGCCCCCTTCCTGACCGCAGTGCCCGACCCGAACGGCGAGATCGACGGGCTGACGGCAGAGGTGCCGATGGGCGATTGGGAGGCGCTGGATGCGCGGGAGGCGGGATATCTGCGCGTGCCCCTGCCGGAAGGGCCGTCGATATATCACATCCCCGAGGGGCATCACCCTGCCCCTGATCGTGCCCATCCGATCCTGCGCAGCTATCTCGATGTCGTGGTGCAGGGCTATCTGATCGAGTTCGGCGAAGAGGGTGTGGACCGGTTCTTTGCCACGACCTCCGGCTGGGACGCGCCGATCCGTGACGACCGAACCGACCCGGCCTATCCCCGTGCGCAGAAATTGACGCCCGGCGAAACCGCATTGGTCGACCGGCATCTGGCGCGTCTTGTCAGACCCTAGTTCGCAGCCGCCGCCGAAATTGCATCGAGCACGACGGCATCGGTCAACAGTTCCGGCAGAACGATCCCGTCCGGCGCACCGGGACCATAGACCGCATTGAACGGAATACCGAAGCGATCGTTGGCCTGAAGGAACGCGGCAATCGTATCCGAAGGGCGCGTCCAGTCGGCCTGAAGCGCCACGATGTCGGCCAACGCCGACGACACCGGGTCGCGGTCCAGAACAAGGCGTTTGTTCGCCTTGCAGGTCAGACACCAATCCGCCGTTACATCGACAAAGACGGTATTGCCCGCGGCGACTTCCTGCGCGATGCGCGCCTCCGAAAAAGGCTCCCACCCGGCATCGACCGAGGCTTCCGCCGGTGTCACCGAGGGTAGCAGAAGAACAGTCGCCAGCACCGCGAATACGCCTGCGCCCCCGACCACGACGGCCTGCCGCCGCAGCGCCAGCGCCCCCAGCATCAACAGGACCAGAACGCCCACGATTACGGCCGTGCGCGCGCCCGCGCTGGCCGCCAGAACGGTAATCAGCCAGATCGCAGTCAAGAGCAGCAGCCCGCCCAGCACCATCTGCACCGTTCGCATCCAGCGGCCCGGACGAGGCAGTCGCTGAATCAGCGTGGGTCGGACCGCGACGGCCAGATACGGCAGCGACAGTCCCACGCCCATCGCAGCAAAGACGGCGACGATTTCCGTGGGACCGTTGGTCAGCGCATAGGTTATCGCCGTGCCGATGAAGGGCGCGGAACAGGGTGTGGCCATCACGGCGGCAAACATTCCTGTGGTGAAATCGCCGCCCCACCCGCCGCTTCCCCCGATCTTTGCCATGCCGGTCATCGCGCCCTGCCCGATATTCACCGCGAACAGGCCCAGCATATTGGCTGCAAACAGCACGACCAACGCGATCATCAGAGCCAGAAACGTCGGGTTCTGGAACTGCATGCCCCAGCCCACAGTAACGCCCGCCGCGCGCAGTGCGATCACCACGCCCGCAAGGCCCAGGAAGAACACCAACACCCCCGCCGCCGACGCCAGAAAACCCCCGCGAACACGGCCGATCGATTTGTCCCGGGCCTGCAGCGCACTGGCCAGTTTGAGCGATAGCACAGGCAGGACACAGGGCATTATGTTCAGGATCAGCCCCCCCAGCAGCGCGATCAGCAACACTCCCCAGATCGCCGACCCGACGGCGGGCGGCGCCGGCGCAACCGGCGACAGGGTGGCCGCCATCGTGGCGGCGCGACGGCCGTCCACCAAAGTCAGGTCGAGGGTGCCTTCGCCCGGATTCAGAACGGGAAGCGTGGCGAACAAGGTTCGCCCGCCATCGGCCAGAACAATCTCGGGCCGGTCGAACGCAGCATAATCGCCCCGCTCAGGAAAGATATCGGGCGACAGGAACGGCTGCTCGGACCTGGCCAGAACCGTCAACGTCGTGTCGTCCATATGCACGGTTTCCAGCCTCATGCCGGCCTCGTCGCCCGTGCCCGGCACCCGCGCGATCCAGTCCGACAAAAGTGCTGCGGCCTCAGCGTCGATGCCGCCGCCCGCCGGAATATCCAGGGTCAGGTTCAGGGTTTCCGGCACACATATCTCGGCGCAGACCAGAATGTTCACCGTCAGGACCAGTCGCGCGGGTTCACCGGGCTCGATCAACCGAACGGTCAGGGGATAGACGACTTCCTTGGCATAGCCGAAATTCTGAATTCCGAAGGCTTCGAACCGGCTTGGCGCAGGATACGCCAGATCAACCGATGCAACATTCCCGGACCCGTCCCATGACAGATCGGGAGGTAGCCCGACTTCGCCCGGCGATCGCCAATATGTCTTCCAGCCATCCTCCAGCACCAGTTGCAAACCGGCAGAAATCGTCTCGCTACCAGGGCCGACCCCATCCTCGACCGTGACCAACCTGGCAGTGACGGTATTGGCCTGCACCGTGCTGGATGTCGCCGCCAGAGAAGGGGCTCCGAACAACAGGGCGATCAGGGTCAGGATACGAAACATGGGCAACTCATATGACAGCGATTTGAGGCCCGCCAGACGACCCCGGACAACTGACGCGAACGTGACCGACATGCGCGCTTGCACCTGTGCATCGTAACGGTCACCCTGTCACGACCCCGTGATCCCCGACCGTGTGATCCCAGAAGGACCATCGCCATGCGCATCCTCATTGCCCTGACCCTGTCTACAACCCTGTCGGTTCTGCCCGCCACAGCGCAGGACTTTTCCGAAGAACAGATCAAGGAACTGGCCCTGCAGGCCATCCTCGAAAATCCCCAGATCGTGATGGATGCCGTCGCCATCCTTCAGGAACGCGATGCCGCCAAGGCCGAAGCCCAGGCGCAGGCAACGCTGGGCAACAACCGGGATACGCTGGAACGCGACCCGAACGCGCCTGTGATTGGCAACCCTGATGGCGACGTCACCGTGGTCGAGTTCTTCGATTATAACTGTCCCTACTGCAAACGCGCGGCGGACGAGGTGGCCAAAGTGCTGGACACAGACAAGGAGGTGCGGATCGTCTATCGCGAATGGCCGATCCTGGGCGAAGGCTCCGTCTTTGCCGCGCGCGCCGCACTGGCCGCTCGCGCGCAGGGCAAATACCCCGAAATGCACAAGGCCCTGATGAGCATGCGCGGGCGGGTCAACGAACGCTCGACCCTCCAGGCCGCTGCAGAGCTTGGTCTCGACATCGACCAGCTGCGCGCCGACATGGAAGATCCCGCAGTGCAGGAGCATATCGACACTACCATGCGGCTTGCCAGTTCGCTGGGCTTTTCCGGCACACCCAGTTTCGTGATCGGCGAAGCCCGTGCGCCGGGCCTGATAGACGCAGAACAGATGCAGCAGATGATTGACGACGTCCGCGAAGGCGGATGATCCCGTCAGTCGTTCTGGCTGGCCGGGGCAGGCTTGACGGGGACCATCGTGCCAAGCGCTGTCGCCACATGCGCCCCGTCCTCGCCATGCACATCCGCCGCGACTGCGATCAGACGCCGTCCGGGCCGGATCACCCGACCTACGGCGACCAGACGTCCCCGCGCCGGGGCAAGCAGGGAGATGCGGAATTCGGACGTGACGACTTCGAACCCCGGTTCCATCACCGTCAGCGCCGCATATCCCGCCGCCGTATCCGCCAGCGCGAAGGTCAGGCCGGCATGGCCCGCGCCGTGGTGCTGACTGGTGGCTTCGGAGACGGTGGCGGTGATGCGCGCGACACCGTCGCCGACATGCTCCAGCGTCGCGCCCAACGTGCGCATAAGGCCTTGTCGGGCAAAACTGTCGGTGACACGGTCTTCCATCGGGCGGCCTCTTAACCTTGCATGATCAGGCATGTCGTGGAGCCTGTCGCATAAAGCCTCCCATCCGCCGCGCCCCTGATCCACCCATCGGCGACACCGGTGGATCGACCGATGTGCTGCACAACGCCTTCGGCCCGTATTTCGGTGCCTAACGGAATCGCCCGCACGACGTTCACCTTGTATTCAAGGGTGGTGTAAAAACTGCCTTTCGGCACCTGTGTCATCACGGCACAGGCCATCGCACTGTCCAGAAGCGTACCGTACCAGCCGCCATGGACCGCCCCCACGGGATTGAAGTGATCGAAGGTCGGCACGCCCGAGAAGACGACCCTGCCGTCGTCAACTTCGACCAGACGATAGTTCAGTATGCGACCGATCGGTGGTTCCGGTATCTGTCCGTCGCGGACCGCCTCCATGAAGTCGCGGCCCGACATGGACAGAACCCGATCTCTGGATGCAAGATCTTCAGGCGTGTTGACGAACATCCGCAGTCTCCGGGTCAGGGCGCTTGCCCGGACCCTAGCCGCGTCTTTCCGGTCAGGCCACCCGGCTGAGCGAGGGGCGCGGGGCGAGGCCAAGCGCTGTGCAGACGTCGCGTGTCAACTCGGGCCGGTTGAGAGTGTAGAAGTGCAGATGATCGCAACCTTCGCAGACCAGCGTGTCCGCAAGCTCCGCCGCCTGAGCGATGGCCAGCAGATCGGCCCGATCATCGCGTACCGCCACATCGAAGGCCGCCCGCAGCTCATCGGGGATAATCGCACCGCAGGCTTCGGCGAACTTTGACGTCTTGGCCCAATCCTCGATCGGCAAAATGCCCGGAATGATCGGTGCCGCAATGCCAGCCGCCGCCGCGCGGTCGCGAAAGCGCAGAAATGTCTCGGCGTCGAAGAAGAACTGCGTGATCGCCTCTGACGCACCGGCGTCGATCTTGGCACGCAGCCAGTCCAGATCGGCCTGGGTGTTCTTTGCCTCGGGGTGGACATCCGGATAGCAGCCGACGCGCACGTTGAAACCATCATCGGCCAGCGCGGCGATCAATTCGACCGAATTGGCGAAACCATCGGGGTGCGGCACAAAGCCGTCCGCGCCCTTGGGCGGATCGCCACGCAGTGCCACGATGTCCTCGACCCCCGCTTTGCGGAAGCCACGTGCGACCTCCAGCGTCTCTTCCCGGCTGGCGTCAACGCAGGTCAGATGCCCGGCAACCCGCAGCCCGAACTGCTTACCAAGGGTGCCGACCGCTTCCCGCGTCAATTCACGTGTCGTGCCGCCCGCGCCATAGGTCACCGATACCCATTCAGGGGCCAGAGGAGCGAGTGTTGAGATGCAATCCCAGAGGCGAAAGCTGCCTTCAAGAGATTTAGGTGGAAAGAACTCGAACGAGACGGCAGGCATGATGGCGGTTCCTTTAGCAATTGAACCCTTGTGCCCCGATCCGGTTTCGTGAGACAGGCTCATAATCTTCATCATCAACATGAGCCGGACACGATTCATGAAACTGCATCTGGAGTTCCGCCATCTCCGCACCATCCGTGCGATCCACGATTGCGGCGGGCTGGCCCGCGCCGCCGACCGACTGAACATCACACAGTCCGCTCTGTCGCATCAGGTCAAGAACCTCGAAGATCAGATCGGGGTGGAATTGTTCGTCCGCCGCTCCAAGCCGATGACCCTTTCGGCGGCCGGGCAGCGTTTGTTGCGTCTGGCCGAACAGGTGCTGCCGCAGGTCGAAGCGGTGGAGCAGGATTTCGCGGGACTTAAATCCGGCAAAACGGGTCGCCTGCATATCGCCATCGAATGCCACGCCTGCTTCGAATGGCTGTTCCCGGTGCTGGAGCAGTTTCGCCGCGCATGGCCCGAAGTCGACGTCGACATCCGCCCCGGTTTGCAGTTCCAGGCCTTGCCCGCACTTCAGAAAGAAGAGGTCGATCTGGTCGTCTCCTCCGACCCAGAGACACTTGCGGGTGTCGAATTTGCTCCACTGTTCGATTACGAGCCGGTGTTCCTCGCGTCATCTTCTCATCCGCTGGCCGCGAAACCCTATGTCGAGGCAGAAGATTTCGCGGGCGAGACCCTGATCACCTATCCGGTCGAGCGCCCCCGCCTCGACGTGTTCAGCCAGCTTCTGACGCCCGCCGGGGTGGAGCCTGCGGCGATCCGGCAGGTCGAACTGACCGCTGTGATCCTGCTGCTGGTGGCATCGAACCGGGGGGTATCCGTCCTGCCCGACTGGGTCGTTCGGGAGGTGCGATACAACTCCGACTACGTGACCCGCCCGCTGACCGCCAAGGGCGTGACCCGCAGGCTTTACGCGGCGGTCCGCGAAGTCGACGCCTCCAAGCCGTTTATGGCCCATGTCCTGCGCCTGATGCGGACCGAACCGCTCAAACTGCAACGCAGCGACGTATCGGCCTGACTCTGACGTCCGAACTTTTCACATGTAGCGCCTGAATCATTAAGTGTCTGAGCCAGCGGATCGACCTGACCGCAGGTTCATGAGTATTTAGGTCTCGTCAATCGGCGCAAGTTTCGGACATGGCTGCATAACCAAAACGAGTCGGTTTCGGCAAATCCGGCGCGATATAATGTCATTCGCACCTTTTCGTTATCCATTTCTCTCCCTTGGACGAACCGCGCTCTCCTTTAGTCGCTAGTCGTTTCGTCATTTCCTCACCTGAAGTTCATTAACCGCCGCGCTCATTGATCCGGCCCTTCCAACTCAGGATGATTGGCGCACAGAGCCGTTTGCGGGAACGTGCGTCTGGTTCTTGTTCTCGGTGACGATAGCAGAGGGAGGCATCCAATGCCGACGATCGATGGTTCCATTTCGGACTGGTCCCCGGATGCACGACTGGATACGGCTGCTACCGGCACCCTGGGCTACGGGCTATGGGGCGTTGCCGATCCTGACTATTTCTATTTCGCGATCACGGCTGACGACGTCATTATTGGCGAGAATACCACGCTCTGGCTGGACACCGACCTTGACCGGGGCACGGGCTACCAGATCTGGGGATGGGCAGGTGGCGCGGAGTATCAGGTCGAGATCGCGGCCGATGGAACCGCGCGGCTCTATTCCGGCGGTCCGGAAGAGACCTTGGTCGCCGAGCTCGAAGCAGTCCGCAGCGCCGATGGGCGTGTTCTTGAGTTCCGTATTGACCGATCCTTGCTTGCCGGAAATCCTGACGCAGTTCGCGTCTATGCAGATGTCAACGATTCCGCCTTTCTTCCCAACAGCTACGCAAACACGAATTTCATTGTCGCCGAACCAAGCCCGAGCGTCGTCACCGGAGGCAAGACCCTTGATGGGAATCTTGTGGATTGGGATGCAGCCACACGCCTTGATACGCCCGCTACCGGCGCGGCGGGGTATGCGTTTTACGGCGACCTTCAGGATAACGTCTTCACCTTCGCCATTTCCACCGACGGTACCGCGATCGGGGCGAATACCACGATCTGGCTGGATACCGACCGCGACACCGCGACCGGCTATCAGGTCTGGGGCTGGGCCGTGGGCGGCGAATACAACATCAACATCACGGCTGATGGCGAGGCGCGCCTCTATACAGGTGCCGCGGGCGAGACCTTCGTGGCCAACCTCGACTTTGCATACAATGCAGATGGCACCGTGATCGAAATCGCATTGGATCGGGCACTTGTCGGGAACCCAGCGTCGATGCGGGTCTTCGCCGACGTCAACGACTCGGTCTTCATTCCCAACAGTTATGCAAACGCGAATTTCATCGTCGGATCCGAGCCCACGCCCGTCATCGGCGGCATCACTCTGGACGGGTCGGTTTCTGAGTGGACGCCCGAGAGCATTTTGTTGACCCAGGGTGGGTACCAGTTGCGCGGCGAATTTGTCGTGGATGCCGCTGGTGACCAGTATGTCTTTGCCATCGAGTCGGACGGAACAACGATTGGTGCCAACACGACCATCTGGCTTGATACCGACCTCAACAGCACCACAGGTTATCAGATCTGGGGTTGGGCCGGCGGGGCCGAATACAACGTCAACATCACTGCCGATGGCCAGGCCAGACTCTACAGTGGTGCTGCCGGCGGCACCTATGTTGCTGATCTCGATTTCGGATTTTCCGCCGACGGAACAGGGTTTGAGGTCGCGATCTCGAAAGATCTCCTCTCGGGGGCACCTGATCAGGTGCGGATTCTCGCCGACGTCAACGACGCTGTTTTCCTTCCGGGCGACTATAGCAGTGCGAACCTTGTCGTAGGTGCTCCCCTGCCGCCGCCGACGGATGCGCCCGAGTCACGCATTGCGATAGTCTATTCGGCGACCACCGCTGCAAACTTCTATGACATCACGGCCTATGGTCAGCTTTTCATGGCCGCGCAAAATCAGGCCATGCAGGCCGGAATCCCGTTCGACCTGCTGACCGAGGCCGACCTGCTCGATCCGACCGGCCTGGCCGGTTACGATGCCATCGTATTCCCCGGCTTTTCGAACGTTCAGGCAAGCCAGGCTGCTACCATCGCCGCATCCCTGACGACCGCAGCGCAGGATTATGGAGTCGGCATGATCGTCGCAGGTAATTTCCTGACCAACGATGAAACCGGCGCGGCCCTTCCCGGAAATTCCTATGCCCGCATGAACGCTCTACTGGGTGTCACTCTCGAAGGTTTTGGCGCCACTCAGGGAATTACACTTAACGCCTCCAATGCGGCCAACCCTATCCTCGATGGCTATACCAACGGGCAGGTCGTGGGCAATTACGGCAACCTTTCATACCTGAACTTCACCGACACCACCGGATCAGGGCAGGTTCTTTTCGAACAAGTTGTGAGTGATGGCACCTACGATGCCGTCATTGCGACACAGACCGCCGGGCGCAATGTCCATTTCGCGACCGATGCGATCATGGGCAACAACAACATCCTGGGCGAGGCGATCGACTGGGTTCTTCAGGATAATGCGCCGGACATCTCGCTGCTGATGACCCGCAACAGCTCAATCTTCTATTCGCGCAATGACATGGACCAGTCGCAGGAGACGTGGGACGTCAGCGGACAGACTCCCGGCATCTATGATGCGATGCTGCCGATCATAGAGACCTGGTACGAAAACTACGGCTTCGTCGGGTCATACTATGTCAATATCGGTTCCAACCCGCCCGATCAGCAGACCGACTGGTCTGTCTCGAAGCCCTATTACGATCGGCTTCTGGCGCTTGAGAGCGAGATCGGAACCCATTCCTATACACATGCCGTTGATACGAACCTGCTTTTCCCCGATGTGGTGACGGATGAGCTTCTGCAGGCGCGGAACTTCGTTTATCCGGACATGACAGCGAGCGAGTTCAACGCCATTCTGGCTGACACACTGGCACGGACCGACCCCACCAACCCCAACGCCATCGACCCCGCCGACCTGACCGTTCAGGAAAAGGCGGTCCTTGAAGCATCATACCGTTTCCAGTTCGAATATTCCAAACTGGTTATCGAACGCGAGATGGGTATCCAGGTCACTGGGGCCGCAGTATCCGGTGCGCCGGAACGGATCGACGCCACGCGTGAGATCATCCAGTTCTTCGACTATATCAGCGGCGGGTATTCGGGGACCGGGGCGGGCTACCCCGGTGCTTTCGGATACCTGACGCCCGGTGAGAACGATCGGGTCTATCTGGCCCCCAACATGTCTTTCGATTTCTCGCTTGTCGGCTTCAACGGCATGACCCCAGAACAGGCCGAAGCCACGTGGCTTGCTGAATTTGCCGCACTGACCGCCAACGGCACGACCCCGATCCTTGCATTTCCCTGGCATGATTACGGACCTACCGAATGGAACCTCGGAACCCCTGGGCAGGTCTATAGTTTTCAAATGTATGAAACGCTTATCGCGGCCGCGGCTGCATCCGGAGCCGAGTTCGTCACAGGAAAGGACCTGGCCGAACGTATCGCGAGTTTCTCGGCAAGCAGCCTGACCACATCACGTGTGGGCGATGTTGTGAACGTGACTGTCGGCTCCAGCGACGCGGGGAAATTCGCGATCGACCTCGGCAAGGAGGGCCAGATTGCATCCGTCACCAACTGGTACGCGTGGGACAGCGATTCCGTCTTCCTGCCCAGCTCCGGCGGAACCTTCGAGATTACGCTGGGCACTGAGATGGCGGACGTGACGCGTATTTCCGCACTACCGATGCGTGGCGATCTTCTGTCCGTTTCTGGCGACGGGTCCGATCTCGACTTCAGCTTCTCGGGGCGCGGAGAGGTTCTCGTCACTCTCAGATCGCAAGACAGCGCACCCATCCGCATCACCGGTGCCGACAGCGCGACCTTGCCTGATGCCGGATCCGTATCGCTGACTTTCGATACGGTTGGCCTGAACACGGCCTCGGTCGACTACCTTGCACCGGGCACCCTTCTGATCGGTGATGCCGGCTCCGATATACTACTTGGCGGCAGTGCAGCAGACACTCTTGAAGGGCGCGGCGGCAATGACATCCTCTCCGGCGGCGGCGGAGATGATTACTTTGTTTTCCGTCTGGGCGATGCTTTCGACACGATCCTCGACTTCGCGACCGGGATCGACACGCTGGAGCTTTCCGGTTTCGGATTTGCCGATGCCGAGGCTGCGTGGGGCGCCTTCGTAGACACTGCTGAAGGGTTAGAGCTGACTTTCGGTGACACGGATCGTCTGCTTCTGGCGGGCCTCAACCAGGGGGATCTTTCATCTGCTGACATCGTCACCGATCCGTTCCTCTTTGCCTGACCATTCCTCCAGCTTCTTCCATTACGCATCCCGAAGCGTCATAACGATCTGCGACTCGCACAGAACGCCCTTTGGGCCAGATGGATATATGTTCCCGGCTACCGAGGAGGTCACGATGGATCAGAGCGGTAATCCGGCGGAGCCATCTTCCACCGGGCAGGCCAGTGACGGCGTATCCTAACTTGCATTGTGCCTCCGCCGGGATCGCACAGCTTCAGCCTGGAATTGCGCAAAACGCCTGAGGAGAACTCGCATATGTGTGGAATTGTCGGTGTGATCGCCAATCGATCGGTCGCCCATATCCTTCTTTCCTCGCTGACGCGGCCCCACAACCTTGCAAAATCAGTCACGGTGGAATGATGCGCCTTCCAACAAAGCCCCCATCGGGCAAGACCATCCTGGCGACAGGTGGTGCCGGCTACATCGGATCGCACGTCGTTGTCGAACTCCTCCAGGCCGGCCACCGGGTCGTTATCTTCGACAATTTCGAGAACTCAGACCGTCGCGCCGTGGCGTGCATTCCGAAAATCGCCCCCGGCACAATCGTCCTTGTCGAAGGTGACGTCCGCAATCGGCTTGTCGTCGAGGAGATCCTTTCCCGATACAACATAGATGCCGTCATCCACCTTGCCGGCAAGAAAGCCGTCGGCGAATCCGTGGCCGATCCCATGCTCTATTTTCACGACAATCTTCTCGGTGCGATCTCCTTGTTGCAGGCAATGCGCAACGTCGGCACAAAGAATCTCGTCTTTTCATCCTCGGCCACGGTCTATGGGGTCCCGAAGGTTCTACCGATCCCGGAAGCCGCGCCGACCCAGGTTACGAACCCTTACGGCCGCACCAAGCTGATGATCGAAGAGATGATCGACGATTTCGCCGTCGCGGAACCGGATTTCCGCGCAATCTCCTTGCGATACTTCAATCCGGTCGGTGCCCATGCCAGCGGTCTCATCGGGGAAAACCCCAAGGATGTACCGAACAACCTCTTTCCTTACGTGGCGCAAACGGCCATCGGTTTGCGAAAGGAGGTTCAGGTCTTCGGGGCGGATTACGACACTCCCGACGGAACCGGTGTCCGCGACTATATCCATGTGGTGGATCTTGCGTCCGGACATGTCGCGGCGATCCAGCATCTTTTCGATACCTCTCCCGAAGATCGCCATCTCCGGATCAACCTCGGCACCGGAACAGGATATAGCGTCCTTCAGATCATCGAGGCGTTCTCGGTCGCCTGCGGCTTTGCGATCCCTTATCGCGTAACAGATCGTCGTCCGGGTGACGCGGCAGTGTCACTTGCAGATCCCAAGCGCGCCGCTGCCCTTTTGCAATGGTGCGCGACCCGTGACCTATCCCGGATGTGCGCCGATCATTGGGCGTTCCAGCGACAGACGGCTCTGGTCACTTAGCCCCCCGGTCCGCTCCAACCCTGCGCCGGGGAGCAGCGCCTTTCGGAAAATATCTGCCTTGAACCTCATGTCCCTGTTTCGGCCAGCTGCCTTTTTGGGATTCGTCGTTGCCAGCGTTCCCGCCGTCATCGTTCTAACCCAGGAGGCTTCTGCAGCCCTCCAGCCTCCCGACCGGGAATGTGCCATGTCCAGTGCAAGATTACGCTCCGCACGGCTTGCCTCGGCGTTGCAAAAGGGGTTCGGCGTCCAGTACTGGGGAGCTACATACAGTGCCGAAACGCTGTCCCAGCAGCCGCACGGCCTTCTGATCCTCGAAGTAACCAAGATCGGCGCGACCTACAGCGAGACTGGCCGCGAGGTCTTCTTCAGCCCCGAAGAGATCGCAAAGATTAACAGGGACGGCACCCGCCCTACCCTCGGCTACCTTAATGTCAGCGAGATCGAAACCTATCGCGATTACTGGATCGACCTTGTTACCGAACCTGACACCGCATCGCCCGATGACCTTCCAGAGTGGTACGGCCCCACCTCCAGTAGTGGTGAGCATCTTGCCGCCTATTGGACAAAAGCCTGGCAGGGCATCGTCCTGGCGCGGGTTGACCGTCTGATGCAGACGGGCATCGATGGCCTCTTTCTGGACGACGTGCTGCACTATTACACTCAGGCGCTTGATGGCACACTCCGCTGGCCGACAGGTAAACGTCCCGAAAGTCCCGAGGATGCCCCGGAATTCGCGCTTGAAATGATGCGGCTGGTCGAACTGATCGCAGCCCGCGCCCGCGAATGGAAATGCGATGCATATATCGTTGTGAACAATGGCGTCTTCATCGGTCGCGATGCAGCCGGGGCAGAGCCCGGACCCGAAGGCAAGGCCGGTTTTTCATCCTATCTGAAAGCCATCGATGCCGTCATGCTCGAAAACTTCTCGGCCGCGACCACGAACGCCGGCACGATCGAGGCGCTGCAACAGGACTTTCGCGACCAGGGAGTCGCCGTTCTGTCGCTCGATATCTTGACTCAATTTCCGGACCAGGACCCTGAAAAACTGCGCCAGACAATTGCGAAGAAGGCGGCGCAATCGGGCTTTTATCCCTATATCGCCGCCGACGAAGCCTTCAACCAGGTTGCCCCTCCGATCCAGCTTCCGTCAGGTCGGCCGGCCGTAACGGAATGATGCTTTCGCGCAAGCGATAGCGCAGATCCGGATTGTCCACCACGCCCGTCAGAAGCGTTCGATGCAAAGGGCTGCCGCGCAGCCCCTCGAGCAACGACATCCAGATAAGCTGGTCCCATTCTCCCAGCGGGTATTTTGCCGCGGCGACCAGATGCCTGTAGGTCGCGGGCTGATCACCTCTCCAGTTTGCCCAGGCTGCGCCTACCAGCGGTGCTTCCTTGAAAATCTCCTCGCTCAGCAGTTGGCGATACGGGACCAGGGCTCCGGCGCCGCGATAACGCACCAATTGCATCAGGGCCTGCCCGGTCGCCCGCGGACTTGCCAGTTTGCGCTCGGACGCAAGCGCGCTTTGCAAGCCCCGCATATCGCCGGTGCTTTCCGCAAGAAGGGACAGCGCCGCCCATTCCGCCTCGCTCAGGGTGTCGCGGGTTGAGAGCCATTCCGCCTGCAGGATGCGCGCAACACCACCATGGCCGCTATTGGCAAAGACAGCCAGGACCACGTATCCATCCTGCGGTAACACGCGAAATCCTTCTCGGGCCACCAGAATTGCCGCATCGATTGCGCCACGTCCGATCAATGCCCGCACCGAAGTCTCGAGCGCCTCAGAGCCCTTGGGCCCTTCGGCCCATCGCGTTGCAACGACCACCGCTTCCATTGGCCGTCCCGCCTCGACCAGGAATTCAAGTAACCTCCGCTTGAACGCGAGGTTCTCCTGTATGTCGCTTTCGGCAAATGACGTGAGCAGTCTCTCGTAGCTATCGACCCGCCCGGCGGCAATCAGCAGGCGCCCCAGACGTTCGGCCTCCCAGACCGAAAGCTTTGTCGGATCGACGGACAGAAGAAGCGCACGCTCGGCTTCGGCCATGCGCAGGGATCTGTACCAGCCGCCAAGGCGCACCCGACGATCCGGCGTCGGGTAGGCATCATATGCCTGCCGAAGGAATACCGCCGCACCGGACAAATCGCCCGCAGTCACCTCTATACCCGCAAGTGTCTCAAGAATATCCTCGGACGGCCCAGCCTGCGACAGCAGCCTCAGGAACGACCTGCGGGCCCCGTCCAGATCACCGTCCGCCAAGGATAGCCGACCAAAGACAAGCTCAAGATTGTCGTGAAACACAATCTTGCCCTCTGCCTGGCGCAGCTCTTTCAACGCCTCCTCGGGTTCCATACGCGACAGATCTGCTTCGAACTTTATTGCAGGGTCGGGTCGCAGTGCCACGATTCCTCCGACCGCGATCACCCCAACAACCACAGACACTATTGCGTAGTCGCGCATCGCCTCCAGTCTCATCCTAGCACGCTCCCAAAACGGACAGACCGGTCAGGCCGCCGGGCGTCGCCGGGACCAGAACTCTCAGCAGTCCCGCCTCGTCTGCCATTTTCTCCTGCCGTCGATCCTGATCGGCATCCGAGATCGCGACCCCGTATCGGGCCTGAGGCGGCCCGAACAGAACCACCTCACCCTCAGCAAAGCCCGAAACCTCCAGTTCCACGCCACAGTCGCCCCGCTTCCAGTTTTCAATGATCAGTCGGCTTTCGATCAGCGCCGGGGCTTCGGAGCCAAGTACGATGCCGCTCTGGATGCCCTCCTGCGTCAGCGCAACCAGCGGCACATCGACTCCGGGATCGAGCGAGACATAAAGGCTCTCGCCCTTTCGCCGCGCGCCCATGACGCCCTCGCTACGTCGCATATCAAGGGCCCAGTTCTCGGCCTGATCCAGGCGCACCGTCTGCAGCGCACCCCGATCACGAATCTGCCAGGTGCCGGGCCCCTTGGAAATGATCCGCGCCGATAGAAAGCCCTGAACGGTTTCCGCATAGGTCGACGCACGGATAGGCACTACTTCTGATGACCGCGCCAGATCCAGGTAAGACGCGATCGCCCGTCGGGTTTCAAAGTAGATCGTCGACCGCGCGGCGAAAGAAAGCTGGAAGGGTTTCAGCCGCCGGGGATTTTCGGTTTGTTCAAGGGTCTCTTTCAACCTGTAAAAACCGTATAGTGGTGATGTCCAGTATCCCGTATAGGACGCGTCCCCGCTGAGCGCGTCATAGACTTGGCTATAATCGCCGACTTGGGCTGAGAACGGCCAGAGGCCCGTCAGCGACGATCCTTCCGCATCCATGATACCGCCACCACCGCCTATGGCGGGCACGCTTGTTGCCGCCTGCGCTTCAAGCGCCTCTTCAAATGGCCGGGCATTGCCACTCCAGGCATAAAGTTGCACAGGACGTTCGCCGTGCGAAAGCGCGTTCAACTGCTCGATCGCCCCCTCCAGTTCCATGCCCAGGTCGAATGGTGCTGTCGCATATTTTCGAGGCGCCCCCGGAGTGTGCGAGAACGTCGATGCCCCAGTGTCCGTAAATGCACCTCGCAGCGTTTTCACTGCTGACGTTACCAGCGCGTCCCGTCCTTCCTCCACTTCCGGCGCATCAAGTATCTCGGCCTCTTGGCCCTCGTCATAATCTGCGAAGAAGCTCCAGTCACGGATATCGCTGAAGCCCTGCGCGGCCCCCTGCACATTCGCCGCCGCGAAGGCGCGCATCGCCGCCTGACGTCCCCGGTCTGCAAAGTTCCCACCGGGTTCGCGGACAAGATCCCCTGCCAGGACAGCAATCGACATCGGAATGTCGAAGAAGGGCTCGACCAGCCGCTCCACAAGGACTTCGGACGCCAGTCGTTCCGGCTCTCCAAACACCCGCGTCCGCATCACATCCAGCCATCCCACCGAGGAAACGGTGACGAAAAATGTGCGCAGACCCTGAAATGTTGTGGGGTCCGGCTTTGGAACCGCATCCTCTTGCAGCACGCGCTGGAAAAATTCGAACGGATCAATGATCCAGAAAGCCTGCCCCCGCGCGTCCGTATCGACCGTTGCAGTGGCGTGAACATAACCACCTGCTGGCCCTGCCACCGCCAAGGCGACCTCCTTGCCCGGAGTGGAAATCTGCAAGAGCGGGAGAGCGGCGGCTGATGCGACTACACCTTGATAATCACCCGGTTCAATCAGGAAATCTGCTTCATAATCCAGCAGGTCATCATTCTTTTGGGAAACTACAGATGACACACCCACGGGGTAAATTACACCATCGGTTTCCATTCCCATTGAAGCTAGAGCTTTATTGGAAATATCATCCTGAAGTCCGGTCCAGGGATCGAAATTTCCGAATGCTACAATTTTAGGGCCGCCATTGCAAAAAGCATCTTCTTGCGCCAGCCATTTCCCTACATTCGGCATTCCGACCGCAGGCCCATCAAACCAAGACATGACAAGCCCCACTTCGGTCGGATCAACCTCGGGCGGCGTCTCTTGCGCCACATCGTAGTAAACGACCACTTGTCCCATGTGATTGAGAACCACCTCGGCATATCTGTGAATCCGCGTGTCCCGCGGCTCGCCTTCACGATCGCTATCATACAGAGCCAGCGTCTTTCGCGGCAAAGATTCGCAACCCCAGACCCCAGCCGCGGAAATGCCCCAGACAAGTAACGTCATAAGGGCGATGGGCGCAGCCTTGTAACGTTGGCTGAACGCCCGTTTCTCATGGACCAGCAAAGGTCTCCTCATGCTTCCGATCATCATTCGACCCAACTTATTCCGGCCTCTCCCTAAGGTGTCATCCGAAGGGTTAAGCGCCTCGCAGGCGCTTAACTCGCAAGCGCTGACTGGCCGAGGGTTCCTTCGGATTCACCCTGTGGCCAGTCATTTTAAACCTTCGAATATCTTTTTCACTATTGGCTGAGTGTCACTTGGCTGTTTCCCCAGTCGACTCTCCCTAAAGTCAATTGAAGACAGGTTTGATTTATCGTAATTTTTACATGCTTCAAAGATATTTTTTTGAGTCGGTTGCGCGAGTGCGGCCATAATTTTAGGGGAAACGAAATGTCGAGCGGATTTGGTGGTTTTCTCGTCAGCGCGACAATCGTAACATCCGGGTTGACCGGTATTTGGGCTTGGCCCGCCGTGCAGGATGGCGGCATTCAGGCGTTAACCACACAGGCAAGCGACCTTTATCGCCGCGCCGATCTCCGCCTGCGCCCAGCCATCTCGGCGTTTCAATCGCCAGTGGATCAATCGCCTACGGAAAGCTCTGGCGAACCTGTCACAATCGCCACAGCCATCGCCGTGTCGCTTCCGTCTCCGGAACCGGTTAAGATCAAACCGCTGCAGACCGGGGTATCTGCACCGATCGTCCCGGATCGTTGCAATGCTCCGGAGGCCAGATATGACGCTTCAGTCATTGGCGACCGGATCCAGTTGAGGATCTTTGAAACTTCCACCCTGGCCGCTGACACGACCTCCGGCGGCAGCATGTCGCCAACCGATATAGTCTTTGAGCGTCTCGACCTTTCCGGAACCTATGAGGTCGGCGACAGCGGCGCGGTTTCCCTGCCGGCCATTGGCCGTGTCGATGTCGCCGGGCAAACATTGTCCTGCATCGAGGCCATTGTCGCACATGCCGCGTTCAAGCGCATGCGTACGCAGAATACCATCACCGCGGCTTTTACCACGCGGCCTCCGATCCTCATGCGCGGCGCTGTTCGCGCACCCGGATCCTATACCTACAGCTCCGGACTGACCGTCGAGCGAGTCCTCGCCCAAGCCGGTGCAATTGATGAGCGTGACCCTATGGAGGAAGTCCGTCGCATTGCGCTCGAATCCCGCCGTTCGGAACTGGGCAAGACCCGCATTAGTCTGTCGCTGGAACGCATGCGCATCGAAGCCGCTTTGAACGATCAGGATGTATTTCCCGAAGATGACAAGGCGATCAGGATAGCGCTGGATCTTTTGGGCGAAGATCGGGTCACCACCGAACGTCGTGCCCTGGCCGCGGAGATCGAGGCTGAACGCATGCGCCAGATTCGAACCGAAGCCATGCTTAACGACATGACCATAAGGATCGAGACCGCTCGCCAACAGCAAGAGGTGGCAAAATCCCAGATGGACTACTACTTCGCTCGCCGCGAGCAAAAGACCGAGATGCTCCAGAAAGGGTTGATTTCCGCCTCTGGTCTCGACGACACAGCGATGCGCGCCATGGACGCCGAACGCATTTTCCTCGAAAAGCAGGATCTGTTGCTTCGTCTTGAGGCAGAACTGCGACTGGCACAACATGACGCAGAACTGGTCAAGGCAGACCGTATCAAGACCCTGACGGCCGAATTGCGCGGCCTTTCCGCCAGGTCCGACGCGGTCGACAGGGAATTCCACACTGTGCTTGCCGAACTGGACCTCTTCAAGAACGACGGGATCGGGTTTGCTGTCACTATCGACCGACCCACCGACGAGAACGAGACCCGCACTATCTCCGCCAATCTAAATACCCTTGTTCGGCCCGGTGATTTGGTCACCGTAGCGGCGCGGACGGCGGATGAAGATGATGAAGACGCACTAACCAACGCTTCGGCGGCCCGGGACCGGCCTGTATTCATCCAGAGTGCTTATACGAGATGACCTATGCAGATAATGTCGTCCCTCAAGATCTGAAACTTCCGCGTGCCGAAACCGGCCTGTTCCTGCGAGGCCTTGTCGGCAGTGCAGTACTGCTGCTTGCTATCAAGGCCTCCGAGTCCCTGTTTTTTGGCGCAGGCTATTTTTCCAGCCTCACCTATCACCCATTCTGGATCGTCATTCTTCTTGCCGCAGTCCAACATGGTCTTTTCGTCGGCCTTTCGATCGTTGGCCTCGCGACCATGATGATGGACTGGCCGTCGCGCGCCGTCGGGACTGACATCACCGAATATTACGTCGATATCGCCACCCAGCCGGTACAGTGGCTAGTTGTTGCCCTTGTCATCGGCCTTTATCGACAGCAGCAACTGGGCCGAGAGCGCGCTCTGGCCCAAGAAGCCGAGCGGCTTCGGAACGTCAACCTTACGCTGGCTGGAGAAATCCACCGCCTTGATGCATTCGTCGCCCGGACCGAACTTGCAGCGGCCACTCGTGCCTTCGAGACCGCGCTTCCCCATGATGCTACCGGCGCCGATATTCTGGAAGCTCTTGATCGCCTCTCAAGGGCGGACGCTTCCCATCGCCCAATGGCTTTCATCGAAGCTGCGCGCACCTGCCTGTCCACACCGGTTGTCTGGCTTCATCTCGACAAAAATCAAAACCTGTCGCCGGTCATCGCCACCCATGACAATATCCAAATGCCAAACAGAACGCCGGCTCATATTCTGACCTCTGCTATCATGACCTCTGCGTCCGACCAGCCCTTGCGCTTTGCTCCGGGCGAGGGACCTGCACCTGCCGGATATAACGCCATCTGCCGTACGGTGTTCTCCCAGGTTGGCCGCCCTATAGGAGCAATTCTTGCCCTCACGCCGTCAGAGCGTGGCATGGAGGATGCTGAGCCTGCCCTTGCCGCCCTTTGTTGTGCAATCGAGAGCAGCCTTCGACGCTCCCCGCCAAGTCGTGCTCCGTCGATGATTTACCTCGCGCCCCCGCGTGAAGAACCCGCGCACGCCCATGCCTGACATCTTCGCCATGGCACCTCGAAGAGCGGGAATTTATTCCAGCTTCCTCGTAGGGTTGGCCGCGCTTGGAGATATCCTCTTAATCCAGGCTTGGCTGAGTCAGGACCTGTCGATGATCCTGGTCATTGCCTTTCACCTCGGTCTGGCGCTGGCGTTCGGTATTCTGTCAGCCCTACTCTGCCCTCGGCCCCTATCCGCAACCGTCGCCAGTTTCGTCATTCTCGTTCTCTTCGGGCCGTTCGGTGGCCTCGCTCTGATGATGATCGCTCCGGGGCTTGGTCTGCCGCAGGCCCGCATTTTATCCAGCCGTACGGCGTACCAGTTTTCACGTGATCCGCAGCTGCACGATGCTGCGGACAAGCTATTTGATCAGATCTGCCAGCGCCGACGGCACCCATTGTCCGGTAATGCGGTATCAAGCTTCCTGAAAACCTTCCGCTCGGGCACGCTTCACCAGCAACAGGAGGCTATCGCCGCGATTTCGCGCAATTATCATCCCGATATGCGGCCAGCCCTGTCCGCTGCCCTGGCATCCCCCGTACCTGCGCTTCGCGTTCAGGCGGCGGCCGTCTATGCCAAGCTGCGCGGGACTTACGGTACCCGGGCCAAAGATCTTCTAGACCAAGCCGAGCGCGAGGACCACGCGCGCCCCGCCCTCGACGCAAACGCCTTTCTGGAAGTCGCCGCTTCCGGGTTCGTTGACAATGAGACCCGTGAGAAACTCCTCTTTCTTGCTTCTAAGCTGAAAGAAGAAAATACCCCGCCCTCTGTTCCCTCCGCCTCCGCCTCCGGACCTGGGCCTTCTCGGTCGATGCTTCGGGCGATGCCTCGCCTCAAACGATACGCATGCGGCGGCTTGGGATGACCCCCGATGAGCCCTTTGTCGATGTCTGCATCGTTGTCGAGGGCTGCTATCCATTCATTTCCGGAGGGGTCTCGTCGTGGCTCGACTGGCTGATCCGGACTCAGCCGGAAACAACCTTCGCTGTGGTAGCCATCGTTTCAGATGAGCGGGTCCGCGAGATAAAATACGAGCTGCCTTCGAACGTACTCTCCTTTCATGTGGTCCCTCTTGCGCCTCGGGTCCGAAAGCCCGGACTGCGGGGGCCTGCGATCAACCGAGTCCGCTTTGCGGATCTTATGTACAGTGTGCTGTGCGATGGCGACCTTGATGCCTTCGGTGACCTTCTCGACTTTGTCTCGCAACCGGTGCGACGAAAGCCCTTAGGGTTCATCGCCGCGCCTCGTCCGCCTGACTATGGCGACCTTACAACTTCGGCTGCTGCTTGGTACGCGATTACCGACTGTTACCGGCGCATCGCGCCCGAAGCCGCATTCGGCGACTTCTTCTGGGCCTGGCGCACCCTTGTCGGAAGCCTTCTTTCCATAGCGACCGCACCCATACCGCCTGCGCGCACCTATCACGCCATCTCGACAGGCTATGCCGGTCTTTACGCCGTGCGCGCTGCACGCGTTACGGGACGCACCGCCGCCATTACTGAGCACGGTATCTACACTAACGAGCGCCGCATCGATCTTGTCATGGCCGACTGGATCGCCGACACGATCGACAGTGGCCTTTCTGGCAACGATGCGCGCACCGACGTCCGACGGTTCTGGATCGATACGTTCGAATCATTCGCCAGTATCGCCTATGACGGCTGTCTCAGGATCACGACGCTCTATGGGGCCAATCAATCGTTCCAGCGCACACTTGGTGCCGCCGAAGCGAAGCTTCGGGTCATCCCGAACGGCATCGATCTCGAGAAATTCGACGCGATCCGGCCGCAACGATCCGGTCGGCGCCCAACCGTCGCACTGATCGGGCGCGTCGTTCCGATCAAGGACATCGAAGCCTACATCGCTTCCGCAGCGATTGTCCGCCGCGCCATCCCCGACGTCCATGTTCTTATCATCGGGCCGACTGACGAGGACGAGGATTATCATGCCCTTTGCAGGCGTCGGGTGGCCGAACTGGGGCTGAGCGAGACTGTAAGCTTCACGGGCAAGGTCAACATTGTCGACTTTCTGCCTCAGATCGATGTTCTCGTCCTGACAAGTATCAGCGAAGCCCAGCCGCTTGTCCTGCTCGAAGCCGGTGCCGCGAAAATTCCCTGCGTGGCCACGGATGTCGGGTCCTGCCGCGAAATCATCGAAGGGGCGCCAGACGAGCATCCCAATCTGGGACTTGGCGGCCGTATCGCCCCCCCGATGGACGCCGATGCCATCGGCCAGGCCATCGTCGAACTTATGGCCGATCCGGCCCTTCGTGCCGCCTGTGGCGAAACGCTTCGCAAACGTGTCGAGATGTACTTCACTTCGGAGATATCGGCCGGACGCTATGCTGCGCTCTATCAGGAGCTTGTCGCCTGATGTCGCATTCCCGCCGAATACATGATCGCCTTCGCGCCGTTGCCCGCGATGCAGAGTGGCTGATGGCCGATCCGCTTCTGGCCGGTATTTGTCGATTTGGTGCTGCCATTATTGTCGCTGCCGGGCCCTGGCTGGTCTCCGTCATCGCGCTGGCCATCATTTCCGTCACAATGACACCGATCATGGGGCTTGCCGCCGTCGAGGATCTCCGGCTCACCTTTGTATATGCCTTCAGTATCGCTCCGCTGGCTGCCGGACCTATCGGCGCGGTCACGGCGCGTAGCATCTCTGCTGCGGTCGAAGCCGGCGAGCACGCCACCATCGCAGAGCTTTTCCTGTCTTCTGCCGCACTTTCCGGCATCGTGGCGCAGATCGTCGCCATTGCCGTAATCCTGCTTCTCGGAATCGGCCCGGTCGGCGTCGCGACCGGATTTGTCTTCCTGACCGTCTCGGCCGCGTTGCTATGGACCAGTTTCGCCGTCCTGGCCGCCGTAAAATCTTACGGCTTCCTTATTGCAGCCTTTACCTGTGGCATGGCGCTTTCGGTCGGCTGCGCGCTTCTGGCCGCGATTTATGCCCCGACCACCGAGGTCCTCATCTGGTGTCTCGCTGCGGGAATTTCGTTCTGCGCCGCCCTGTCCATCCGACACATCCAGCAGATGTTCCCCTGTCGCTACGATAGATTTGCGGATACCTTCCGTCAGCTTCTGCGAGAATTGCGCGCAAACGCCATCCTGTGCATAGGCGTCTTTCTCGCGATCTGCGGCGTCTGGATCGACAAATGGGTATTCTGGTTCGGTCCCGATGGCGTCCGGTCAACTGCAGGCTTCCTTCACTACAGTGCCTATGACAGCGTCATGTTTCTGTCGCACCTCTCGGTTATCCCCACCTACGCTGCGTTACTTGTCTTTCACCATGGCGATCTTGTCGCCGTGATTGAGCGTTTCAAAACCGTCCTCGAGTCGCGCGCGACCCATGCGGTCCTCCGCAACCGTATCGATGGCCTTGCACGGGTTGCCTGGTCCGGCCTGTTCAACATCGCCTTGGTACAAGCCGCAATCACCATAGGCCTGATATTGATGTCACCCCTGCTGGCAAAATCATTCGATTTCAGCTTCGGACAGTTTCTGATGATGCGCGTGGGCCTGATCGGCGTGTTCTTCCACTCGTTAATGTTTCTCTGCGCGTCGCTGCTTCTTGTCGCCAATCGTACCCGTCACTTCGCCATAATCCAGGGCGGGTTCCTGCTGCTCAATCTTGGTCTTAGCCTGACGCTAAATGCGACAATCGGAATTTCCGCCTACGCTTTCCTTGTAAGTTCACTCGTCGCAGCGTTTGTCGCTTTCTACGCCGCCTACATGGCCTTGCAGGCGTATGACTACCATCTGTTTCTCGGAGAGAACGATTCGCTATACGGGAGGTGATTCTTACTTGTGATAATCACTTCATCCTGAAGACGAGCCGGTCTGGAAGGCTGCCCCCCTTGGTAACGCCATGGTTACCAAGCCACTTGACGCCTAGCCTATACATGCAACCAGTTGAATATTTACAGGTTTGCTGCAACCTAAAGCTCCTGAAAACGTTAACAGTAAAGTTGGCAGGAAAAATCTGTGACATGCCTGCAACTTTATGTTAAGATTTGGTTAATTTTATTAAACCTTTGAATAACGCTGGACATGAGAATTTTTCTCAAGTTCGCGCCGGACAATGACTTTTGGGGTGGGGTATATCATGGTTTCCGATGCATTTATTATTGTCGATACGTGTGAGTTTCGTGCGGCTGCCTTTGCCGCCATTCTTGCGCCCTGGGCGAGGCGGATAGACGCCGATATCCACGTGGTCCATGATCCCGATAAGCTTGCCGATCTTCCTGATCACGTGCCCTTGGCATGTTTCTATTCCATCGGAGGGCTATCCCTTCGCGACCAACGCGTTACTCAGACCATTGCTCGGCTCCGCGACCTTTTTGCGGCCTGTCCGCACATCGTTTTTTCTGATATCCACGACAATCTCGAAATTGCCGCTGCGATCGATTGCGGATTGCATGGCTTCATCCCGACCAAGATGCCGGCACATATCGCTCTTGCAGCCATCCAGTTCATTCTCGACGGCGGAACCTATCATCCGCACTCTGTAACGAACGCGGAGACGTCGGTTAAGACGCGCTCGCCTTCTGTCGTTGTCAGTCACATTGGCAGTCATCAAACACCGCAGGCAGCGTCGCCCGAGCGGTCGCAAACTGTCCCTCCCGCACCCCGCTGGACTGCATCACCCGACCGGCATGCTGCCTCTTCAAGATGCGCCGACGGGGCGTATGAGCCAAGGCAGGATGATGCTCCTACAAAGAAACGTCATATCGAAGTGCTGGAATTTCTCATCAAAGGCGAGACTAACAAGGAAATCGCACGCCACCTCGACCTGACGGAAGCGACCATTAAGGTCTACGTCCGCGAGTTGATGAAGCATTTCGGAGCGAAAAACCGGATGCAGGTGGCCCTGAAGGCTTCCGCTCTTCGTCAACACACGGCTTCCGGCAACCCTGTCAGCCAATGAAAGCTCGGTGAACATGGGACGCGGCAGCCGCGTCGCCATGATTGAATGTAACACCGTGCAGTCCATCCCGGCCCGCAAGCCCGGCAGACCATGGAAAGACAACTGCCTGACAGTAATAGCCTGGTATGAAACGCTCCTCGCCATGCGACACTATGGGAGTGGCCGAATGTCACATCAACGCGCTGAACCAGATCAACGATCCTACAAGACATCGGTTCACAGACCCGGCACTCCATCTGTGAATAAGAGTTGCGTGGTAGACGTTCTTCCTTTTCGCGGCCCTGGAAAACAGTTTTTCTAAGATCGACAGTTAAAGGGAAGAAGAACTCTTGTTTGGTGAACTCCAGCAATCGGCGGCGCAAGTCGGGGTGTGCCCAGCGCGCCGCAGATGTTATCGTACCGACATTCCGCATTGCGTCGTCCGATGCAAACCGTAACGATGCTCGGCAGATGACCAACCGCTCTTCCACCCATTTCAAGTCCGGCGCGCAGGAAGTCGGGGATGTCCGCAGCAAGAGCACGCACCTTCTGATGATGGTGTTTGTTGTCTCGATAGTCGTGAACGCGCTCATGCTGACCGGTCCGCTGTATATGCTGCAGGTCTACGACCGGGTGCTGGGGTCGCGATCGGAGGAGACGTTGCTGGCGTTGTCGGTTCTGGTGACGTTCCTGTTCCTGATGATGGGCATCCTAGATTATGCGCGCGGGCGTATCACGACGCGGGCCGGGGCCCGGTTTCAGGATCTGCTGGATGGTCGGGTGTTTCAGGCGCATCTGCGCCGCGCGGCCGCCACGCCGGGCGGTTCGGGCGCGCGCAATCCGCTGCGCGACCTTGAAGCCGTGCAGAGGCTGATGGCCTCGCCGGTCTTCCTGGCGCTATTCGACGCGCCCTGGACCCCGTTCTTCCTGGCCGCGATCTTTCTGTTCCATCCGTGGCTGGGTATCCTGGCGATAAGTGGCGGGGCCGTCCTGATGGCAATCGCCGTTGTCAATCAATGGCTGACGTCCGGTCCGATGGCGCAGGCCAATCAGGCGACCGCGCGCGCCGAGTTAACAGCGCAGCAACTGTCCTCCGAGGCGGAGCTGGTGCAATCGCTGGGCATGCGCGGCGCGGCGTTCCAGCGCTGGCGGACGGCGCGCGGTGCTTCGCTCGAACAGTCAGTTCTGTTTTCCGACTGGTCCGGCCTGTTCACCGTCACGACGCGAACTCTGCGGTTGTTTCTGCAATCGGCCATGCTGGGTCTCGGGGCCTATCTGGTTTTGCAGAACGAGATGACGGCGGGCGCCATGATCGCAGGTTCCATCCTGTTTGGCCGGGCGCTGGCACCGATCGAGATGCTGATCGGACAGTGGCAGCTGGTGCAGGCCGCGCGGCGCGGCAAAGCGTCGGTCATTGAACTGCTGGATCAAGTGCCGCCGGAGGAGACAAGGATCAGCTTGCCGCACCCCAAGGCGCTTCTGGTCGCGGAAAACATCAGCGTTGTGCCGCCCGGAGCCACACAGGCAAGCCTGCGCAGCATTTCCTTCGTGCTCAAACCGGGTCAGGCGATGGGGGTGATCGGCCCGTCCGGGGCGGGAAAGACTTCGCTGGCCAAGGCTATCACAGGCGTCTGGACCCCGATTGGCGGCAAGATGCGACTCGATAGCGCGACGCTCGATCAATACGATCCGGACACATTGGGCCGGTACATCGGCTACCTGCCGCAAAGCGTCACTCTATTCGACGGAACGATTGCCGAAAACATCGCCCGCCTTGATCCTGCGCCGGACTCGGCAAAGGTGGTGGAAGCCGCCAAACAGGCCGCAGCGCATGAGATGATCCTGCAACAGCCCAAGGGTTACGATACCCCAGTCTCGGCAGTCGGAGGACGGCTGTCAGGCGGACAGGTTCAGCGGATCGGCCTGGCGCGGGCAATATACGGCGATCCGGTGATCCTTGTGTTGGATGAGCCGAACTCGAACCTCGACAATGACGGCACAATCGCACTGAACCGTGCCATCAAAGGTATGAAGGATACGGGCCGATCCGTGGTCATCATCGCCCACCGGCCTGGGGCGATCCAGGAATGCGAACTGCTGCTGATGCTGGACCAGGGCGTGCGGCAGGCCTTCGGACCAACGCAGGAAGTTCTGTCCAAGATGGTCAAAAATCATGGGGCGCTTGCAGGGCACACCGTTTCGGGGACCGTTTCGTGACACGGACCACGGCAAATTTGTCTACGGTTCCACCAGTCCGGCCTGATCCGCCCGAGGCCCGGGCAGGTCAGGCATGGTCCGCCCGATGGTACACGACACTCTGCATTCTGGGGATGCTGATCCTGTTCGGTGGCTTCGGATCCTGGGCCGTTCTTGCGAACATCTCGGGGGCCATAATCTCCACCGGCCGGGTTGCGGTCGAAAGCAATCGTCAGGTTGTGCAGCATCCGGATGGTGGAGTGGTGATGGAAATCCTCGTCGCCGAAGGAGACCGGGTCGCTGAGGGGGATACCCTGATCCGTCTCGATCCGGAAGACCTGCTCTCCAGTGCAGATATCCTCGGCAGCCAGCTTCACGAGTTGGCCGCGCGAACGGCCCGGTTGGTCGCGGAGCGAGATGACAAGGCCGAGATCGACTTTCCGTCCGATCTCCTTGAGGCAGCCAGTCTCACCCCCGAAATCGGCGAGGTCGTCCAGGGCCAGCGCAATATGTTCGAAGCCCGGGCGGCTTTCGTCGCACGGGAGACGGAGCAGCTGAACCAGCAATCCGATCAGATCGACAGCCAGATTGACGGGATCGAAGCGCAAGCCCTTGCGCTGAAGTCACAGCTTGAGCTGATCCGAGAAGAGCTGAAAGCACAGGAAAGCTTGCTGGATCGCGGTCTGACCCAAGCCCAGCGTGTCCTCACACTGCGCCGGGACGAAGCCTCGCTAATGGGCACGGTCGGAGAGTTCGAGGCTTCCATCGCGGAGTTGGAAGGACGACGGATCGGGATTGGCCTTGAGATCATCAAACTCCGGGCCAGAGCCCATGAGACAGCCATCGCCGAGCTTCGCGACCTTCAGGCACAGCAACTCGAACTGTCGGGAGAGTATCGTGCCACGATCAAGCGGATGAGCCGGCTTGATGTGACGGCGCCCGTGGACGGTATCGTCTACGACCTCCAGGTCTTTGCCCGCCGCTCGGTGATCCGGCCCGCCGATCCGATCCTCTATCTCGTCCCACAGGATCGACCACTGGTGATCCAGACCGAGGTCGATCCGATCCACATCGACCAGGTCTACCCCGGTCAGCCAGTGACATTGCGCCTGCCGACCTTCGATGCCCGCACCACGCCGGAACTGTTCGGGACTGTCATCCGCGTGTCGCCCGATGCGTTTACCAATCAGGCGACCGGAGCAACATACTATCAGGCGGAGGTGCTTCCCGACGAGGGAGAGATCGCGCGGCTGGGAGGTCTGGTGCTGTTGCCCGGGATGCCGGTGGAGGCTTATTTGAGAACGGAAGATCGGACGCCGTTGGGCTATCTTGTGAAGCCCTTGGCGGATTACTTCAATCGGGCGTTTCGTGAGTGAGAAATGTAAATTCAAACAACAGAGCCTTATGGCTCTGTTGATGGCGTGGATGCCCCTCCCGACGGCATCGACAGAGCCCAATCAAACCGTAAAATCGGACAGCCGGGTCAGCGCGGCGGGCTTTGCAATTCAGGCGGATGACGGCTGTCCAGCTATCCGAACATGCAGGCATGGTTCGACAAGGTAAATGCCCGACCCGCGACCATCCGAACCGAGGGTTTCATCGAAATTCCATTTCAAAGCCGAGGTGAACGAAGTCATGATGCGCGCGACAGTCCCGCAAACCTTCTGACCCCTTTATGCGGTCGCCGAGAACTGCAGCCCTAAAGGCACTTCCGATTAGTCCTCGATCAGGCCCAGCGTGCGGAACGAAACTTCCTGATCCTTGCCGATGATCATGTGGTCATGGATCACGATCTCCAGCGCAGCGCAGGCGGCGACGATTTTGCGCGTCATCTCGATGTCTGCGTTACTGGGCGTCGGGTCGCCGGACGGATGATTATGGACGAGGATCAGCGCGCTGGCGTTCAATTCCAGCGCCCGGCGCGTCACTTCGCGCGGATAGACCGGCACATGATCGATGGTCCCCTCGCCCTGCTCCTCGTCGGCGATCACACGGTTTTTGCGATCCAGAAACAGGATGCGGAACTGTTCGGTATCGCGGTGCGCCATCGTCGTGCGGCAGTATCCCACCACGTCCGTCCACGACGACAAAACTTCCTTGTTGAGTATCTTCGCCTGCCCCATCCGATGCGCAAAGGCCTCGGCGATCCGAAGTTGCAGGTAGACCTTGTCGGTCGCCCCATCGACGCGGAGGAGGTTACGCTCGGACGCGGCGACGACTCCGTTCAGGTCCCCGAAGGCGGCCAGCAGGCGCTTGGCCAGTGGTTTCACGTCGATGCGTGGAATCGCATTGAACAGCATCAGTTCCAAAAGTTCGTATTCCGGCATCGACTTGTGCCCGCCGGACAGGAAGCGGATGCGCAGGCGTTCACGATGCCCCCAATAATGTGGGCGCGTCGACCCATCGGAATGCCGCACCAGCCCGCCGCCCGCGCTTTCCGATGGAGAGAGCCGATCAGTCTGACGCCAGCTTGGCGAGTGGACGGGTTGGGTCGGCACGTCACGCGGCGGCAGGCGCGCCTCCAGATCGGCAAGCCCCCGCTGTGCAGCCTCATTGAAACCAGACGTCCGACAAGTGGAGGCTTCGGGGTAGGTCGGAATTTCCGGCCGACGCCCCCTCACCCGGTCTGGCAGCCAGTCTGTCAGTCGCGTCAGGTCGAAAGACCGTGGATTCGTCATCAGCCCGCCTCTTCACATCTCTCCGGGACTGTAGGTGAAGAATAGTAAACGGCGGGTTAATGACGGGTTTCTTCCCGCGAACGGAACGGCGTGATCGGGGGCTGGTCCCCCGCGCCTTCCTCGGCTAGATGCCGCCCCTGACCGAACGGAGCGACCCGATGCAAGGCAGTGCCAACCTCAACGTGATGATCAAGACGGCCCGCAAGGCCGGGCGCGCCCTGCTGAAGGATTTCGGCGAAGTCGAGGCCTTGCAGGTCTCGGCCAATGGTCCGCGCGATTTCACCAACAAGGCTGTCGCCAAATCGGAAGATATCCTGCGCGCAGACCTGGAAAACGCCCGCCCCAATTATGGCTTTCAGGCCTTGTCCGGCAGCGTAGAGGGCACCGACCCGACCCGCCGCTGGATCATCACACCGCTGGACGGGTCAGTGAACTATCTGCACGGCATCCCGCATTGGGCCGTGTCCATCGCGTTGGAGCACAAGGGCGAGGTAGTCTCTGCCGTCACCTATGACCCGCTGCGGGATGAGTTGTTCTGGGCTGAAAAAGGTACCGGTGCCTGGCTGGACGGTCGCACCCGCCTGCGCGTGTCTGGTCGCATTGCGCTGGTCGAGTGCATCTTCGCGACCGGCCTGCCCGCCGCCGCCGAGAAATACCTGCCCGCCGCGATCAAGGACCTTGTGCAGCTCCTTCCCGTCTGCGCTGGCGTGCGTCAGTTGGGCGTCCCTTCGCTGGATCTGGCGCATGTCGCCGCCGGACGTTTCGATGGCTTCTGGCAACGCGGCATGAAGCCTTGGGAATTTGCGACCGGCATCCTGATCCTGCGCGAGGCGGGCGGGTTCGCAGAACCGATCCGCGACACCCAGACCATGCTGCAGGACGGGCATGTCATCGGTGGTTCCTCCGCCATTTTCGAAAAATTCTCGAAGATTATCCGTTCGACGGATTGATTGCGCCGCCGAGGCGAGGCTTTGACCGCAAAGCCTAATCCGGCGCCCGCGCAATCAACGCCTTGCCAACCGCTCTGAACCAATCTTCGAAGCCCGCCGTCAATGGATCGCTGGCCGCGATCTGGGGCATCCGCGCGCACAGATCGCGCACAACTTCTGGCACCGCACCGATCCGGTCCAGCCGCAGCGCGTCGTCGGCATCCGCCCAACCATCGGCGTCGATCCGCGCCGTGATCCGTTTCAGCCGGTTCGCTGCGACCAGAACCGCCATACGCAACGCCAGCCCGCGTGCGTCGGCATCGGGCATGACCTCTGATAGAAGAGCGGTCGTGGTCGCCGGGTTCAGTCGCCAGTATTCATCGGCGATGGCCCAGCCCAGATCCTCGACCCCGGCGCGCCGACCAAACAGGTCCCAATCGAACCACGTCACAGATCCGTCCGGCTGCACTGCGGCATTGGCCAGTCGCGCATCCCATCGGGTAAATACCAGCGGGTCATGCGCCAGCGACATGGCGAGCGCGTTTGCATCGACATCCGGCATGTCGATGCCGAGATCGCCTGACAGGAAGAATGGCTGAGACACGAAATCCTCGGCCCAGCCGGGACGCGTCCCCAGACCGGGTAGCTTAGACAATATGTCGGGCCGCCGGTCCATCGCAGCGCGGCAGGCCTGCAGACTGGTCAGCGCCGCACGGGCCAGCGCGGCCTTCTGGTCCGCATCCGCAGAGGCCATCGCGAATGACAACCGTCTCCGGCCCACGTCTTGCTGCACCAGCAGGCCGTGACGGAATCCGATCACCGCGGGCACCGGGGCACCCTCACTCGACAGAACCTGCAACAGCGCGGCTTCTGTTTCGCTGCGGGCGGGTGTTTCACGCCGCGTCACGATCACGCTGCGTCCATCTTCCAGAAGCGCGCGAACGGACTTGCGCCCGCGCCCTCCCGGTGCAGTCAGCGTTTGGATCGGGCTGCCCGTCAAGTTTAGGACCAACGCCTTGGTCCAGCCGATCGAACCGGGCTGGAACAGGGCCGAAGAAATGCCGGTGGGGGCCATAAAAGCGTCGCAACCTCTTGCAAGTCGGCTTGAGTATCCGTGTCGGACCCAAGCATCGCGGGCCCCAGGCGTCGCGGGGTCATGGTTGCACTTGGCCAGACCCCGTGCAACGCTTTTCAGGTAAATTCAACCATTCCGGACCGTCTGTGTGACCGCATCCGACCTGCCCCGAAATGCCGGTATGCCGTTCGACCCTGCCGTGGTTGAAGCGGTGCGCGTCAACACGCCCGCAACACTGCGTCGTGCTGCAACGATCCCGGCGCGCCGGTCCGTCAAGAAAGACCATCAGGCCGCCTGGCTGGCCCGCGCCGTGTCAATGATCGACCTGACGACACTGTCGGGCGATGACACGCCGGGCCGGGTTCGTCGCCTCTGCGCCAAGGCCCTGTCACCGGTCCGCGCTGATCTGCTGGAGGCGATAGGCCTGCCCGATCTGACCACCGGGGCGGTCTGCGTCTATCACGAAATGGTCCCCGTGGCGGTCGAGGCCGTTGCTGGTCGTATTCCCGTCGCTGCCGTCTCTACCGGGTTTCCGGCGGGCCTTTCGCCGTTTCACCTGCGCCTGCGCGAGATCGAGGAGTCTGTCGCTGCCGGTGCCACCGAAATCGATATCGTCATTTCCCGCCGCCATGTTCTGGCTGGCGACTGGGCGGCGCTCTATGACGAAACGGCGCAGATGCGCGCGGCCTGCCGCGATGCCCATATGAAGGCTATCCTTGCCACCGGCGAGCTTGGTACGTTGAAAAATGTAATGAAGGCCAGCATGGTCACGATGATGGCCGGGTCGGACTTCATCAAAACCTCGACCGGCAAGGAAGCGGTGAACGCGACCCTGCCCGTCTCTCTCACCATGATGCGTGCAATCCGCGCCTATGATGCTGCGGCTGGTTTCAAGGTCGGCTACAAACCTGCGGGCGGGGTCTCCAAGGCCAAGGACGCGATCACTTATCTGGCGCTTCTGAAGGAAGAACTGGGCGATCGCTGGCTGCGCCCGGACTTGTTCCGTTTCGGCGCGTCGTCCCTGCTGGGCGATATCGAACGGCAGTTGGAACATCATGTAACAGGGCGCTATTCGTCCAGCCATCGTCACGCAATCGGATAGCGGCGGGGCGCTGCACCCGACCCCGGAATATTTGAAGAGCAAAGAAGGCACTAAATGACTGTGGCCGAAATTTTCGAGACGATGGACTGGGGCACAGCACCCGAAGCACGGGCGGAGGCGGACGCCTGGCTAAACGCGCATGACAGCGTTTTCGGACATTACATTGGCGGCAAACGTCAGGCCCCCGGCAATACCTTCGCCACCACCAGCCCCGCAACCGGCGCACATCTTGCTGAAATTACCCAAGGGACCGAGGCTGACGTCGCAGCAGCCGTCAAGGCGGCACGCAAAGCCGCGAAGGGCTGGGCCGCAACATCCGATCACGACCGGGCCAAGGTTCTCTATGCCATTGCGCGTGGCCTCCAGAAGAATGCCCGCCTGTTCGCCGTCTTGGAAACCCTCGATACCGGCAAGCCAATCCGCGAGGCACGTGACATCGACGTGGCACTGGCGGTGCGCCATTTCTATCATCACGCAGGCCACGCCGAATTGCGTTCCGAAATCACACCCGATGCCGAGCCATGGGGTGTCTGCGGCCAGATCGTGCCGTGGAACTTCCCCTTGCTGATGCTGTCGTGGAAAATCGCGCCCGCGCTCGCCATGGGCAATACCGTCGTTCTGAAGCCCGCCGAATGGACTCCGCTGACTGCATTGGCCTTCGCCGATATATGTGACGCCGCCGGGGTTCCGCCCGGGGTCGTCAACATCGTAACCGGAGACGGCGAAACCGGGGCCGCGTTGGTCGCTGCCGATATCGACAAGCTGGCCTTCACCGGCTCAACGGACGTGGGCCGCATCCTGCGCCACGAGACCGCAGGGCGTGGAATTGGCCTGACGCTGGAGCTGGGCGGTAAGTCCCCCTACGTGGTATTCGAAGATGCCGATATCGACTCGGCCATAGAGGGTCTGGTCGACGCGATCTGGTTCAACGGGGGGCAGGTCTGCTGTGCCGGGGCGCGTTTGCTGGTTCAGGAAGGCATCGCGGACGATTTCACCAGCCGTCTGAAACACCGAATGGACCGCATCCGCGTCGGCAACCCGCTGGATAAGTCCGTTGACATGGGCGCGATGGTCCATCCCGATCATAAGGCGAATGTCGAGGCGATGCTGGCGCGCACATCCGGCAAGGTCACGCAGGGCAGTTGCCCCGATGGCTGCTATCTGCCCCCGACCCTCGTGACCGACCTGCACGGCGCAGACCCCCTGATGCAGGAGGAAGTGTTTGGGCCCGTCCTCGCCATGACCACTTTCCGCACCCCTGCCGAGGCGGTGCAACTGGCCAACGATACGCGCTACGGTCTGGCGGCATCGGTCTGGTCGCAGGACATCGATGTGGCGCTGGACACTGCGCCGAAGATCCGCGCGGGCGTCATCTGGGTCAATGGCGCGAACATGCTCGACGCCGCTGCACCCTTCGGCGGCATGAAGGAGTCGGGCTTCGGGCGCGAAGGCGGCATCGTCGGCTTGCAGGCCTATCTGCGTCCAGCGATGGGATCGAAGCTGGCTGTGCCCAAGACGTTCGAAACCTCGCAAAATGTGAGAGCCGGTATAGACCGGACCCCAAAAATGTATATCGGCGGCAAACAGGCACGCCCCGATGGCGGCTATTCTCGTTCCGTGATCGGACCGAAGGGCATCGTCGGCGAAGTTGGCATCGCCAATCGAAAAGACCTTCGCAATGCTGTCGAAGCCGCAAACTCCGCCAAGGGATGGAGTCGGTCGACAGGTCACATGCGCGCGCAAATCCTGTATTTTCTGGCTGAGAACCTGTCTGCCCGCGCAGATGAATTCGACGCCCGGCTGAGCGCGCAAACCGGCGGAAAAGGCGAGACGGACCAAGCCGTTCGCCACTTGTTCCGTTGGGCTGCCTGGGCCGATAAGCACGATGGTCGAACGCTGGGTGTGCCGACCAGTGGCATGGCGCTTGCGCTGAACACTCCGCAAGGGAATATCGGTGCGTTTGCCGCCGAAGACAGCCCGTTGATCGCGCTGGCGCAGATCATCGGCGCGACTTTGGCGACGGGCAATCGCCTTATCCTGATCGCCCCTGAAACTGCACCTCTGACGGCGACTGACCTGTATCAGGTCATTGATACGTCCGATATTCCGGGAGGTGTCGTTAATATTCTGACCGGTTCGCATATCGACCTCGCTCCGGATGTTGCGGGCCATATGGATATTGATGCGGTTTGGAGCTTTTCCTCCGCCGACATCTCCGCCACCATCGAGCGCGAGGCGGCACACGATCTGAAGCGCACGTGGGTGAATTACGGCCGGTCGCGCGACTGGAGCTCGGCCGACGCGCGACCGTTCCTGAATGCCGCGACCGATACACAGACGATCTGGATTCCATTCGACACCTGATCATCTGTCTTTGCTCCGGCAATATTTCCGCCGGAGGATGCCCGATCAATTCAGGACAGACCGGATCAGGCTGAGCATAGCCAAACTCAGCAACAGGCACAGCGCGAAGGGCTTGTAGAACCGCTCGAGCGAAGGCCGGAACAGCACCTTGCCGATGACTACGCCCCCTGCGACAGGCATGGCCAATATTACGCCGCGTTGTAGGGCCAGTTCATCCATCACACCATATCCGAGCAACCACATGAGCGAAAATAAGGATGACGCGAACAGGAACAGCACCAAAGAGGCGCGCATTACCCGTGCCGGATGGTCCTGAGCCAGCACGTAAAGTGCCACGACCATGCCACCGATCGAAGCAATGCCAGTGACGACGCCTGCGACCAGGCCGGATGCATACAACCCGAAATTGCTGGCCAGAAACGGCAACCTCACGCGGGCCAGTTGCAATGCCGCCAGCGCAATCAGAACCACCAGGGCCAGCATCCGGGTCTGATCGACCGGCAATGTCGTCGTAAGGTAGAGGCCAAGCGGAACACCCAGTGCCGACGACACGGCAAGACCCAGTGCAATGCGCTTGTCCGCCTCGGCAATTCCCCCACGCACCATCATAAGCGAAGCCGTCATTTCAAGAACCCAGCAGACCGGGATCAATTCCCTTGGTGGCAAGATCAGCACCGCAGACGCCATCACCAAAGCTGACAAAGCGAAACCGGAAAAGCCGCGCACGACCCCGGCCGCGAAGGCGATGACTATCAGGACAATCAGGTCTGGCAGGGTCAATGCGGGAAGTTGCATCCACGTGGCTTGCCATTCCGGACCGTCCGCCGATAGGGCCAGATCAACCTATTCTATGACCCTAACTTCGGGCGCGGTTTTTGCCAGTGTGTCGCGAATTGCTGCGGCAAGCTCTCCATAGGCATTGCCCTGCGCCGCCGCCTTCCGCCAGACCATGCCGATGTCCCTGCCCGGTGCCGGGTCGGACAGCGGACGGGCGGTCACCAACGCCTCGCGCGTGACTTCGGACCTGACGTAAAGTGCGGGCAGGACAGATAATCCCAATCCCATCGCCACCATTTGTCGCAGGGTATCGAGCGATGTCCCTTCGTAATCCAGCGACAGTTGCGCGCCAGTTTCGGTGCACAGATCGGCCACTGTGTCATGCAGGCGATGCCCCGGTTCCAACGTCATTACCGTCTCGCCCCGAAGGGCAGTGCGATCCACGACCGGCGTAGCACTCAGCGGATGATCGGCTGGTAAAACGATCAGGAGCGGCTCATGAAACAGCGGGGTGATATGCAGGCTGCTTTCGTCCAGCGGGGTCGGAAAGAACAGCACGTCAAGCGAGCCTTCACTCAGCCGCGAAAGCAGATCAGCCGCCGTGCCCTCGCGAACATAGAATTTCAACTTCGGATACTGCGCATGGAGAGACGGAATGACGAGCGGCAGGAAATACGACCCGAGGGACCCGACTACGCCAACGCGCACGGTTCCGGCAAGCGGGTCGGCTGCGGATCGGGCCAGCGCCGCGATGTCAGCCACGTCGCGCAACACGACGCGTGCCCGAGCCGCCACTTCGGCACCAATGGCAGTCAGGGTCACACCGGAACGGGACCGTTCGACCAATTGCACCCCGAGTTTCTCTTCCAGTTCCCGCAACTGGGTCGACAGCGTAGGCTGCGTGACATGCACATTTTCAGCAGCACGACGGAAGTGCAAAGTCTCGGCGATGGCAACCAGATAACGAAACTGTTGTAGGGTGGGCATCAAGCTCTCGATAGATAGCGGCTATTGAAATTAAGTTATCATTGTGGGTTGAACAATCAAGGCGTTCCTCTATCTCGGGTCAAAGCAAAGGGTGCAGATGGCAGACCACGGATCAAACAGCCGCGTTCTGGGCGGGCCGGCAGGTTGGATATCAATCCTGCTTCCGCTGGGTTTGTTCCTCTGGTTTCTTCAGTTTCTGCCTGCAATTGCCGCGGGCGAGGTGCTGGTCTGGCAAATCGACTGGGTGCCGTCCCTTGGTGTATCGCTCGGCATCCTGCTGGATGGATTGTCGCTGACCTTCGCGCTGTTGATTACCGGTATCGGCGCACTGGTGACGCTCTTTTCGTCCAGCTACCTGGGAGGACACATCCATTACACGCGATTCGTGATTTACCTTCTGGCCTTTATGACGGGCATGCTGGGGCTGGTTCTGTCAGACAATCTTCTGGCCCTTTTCGTCTTCTGGGAAGTAACGACGGTATCCTCTTATCTGCTGATCGGCTTCGACGCTGATCTGGCGAAAGCCCGACGCGATGCGTTACAGGCCCTTCTGGTCACCGGTATCGGCGGCCTCGCATTTCTGGCGGGCATCGTTTTGATCGGCATCGCGAGCGGTGGCTTCTCGATCGCGGCTATCGAAGGGTCGCTGGCAGACCACCCCCTCTATCTGCCGATCTTTCTGCTGGTCGTGGCCGGAGCGTTCACCAAGTCGGCACAGGTGCCATTTCATTTCTGGCTGCCGAACGCGATGTCGGCCCCAACGCCGGTATCGGCCTATCTGCATTCCGCCACGATGGTCAAAGGCGGGGTTTACCTGTTGGCGCGACTGAACCCCAGTCTGGGTGGCACAGACATCTGGTTCTGGACGCTTGTGGTATTCGGTGGTGTCACGGCCGTCTTCGCCAGCGTGCTGGCGATCCGACAAACCGACATCAAACAGGTGCTGGCCTATACGACGCTGATGGCGCTTGGGACGTTGGTGATGTTTATCGGGGTCGGGTCGGATTACGCCATCGAGGCGGCAATGGCGTTCCTGATGGTTCATTCGTTCTATAAGGCCGCGTTGTTCCTGATGATCGGGATCGTCGACCATGGCACCGGCACGCGGGACGCGACGGTTCTGCGCGGTTTGGGCCAGGCGATGCCATTCACAATGCTGGCGGCAGTGCTGGCCGCGCTCAGCATGGCGGGCCTGCCGCCGATGTTCGGCTTCGTCGGCAAGGAGTTCCTCTATAAGGCCGCGCTCGGCGCGCCTGCGATGCTGTGGGTTACGGGCTGCATCTTTGTGGCGTCGGCCCTGATGTTTGCGGCGGGTGGCATCGTGGCGTTTCGCCCCTTTACCGGCAATCTGGCGAAAACGCCTGTAACTCCGCATGACGGGGCGTGGCCGATGCTGGTCGGGCCAATCCTTCTGGGTCTGTTCGGTCTGGCATTCGGTCTGATGCCGGATTGGGCTGAACCCCTCGTCAGCCCATCCACAGCAGCCATTCTGGGCAGGGACGCAGAGGTGGATCTATACCTTTTCAAGGAGGTCAATGCCGCCTTCCTGCTGTCGCTGGCAACCTTCGCTGTCGGCTTCGTCGTCTATCTGATCCACCCCCTTCTGCGCGTGGGATTGGCCCGTGTGCCCCCTCTGTTCGATCCCGGCTGGAATCGTGGGATGGACGGCGTCGCGGCGGGCACACACGGGTTCACGGCGCTGATCCAGACGGGTCGTTTACGGCGTTATATCTTCGTGACGTTCATGACGCTCGCGTTCGCCCTCGGGGCTGCGATCTGGCGCGCCGATCTGACACCGGAAATCCCCGCACTGGAGGATTTGCGGGTCAAACACTGGGCGGTCCTGATCTTCATTCTGGCCGGTGCGCTTCTCACGGCCTTCACCAATAGCCGGATGACCGCCGTCGCGGCACTCGGCGTCGTGGGCATCGGCGTGGCCCTGGTGTTCATCATATTTGGCGCACCCGACGTGGCGATCACGCAACTGCTGGTCGAGGTGCTGCAGGTCGTGCTTGTCGCCGTTGCCATGCTGAAGCTACCGAACCTGAACCCCGAATACATCCGGACCATTCGCGGCTGGGATCTGGCGCTGGCCGTCACCCTGGGCGTCATGACGACGGTGATTTTGCTCGCGGTCATGGCCGTGCCACTGGACCTGCGCCTGACCGAATTCTTCGAGGTGACGTCCGTGCCCGAGGCTTTCGGCCGCAACATCGTGAATGTGATCCTTGTGGACTTCAGGGCTTTGGACACCTTTGGCGAGATCGCCGTCATCGCGGTCGCGGGCCTTGGCGCTTATGCCCTGCTGCGCGGTACGCGGAGGCCGAACCCATGACGTCGCTTATCGTTCGCGCCGCGACACGGCTTCTGGTCGGCTTGTTGCTGATGTTTTCGATCTGGATGCTGCTGCGTGGTCATAATGACCCGGGCGGCGGGTTCATCGGCGGGCTGATCGGTGCGACGGGTTTTATCCTTTATGCCATCGCTCATGGCAGTAAGGCCGCGCGTGAAGCGCTCCGGCTGGACCCGCAGACGATTGCAGTCTCGGGACTTGCAGTTGCCTTTCTGGCTGGATTGGCAGGGCTGATTCCCGGCGATGCGATCTTCACCGGGCAATGGCTGTTTCTGGGGGCGACGGAAGGTGACAAAGGGCTGCCGCTCTCGACCATTCTGGTCTTCGATCTGGGTGTCTATCTTGTGGTGCTGGGCGCTGTCCTCACCCTTGTCTTCGCGCTGGAAGAGGAAATCTGAGATGGAATTCCTGATCGCCCTGATGGTCGGTGCGTTGGTTGCTGCCGCAGTCTATCTGATGTTGGCGCGCAACGTGCTGCGCTTCCTCTTCGGTCTTCTGCTGATCTCGAACGCGGCGAACCTGTTGATCTTCGCATCCGGGGGCCTGACACCGGAATCGCCGCCCCTCATCCCCGAAGGGGCCAAACTTCCGCCCGAAGGTGTTGCCAACGCATTACCACAGGCGTTGGTCCTGACGGCGATCGTTATCGGTTTCGGTCTGTTCGCCTTTGCGCTGGTGCTGATCTACCGCGGCTATCAGACGATGGGCACGCTCGATTCCGATGAAATGCGTCTGGCCGAGCCGGAGGACGGGCATTGACCGACCTTTTGCTGCCGCTGCCGATCCTGATCGCTTTCGCCACTGCGATCCTGACGTTCTTTTTCCGCAAGGGGCCCGAGGGGCGCTGGATTTCGGTCGCCGGATCGGCGCTAATGCTGGTTGCAGGCGGTATGCTGCTGGCCGAGGTGCTGGCAAACGGGGTCCAGGCCGCACAGATGGGCAACTGGCCCGCACCATTCGGCATCACACTGGTGGCCGATACGCTGTCCGCAATCATGGTAGTCATCACCGCCATCACCGCGCTGGCCGTCAGTGTCTACGCCATATCCGACGTCACGCGAGAGATGGAGGCGGTCGGCTATCACACCCTGTTCCATACCCTTATCGCAGGCGTCATGGGCGCGTTTCTGACGGGCGATCTGTTCAATCTTTATGTCTGGTTCGAGGTGATGCTGATTTCCTCCTTCGGCCTGCTGGTGATGGGCGGCAAGCGGGTGCAGATGGACGCGGGCATCAAATATATGACGCTCAACCTGATCTCGACGGTGTTGTTCCTGTCTGGCATCGGGCTTCTGTATGGCGTGACCGGCACGCTGAACATGGCGGACCTGCATACAGCGGTGCAGACCGCCGATGCCGGGTTGATCACAGTGATCGCCATGATGTTTCTTGTCGGCTTCGGCGTGAAGGCTGCGGTCTTTCCACTCTTCTTCTGGCTACCCGCCGCCTATCACACCCCGGCCTTTGCAGTGTCTGCCGTTTTCGCGGGATTGCTGACCAAAGTCGGTGTCTATGCGCTGCTGCGAATGTTCACGCTGGTCTTCACGCGGGACGTCGGATTCACCCATGGCCTGCTGCTCTGGGTTGCCGTGGCGACGATGGTGACAGGCGTTCTGGGGGCCGCCGCACAGACCGATTTCCGCCGCATCCTGTCGTTCCACATCGTCAGTCAGATCGGTTACATGGTGCTGGGTCTGGCGCTGTATACGCCGCTCGCGTTGACCGGCGCGGTCTTCTATCTGGTCCACCACATCATCGTGAAAGCGAACCTGTTCCTGGTGTCGGGCGTCGCGAACCGCATCGCGGGCGGCACGAACATAGACCGGATCGGGGGCTTGTACAAAGGCGCGCCGCTTCTGGCGTTTCTGTTCCTGATCCCGGCATTTTCGCTGGCGGGCTTTCCGCCGTTATCGGGATTCTGGGCGAAATTTGTGCTGGTCAAGGCGTCGCTCGATCTGGAACTCTGGTTTGTCGCCTTCGCCGCGCTGGCTGTAGGCCTGATGACGATCTATTCCATGACCAAGATCTGGGGCCGCGCCTTTTGGGCCCCGCATCCCGGCGGCACAGTGCCCAGCCTGTCGTCGCTGCCCCTGAGCGAACGTGTCACCCTGCTTGTACCGATCGCATTCTTGGCCAGCCTGACCATCGTGATCGGCCTGTTCCCCGAGCCGTTCGTGCAGGTGGCCGCACGCGCGGCGGCGGAATTGCTGGACCCGACCGCCTATCTGGCCGCCGTATTGGGAGGACCGTCATGAGTGTCTTTCTTCTGAACCTTCTGCTGGCCATCGCATGGGCCGCGCTGACCGGTCAGTTCACTCTGCCTGGCCTGGCGTTAGGATTCGCCGTGGGCTTTGGCGCGCTCTGGGTCATTCAGCCATTGTTTGGAACGACGGGTAATTATTTCGCCAAGGTTTATCGCTGGGTTAAATTGCTGGTGCTGTTTCATTACGAGTTGATCGTATCGTCTATTTCGGTTGCCTGGGATGTGCTCACACCGCGCCATCGCGCACGCCCCGGCATCATCTGCGTCCCTTTGAAAGCCAGGGGTGAGGCCGAAGTTCTGTTGGTCACCAACCTGATTTCTCTGACCCCCGGTACCCTGTCGCTGGACGTGACCGAGGATTGCAACACGCTCGTCGTCCACGCGATGTTCGCGGACGATCCGGCCAAAATAGCGGCGCAGATCGAGAACGGTATGGAACGCTGGGTGCGGGAGGCATTGGAATGAAAGGAGACACCTTGCTGGCGGTCAGCCTGACCGAACAGATGCCGATCCTGAATGCTGCCGTGCAAATCGCCTTCGTGATGGTGATGGCCGGAGTCATTCTTGCCATGATCCGGCTGATTAAAGGCCCGTCCCTGCCCGACCGGGTTGTCGCGCTGGATACAATGACGGTGCTGGTCGTCGCATTCAGCGGTTTGTTCGCCATCGACACCGGCGTGGCGGCGTTTCTGGACGTCGCAGTCGTTCTGGCCTTGATCGGCTTTCTTGCAACCGTAGCACTTGCGCGTTTTGTCGAGCGCAGGACCAGCCGTCCGGACGCGCAACGCCTGCACCGCGCGGGCGAAGACAGCGAGGACGGGGCATGATCCTGGAACTGTTCATGACGGCTTGCGTCCTTCTCGGCGGGTTCTTCGCATTCGTGGCAGGGCTGGGGGTATTGCGCCTGCCGGATGTTTTGATCCGCATGCACGCGACAACCAAGGCTGGCACGCTGGCGTCGGGTCTGATCATGCTGGCGGTCGCGGCGGGCTTTGGCGATGCTCCTACAGTTGCGCGCGCAGTGGCTATCGTGATTTTTCTGCTCATAACCGCGCCTGTCGGCGCCCATATGATAGGCCGCGCTGCGTTCAGGTCGGGCGTAGCGCTCTGGCCGCCAACCAAGATCGACCCCGAAGCGCGGATGAAGCTGGGGGTGCGGGACGATTGACCGAAGGGGCCATCAGGCCCGCGGCTTGCCCTTCCAGGTATCCAGCCATGCCCGGAACCCCTTGCGGCGGCGCTCCACTGCATCGCCCGCATCGTCCCAGACCTCGCCCGCATCTTCCAGAAGGGGGTCTATCCGGTTGCGGCGGAACCGCAGGATACGGACCGTGATTGCCCAGATCAAAGCCGCCAGCAGTGTCAGGAAGATGATGTTGAACCACGGAATGATCGTGACGTCCGGCCCTTCGACCGGGCGCACGCCGACGGCGTTTGGGAAGATCGTCAGAAACTCCGACCGCCAACCGTAATGCGTGAGCGCCACCCATTGAGGGGCACCAGACGTGGAAATCTGATCCCGCGCCTCGGCCTGAAGGTTCGATGAATCCAGCTTGAAATACGGCGGCCAGCCCCAGCCGGTATCTTCGTTGCGATAGACAGATGCGCGACCCGAAGGCTTTACCGCTTCGATGAAACGCACGTCGCGGGTCGCAAGACCCGTAGTGCCGACATCAGGGGTTGCCCAGAAGATCGAATTCTCGCCGAAATCAATGCGTCGGTTCTCGGTCCCGACGATCCGCACGATATCGGTCTGGGGCAGGGTGTAGTGCAGGAAGCCCCCGACGACGGCCACGACCAGCAGAAGGAAAATCCATTTCACATAGGTCATCGCGCGGTCCCTCAGGCGTAGTTAACAAGATAGATCAACAGCAAGATGGCCCCGATCGGTACGATATACACCCCCCAGAGCAACTTGCGCCGAAGGCTTCGCCGATAATCGCGGATGCCGTTTTCGACGTAGGTATGCTGTGGCAGGGGCGGTTGTTTCGCGACCCACTCCGCTTCCAGACGATCACGTTCGCCGGCGCGGAAATAGAAGACCAGCGCCCAATAGACGATCGTCAGAACAATCAGCAGCACGACGCTCAGTCTCAGAAGTCCGAACATTCTATCCCCATGGTCCCTTGGCCCGCGCGGCCTTTTTCAACACTACCTGCGGCATAGGCGCTGCGACGTCAGACGCATACAAATGCTTCCACACCCCTGCCCGGTCGGCAGCATAATCCTTTGTCAGCCGTTCGGCGACCCATGCCTTCAATGGCTCGGGGCTGGCGCGATAGCGGTCATAGAACAGCGGCTTGTGGCAAATATGCAGCTGCCGGAAATCCTGCGGTGCCAATTCCGCCAGCAACATATTGGTCAGGTCGCGCAGCGGGCCAGGGGCGGCGCGCAACGTATGGAAATACGCAGGGTTCGCGCTGTCGATCCGGGGCCAGTCGCCACGCCCTTCAGCCCAGGCCAGCATCGCGCCCAGGGCATGAACAGACGGCGGCAGGTCGGCCCCGCTCGCCTGCATCGCACGGCGCAAAGACCTGTCGTCGATGGACTCGGGCAACTGACCGGCACGGCCCAGCGCGTCGATGGCCAGATGTTCCATTTTCTCACGCAGAATACCCGCCGCCGCTTCGCCCCGTCCCTCGACGATGGGCTGGGTCAGGCCGTTCACCTGCAGGAAATTTGCGACCCCGTTGCGATTGGCAAGGTCATGGACGCCAATCCCGCTGGCCTCGAATGGCACGTTGGCCACTACGGCGGGGCTGCCGACCGATCGAAAGACATAGAGCCCGCCGTGATGCGCTGTCCAGAAATCGTCCTGCCGGAAACTGGGCGTCTTGAACGTGACGGGCGCGCGGGTCACGTCGCCGGTGGAGCGCGCCAGCCCGATCATCTGCGCCACCAGCACATCGTCCCACCACGCGTCAGGCTCGTCGCGGAACCGCGCGATCAGCGTGTCGAGCTTGGCGGCATCGCGTACGATGCCGGTGGTCGTATCCGCCTCGACCGTGACCGAGCGGATGTCGAGCAGGCGCTGCGGTTCCGGTACCGAAAAGACCGAGTTCTGCAACTCCCCTGCCACCGCATCGCGGGCGGTCAGGGTAAACAATTGCGCTTCGTTGGCGTTGATGAAGTCGCGGATGATGTTCTGGGTCGTGGAGAATTTCATCTCCAGCAACGGCGCGCCCTTCTGCTGCGTGGACAACAGGATGATCTGCCGGTTGCAGCCGCCCGGGTTGAGGTAGTCCATGTCGCCCAACTCATCGCCAACTTCGGGGGAAAAGCCGCTGAGGTCGATGTGGAAGTTGTCGAGTTTCGTGCGCTTGCCGGTGAGATGTTCGAGCGCGCGATTGTAGCGCTCGATGAGCGCGGGAGAGGAAACCTCGAAGAGGTTGGCGAACATGAGGCCGTATTGGATGAGGCGCTTCATCGAATGGGCCTCCCATAGAACGATTGCCCATATCCCCTAAATGCATCTTCAGCGCTGCGGTCGACGAATACGGCCACCGAGGACCACAGATAACCAAAAAGGATCAGGGGGATTATGGAAACCACTACTGTCCAGTGGATTTTCCATGCGGAGTAGCCGGACAGCAGCGCAATGCCCGGCGACAGGATCGCGGCAGTCATCATAATCCAATTCACCAAACCGCCCTCTTCCACCGCTTCGGCAGGGCACTCAACGACAGCACCATAACCGGCCCCCAGACGATCCCCGCCTTCGCCGACAGCAACACGAAGTGCCATGGGGCTTCGCGCCAGACGACACCGCCTGCCTCGCCGTAAAGCCAGACGAACCCGGCGGCAGCGACGACGGCCAACAACAGCGCCGACAGCACCCCGTTCACCAGCAACCAGATGACCCCTTCGGGCACCAGCTTGCCCAGCAGCCACGGCACCAGCCACGCCACGACCGCCAGACCGACCAGAGGCAGGATCAGGTTCAACTTTTGCCCTCCAGATAGCGGCGCTTGGCGACCTCCATCCGCTGCATGTCGCGGACTGCGGTATCAATGGCGACCTCGTCGGACTTATCGGCATAGCGGAACTCGGAATCGGCGTAGCGGTTGACCTCTTGCAGCACCATTTCAGTGGTGATCGGCACCCGCATTTCGGACACCATTGCCAACTTGTCGTCATAGGATTTGTGCATGAAGGCGTCCGGCCTCTCGAACCATGCATCGGGCAGTTCAACGTCCATCGCGCGGACCTTTACCGCGTCGGTGATGTTCTTGATCGCACGCCCGGTGAAGCGTTCATCCGCCTCCTGAATGCCCTTCAGATAGCTGCCGATCCTGGCGATGGTGTCCAACTCGCCGATCCGGTCTTTCACCCGGTCGAACACCTCTGCCAGCTTCTGCTCGGCGGGTCGCGAATGCTTGGCAAAGCTTTCGGCCACGGCACGCGTCAGTTCCTGCGCGGCGAACAGGTCGTGATCGCCCAGCGGAATATCGTGACGTTTGCCCAACAGAAGCGACAGGATATCGATGTAGTCATCCCGCGTCTGCGGGCCATCAACCAGAAACCGCGCCCCCGCCCGCTGGCGCAGGGCATCGTCGACGTTTTCAGGATAGTTCGAGAACATGCCAAAGGTGCAATTGCCCCGCACGACGGTGTTCGCGCCTGCGAAGCTTTCCATCAGGACGGAGGTAATTTCCAACTGTCCCGCCGACGCCTGCCGGTCACCGCGCTTGCCCGCCAGTTGGTCGATATCGTCGATCGTGCCGAAGCCGATGACATTCGGGTCCAGTATGCCGGTGACGAAGGCCTTGGCATTCTGCGCCGACTTGCCCTGATAGCTGTCGATGCTGTCGGTCGACAGATTTTCGTAACGGAACGGATAGCCCGCGATCTCACAATATCCGTGGATCAAACCGGCCATCATCTGGATCAGGGTCGTCTTGCCGGTGCCGGGCGCGCCATCGCCCATGAAAGTGAAGATGAAGCCGCCAAGGTCGGCAAAGGGGTTCAGCCTGCGTTCGAAATCGTAGGCCATCAGCATCTTTGACAGCTTCAGTGCCTGATGCTTGGCGATGTGGTTGCCAACGACTTCATGCGGTGCCTTGAACTGCATCACCAGGGGTCTGCCCGTTGTGCGCAATGCGGGAGTGAATCCATTCAGCGACAGGTCGTCGGCTTCGATCCGATAGGTCACGTCGCCGAAGATCGCGCTGCGGGCAGCGGTGCGGGCGCGGTCGGAAAGGCGATCCAGCAGCGCCTCGGCCTGGGCGGCGAGGGTGGCGACCAGTGTATCGTCGTCCAAAACATTCAACCGCTGGTCGATCTCCCACAGTAGGCCTTCCAGCATAAGCTGTGCGTTGTCGGTCAGGATTTCTTGCGGGGCAGGCACTTCTACGGTGGTCGTGCCGCGCAACGGAGCGATCAGAAATGCCAGCGTATTGGCGAAGACATGGCCGACGGCCAGCGCCTCGGCTTCCAGCAATTCGGTGAACTTGGCGCGGTCGCCCTCGGGCAGGCGGCCGGCAAGATTCGCAGCCTTGAGCCCGTCCAACCCCGTGCGATCTTCCAATGCGCCGCCGACTGCCAAGGCCACCGCCAGCGCCCGCCGCAAACCCTGCAATACCTGCGCGCGGGCAGGCGTGACCAGTCCTTCGCCTTCGACCGTTTCGCGCAGATGAACGCCACCCGCTGGCGTCGTGCGCCGTGTCACCAAACCCGGCGTGGTGGAGCGGAACCGCGTCCGTGTTCCGATGCCGGGCGAGCGTTCCGATCGTTGAGACTCGGACGCCCTGCCCAGCCGTGGGGCGTGATCGAATCCCGACAGAAGCGTCAGCGCCGCATCATAACGCGCCGTGACTTCGGCCTCAGACAGTTCCATCGCATCGCCCGACAAGCTCATCCCACATCCCTTCTGTACGTTTCAAATATCCCCGCGTACGGATCCGGCCTCACTCCTCCGCCCGCCACAGACGACCCCCGCCCACGACATACTTGATCACGTCCGAAAATCCCGCTGCAGCGGTCTCGGTCATCGCCTGATAGACCCGTTCCGGCAGGATGGCGGCGCGTTCGGTGTGCGTCGCACCTGCTTCGGTGCCTTCCAGACCCGGCAAATCCCAGACCTGCTTGTCGACGGTGGAGAACCAACCGGCCTTTTCCTTTTCGACGCGCTTGGACTTCAGCGTCTCCAGCGTCCAGGCCAGCGCCCAATCCTCGCCCGCAGGTGCGCGCGCCGCCTCAAGCACCGCGCCCAACCCTTCGGTCTGAAGCGTGAAGGCCGACGAATACATCGGGCCGACCGTCAGTCGCAGCAACCGCTTGGGATGCAGGCCTTCGAAATCGTCATCAAAGCCCTTGGCGACCGTTACCAGCTTCAGATCGGGAAGTGCCTGCGCCATCAGATGGCCCTGCACTCTTGCCAGCCGCGCGAAATCCTGCGGCAAGGGTCGACGACCGTTATCCTCGATCTGCATCAGCCAGATCACCGGCAGGTTGCGCTGGCCATCCCACGCCGACCAATGCAGGAGATAACGCGCGTCTTCCGTGGCCAGCGTTTCGATCTGAACGTCGTTGCGCGGCCAGAACAGATCGCCATTCCGCAACTCGTCCAGATAAAGCCGTTGCGACATCGCATATTGCAGATCGGTCGGGATGCGGCGCTCGCCGACGATGGTGGCGATCATCGCTTCCTTCAGGTCGTCGGCCGCGGGCAACCGGGTCAGCGCATCCGCCGCCTGCGCCGCATCCGCTGCCATGGACAGCAATTCCCGCAACACAGGAAAGCCGGATGCGTGTCGATCCACCGTCAGCGAGCCCAGAAACACGCCGGTGTCGCGCCCGGTCATCAGATACTTGTGGCTGAGTGCGCGGAACGTGCGGTTCAGGGCGGTCAGATGGGTTGAGACAGCGGCCAACTCGACGCGGTTCAGCTTTCCCCGCGCCTCCATCTCACCTGCGATGCGGGGCAGATTGTCCAGGATGCGCTCGAACTTGGCGAAGTACCGGCGGGCCTGGCGATTTTCCTGCAGGCCGACATGATCGCGGACAAGGTCTTCCTTGAGGGTCATCCGCCGTAGAGATTCTTGTCGTGCTTTTCGACGATGGCGCTGAACCGTCGGGCGAACCGCTCATCCGCCTTGGCCTTGGCCTCCAGTACGTCACGGGCGAAAACCATATGATCTTCATGCGCCTCCAGCATTTCCGCCATGCGGGTATTGGTGGCCGCGCCGATAGCGGCCATTGCTTGTTGCGCTTCCTGATCGGTCTTCACGCCGATCTCGTTGATGCGGTGGGCCACGTCCTGCTGCTGCGCCGTTTTCAGCGACTTGGATAGCGCGTCATACAAAACAACTCGCTGCCTGGTGTCCGTCTCCAGCTTGTTGATCAGGACCATCTGTGTAGCCGCCTGGTTCTGCAAACTGTCGACCCATGTCTTGCCCTTCTCGATATACCGCTCCAGCGTCTGCGAGCGAGCCAGAGCAACCTGCTCTTGCTGAACCAGATCGTTATGGCGCGTGTTTGCCTCTGCCAATTCGGTCTCCAGCTGGGTGCGAACCGAGGCATCCTGTTCGACGCTGATCTTGTTCTCCAGCTCGATCAAACGAGGATCCATGGAAACGATCTCGGCGCGGATGCCTTCCAGTTCCGAAACGGCGGCTTCCCGATCAACCAGCGTCGTCGACAGGTTCGTCTCGACCTTCGATTTCTGCTCGTTCAGCATCGCAAGTTGCCCTTCCAAAAGGCGCGTGATCGTGTCGGATTTGGAAATCAGATCCTGTAGCTTGTCGTCGATACTGGCGGAGCGAAGCCGCTCCTGCCGCATCGCCTCCGACTTGCCGCGCGCGAAAATGCCGATGAAGCTTTCCATGCCGGTCTTGGTCCGCATCTCATCGAAGTCCTTGGAGAACCCCGCCGTCACGTCATCCAGCCCCATGATCAGCTCGGCAATGTTCGCGTTCATCGTGTCAGTATGGGCGTGCACATCTTCAAGCGTCGCGTTTTCCACGTCGATGGTGATGCCCTGATCCAGCTTCTGGCGTGCGGTTTCTATCCGGCTGGTAATGTCGGAAATCTTGGATTGCGCCGCCGCAACCTGAGCTTGGCTTTCCCGTACTTGAGCTTCAAAATCGGCCATTGGTAACGCTCTCCCGTTCAAAACTTATTCTTATTATGTCATTCTTACATGGATACGATTTTCGCGGTTTGCAGTGACATCGCAAGCGGTTTCGACACAGTGTGACCCCCGCACCACGAGGAGATTTCATGAACGCGCTGATGCAGCGGATCGAAAATCGACGCGATGACCTCATCACGCTGACACAGGATCTGATCCGTATTCCAACCTTGAACCCGCCCGGTCGACACTACCACGACATTTGCTCTCTCGTCGGAGAGCGCATGAGCAAACAGGGGTGGAAGGTCGAAATGGTGCGCGCCGAAGGGGCGTTGGGCGACAGCGGCAGATACCCGCGCTGGAATGTCGTCTGCCGTCTGGAGGGGCGCGCGGCGGGCGACTGCGTTCACTTCAACAGCCACCATGACGTCGTGGCCGTGGGCGAAGGCTGGACCCGCGACCCGTTCGGCGCGGAGCTGGACGGCGGCAAGATTTATGGCCGGGGGGCCTGCGACATGAAAGGCGGCATGGCGACGTCGATCATCGCCGCCGAAGTCTTTGTTGCCCATCATCCAGAGTTCCGTGGAGCGATCGAAATTTCGGCCACTGCGGACGAGGAATCCGGTGGCTATGGCGGAGTGGCGTATCTGGCGGAGCGGGGTTTTTTCGATCCCGCCCGCGTGCAGCATGTCATTATCCCCGAGCCGTTGAACAAGGACCGCATCTGTCTGGGTCATCGCGGCGTCTGGTGGGCCGAGATTGAGACCAAGGGACATATCGCCCATGGCTCGATGCCATTTCTCGGCGACTGTGCCGTGCGTCATATGGGGGCGGTTCTGGATGAAATGGAGGCGACGCTGTTCCCGCTGCTTGCTGGAAAGCGAACCGATATGCCTGTGGTGCCCGACGGTGCGAAATCCTCGACCCTAAACATCAATTCGATACACGGGGGGGAGCCGGTGCAGGACGCCGATTACACGGGCCTGCCCTCGGCCTGCGTGCCCGACCGATGCATCCTGACCATCGACCGCCGTTTCCTGATCGAAGAGGACATCGCCGAGGTGAAAGCCGAAGTCGCCCGTATGATGGATAAGATCCGTACCACCCGCCCCGACTTTCGCTACGAGATCCGCGACCTGTTCGAGGTCATGCCCACCATGACCCCGGAAGATGCCCCCATCGTGCGGACCGTGCAGGATGCGGTTCAAAAGGTGATGGGAAAACCCGCTGAATTCGTCGTCAGCCCCGGAACCTATGACCAGAAACATATCGACCGGATCGGACGATTGAAGAATTGCATCGCCTACGGTCCCGGCGTTCTGGACCTGGCGCATCAGCCGGATGAATGGATCGGAGTCGATGACATGGTGGACAGCGGCAAGGTAATGGCGCTGACCCTGACGAAGCTGCTGACGTGAATACCATCCATCTCGACATAAACGACAAAGGCAGTAAATACGCGGTCACCGGAGCGCCCGCAGCGACTGCAGACGACGCGAAAGAGGTCGTGAAGGAACTTTGCCGTAACAAGAAATTCGCCAAGGCCACGCATAATACATGGGCGATGATCGGTGCAGATGGGCCGGTCAAGACCGACGATGGCGAAGCCGGTGCGGGTCTTGTAATCCTTCGCATGCTGGAACGGGATGCGATCCGAAACCATGTGGTGATCGTTACCCGCTGGTATGGTGGCAAGCATCTGGGCGGCGACCGTTTCCGGCATGTGCAGACGGCGGTCAGGACATATCTCGACGCATTGTAACGGCGCTGCCTTCACAGATGCGCCGCGCACGGCTGGATGGTCTGATGGTTTTGTTCATGACCCGCACAGGTCTGGATGTCGCGGCAAGGCTGCGATGCCTGCCTTTCTGACCGACCTGTGGGGACCCACCCGCAGATCGTGATTTGCCAGTGAGGGGTTCCTTAAGGTCAATTGGGCCGATCAGGAGGAAATCATGCATCGTCTCATTCCGTTCGCCCTTGCCGTAATCGCAAGCCCTGCCGCAGCCGCCATAGAAGGCGAACGGGTGCAGATTACCGGCGAAGTCATCGACACCTGGTGCTATTTTTCGGGCGTAATGGGCGGGCCGGATGCAGTCGTGGGATCGGCGCACCGGACCTGCGCGCTCTGGTGCAGCGCGGGTGGCATTCCGGTTGGCCTGCTGGCTCCGGACGGACAGGTGTACATGGTGTTGAAGATGGCCGGCGACGATAGGACAGCGGGCGGCGACACCAGCCTGAACATCGCGGCCCATACCATCGAAGTGGACGGAATGCTGTATCGGCGCGACGGAATGAATTATCTCGTGGTCGAAAAAATCACCGCTGATCAGGATATCATCAATGCCACGCATGAGGACTTCGGGGTGATTCCCGGCTTCGCCATCCCGGATTCGGAGGCACTGAAATGATCCGCCCGACTCTCAAGCGTTCCATCATCTGCTTTGCTGCTCTGGCTATACCAGCCACTGCACAGGATTTTTCCGAAGGCTCTGAAGCCCGCGAATGGGGTCTTTACGCAGAACAGAAGGCGCTGTTCACCGCGACCGTAACCGACCCGCTGTGCGTACTGGCCGGCGATTGCGCGGATAATTGCGGTGCGGGCAATCGACAGGTCGTCCTGGTCCGAGAAGCCGATGACGTCATGATCTTCCCCCTCAAGAACGCGCAATCGGCTTTTAACGGAGCGGTCGCAGATCTGGCACCGTTCTGCGGCCAGACCGTCGATGTGGACGGATTGCTGATCGAAGATCCGGAAATCGGTGCGATGAGCGTCTATATGGTCCAACGCATCCGTCCAGAAGGCGGCGACTGGCAGCGCGCCAATACCTGGACCGACGACTGGGCCGCGAAGAACCCGGATGCCAGCGGCGATGGCCCATGGTTCCGCCGCGACCCCCGCGTCCGGCAACAGATCGAGGAAGAGGGCTATCTGGGTTTGGGCAAGGAGGTCGACAAAGCCTTCATCGCGGATTGGTTCTGATGCGCGCGATTCTGCTGGCGATTGTCATGGCTGCCCCCGCAGGAGCGCAAGAGAACAGGCCAAGTGCGCCATTGCCCGACACGCTGTTTCCCTCGAATTTCGGCGGCGATTACGCCTTGATCGATCACCGCGGCAACACGCGTACTCAGACCGATCCGGATGGCAATATTCAACTGGTGTATTTCGGCTATGCATCCTGCAGGGCGATCTGCACTGTCGCCTTGCCGATCATGTCGAACGTGACCGCAGAACTGGCCGCCAGCGATATCTACGTCACGCCGTTGCTCATCACTGTCGATCCGGCGACCGACACGGTCGAGGCGATGGGTCCGGCGCTGGACAGATTCGCCCCCGGCCTGACGGGGCTGACTGGGTCGGAAGCTGATTTGGCAGCCGTGCGCGACATGTTTCACGTCGAAAGCGCATATCTGTTCACCGACCCGAGCGGCGTCGACGTCTATTCCCACGGATCGCATATCTTCGTCATGGATGGAAATGGCGGTTTCCTGACCTTGCTGCCCCCGATCCTGTCAGCCGAACGTATGGTCGAAATCGTCAAGGGCTATGCCCGTAACGTCTCGGGCGGCTGACACTTGCCCCCTGCCCCCCGCGGAGCCTAATCTGCGCGCGACATACGGGAGGGAGACCCCATGCTCATCAGAACCACCGCCGCACTTTGCCTGCTGGCGACCGCCGCATTGGCCCAGCAGACCGACATTACCATCGGCATGCAGCTGGAGCCGCCCAATCTGGACCCGACCGGCGGGGCCGCCGCCGCCATCGACGAAGTCGTCTATGCCAATGTGTTCGAAGGCCTGACACGCTTCGGACCCGACGGATCGGTGCAGCCGGCCCTTGCGGAAAGCTGGGACGTGTCCGAAGACGGCACCGTATGGACCTTCAAACTACGCGAAGGCGTGGAATTTCATGACGGCAGCACAATGGATGCCGAGGACGTGGTGTTCAGCCTTGACCGTGCCCGCGCCGAAGACAGCACAAATGCCCAAAAGGCGCTGTTCGAAGCTATCGAGAGCGTTGAGGCCCTCGATCCGTCCACCGTCAAGATCACGCTGAGTGCGCCGAACGGAAACCTCGGCTTCAACCTGGCCTGGGGCGACGCGGTGATCGTCGCGCCCGAAACTGCGGATACGAATGCCAGCAACCCCGTCGGCACTGGCCCCTTCGTCTTTACCGATTGGGTGCAGGGCGACAGGGTCGATCTGACGCGAAACCCCGATTATTGGGGCGAGGCACCGGCGTTGGAAAAGGCGACATTCAAATTCATCTCGGATCCGAATGCAGCATTCTCGGCGATGATGGCAGGCGATCTGGATGCCTTTCCGAACTTCCCTGCACCCGAGACCCTGTCAAGTTTCGAGGCCGATCCCCGCTTCAATGTCATCATCGGCTCGACCGAGGGCGAAACGATCCTGGGCATCAACAACGCCAACATCACAGACGTCAAAGTGCGGCAGGCCATTGCTCACGCCATCGACCGTCAGGCAATCATCGATGGCGCGATGTTCGGATACGGCACGCCCATAGGCACCCACTTCGCGCCGCATAATCCCGATTACGTCGATCTGACTGCGCAGTCGGCCTATGACCCCGAGAAAGCCAGGGCCCTGCTGGCCGAGGCGGGTGCGACCGACCTCAAACTGCGCCTGATGCTGCCGCCCCCGGTCTATGCCCGGCGCGGCGGCGAGATCATCGCCAGTCAGTTGCGCGAAGTCGGGATCGAGACCGAAATCAGCAATCTGGAATGGGCACAGTGGCTGGAGCAGGTCTTCAAGGGCAAGGACTTCGACCTGACCATCGTCAGTCATACCGAACCTGCGGACATCAATATCTATGCGCGCCCGGATTACTACTTTCAGTACGATAACCCAGCATTCCAGACCCTGATCGAGAACATCGGCATCACGACCGACGACGCGGAGCGGAGCGCGATGCTCAGGCAGGCGCAGCAGATAATCGCCGACGATTACGTCAATGCCTATCTGTTCCAACTGGCCAAGACCGGCGTGGCGGATGCCCGCATTCAGGGTCTGTGGGAAAATGCGCCGACGCAGGCGAACGACCTGACCGGGGTCAGTTGGTCGGAGTGAACGGCTGACATGACCTTCGGGCCACCCGCCACATGGGCGCGGGTGGCCTTTTTCATTCTCGGTCCTAGGTTTGACGCATGTTCATACGCTCGATCCTCGTGCTCATTGCGGCGATATTTTTCGCCATTTCCCCCGTCTTCACGCCGGGGTTTGGCGGATACGATCCGTCGCAGTTTCCCGTGGCCATCGAAAACCCTCCGGCTCAACCTGCCGGATACGCATTCTCGATCTGGGGCATCATCTATCTCTGGCTGATCGTCATGGCCGGGTTCGGTGCATGGAAGCGGCGCGACGTCGCAGGCTGGGATGCCACGCGTCTGCCATTGCTGGGCAGTCTGGCCATCGGTGCCTTCTGGCTGGCCGTTGCGTTCGTCTCACCGATCTGGGCGACGGTTCTGATCTGGGCGATGCTGGCCGGTGCGCTTATGGCTCTGTTGCGCACACCGGCCGCAGATCTGTGGCTGCTGCGCGCACCGCTAGGCCTTTATGCAGGCTGGCTGACTGCGGCCAGTGCAGTATCGCTTGGCATCTTGTTGCCGGGCTATGGCATCGGTCCGTTCGGCCCCGAAGGCTGGGCCATTGTGGCGCTGTCCATTGCGCTTGCCATCACGGTGGCGATGCAACGGGCGCGCCCATCCCAGATGTACGGGCTTGCGGTGTTCTGGGCACTGGTCGCCATCTACGTTCAGAATGGTGCGACTGTAGTCGGCATCTTCGCCATCGGGGCGGCCATAGTTGTGGCCGCCCTGACTTTGCTGAGGTTCAAGGCATCGCAGCGCTGAACAATCTCAAATCGTCGCGTTCGTCGCGCCTCCATCCAGAAGGACGTTCTGGCCGACCATGAAACCAGCGTGCTGCGAACAGATGAAGGCACAGGTCGCGCCGAACTCGGCCGCCGTACCATAGCGCCGTGCGGGGATCGAAGCTTCGCGTCGCGACCGCGCCTCGTCCTGGCTGATGTTCTGGGCACGGCTTACGCCTTGATCCAGCGAAGTTGCACGATCCGTGGCGTGGATGCCGGGCAGCAGGTTATTGATCGTGACTCCGGACGGCGCGACTTGGCGGGCCGTTCCGGCAACATAACCGGTCAGACCCGTACGTGCCGCGTTCGACAGACCCAGGGCGGGGATCGGGGCTTTGACTGACTGCGATGTGATGTTCACGACCCGGCCCCAGCCCCGCTCCATCATCGCAGGAAGGCATGCCGTCATTAGTGCGATCGGCGTCAGCATGTTGGCATCAAGGGCCGCGATAAAATCATCACGATCCCAGTCAGACCAGATACCGGGTGGTGGCCCGCCAGCGTTGGTCACCAGAATATCGGGCGATCCGGCAGCGGCCAAAACCTCGGCACGTCCCTCTTCGGTAGTGACATCGGCCGCCACGGTCGTGATCTCAACTCCGAACTGCGCCCTCAGGTCTGCGGCCGCTGCCTCCAGCGCCTCTGACCCACGGGCATTCATGACCAGATTCACCCCCGCTTCTGCCAGCGCAGTGGCACAGCCGAGCCCCAAGCCTTTTGAAGACGCACAAACAAGCGCGCGCTTTCCTTTAATTCCCAAGTCCATCGTGAAACCCTTTCGTTATTCTTGCGTGTGTAACATCGGGAACCAGCCGAAGCATCGGACAATTTCGCACTTTTTTTGCTTCTGCCGTCCATTTGCCCGGCTGTCGCCCCGTTACGGTCACTGACGATCTGGAATACTGAAAAAATGACAAAACCTGCCCCTCTGCTGACTGCCCTCAGCCATTGCACTGTATATCCAGCCGCAGCCCTCTCTGTTGAAACGGGTGCGCTGATGGGCGATGCCATCGGTAACGTCACCGATGTCGTGGCCGGCGATATCTATATTCTGGACCCGAAAGCGATGTCGCAGGAACTGGTTCTGGGCCGTCAAGGGGCTCAGTCCGTCGTGGCCAAAGGCTCTTCAGTCGGAGCCGCCGGCCAGATCGTGACTCCGCTGGCCCGACATCAGATCATGGGGGAGCGGGGCGCATCGGTCGAGGTCCTCGTTCTGGATATAGAAGGACAACGGCTGGCACTGCCTTTGGGACCGTTATCGTCGTCGGATGAATATACCCTGATTTCGTCCAATACGGTTGACGGCGAACTGAACCATGTCTCTCAGGTCAGCTTCGCGCGCGGGACCCGGATCACCATGGCAAACGGGTTGCAGATCCCTGTCGAACAACTGACCGCTGGCGACCGCGTTCTGACCCGCGACAATGGCCCGCAGCCAGTGCGCTGGACCGGCATGCAGACCGTCCGGGCCGAAGGATCGAACGCCCCGGTCGTAATCGCGCGCAAAGCGCTCAATAATGCCGAGGATCTGGTCCTGTCGCCGGATCACCGCCTGTTCATCTATCAACGCCACGATACCATCGGCATAGGAATGGCGGAATTGCTGGTTCGTGCCCGGCATCTGGTGAACGGCGAAACCATCTGGCGTGGCCGGGGTGGGCACGTCGACTATTTCCACCTTCTTTTCGATGCACACGAGATTATCTATGTCGAAGGCATCCCCGCCGAAAGTCTGCTTGTCTCGCCCGAGGTCTTGGCCGGCCTTGGCGAAGACCTTGCCGAAGAATTGCGCGGCAGCATGGCAGGGCAGGTCCAGACGCAGCACCACGGGGTAGAACCGTCGGCTTCCGATCTGGGCGGCGTTAATGCAGCGGAAATTCTTCGGCGCGCCTCACGGCGCTGATGATCAGGGTTTGCCCCAGCGATCAAGCGCGGCTTCATCGCTGTCACAGGACGCGACCCAACCTTCACCCTGATTGGTGACTTCCTTCTTCCAGAAGGGTGCGCGGGACTTGAGGTAATCCATCAGGAACGCAGCCGATTCAAACGCGGCATCACGATGCCGCGATGCCGTGGCAACCATCATGATCCGGTCGCCGGGTCGAAGCTTGCCATATCGATGGATCACAGTGACGCCTGACAGCGGCCATCGTGCAATCGCCTGTTGCGCGATGTCGGTCAGCGCAGCGTCCGTCATACCGGGATAATGTTCGATCTGCATGTGCCGCAGCCCGTCGGCCACGTCTCGGACCCGTCCCGTGAATGTCACAACCGCCCCGGTGTCCGGGCCAGCCTCGAGCGCCGCCGCTTCGGTCCCCAGATCGAAATCGTCCTCGCTGACGACGACACGAATGGAGGGCGTCGACATCAACCGCCCGTCATCGGCGGAAAGAATGCGACCTCGCGCGCGCCGACCAGCGAAGTGTCCAGCGGCATCAGCATCTGATCGACGGCGCAGCGCACCGCCGTCATGTCTGAAAACGCCAGATCATAGCGATCTTCGCGTGCCCGCAATTCCGCAATGAGGTCCGCGACCGTGGCAGCTTCGGTTATCACATCCTCACGCCCCAGACCGATGCGCTCACGCAGCCATGCGAAATACAGAACCTGAAGTTTCATCTCTGCCGATCCATCAGAAAAGGTTTTGCCTTTATGAAATAATCCCATCCGGTGATCGCCGTCAGGGCCGCCGCGATCCACAGCAAGACAACGCCGGCAAAGAAGGTTGCATCCTGCCACCAGAGCAGTCGGCCAAGGAAAAACTCGTCAGGCAGATCGCCCGAAAGGATCGCGCCGATCGTCGGTCCATCCATGTCCTGAACGCGTTCGGCGAAATGATATTTGAATATCCCGGTCGAAAACAGGACGGCCAACGCAACCATCTGTGCCGTCGTCTTCCACTTAGCCAGCCTGGTGACCTTGAGCAGTCCAGCCGTGTTGCCCAGAAATTCGCGCAGCCCACTGACGAATACTTCCCGGAAAAGGATCAGCGTAGCGGGCAGCAAAATCCATGCGTTCATCCCGGAAAAGCCGGTCACCACCAGCAGTGCGATCACGACCATCGTCTTGTCGGCAATCGGATCGAGCATCGCGCCGAAGCGGGTCTCCTGCTTCCATTCACGCGCCAGATAACCATCGAACCAGTCGGTGACGGCGGCGGTGACGAACAGCACGAGTGCAAACCAATCCGCCCAGGGCCGGGCAAAGAACAGGAACATGACTGCCACACCAGGAGCCGCGAGAAGGCGCAATACGGTCAGGATATTTGGTATGGTCCAGGTCATTGATTGCATCTGTAACCTGCCTGCTCGCGCTCGACCATAGCAGGAGCGCCAAGGATCGGTTCGATTACATCGCGCCCGACCTTCGCATCAGCCCTTGTCGTGGAAATGCGCATGGATCGTTTCGGCAAGGGCGTCACTGATCCCATCGACCGCCTTGAGATCCGCCAGCGCGGCGCGAGACACCGCCTTGGCGCTGCCGAAATGGGCCAGCAAGGCCCGCTTGCGACCGGGACCCACGCCCGCCACTTCGTCCAGAGGGTTCGCGACGAAGGCCTTCGCGCGCTTGGCGCGGTGGGTGCCGATCGCAAATCGGTGCGCTTCATCGCGCAGACGCTGAACGAAATAAAGGACCGGATCGTTACGCTGCAACGCGAAAGGGCGCAGGCCTGTGCGGTGAAACTCCTCCTTCCCGTGGTCGCGGTCGACGCCCTTGGCGACGCCGACCATGGCAACCTCTTCGACTTGTAAATCACGAAGGATCTGTCGCACGGCACTGACCTGCCCCGCACCGCCGTCGATCAACAACAGGTCAGGCCACATGCCGGAGGTCCGTTCCGGATCTTCCTTCAGAAGCCGCTTGAATCGCCGGGTCAGCACCTCTTTCATCATGCCGAAATCGTCGCCGGGCGTCAGTTCGTCACCCCGAATGTTGAATTTGCGATATTGCGATTTCTCGAAGCCTTCTGCACCCGAAACGATCATGGCGCCGACGGCGAAGTTTCCCTGAATATGGCTGTTGTCGTAAACTTCGATCCGCCTTGGTGGGGCCGGAAGATCGAAAGCCTCGGCGATGCCCTTCAGCAACCGGGCCTGCGTGGCGCTTTCCGACATCTTTCGGCCAAGGCTTTCCCGTGCGTTCCGCACCGCGCCCTGGACCAGATCGTATTTTTCGCCCCGTTGCGGCACCAGAAGCTGCACCCGGCGACCTGCGCGTTCCGACAGCGCCTCAACCATAAGATCCCTTTCTTCAATGGCATGGGATAGCAGGAGCATCTTCGGCGGCTCTTTCCCGTCATAGAACTGACCGAGGAAGGCTTCCATCACTTCGGTCGGATTCATGTCGTCGGCAACGCGCGGATAGACATCCACGTTGCCCCAATTCTGGTTGGCGCGGATGAAGAACACCTGAATGCAGGCCTGTCCGCCATCCATGTGCAGGCCGATGACATCCGCCTCGGCCACGCCTTGCGGGTTCACGCCCTGCACTGACTGCACGTTGGTCAATGCCTTGATCCTGTCACGCATGGCGGCCGCGCGTTCGAACTCCATATCCTGACTTGCGCGCGCCATTTCACCGGCCAGTTTTTCCTGAATGCCGGTGGTTTCGCCCCGCAGAAACCGCTCCGCATCCTTGACGCTGGAGGCATAGTCCGCAGCCGAAATCAGACCGACGCAAGGGGCACTGCAGCGCTTGATCTGATAATTCAGACAAGGCCGCGTGCGCGTCTCGAAATCGCTGTCGGAACAGTTTCGTAACAGGAATACGCGTTGCAACTGGTTCAGGACACGATTGACGCCCCCCGCGCTGGCGAAGGGTCCGAAATACAGGCCGTCTCCCTTCTTGCCGCGATGCTTGCGGATCTGCGGAAAGCTGTGGCTTGTCGTGACTTCGATGTTGGGAAACGATTTGTCGTCGCGCAGCAGCACATTATAGCGCGGCTTGAGTTGCTTGATCAGGTTCTGCTCCAGCAACAGAGCTTCGAGTTCCGTCTCGGTCGTCAGCACCATCATCGAGGCCGTTTCCGCGATCATCCGTGCAATCCGACCCGAATGCCCCTGCAACCGCGTGTAACTCGCCACCCGGTTCTTCAGGTTGCGCGCCTTGCCGACGTAAAGAACCCGGTTCTGTTCATCCAGCATCCGATACACGCCCGGAGACCCGTCCAGCGTGCGCAGGAAACGTTTTATGACCTCGGGTCCGGTCAGCTTTCGCGTCTCTTTCGTGGTCCCGGTCATACGTTTGCGATTCCTTTCGGCGCTGCCTCGGATGCACCAGGAGATCAAGGGGTGCAAGCGAGTCCTGTTCTGTGGATAAACCTGAGGGGCAATTTATCAGCCCTCTGTGATGCAACGGAAAATTCACAAACCTGTTACATTATTGCAAAACTCATATTTATCGTAAGACACTAATATAAATAGATTATTTTATCCCGATAAATTTAGTCATGCTGCTGTCTGCGCAGAGCCAGCATCCATTTTCCTACCCTGACGGCAGGTGGAGTAATTATCGTTCAGGCCGCCGCATCCCATCCTGAAACGCTTATTCGCGCCCGATCACATCCGGTGTCTGCCAGGCCAGATGTTGTCCGCCATCGACACAAATCAACTGGCCCGTCACAGCCTTTGCACCGATGATATAGCGCAACGCCCCTACGACATCATCGGTATCCGATCCACGACCCAAAACGGTCGCAGCCCGTTGCGCGGCAAAATGCTCGGCAGATTGTCGACTTCCCTTCAGCGTCGGACCGGGTCCGATCGCATTGACCCGGATCGCAGGTGCCAGTGCCCTCGCCGTCGTCCGGGTCAAGGTCCACAACGCCGATTTCGCCAGGGTATAGGTCATGAACTCCGGCGTCAGCTTGCGGACCCGCTGGTCAATCATGTTCACGATGCAACCCGACGCCAATGGCGCGCCATCCGATGCGACAGCCGGGGCCTGCGCAGCGAACGCCTGCGTCAGGATTAATGGGGCACGCAGGTTGGATCCAATATGACGGTCCCATGTTTCGCGGCTGGCGGTATGGATATCATCGTATTCAAAGATAGAGGCATTGTTGACAAGCACGTTCAGCGGCCCGCCCAAGACGCCAGCCGCCCTGTCGACCAATGCTTCGCAGGCATCCAGATCTAGCAGATCGGCTTGCACCGGCACTCCCGTGCGCCCTTCGGATGCAACCGCCTCGGCCGTGTCCTCAGCCCCGTTGCAACTGCTGGCAAAATGGATAGCGACATCGTGACCAAGACGGGCAAGCTCGATCGCCATGGCCGCGCCCAGTCGGCCACCTGCACCAGTGACCAGAGCCCTCATGTCAAGGCCCAAACAAGATATGATAAATACAAACCGGTCAGCGCGACTCCCCAGGTTCGGGTGATATCCCGCCCAAAGAACACGAACGGCACCAAAAGCATGGTCGCCGCCAGCATAACCCAGAGGTCCGACTTCAGAAAAGACGTTTCAACCGGGATCGGACCAATCAGGACCGCGACCCCAATGATACCCAACAGGTTAAAAAGGTTGGATCCAATGACGTTCCCCAGGGCCACGTCCGCATGCCTGCGCAGAGCCGCCATGACGGTGGTGGCCAGTTCCGGCAGGGACGTTCCGATAGCAACGAGTGTCAGGCCGATGACAGTTTCGCTGACCCCGAATTCGCGCGCGATCAACGTGGCTCCCTCGACAAGAAGATTAGCGCCCAGCGGCAGCCCGATCAGCCCAAGGATCAGATAAGCCGTGATCTTCCAACCCGGCAATCCCGGTTCTGCCCCCTCGACCTCGATATCTTCGGCTCGACTGGAAAAGAAAGTCGCCAGAAGGATCCCAGCAAGAACAATCAACAAGATGACGCCATGCCACCAGACCAGATTCCCGGTCAGGGAAAACCCGATGAACAGCAATGTCGCGGCAAGCATGTAAAGGAAATCGCGACGTGTGTCGCAACCCGCTACGTGCATTGTCGCAATAATCGCAGGGATGCCCAGTACAAGCAGGACGTTGGCTGTATTCGACCCCACGACGTTACCCAGTGCGAGCCCCGGTGCCCCATCCAGAATTGCCTGCACACTGACCAACAGTTCGGGGGCCGAGGTGCCGAAGGCCACAACCGTCAAGCTGACCACCAAGGCAGGAATGCCCAGCCGCAGCGCAAGGTTGACAGCACCTTTGACCAGGGCATCGCCAGCGAAAATCAGGATCAGCAGACCGACAGCCACCATCAGGAATTCGACGATCATCGGCGCGTCATTCCTTTTCGCAAGGGCAAGCCCCGCGGCCAACACGAGGGGCCCCGCAATTGTCGCAGGTCTTACGTGACAAACGTCCGCCGCCCGGAAATCGCAAGCGCCCGAACATGGCGAGTACGGCCATACCGATCAGAAAGAGTGTAACGATCTTGAAGATCATTCAGAGGCCATACCTTGTCCAGCCGACGCGATCCTCGACCGCACCAATGGCATCGGACAGAATACCGGGGATAAAGCGTTGAAGAAGCGGGCGGCGCTGACCCAGATGAACCAGGCGAACCTTCTTACCGTAAAGCTCCTGCAATTTCGGCACCATATGCGCGACACCGTCGGCCAGTCCTGCGGTCACAGCCTCGGCCCCGATAAAGATCTCTCCCGTAAAAAGATCCTTCTCCCTATTCAGGCGTTCGCCCCGACGGGCTGTTACGTGAGCGATGAAATGGGTATGAATCCGTTGTTGCACGGCCTTGAGCCTGTCGATGTCCTGCGCCCTTTCAGGTCGAAAGGGATCCAGCATCGACTTGTCTTCTCCTGCCGTATGGACCCGCCGTTCGATACCGTAACGAGCGATCAAGTCCTGAAAACCAAAACCGGCCGAGATGACACCGATGCTGCCGGTAATCGAACTGTCGTCGACCCAGATATCATCCGCTGCAGTCGCCAGCCAATATCCCCCAGAAGCGGCGACATCTTCCACGAAAGCGTGAACCGGCAAGCTGATTTCATCCGCAAGTCGACGAATCTGCGCTCCAATCAGTGCGGACTGTACGGGCGACCCACCGGGTGAGTTTATCGCCAGTGCCACGGCATCGGGTTTTCCCTTACGGAAGGCTTTCTCGATTACCGCTGCGATGGATGCATGCGCCAGCGCGCCCCGCCCGCCGGTCGCCGAGATGACGCCCTGCAAACGCAACACGGAAACCTTACGGGACGATTTACGGCGGAAAGGGGGGAAGCGCAGCATGAAGGGGGATGTATATCCCGCCCGGACCGGGAACAAGGCAACTCCAAATCTTTTACCCGGACCGTCCGATGCAGATCCAACCTGAGATTCCTGTTCGTGATCCCAACCTATATTCGCCCAAGTGGCGTATCGGGCAGTATGGTCCGGTGGGCGAAGCCTCACATGCGCTTTTTTTTGGACTGGCGAAGACGCGCAGGATCTTGACGGATCGCAAAAGCCAACTCCCTGCCTCTGGGACACCGCGCCATACTTTTCTCAAGTCACTCCACATCCTGGGCCGGGATCGGGGCATCAACCCGAAGACAGCCGCCAGGTGGCGAAAGCGTGAGATCGTTGAGGATCGCCAAGACGGGGCCGAAAGAGCCGCGATCTACTGCTCATTGCGATGCAAATGAGGCAATGGTCGTCGCGTTCCGGCGCCACACACTGCTTTTGTTGGACGATTGCCTCTATGCACTGCAGCCCTCGATCCCGCATCTGACACGCTCAGTTCTAGAAAGATCTGAACAACGCCTCGGCTTGGCGGTTTCAATCTGATCTTGACTTGCGGTAGCTGATTTCCCCTCTGTTCTGGCGGTTTGCCGCGTTTTCACTGCCATCGTCCTATCTTTGGTGAACTCATCCCGTCGCACCATCCGCCGCCTTCGGTCCAGATACGGGTTGCCGAAAGCGAACAGGCGGAACAACTGCGCCGGTTCTTTGCCAGCCCACGATACCGGGTCTAGATTTAGCCGAACTGGCGTTTCTATACCCCGGAACGGATGCTCGACCCCTGGACCTGCCTTTGGCAATCAGACGGTTGATGTGCTCATCACTGGGCTGCAGCGAGTCGCCCTGGCTTGCGCATTACCCCCCAAAACTTGCCGGGACCGTCGAATGTGGCCTCACGCTCGGCGATGACACAAGCCTTGTCCACTAAGCCTTGTCCGCCCAGACAGGTTTTCACCACCATGCAGAAGCTCGTCCCAGACACGGCAGTCCTGCACTTTCGCCGTTGAGGCCTCAGGGCTATGCACCACGCCGCTATCGGCATCGACGTGAGCCTTCATGCCAAAATACCGACCGTTGCCTTTCTTCGTACTCGTCATCTCGGGGGCCACGCTTGCCAGACTTGTTCTTCGTCGAGGGCTGAGAGTCGATGATCGCCGCATCGACCAGCGTGCCAGAGCGCCGCATCACGCCCTTCTCGCCAGATGTGCTTCACTTCGGCAAAGATTGCCTATGGCAACGCATGGTGGTCCAGAAAGTGGCGGAAGTTCAGGATCGTGGTTTCGTCCGGAATACGGTCATCTCCGAGTTCCAAACCGGCGAAGCGGCGCATAGCGTCGCTGTCGTAGAGGCTTCCTCGGCCATCGGATCGCTCAGCGCATCCCACTGCTTACGCAGCATGGTTTTCAAAGGCATCGCCGGTCGCCCACCCTTGCTGCCCACCTTCGGGTAATGCGGTTCGATCAATGCCAAAAGCCGCGACCAGGGCACACAGCATCCATCTCGGACAGGAACTTCTCCCGCCGCGTCACCTTCTTCTTGGTGGCGTGGGAGAGTGCGGCAAATGTCATCCGTTTGGGCATCGGCGGGTTCCTTTGTCGTTCGATCCGAACCTACCAGATCACGCCGCCAAGCCGAGGTTTTTCAGATGTTCCTCTACATCGCTGCCTTCAGCGTCATGGCATTTCCCGGCTGGCCGCGAAGGCTTTGATTTGCGCAGGCGGCAATTGCCGCGTCGCGATCCCGGTAGTCTCCAGGGTGGACCACAGACGCCATTCCTGTCCCTCAGTGGTCTCAAAATACACCAACGCACCGATTGAATGCGCCAAATCGACAAGCGCCGTGTGTGCTTCATCCGTGTTTGACAGCCGCTACCTCTGGCCGTCCGGTAGACAATGAACATCCAACCAATCGCGGCTGACATCTATGCCGGTGATCCGATCCTGTGTTACCGTATCCATGTTCTCTTCCATCTGATCCGTGATCCAATCTGGCCACATGCTACGTAGGTGTTTAGTCCCGTCATCTGGTGGATCGGATCGACTATGAAGCGGTCTGGCTCTGAAGTCCAGATTTTGCAGATGTATTCGTAGGGTGTGAGCCCGCTGAGAGTCTTGAGACGACGGGCGAAGTTGTAAGCGTCCAGGAAGTCCGCGATATGGCCGCGGAGCTGATCGTGGCTGTCG
>NZ_JBSXNP010000007.1:0-225397 GCF_056857695.1 Jannaschia sp. L-14R
CCGTCGATCTGGTCGTAGGCCTTGAAGTCGCCGAAATACTTCGTGATCGCCGCCGTCAGCGTCGTCTTGCCATGGTCAACGTGACCGATCGTACCGATGTTCACATGCGGTTTGTTGCGTTCGAACTTTGCCTTCGCCATGATGGGCCCCTGACTTGAAAGGAGGCCGCGCACGACCCCCGGAATTGCATCGCGCGCCGTCTAGCTGCACGGGGCTCGGTTGGCAAGCCCGACAGGCCGTCCGCGGTGCTCAGGCAGGCAGATCGAACCACGTCGGATTGCGCAAAAGCCAGGACTGGATTTTCTTGACCATGTTGCGTGACAGCGTCGTCAGTTGTTCATCCGCCGTCTTCTGCAAACCGGAGCCCAGAAGGAACGTATCGGCCCCTTCGAAGGTCGTGAGCTGTTCGGGACCGGCGATCTTCTCCTGCGGGTCCGCGGTCCAGAGGTTGGCGGATACGACCATGATCGACTTGGGTGTCAGAACGATCGGAATGCCCGGAGGGGCAAGGGCATATCCGTCGATCGCCACGGCCACGACGAAGCCTTTGCCGCCTTTGTACTGCCCGAACCGACGCTCGATCTCGGAGGTCATGGTCGCTTTCAGCAGTTCGGGCGTTGCATCGCGCGACGGGGGGACCTTCTTGGCATTTTCCGACACCACCACGGAATAGGCCAATTCGAAATTGCCCATATCGGGCAAGTCTTCGTCCACTGGGTCGGGCACAGCGCAGCCGGACAGGCCCGCCGTCGCGGCGAGGCCGAGGCTCCCGAAGGTGCGGCGGTTCATCATGCGCGTCATCCTGTATCCCCCCTTTTATGGTCCTGCCGGTGGTAGACACGGTGAACCCGCATGGCAAGCATGCCAATCCGGCTACAATCACCGGCAGGAGGCCGTGAAAGGCGCGGCAACGGGCACGATTACCGCCCCGATCATCGGCAGATCGACTGCAACGCGGCCCAGTCCTTCGGCGTCAGGGCGGGCTGGCCGATCGGCGGGTCGCCGACGCCGAGAGAGGCCTCGATCCGGGAGGTCAATCGCGGATGGCTGGAAAAATACGCGCCCAGACCTTCGGCTTCGCCCCAAGTGGCGCGCGCCCGTTCAAAAAAGCTACCCATGGCGGAAGGCGGCAGACCCGCGGCCGTCAACTGCGCGACGGCGAAGTCATCGGCCCGCATCTCGGCTCCGCGCGAATAGCTGGCCACCAGGGCATTGCCGAAGGTCGCAGTCAGGACCCCGCCACCGGAAAGATCGCCCACCAGAACCGCCAGAACCGCCTGTGAGCTGGCGGACTGAAGGGTGTGCCGTACCGGATCGGAATAGACGACATGGCCCAGTTCATGCGCAAAAACGGCCGCGACCTCTTCGGGGGTCCGGGCCGTCTGAATCAAACTGTCGAAAAAGGTGATCCGGCCTCCCGCGACCGCATAGGCATTCAGGACCGGACTGGCGCTGTCGTCCAGAATCTGGACCTTGATATCGTACGGCAGATCCACGCCGTCGGACACCCGCGCGACAAGAATGGCCAGCGCCGCGCGACCGGCAGGGTCGTCACATTCGCGAAGCGGCATCCCCGCCTCACCGCCGAACATCCTGCGCGTCAGTTCGTAGTGCTCGCGGCCCATGGCCACTTCGGCCTCGGGGTTCATGAAGCGGGCCAGGGAGCCGGCAAGCGCGGGCAAGACCATGAAGATCAGGGCCGCGAGTGTCACGGCTCCGGCCATGAACACGATCAGCGCCCGCGGCCAGAGCGGCGGGGCAGCCAGACGCCCGCGAACCGATGAACCGATGATCGGCAGAAGCGTTTCCGCCGCTTCGACCGACAGGACCACGCGCGTCGGATCATCGAGTGAAAGACCCAACACCGTCTTACCGGGGGCCTGGTCTGGCAGGCGACGGATATGCTGCGCTGACCAATGCCGGACCTTTCCCTCGGGCGGTTCGATCACCAGAACCCGACCACGATAGGTGTCTTCGACTGTCAGACGCACCCGTTGCCGCAACGCGCGCAGACCGTCGAAATAATCGCCCCAGACGGGCTGTATCTCGGGAGGTGTGGCTTCGCGCGTCATACGCCGGACCCGAAGTCGAACAGGTTCGCGAAGCCATCGGCATCCGCCATATGCGATGCCTCGCCCCGGCACACGGCGTTGACCTCGACCGCATTGGAAACGGAGAGTGTGCGCGCGACATGCCGGAACAACGGAAAGGTGACCATCGCGATCCGCAGGGCCCCGCGAAGGACGAAGAACGTCAGGTAGAACAGGATACCGCCGACTGCCAGAAGATAGGGCGAGAGGTTTTCCAGCACCTCCAGATCGACGTTCGCCTGCGCGCCGACCGCGAAAAAGCCGAAGGCGAAGGCCAGCACCGCGGCAACCGCCAGAAACAGCAAACCCATCAGAATCCAGCCCAGCAGGTGGATCCCGATCACTGCCCCGGTTCGGGGTGCAACGGTCAGATCCATCGCGCCGCCGAAGCGCAGCCCTGACGCCAGGATGCGGAATGAGGCAACTCGCCAATAGACCCAGCCGAACAACAGCAGCGGCACGAAGATCAGCAGGCCGACCAGCGCGCTTTCGTCGCGCATGAAACCATAGACGCCGGAGAGCAACGACCCGAACAGCCCGATCAGGACGAATCCGAAATGCGGATACAAATCGCCGGCCTTCGTGTCGAACCGGAAATGATCGTCGCCGTAATACGTTCGCTCCACCCGATATTGCCAAAGCCGATGCGCCCGGAGCGGCAGCAAGATACCAGCCGTCAGGACCGTCGCAATCGTCCAGCAGGTCGCGCGCAAGAGATAGCCCCAGGCCCCCGGCGCCATCGAAAACGCGATGCCGCGCCACCGGGTATGGTTCAGCAGATATCGCTGCCCGCGATATTTGGCGAACCAGTAGACAGGCAGCAACAGCGCGAAAGCCGCTGCAGTGCCGGGACCCACCCCTCCGAACAGGTTGAGGGAGGTAAAAATCAGTACCATCACCACCAGACCCAGGTAGATCGCGACGATAACGGCGGCGATGACGAAGCCCATCAGCTTTTCCAGCGGCCGGCCCGCGTATTCGAACGGTATCCCGTCCACCTGCAACGACGACCAGAGCCAGCGGCGGATGCGGGTCCGCGCCCAGAAGCTGTAGATGCCCAGAGTAAGCACCGTCAGGGTCGTTGTCTTCAGGACAAGCGACAGAAGATCGCTGCGTGTCCCGGCCATATCGCCGGTCAAACGGGTTGTGGCGACCACCCGTCAGCCGAAACGGTTGTCGCGGGGGAACCCCCGCGGCGCCATGCGACCGGCCTGCGCACGCGCACCCAGCCATTCGGACAGGTCCGCCTCGTGCCGTGTGCGCCCGGCAGGATCTGCCCAGGACAGCCCATCCGCCAGTGTGATAACCCGGACATCGCTCAGGCCGCCGTCCTTGAACTTCTGAAGGCGAACCCCCTTGCCGCGTGGCATTTCGGGCAGGTCGGCCAGCGGGAAAACCAGCATCTTGCGGTTATCGCCAATGCAGGCGACGTGGTCGCCTTCGGCCATCACAGGGCGCAGCGCGGCCACCCCCGGCTTGACGTTCAATACCTGCTTGCCCGCGCGCCGCATGGCCACCATCTCCGTCTCGGGGACGACGAACCCGTCACCCGCACTTGAAGCCAGAAGCAGTTTTCGATCCGGGTTGTGCAACAGGATATCGACAATCGCAGTCTCGTTCGGCAGGTCGATCATCAGGCGCAGCGGCTCCCCCATGCCCCGACCGCCGGGCAGCGAATTCGCAAGCAGGGTAAAGGCCCGCCCGTCGCTGCCCCAGATCAACAGCTTGTCAGTGGTTTCCGCGTGAAACATGAAGGCCGGGCCGTCGCCGTCCTTGAATTTCAATTCCTTATCCAGCGCGACATGCCCCGACAACGCGCGCACCCAGCCCATTCTGGAGCAGACGACGGTCACCGGCTCCCGCTCGATCATGGCTTCCAGCGGCACTTCGGCCACTTCGACCGCCTCGGCGAAGTCCGAGCGGCGACGACCGAGTTCCGTTGATTTGCCGAACTGTTTGCGGACGTCGCGCAATTCCTCGGCAATGGTTTTCCATTGGATATCCTCCGAATCCAGCAGATCCTGAAGCCCCGCACGTTCCTCCATGAGGGCATCGCGCTCCTTCAGCAGCGCCATTTCTTCCAGACGCCGCAAGGCCCGCAGGCGCATGTTCAGGATCGCTTCGGACTGAATATCCGTCAGCGATGCCTGGGCCTGGGACGGCAAAGGCGAAACGTAATCCGCCTCGTCCTTGGCACGGACGTATCCCGCCCCCCATGGCTCGAACATCAGCGCCTCTTTCGGGGCGTCGTCATAGCGGATGATGTCGATCACCCGGTCAAGGTTCAGATAGGCGACGATGAAGCCTTCCAACACCTCAAGCCGATGGTCGATCTTGTCCATGCGGTGCCGAGAGCGGCGCAGCAGCACGTCGCGACGATGATCCAGAAACGCCTGCAACACGTCGCGCAAACCGCAGACCCGCGGCGTCACCCCGTCAATCAGCACGTTCATATTCAGCGAGAAACGCGTTTCCAGCTCCGAATTGCGGTAGAGCGTGGACATCAGCACGTCCGGGTCGACGTTGCGCGACTTCGGTTCCAGCACAATGCGGATGTCCTCGGCACTTTCATCCCGGATGTCGCCGAGGATAGGGACCTTCTTGGTGGTCACCAGTTCGGCCAGCTTCTCGATCAGCTTGCCCTTCTGCACCTGATAGGGAATCTCGGTGACGATGATCTGCCACTGGCCCTTGCCCAGCTCTTCGATCTCGTGCCGCGCCCTCAGACGGAACGCGCCGCGCCCGGTGCGATAGGCTTCCAGAATGTTCTCGCGCGGTTCTACGATAATACCACCGGTCGGGAAATCCGGGCCGGGAATATGATCCAGCAGAGTCTCGTCACGGGCATTGGGCGACTTGATCAGATGCAGACAGGCCGCGATCAACTCGTCCAGATTGTGCGGAGGGATGTTCGTCGCCATGCCCACGGCGATACCCGCAGAGCCATTGGCCAACAGGTTCGGATAGGCGGCAGGCAGAACAACAGGTTCCTGAAGCGTCCCATCGTAATTGTCGCGAAAATCGACGGCATTCTCGTCCAGACCGGCCAGCAGCGCCTCGGCGGCGGCAGTCATTCGCGCCTCGGTATATCGCGCGGCCGCAGGGTTATCGCCGTCGATGTTGCCGAAGTTCCCCTGTCCGTCGACCAACGGATAGCGGACGTTGAAATCCTGCGCCAAACGCGCCATCGCATCATAAATCGCGGCATCGCCGTGCGGGTGGTAGTTGCCCATCACATCGCCGGAAATCTTGGCCGACTTGCGGAAGCCGCCGTTCGATACCAGCCGCAACTCTCGCATCGCATACAGAATGCGGCGATGCACCGGCTTCAGGCCATCGCGGACATCCGGCAGTGCGCGGTGCATGATCGTCGACAGCGCATAGGTCAGATAGCGGTCGCCAATCGCCAGGCTCAGGGGTTCTGACACCACCTCACCATCCGGGCCGTTCGGGCTTTTCGTGTCATTCGGGTCACTCATACCGGATGATGTATCCAGCAGGACTCCGCCACACAAGCAATGGCGGCTACTGCGGCCAGGAAAATCCAACCTATGGCGAATGGGCGCCATGTGTTAATTTAGAGTTAGTCGGAACCGCGTCCACGCTAGCGACGTTGATGAGACACAATGAGAAGTGTCTGGGGGAACGAAAATGTTTAAACTTACCTTTAGCTTGGCGGTCGCGCTTTATGCCGGCTTCGTCATTTGGGGTGACCCCTCCGACACTTTGACGACGGAGGTCAGCACTCGAAATGTGACCTCTGAAGCACAATCGAATGCGCAATTCGACCGCCCCGTCATCCTCAACGACGGGTCGGGTCCTGCGTCCAGTGCCGTCGTGACCCGCGCTGCAGTAACCGATACTGTCGTTCCCGACGCCGCCACGATTGCCGCATCGGCCCCTGCCCCAGAAACATTCGGAGCGGCCCCTCGGGTAATCGGCGATCCCATGGTGGTCAGTCTTGTTCGTCCCTACCAGCCTGATCCAGCAGACGCGCTTCAGACTGCCGCTGCGACTGTTACGGACGCACCCGAGGGCCTGCTCAAGGTCAGCGGCACACGTGTCAACATGCGCTCCGGCCCGTCGACGTCGAATGCTGTTATCGACAGTCTGGCCGGTGGCACACTGGCAGAGCCTTTGGGCGAGCCGGTAAACGGCTGGGTCGAGATCCGCGACGTTGCCACCGGTCTTACCGGATACATGTCGGCTCGCTTCCTGGAACCCGCGTAAATACGCCTTTCGGTTTCCGAAACGGACACGCAAGCGATTACGTGTCCGCTTGCATTTGCGGTCCCCACTGATATCGCGGGCGGATGACACGCTCCGTCCTTATCACCGGCTGTTCCTCCGGCATTGGTCGCGATGCAGCGCTGACCTTGCACGAACGCGGCTGGCAGGTCTTTGCGGCCTGTCGCAAACCCGACGACTGCGCCGCATTGGAAGCCAAAGGCCTGGTTTCTCCTCTGATCGACTATGAAGCACCCGACACCATCGCCGCGGGTCTGGATAAGGTCCTGACCGCGACCGGCGGACGACTGGACGGCCTGTTCAATAATGGTGCTTATGCCATTCCAGGCCTGGTCGAAGATCTGCCGACGGATGCCCTGCGCACCACCTTCGAGGCCAATTTCTTCGGTTGGCATGACCTGACAAGACGGGTGATTCCGGTCATGCGCGCGCAAGGCCAGGGTCGCATTGTCCAGAACTCCAGCGTACTTGGCTTTGCCGCCGCCCCTTGGCGCGGAGCCTATAACGCAACGAAATTCGCGCTCGAAGGTCTGACTGATACCCTGCGAATCGAGATGCGCGGCACCGGCATAGATGTTATTCTGATCGAGCCCGGCCCGATCACGTCGCGGTTCCGGGCCAACGCGCGGTTGCAGTTCGAACGTTGGATCGACTGGAAATCCTCGTCCCGCCGGGCGGATTACGAACGCCTGATGGACAATCTGTATCAGGATGGGACTGCCAGATTCGAATTGCCCGCGTCTGCCGTAACCGAAGTCCTGATCCGCGCACTGGAAGCCGATCGCCCCCGCGCGCGCTATCGCGTAACCACACCAACGACCTTGGCCATGATTATGAAACGCACGCTGCCGACGCGCATGTCGGACCGAATCGTCTCGAACTCCTGAATTTCCGGACTAGATTACGATGCGCGGACCAAACGACGGCCATGTAACAAAAAGGAGCATCCATGCGTGACGATCCCCTATTCTACGTTGTTGTGGGTGCCTGCCTGCTTGTTCTGGTAATCTTGATGACCGGGATTGGCGGTTTTGCCAAAGGCGGCGAATTCAACCAGAAATACGCTAACAAGATCATGCAGTTGCGCATCCTCGCTCAGTTTGTCGCAGTGGTGTTACTGGTCGGATACGTCTGGCTGCGCTCGAAAGGCTGACGCAATGGTTGTCCTGTCCAAGATCTACACTCGCACCGGCGACACTGGAACCACGGCCCTCGGCAACGGCTCGCGCGTGTCCAAGACCGACGTCCGCGTCGAAGCTTACGGCACCGTCGACGAAGCGAATTGCACCATCGGCATGGCGCGCCTGCACGCCGCAGGTGCGATGGACGACCGTCTTGCCATGATCCAGAACGACATGTTCGATCTGGGCGCGGATCTGTGCCGCCCGGACATGGCTGGCGACGCCAGGGCTGAGTATCCGCCGCTGCGCATGACCCCGGCCCAGGTCGACCGTCTGGAAGCGGAAATCGACGCGATGAACGACGTCCTGGACCCCTTGCGAAGTTTCGTCCTGCCCGGCGGGTCTGCCCTGTCGGCACATTTGCACATGTGTCGCACCGTCTGCCGCAGAGCCGAAAGGCTTTGCGTCGAATTGGCGGGGCGGGACGACGTGAACGAAGCGGCCATCAAGTATCTGAACCGGTTATCCGACTGGTTTTTCGTCGCCTCGCGGATCGCAAACGACGATGGCAAGTCCGACGTTTTATGGGTTCCGGGCGCAAACCGGACCTGACGATGGGACGACGCGACCAGTTTCGCCGCCTCAGGTTTTCCTAAAAATCATCATAAATTCTCGGGAATGCCCGTTTCTTGCCTTGTTGTCTCGCCATTCGAAACAACGGCAAGACGGTCAGGAGACCCCGAAGATGGCAGATGCAACTCTCTCTCCCGTGGCAAGTTTCTGGACGGGAGCGCCGCTGTCTTTCGTGGAACGTCTCTGCCTCAAGTCCTTCGTGGATATCGGTCACGAGATCACGCTTTACAGCTATGAAGAGATCGAAGGCGTGCCCGAGGGCGTGCTGATCGCCGATGCCGCCGACATTCTGCCGCGCCCCGACACTTATACCGTGCACCCCCGTACCGGCAGTCCGGCACCCTTTGCCGACCGCTTTCGTTATCACCTGCTACGCAAGCGTCCCGGTATCATCTGGGCGGACACCGACGCCTATTGTCTGCGGCCCTTCACGCCCAAGGACGGTTATTATTTTTCGTGGGAAGACGATCATCAGGGGTCCGTCTCAAATGGTGTGCTTGCCCTGCCTGCGGACAGCCCGGCTCTGGCCGAACTGATCGCCTATACCAGTGACGAATACGCCGTCCTGCCCTGGCTGCCGCCGCGCATGCTCGACATCGCCTGCCGCCGTGCCCGCGACGGCGACCCGATGCATGTGACCGAAATGCCATGGGCGGTCTGGGGGCCGACCGGTATCACGCATGTCCTGCGGACGACCGGCGAAATCGAACACGCGTTGGAACGCGATGTCCTATATCCCGTGCGCTATGCAGACCGCCGTCGGTTCTTCCGCAAGGCCCGGATGACGTGGGAACATATCACGCCCAATACGCAATCGATCCATCTTTACGGACGTCGCATCCGCAGCCGCCTGGCCGCAGATTACGACGGCGTGCCGCCGCGCGGTTCGATCCTGTCCCGTCTCGCGCAGCGCCACGGCATCGCCGCCTGATCCGAACCCGCATCGCTCTGCCCTTCGACATCCGCATAACCTGTCCGACGGTGCGTCAGAAGGCATCATCCTGTCGCTTTCGCCCTGTCCGCCGCAGTATTGTTCCGTTAACACCCGGAAAACATCTGTAGGAGGAGCGACCGATGAAAGTCCTCGTGCCCGTCAAACGGGTCATCGATTACAACGTCAAAGTGCGCGTCAGGGCCGATGGCTCGGGCGTCGATCTTGCGAACGTCAAGATGTCCATGAACCCCTTTGACGAGATTGCCGTCGAAGAGGCGATCCGCCTGAAAGAGGCCGGAACCGCGACCGAAGTCGTTGCCGTCTCCATCGGCGTCAAACAAAGCCAGGAAACACTGCGGACCGCACTGGCAATGGGTGCCGACCGCGCCATTCTGATCGTTGCCGCCGATGATGTTCACACAGACATCGAGCCGCTGGCCGTCGCCAAGATCCTCAAGGCTGTGATCGACGAGGAGGCCCCCGGCCTCGTTCTCGCCGGCAAGCAGGCCATCGACAACGACATGAATGCCACCGGACAGATGCTGTCGGCCCTTCTGGGCTGGTCGCAGGCCACCTTCGCGTCCGATTTGTCGGTCGATGGCGACCACGCGACTGTCACCCGCGAAGTTGACGGCGGCCTTCAGACCATCAAGGTCAAGATGCCTGCAATCGTTACTGTCGATCTGCGCTTGAACGAGCCGCGCTATGCATCGCTGCCGAACATCATGAAGGCCAAGAAAAAACCGCTTGATGAAAAGACCCCTGCTGATTACGGCGTCGACGCTGCCCCCCGGCTGGAAATCATTAAGACGACCGAACCCGAAGCTCGCAAGGCCGGTGAAATGGTCGCCTCGGTCGACGAGCTTGTCGCAAAACTCAAAGAAGCGGGGGCTGTCTGATGGCTGTTCTTCTGATTGGCGAAGTGACCAATGGTGAACTCAACGTCGATGCGACTTCCAAGGCACTGACGGCGGCGAAGCAGTTGGGCGACGTGACGATTCTGTGCGCCGGGGCATCCGCCGCTGCCGCCGGCGATGCGGCGGCGAAACTGGACGGTGTGAGCAGGGTTCTGGTCGCCGAAGACGCCTCGCTGGGACATCGGCTGGCCGAACCGACTGCCGGGCTGGTTGTGTCGCTCGCAGGCGATTACAGCCACATCCTGGCGCCCTCGACCACCGACGCCAAGAACGTGATGCCGCGCATTGCCGCTCTTCTGGATGTCATGATCCTGTCCGACGTGACCGCGGTGATCGACGCCGACACATTCGAGCGACCGATCTATGCTGGCAATGCCATCCAGACAATCAAGTCGTCGGATGCCACAAAGGTGATGACGATCCGCACGTCGACGTTCGATCTGTCGGGCGATGGCGGCAGCGCGCCGGTCGAGACGATCGGTGCCGTCGCCGACCCTGGCCTGTCAGAATGGATCGAAGACAAGGTCGCAGCATCGGATCGTCCTGAACTCACCTCTGCGGGGGTCGTCGTGTCGGGAGGCCGGGGCGTCGGGTCGGAAGAAGACTTCGCGATGATCGAAAAACTGGCCGACAAGCTGGGCGCCGCTGTCGGTGCGTCCCGTGCCGCGGTCGACTCGGGTTATGCGCCGAACGACTGGCAGGTCGGTCAGACTGGCAAGGTCGTCGCTCCAGATCTGTATATCGCAGTCGGCATTTCCGGGGCGATCCAGCACCTGGCTGGCATGAAAGACTCGAAGATCATCGTTGCCATCAACAAGGACGAGGAAGCGCCGATCTTTCAGGTCGCGGACTACGGTCTGGTCGCCGACCTGTTCACCGCTGTGCCTGAATTGATCGAAAAGCTCTGACAACGCGCCATTTCGTCGATCTCGCGCGGTCCCGTAAAACCTGCGGGGCCGTGCTTTCGTATTTTGTCTGTTCGCATATCCTGTGCCCCCGTCTCTGGGCGATCAGGCCGCCATTCCATCGACCCGACGCACGGCCCTGACCAGATTTTCCGCAACTCGTTCATGGGCTGCAGGGGTCAGGAACTGATTGGCGCGTGCAAGGTCAGCTTGAGGAACGACCATCTGTGCGGTCTGCGCTTCGGTCATGGCATCGGTCACGTTGCAATGTACGATCTTGTCCAGCGATGCCTCCAGCTGCTGCATCATATCTACCGTCACGAACAACGGCTCGGCCCCCAGCCCGCGATCCGTTTCATCCTCGATCCACAGAAGAATGCGATTACCTTTGATGCGCGACAGCAGCACCGTCATGCGCGCAACCCAAGCTATCTCCAGTTCCAGTTGTAGAATTCGAAACCGGTTCTGTGACACCTCGCGCAGAGACGAAAGCATGTGACGCGTGAAGCTGAAATCGCTGAAATCGACGTCGCGATACAGGTTCGTCATTGTCGTCGAATGCTTCAGAAAGCGGTCGTTGCGACGCGGATGCACAGTATAATATCGGTTCGATAGATTCTGCGCCCCCATTGCCTGAATCACGACCGTTTCTGCGCCGCCGATGATCTGCATGATCGCCTCGTCCTTGACGAAGGTATCGATGCCACCGTTGATCACGCCCAGATTGACGACCCGACGTCCGGTTCGCTCCGCAAGCTGGTCGGTGAACGGATCTTCGACGTATCGGCCATAGACCTCGCAACTGCCGATCACGACCGTATAGGGCCCGTCCAGACTGACCCTGGGGCCCCGGAACATCGTTCGGGACTTGCCATATGTGCAGGGGTAATAGTCCACCCCCGTGTCTTGCCCATCGAAGTTCATGCCGATTCCGTCGCTTTCATCGTCTGAAGGCAACTGTTGCATCCAAGGCTTACCGAAAGGTTGAACCCTGCATTCACTGATAATTTTCAGCATTCCGCCCTGCCTTGCCCCGCCCCGTTCCGCTGCTATGGTCCCGGCACGTCACATGGGGTCAGGAGAGCGGCATGGACATCACCAGCATCGGCATCGTTGGGGCAGGCCAGATGGGCAACGGGATCGCGCATGTCTGCGCTCTGGCGGGCTATGACGTGACCCTGACAGACGTGAATGCCGATGCGCTGGAAGAGGCCGTGAAGATAATCGGCACGAATCTCGACCGACAGGTCAGCCGTGAAAAAATCGCTCAGAATGACCGTGATGCAGCCATGCAGCGCATTCGCACGACCTCGACGCTGATTGAGCTTGGGCCGTCCGATCTGATCATCGAAGCTGCAACCGAACGGGAAGACGTGAAACATGCAATTTTTGCAGAGTTGCTGCCCGCACTGAAACCCGAAACGATTCTGACTTCGAACACGTCATCGATCTCGATCACCCGACTGGCCAGCCGAACAGACCGGCCCGAGAAGTTCATGGGCTTCCATTTCATGAACCCCGTCCCGGTCATGCAACTGGTCGAGCTGATCCGCGGCATCGCCACGGACGAGCCGACGTACGACGCCTGCCGGTCCGTCGTGGACCGGCTGGAAAAGACCGCCGCCACGGCCGAGGATTTTCCCGCTTTCATCGTCAATCGCATCCTGATGCCGATGATTAACGAAGCGGTCTATACCCTGTATGAAGGCGTCGGCACGGTGACCTCAATCGACACCTCGCTCAAGCTGGGGGCAAATCATCCGATGGGGCCGCTGGAGCTGGCCGATTTCATCGGTCTGGATACCTGCCTTGCGATCATGAACGTGCTGCATGACGGGCTGGCAGATACCAAGTACCGGCCCTGCCCCCTTCTGACCAAATACGTCGAGGCCGGATGGCTGGGTCGCAAGACACAACGTGGTTTCTATGATTACCGCGGCGAAGGCGACCCTGTTCCCACCCGCTGAGCTGCGCTATCCCTTGATCGTCCGGTCGCGCAGCCAGTCCATGAAGTCGCTGGCATTCCCTGCCATCGGGCCCCAGTCATCGGGATGGAGCGGCGTACGGATGACCGGTACCTGGGGCTTGCCAAGGGCATGCACCACCTCGTGCAGCAGCAGACCCTGCCGCAACGTTGCGGAAATTCGGTTGGCAATCTGATAGGCCCGCGAATTCCGTCCCCTGAAATACACCGGAACGATCGTTGCACCGCTGCGCCGGATCATCTTGCCTGTGAAAGGGTTCCACGGCTTCTCGATAGCCGGGCCAAAAGCCGTTTCCGACGCGGCGACGGCTCCCGCCGGAAATACCACGATACAGCCCCCATCCGAGAGGTGCGCCATGGCAAGGCGGCGCATCTCCAGATTGCGTTCACGCGCGTCGGCTTCATGCGGGAACGGAACCGGGATCATGAAATCGGAGACTTCAGGCACGTCGGTAAGCAAGCTGCGCGTCAGAATGCGATAATCGGTCCGCACCCGCCCGATCAGGTCTGCAAGCACGATCCCGTCGACCAGACCATGCGGGTGGTTCGCGACTACCACCAAAGGCCCGGTTGCGGGAATGCGGGAGATCTGTTCGGCGGGGGTGTCGATGCGAATATTCATCACCCGCAGCGCATGGGCGAAGAAAGCCTGCCCTGTCTCAACGCCTTCACGCTCAAACCGACGGATCAGACGTAACAGGTGCAGCTTGCCGGTCATCCATTCCAGCGTGCGAATGACATTCACCTTGAACGGATCGGTGAAGGTTCCGGCATAGCTCAGGTTGCCACCGTCATATGGGACGTAATCCTCTTCCGGGACCTGATCTTGCTCAGGGTTCCCGATGCGTCCCAGTAACGGAACGTCGCTCACATTCCCTCCCCGAAGAAATCGGCGACCAGCGCCGCCAATGCCTCCATCAGGGCGTCGGCCTGCGGCCCTGTCGTCTCTACCTCGATCGACGTGCCGCGCGCGGCGGCCAGCATCAGCAGGCCCATGATCGAGTCGCCGCCCGCCGACATTCCGTCGCGACTGACCGATGCGCGGGCGTCGAACCCCTCAACCGTCTCCACGAACCTGGCCGAGGCCCGCGCATGCAAGCCCTTTTCGTTCACGATTTCAAACGTTCGAATCGGCATCCAATCCCCTGGCCATGTCCTTCCGGATCAGACCGCCGGACCCTCTGCAACGTCCATGTAACGCGTTCCCGCCGCTTTCGCCAAGGCCAGTGCTTCGGACAGTGGCTTGTCGCGGCTGCGCGCCAGCTTGATCAACGCCGGCAGGTTCGCCCCATAGAAGATTTTGCGGTCGCGGGGCGCACAGGCGCCCATCGACAGGTTCGACGGCGATCCACCGAAAATATCCGTGACGACGACAACGCCGTCCCCCTGATCGACAGCATCGGCAGCCGCGCGAATCTCGTTTTCCTTGCCGCTACGGTCGCAGGACGCGGCGACGGAAATCGCGCGCACCCCTTGCTGCGGGCCCATGACATGTTCCACGGCACGCCGATATTCCTCGGCCAGGCCCCCATGGGCGACGATGACGATGCCGATCATGCGGCGCTTTCCCCGTGGTTCGTATCCCCCGAACCATTGGGGATCGCCGCAGTGCGGCGATCCAATTCCCGATGCCGTTTAGACACCTGCCATCCGTGCTCGGCAAGGGTCTCTGACAGCATTTCCGTTACGGCAACGGATCGGTGCCGCCCGCCTGTGCATCCCAACCCGATCGCCAGATGCGCCCGCCCCTCATCCCGGTAGGCCGGCAGAAGCGACGTGATCAGCCCGGACAGGCGCTCATAGAAATCCGCGAAACGCGGATCGCTCGTCACATACTTGCGGACCGGAGCATCGCGACCCGTGCCGCCGCGCAGTTCCGGCACCCAGTGCGGGTTCGCCAGAAACCGTACGTCGAACACCATGTCCAGACCCCGTGGCACGCCCCGCTTGTAGCTGAAAGACTGCACCGAGACCGCTAATCGGCGCTGGTCCCGGCCAAACCATCGCAACACTTCATCCTTGAGATCATGCACTGTCATTCCGGTCGTATCGATCACGATATCTGCATGATCGGCGACCGCGTCGATGATCGACAACTCGCGTGTGACGCCGACTTCCGCATCCTCTTCCGGGGCAAGGGGGTGACGACGGCGCGTCTCGGAAAACCGGGCAATCAAAGTCGCTGCGTCGCAATCCAGATACAGCAGACGCGCCGCATAGGTCGGGTCGGCCCGCAATCGCGCCGCCAGCGACAGAAGCGCGTCGACACTGAAATCGCGGTTTCGTATATCTATGCCAAGGGCCAGCGGCCGATCGGTGCCACCGTCGAGCAGTCGGGCCGTTAACGACAGCGGCAGATTGTCGATGACTTCGAACCCCGCATCCTCCAGCACATGGACCGCCGTTGTCCGACCGGCACCCGACGGGCCGGTGACAAGGATCAGGTCGATGGGCTCAGATGCCGATATCATTCCATTCTCGCATACGCAGGCCTGACATAGACAATTGTGATGGCAATACTAGGGCACGGCAGGCCCACGCCCCACACTCTATCGTGTCTTCAGCCAAAGTATCAGTTTCGCGGCCAGGTCAGCAGTGGCCGGATGCCGCAGAAGCGGCATCTGCACACCGCAAAGAAGGACCATTTCCGGTTCCGGCAGGCGGGACTGAATGGGTTCCAGCAGCAGCACCCCAGCCAGAGACGTCGGCCCCGTTACTGTCATCGGCACGATCCCCAGGCCCCGAAGCTCCATCGCTGCCACCCCCCTGGCGGGCATTTCAGCAATGACGCCCCCGGCCAATGAACCGTCGCCATCCCTGTCCCTCATCCCTGGAGACAGAACAGTCAGGTCATCTGTCACCAGGTCGGCGCCCAGCGCGATCATCTGTGCCGCGACCCCGGATTTTCCGCTGCCCGACGGGCCGGTTATCAACAAGGCGCGATCCGCAACAGCGACCGTCGTTGCATGAACCGATAATCTGCCGTCCGGCAAGGGAGTCGATGAAAAGGGCATGTCGCGGGCTCATGCAGCAATGACATATCTGACCGGGAAAGCCCGGCGCTTTGGGCCGTGATCGTCAGGTCCGTGACGGCGAAGGGGGTCAGATGGGCCAACACCCTACTCCATCGATCAGATCGGCAGGCCGACAACGAAACGCGCGCCAAGCGGGTCTGACGTCATATCCATGTCGGTCGGTCGGATGTTCTCGGCCCAGATGACGCCGCCATGTGCCTCGACGATCTGCTTCGAAATCGCCAGACCAAGACCAGAGTGATTGCCGAACTGCTTCTCGGGTCGTTCCGAATAGAAGCGATTGAACACCTTCGTCAGTGCAGCCTCCGGAATTCCCGGCCCCGTATCCTCGACCACGACAAGTACACGATTTTCCCGGCGGCGCAGCCAGACGCGAACGGCATCGCCCTCCTCGCAGAAAGACAGCGCATTGGTAATCAGGTTGACGAAAACCTGCGCCAGGCGCGCCTCCAGCCCCATGATAACGATGGGTTCCTTCGGCAGGTCAGTGATGAAGTCGATGTTGTCGAGTTCCGCTTCCTGCGCATTGTAGACGGCGAGGTTCGAGATCATCTTGACCAGATCGAACGGCTCCTCCTCCTCCTTGACCAGTTCGGAGTCGAGGCGGGACGCGTTCGAGATGTCGGAAACAAGGCGATCCAGTCGCCGCACGTCATGCTCGATCACATCAAGCAGGCGGCCGCGTTGATCGTCATTCTTGGCCAGGCGCATCGTACCCACGGCGGACCGCAGGCTGGCCAGCGGGTTTTTGATTTCATGCGCGACATCGGCTGCGAATTGCTCGTTGCTATCGATGCGATCATAAAGCGCCGCCACCATACCGCGCAGCGCGCCGGACAAACGACCGATCTCGTCGGGGCGTGCCGTAAGGTCCGGGATACGAACACGCTGCGGCGACATCTTGCGCGCGTGTTTGTCGCGGCCCAGTTCCGCTGCGGCTGACAGGTCCGACAATGGGTTCGCGATGGTCGACGCCAGCACGAGGCTCAGCCCTATGGACACCAGTAGGGCGATCACGAACATCTGCAGAAGCTGTTCCCGCTCGACCCGGACCAGCGCATCGATTTCACCCGCCCGGGTTGTGATGGCGATCATTCCCATTTCCCTGCCCGCCGCCAGAATCGGCGTGGCAACGGTGAACAGCTTGCCATCCTCGCCATCATAGCCGCGGATCGCAGTGCCACCGTCCGATTGGGCGATCAGGCCCTGCGCCACGTCGAGCGGACGCGGGGCTTCCTCCGGGGCGCGGCTGAAAATCGAAGACGCGATCTCCCAGACCCCATTCAGGGCCGAGGTGATGATCGTCGTTTTCCGGGTGCCGACGCTCAATCCATCGACTTCTTCCACGACATTGTCGCCGGTGGCCTGCGCGACCAATGCACCGCTTGTGTCGAAAACATGTACATCGACCCCGCGCGGCAGGTCGATCCGCTCCAGAAGATCGGTAACATCGATACCGTCGCCCGCCCCCAGCGACACGGGCGCACCCTGCGGCAATGACGCTTGAAAGATATCCGCGATCAGCCGCGCTTCGGTCACCAGACCCTGTTCGCGCTGCACCAGAAGGCTGTCGCGAGACGGATTCAGGAACAGAACGCCTGCCACCAACATAAGAATGGCGAGCAGGTTGAACAGGATGATCTTTCGCGCCAAGGGGGAACGGTCGAGGCTGAACAAGCCGCGACGTTCGCGGGCCGCGCTCAGTTCACGTTCGACTGTCCCCTCTGGACGATCCCAATCTTCGCCAAGCAAGACTTCCCCGCCCTTGGCAGGAGTGTCGCGGCCGAAGCGTCGACGCTTACGCGCCGCGGGAGCCATGTCCATGTCGGTCACGGAAGCCATTCTAACCCGATCTATTCTTCGTTGTAGCGATAGCCAATACCGTAAAGCGTCTCGATGGCCGAGAACTCGGAGTCGGCGGACCGCATCTTCTTGCGCAACCGCTTGATGTGGCTGTCGATCGTGCGGTCGTCGACATAAACCTGATCGTCATAGGCAACGTCCATCAACTGATCGCGCGACTTGACGAAACCCGGTCGCTGGGCCAGCGCCTGCAGAAGAAGGAATTCCGTGACGGTCAGGGTGACGTCGCGACCTTTCCACTTCACCGCATGTCGCAGCGGGTCCATCGAAAGCTCCCCACGCTGCATGATCTGGGTGTCTTCGGGGGTTTCCGTGTCGTCCGAGGCGATCGCCTCCTGACGGCGCAGGATCGCGCGGATACGTTCGACCAGCAGACGCTGACTGAACGGCTTGCGCACGTAATCGTCCGCTCCCATCCGCAGGCCCAGAACCTCGTCGATCTCATCGTCTTTGGACGTCAGAAAGATCACCGGAACCGAAGATTTCTGCCGCACACGTTGCAACAGGTCCATCCCGTCCATGCGCGGCATCTTGATGTCGAAGACACCCAGATCCGGCATTTGCTTGGTGAAGGCGTCCAGCGCCGACTGTCCATCATTATAAGTCTCGACTTCAAAGCCTTCGGCTTCGAGAGTCATTGAAACCGACGTCAGGATGTTCCTGTCGTCGTCGACGAGCGCGATCCGCGACATGCCAATGTCCTTTGATTGCCTGTTATACTGCTTTTTTTTTCATCGTCCCCGAAAAGACCCCTCAAGATCAACACAAATCGCCATCCGGATGATTCGCTCGGCTGACTGTGGCCTGTCTGCAATTAAGGCGCGGTTAAAGGGATGTTTCCTATCGGACACATGATTGCGCTAGCGGGAGGCCCTGCTTGCGCTAACACCCCCTGCCCCATAACCGGCCGCGATGATACGTAGAACACATGGGGAGGCCGGGGCGACTGTCGATGCCGACAGATCGTTCGACCCGACGTGCCCCCGCCAAAAGGAGCATGACGATGACCCACCGCGTGAACCCCGAGCAGACGCTCGAAGCCCAAGGCATCACAGGGTTGGGTCGCGTCTATTACAATTTGCTGGAGCCTGCGATCATCCAGCAGGCCATCACCCGCAAGGAGGGCACGCTGGGTCACGGCGGGTCATTCCTGGTGACAACCGGCAAGTTCACCGGCCGCTCCCCCAAGGACAAGCATGTCGTTCGCAGCCCTGCCACCGAAGGTACGGTCTGGTGGAACAACAACGCGCCGATGACGCCCGCGGCCTATGCAACACTCAAGTCCGACATGCTCGCCCATATGAAGGGCCGCGACTATTTCGTGCAGGATCTGTTCGGCGGCGCCGATCCGGCCCATCGCCTCGATGTGCGGGTGGTAACTGAACTTGCATGGCATTCCCTGTTCATCCGCCATATGCTGCGCCGCCCCGACGCGCAGCAACTCGCGAAATTCGTTCCTGAATACACCATCATCAACTGCCCGTCCTTCAAGGCCGATCCGGCGCGCCATGGGTGCCGCAGCGATGTGGTCATCGCGATGAACCTGGACGCGAAGGAAATCCTGATCGCCGGCACCGAATACGCGGGCGAGAACAAGAAATCCGTGTTCACGCTGCTCAATTACATCCTGCCCGAGAAAGGCGTGATGCCGATGCACTGCTCGGCCAACCATGCGCCTGGCAAACCCACGGAGTCGGCCATTTTCTTCGGCCTGTCGGGCACCGGCAAGACAACGCTGTCCGCCGCACCCGACCGCATACTGATCGGTGACGACGAACATGGCTGGTCGGATCGCGGCATCTTCAACTTCGAAGGCGGCTGCTATGCCAAGACTATCAACCTGTCGCCCGATGCGGAGCCGGAAATCTTTGCCACCACCTCGAAGTTCGGCACCGTGATCGAGAACATGGTGTTCGACCCCGACACTCTGGATCTGGACTTCGACGACGACAGCATCACCGCGAACATGCGAGCGGCCTATCCGCTGGATTACATTTCCAACGCATCGCCATCTGCGCTTGGCGGAAACCCCGGAAATGTCATCATGCTGACCTGCGATGCCTTCGGTGTCTTGCCCCCGATCGCCCGACTGACACCGGCCCAGGCGATGTATCACTTCCTGTCCGGCTTCACGTCCAAGGTCGCGGGAACCGAGCGTGGCGTGACCGAACCCGAGCCGACATTCTCAACATGCTTCGGCGCGCCCTTCATGCCGCGCAGGCCCGAAGTCTATGGCAACCTGCTGCGTGACAAGATCGCCAAGCACGGATCCGATTGCTGGCTGGTCAACACCGGCTGGACCGGCGGCGCTCATGGCACCGGATCGCGAATGCCGATCAAGGCGACCCGCGCGCTGCTGACAGCCGCGCTGTCGGGGTCATTGTCACGGGGAAAGTTCCGCCGCGATCCGAACTTCGGTTTCGACGTGCCGGTGCATTGCGAAGGCGTGGCAGACCTGTTGCTGGACCCTCGCCGGACATGGGCGGACAAGGACGCTTATGACGCACAGGCACAAAAGCTGGTGGACATGTTTGCTGCCAACTTCGAGAATTACGTCGATCACATCGACGAGGACGTAAAGGCGTGCGCCATCGGCTGACCCTCATTGCCCGGCGGGGGCCATTGCGGCCCCTGTCCGGTCTGGTGGCATCGGCCCTGCTGATCCTGTTCAATGCGGCGCCGCTTGCCGCGCAGGTTCGCCTGGTGGAAGTCGGCATCTCCTGCCCCGACTTTCGGGAAGGCGTGATCATCGAGGCACCCGGCACACCCTCCGGTTTCGTGCGTCGGATCCAGGGCATCAGTTTCGATCTTCCGGGCCGCAGCCTGCCTGCCGTGCCAGGTCTGGGGTTCGGATTCCGCACCGAGGTAGAGGGCGATACCCCGGTCAAGGCACGGATGATCACCCGACATCCGCCCATGGGCCCCGATGGCATCACCGAACAGGCCTATTCGATCACTTTGCCCGCCGGTGGTCAGACGTATGGTCGCATCTACCGCTTCGACTACGGCTATGAACTGCTGGTCGGCACATGGACCCTCGCGGTAGAGGTGGAGGGGAAAACCGTCGTATCGGTCGATTTCACCGTGATCGATGGGCCAGATGCCCGCGTGGATGCCGCCTGCGGCATGCGCCTGCAAAGCTGAAAGACCTTCATATGATCCGTTCCCTTGCCACTGTCCTGCTGCTGACGATCGTCACTCCGGCCACTGCACAGGTCCGCCTGGTCGACGCCGGCATCATCTGCCCGCGCGAGTCCACCGGCGAACTTGTCGAGGCGCCAGGCACGGAAGCGGGCTATATCCGCCTGATTCAGCAAGGGCAGACCTTCGACCTGCCGGATCGCATCGTGCCCGCGATGGATAACCTCAGCTTCGGGTTTCGCACCGCCCTGAAACCCGGCATGCCCATGCAGGATGTCACCGTTGTCGTCACCCACCCCCCGATGGGCGACCGCGGCGTCGAGCGAGAGGAATGGTCCGACGTGATCGAACCGGGAAGCGAGAGTCTGAACCTTTTCACCTTCGAGATGGACTACGAAAAAGTGCCCGGCGCCTGGGAATTTTCAATCGAGGTCGACGGCACCCCGGTCGTCCGTGTGCCCTTCACGGTAACCGAAAGCGAAGGTCGTGGCCGCGTCGAACAGGCCTGCTTCCAGTTCCTGTCCTGAGCCGCGCTGCCGGGAATCCGGCCATTTTCTAGAAACCACTCAACCCCTTGCGGATCAGGTTCACCCCCGCGACGACCAGCACGATCAGCGTCACGCGCTTGAACAACGCCTGATCCATCCGGTCCTGAGCCTTGAATCCGATCGCCATACCGATCAACGCCGCAGGCAGCATGGCAGCCGAAAACCACACCGTTTCGCCGTTCAGGATGCCGGACCGCAGATGTGCCAGCACCAGAACCACCGATCCCGCCCCGTAAATTACGCCCTGTACCACCATTTGCCGCGCCTTCGGCGTATCGATGGCCAGCAGATACAGCACCGTCGTCGGTCCCCATGTTCCGGTCAGCCCGCCAAGCAGACCGGAAATCAGTCCGATTCCCCATTCCGCCGTGACGCGACGCTCAGGCGCGATCGAAAGGCGCACACCGACCAGCTGGATCAGCGACAACGCCACGACGGGGATACCCAGTATGAAATAAAACACCTGACCGGGGATACGGGTGACAATCTGCGCCGCTGCGAAAATCGCCACCATCACGATCAGCAGATACCGCCAGTGCAGCACCGCCGCATCGCGTGCAGGCTCCCACCCCTGACGTGTGACCTGCCACACGTTGGTGGCAAGCACTGATATCAGTATCCCGGCAAGCGCCAGTTTCGGATCGAGGAAACTTGAAAGCCCCGAAATCATGATCAGCGGCAGGGCAAAGCCGATCGATCCCTTAACTATTCCCGCGAACAGCGCGATGACGAGCGCAAGAGTCCAGGCGAAGGGAGAAAGGTATTCCATGCCGCCTGCCTACGACGGGCAATGCCGACAGACCAGCCCGCCCATGAGACACTTTATACACTTGCGGAGGTATTTTCATGCAATTAAGTTTCGCTGCAACTGCACAATAACCAAAGCTCAGGAGGGTCCGATGCCCCACGATGGACAGACGATGCCGCTCGACATGCCGACGATTCTGCCGGACCTTCTGACGCTCACCGCGACGGCAACCGAGGCGCTCGATGTGCTTGTCGTCGCTGCCAGGGAGGCGGCAGCGGCCCATGTCACCCGTGACAGCCGCATTGCCCCAGATCTTATGGAGGCCTGCCAGACCGCCACCCACGGCTTCGCCTGGCTTGCGACCTATGCGCAGGCCCTGCGTCAGATGCAGAATTGGGCAGACCGTCTGAATGCCACCGGCAGCTTTGGCGAGATGGAGATGTTGATCCACCAGATCGCGTTCGGCGAATACCTTTTGCAGGTCCGTGGCGGTATCCCGATGTCGCAGGGCGAAATCGTCCGCATGGATGACATCGGCCTGACTCAGGACCAACAGCGCAGTCTGATGATCCCAGCCGTGATGACATTGTGCAGTCAGGGCAACATCCAGGCCGCCCGAACCCGCCTCGTCGCCCTGATGCGTGATGGCACCGCCAACGCCACCTTCGGTGCCACCGGGCAGGACGAAGAACTCGACATGATCCGCGACCAGTTTCGCCGCTGGTCCACCGACAAGGTCGCGCCCCACGCCCACGGCTGGCATTTGCGCGACGAACTGATCCCGATGGAGGTCATCGACGAGATGGCCGAAATGGGCGTCTTCGGCCTGACCATCCCCGAAGAATTTGGCGGCCTCGGCCTGCCCAAGGCGGCGATGTGTGTCGTGTCCGAGGAACTGTCGCGCGGCTATATCGGCGTCGGCTCGCTGGGCACCCGCTCGGAAATCGCGGCTGAATTGATCCTCTGTGGCGGCACCGACGACCAGAAAGCCAAGTGGCTGCCCAAACTCGCCTCGGGCGAAACGCTTCCCACTGCTGTCTTTACCGAACCGAATACCGGCTCCGACCTCGGCTCCCTCAAGACGCGTGCCGTCAGGACAGGCGACGACTGGACCGTGACCGGCAACAAGACCTGGATCACCCACGCAGCTCGCACACATATGATGACCCTCTTGGCGCGGACCGACCCCGAGTCCACCGACTACAAGGGCTTGTCGATGTTCCTTGCCGAAAAAACGCCCGGCACGGACGAAGCACCCTTCCCGACCCACGGCATGACCGGCGGCGAGATCGAGGTGCTGGGCTACCGTGGCATGAAGGAATATGAACTGGCCTTCGACGGCTTTCACGTCGCGGGCGACAACCTTCTGGGCGGCGTCACCGGCGCGGGCTTCAAGCAGTTGATGCAGACGTTCGAGAGCGCTCGCATCCAGACCGCCGCACGCGCCATCGGCGTCGCACAGGCCTCATTGGACGAAGCGCTTGCCTATGCCGAAACCCGCACCCAGTTCGGCAAGGCCCTGATCGAATTCCCCCGCGTCGCCAACAAACTGGCGATGATGGCCGTCGACATCATGGTCACGCGACAGCTCACCTATTTCTCCGCCGGGGAGAAGGACAACGACCGCCGCTGCGACATCGAAGCGGGCATGGCCAAACTGCTGGGCGCACGCACCGCATGGGCCGCCGCCGACAACGGGTTGCAGATCCACGGTGGCAACGGCTTCGCCCTGGAATACCCGATCAGCCGCCTGCTCTGCGACGCCCGCATCCTGAACATCTTCGAAGGCGCGGCGGAAATTCAGGCTCAGGTCATCGCAAGAAGACTCCTCGGCCAGCAAAAGTGAAGAAAGGTCCAGTGGACCTTTCGCCTCCGCCGCGCGCGGAAATTCAGGCTCAGGTGATCGCCCGCCGCTTGCTCGGGTAAAACCTGAGTTATCCCCTCCTCCCCTGACGCTTACGCAGGGGAAAGACGCGACGTTCTGCGCCCTCGACGTCCGACGCAGATCACCCGTGGATCACCCGTTCCTCATACCTCGGATTTCAGCGCCGCCAGCAATCGCTGACGTGCTGGCGGCACAGGCCGATTGCCCAGTGACGGCGCTAGCCTGTTCTCCAAAAAGAACCCGGTAACCTCCAAAGCCGCGACAGCACCTTCAATCGACGGCGCTCCACCGAGAAGTATATCCGGCAATTTCAACAACTTGGATGCCCACTCCCCGGCCCCCGACCGACTGACCGCGCGACCCGTACGCGGACTGACATAGGCCAGATCGTTCGCCCCACCGGATACCGCGCAAGCCGACAGATCCAACCGAAAGCCCGTGACCTCAAGAAGCGCCATTTCCCAATAAACGTAATCGGTTATCCAACCCTTCCCGTCCACGATCGCATCGCAAAGGTCTTCTGTCCGCGTCTGGAAATCCTCCATCGCCTCTCGCTCCGGCAGAGCGAACGACGCCATTGAACAGGCCGACGTCAACGCAGCCAACCGCAAAGGATCGCTCAATATTCCAGCCGCCCGCGACCGTTTCAGCTCCACCGTCCAGCCGCCCATATGGCTCTCCAACCGGGCCCGCCAGACTGCATCGAGTTGATTGCCCGGTTGCAGCATCGGGGATTTCTTGCGCGATACACCCCCATGCACGACGCCCAGATGGCGCCCGTGCGCGCGCGTAAACATCTCGAGAATAACAGAAGTTTCGCCATGAGGTCGCGCCGCGAGAACAATGCCTTCGTCCCGCCATTCCATCAGCCCATACCGTCCTGATCCAGCATATGCCGCCCCTGCCGGTCTTCAACCTCCAGCACCCAAAGGTCCGGATCAAAGCTGTTTTGCCGCGCAATTGCCTGATCGCAATACGTTTCTTCGCCCTCGGCCAGCACGATCCACGACCGGTCCCCGGTCATCAGGTCGAAACTGCGCTGAAAGACACGGGCATTTCCGTCCAGTGTATTGAGCTTGACCAGTACTGCGCCTGCCGTATCGTCGCCATGACGCACCACGAAGCAGGATATGTCGTGCATCTCCAGCCGCTTGCGATAGGCGGACACCCAGAAGGATGCCGTCAGTCGCATCAGGCGTTGCCGTCCTTGAAATCCAGGCCCATTGCGTCGAACCTTTCCGCATCGTCCATCCAGCCGGGCCGCACCTTGACCTGAAGGAACAGGTGGACGCGCTGACCCAAAAACGCTTCCATATCGGCGCGCGCCGCCTGTCCTACGGCCTTCGTCGTCTCGCCCTTGCGGCCCAACACGATGCCCTTGTGACCATCCCGAACAACATAGATCAACTGGTCGATCCGCACCGACCCGTCGGGACGATCCTCCCACTTCTCGGTTTCCACAGTCAGTTGATACGGCAACTCCTGATGCAGCCGCAGCGTCAGTTTCTCGCGCGTAATTTCCGCCGCTATGGTCCTGAGCGGCAGGTCCGCGATCTGATCCTCGGGATAGAGCCACGGCCCCACCGGCACCCGCGCCGCCAGATCGGCGCGCAGATCCTCGACCCCGTGTCCGCGTTCCGCTGAAATCAGGAACGTGCCGTCAAAGGCGTAGCGCGCGTTCATCTTCTCGGTCAGCGCCAAGAGCGTATCGGCCTTAACCCGGTCGATCTTGTTTATGGCCAGCAAGACCGGCTGCCCCGCACCGCGCTTGTCCTCCAGTGCAGTCAAAATCGCCTCAACACCTTCGGTCAGCCCGCGTGTCGCCTCGATCAACAGAACGACCACATCCGCGTCCGCCGCCCCCGTCCAGGCCGCTGCGACCATGGCGCGATCCAGGCGGCGCTTGGGGTGGAACAATCCGGGCGTATCGACAAAGATCAGCTGGCTTGCCCCCGCCATCGCCACACCGCGTACACGGGCGCGCGTGGTCTGGACCTTGTGCGTGACGATGGACACCTTGGCCCCCACCATCCGGTTGAGAAGTGTGGATTTCCCGGCATTCGGCTCGCCAATAAGGGCAACGAAACCAGCCCGAGTTGATTGGTCAGTCATGACTTACCTCTGTCAGCAGAGCCTTGGCCGCCGCCTGTTCCGCTGCTCGCTTGGACGGGGCTTCTCCGTCTGCCGACGGGCCGTCCCCAAGGCTGGCAGTGATGCGGAAAACAGGCGCATGATCCGGGCCGGACCGTTCCGTGACAGTATAGACCGGTGGCTTCATGCCGCGCGCCTGCGCCCACTCCTGCAATGTCGTCTTGGCGTCTCGGGCGTCGTATTCCACATTCTCGACCTGATCGGACCAGAGGCGCAGGATCATCGCGCGGGCGGCGTCCAGTCCGGCATCCAGATAGACCGCCGCGATCAGGGCTTCCATCGCGTCGCCCAACAATGCCAGCTTGCGACGCCCGCCTGTCACCTGCTCCGATTTGCCAAGCTTGAGGACATCGCCCAACCCGACTGACCGGGCCACTTCGGCGCAGGCCTCCTTGCGAACCAGTGCATTGAAGCGCGGGGCGAGCTGACCTTCTTCGGCGGTGCGGTCGCCGTTCATCAACGCCTCGGCGATAACGAGGCCCAGAACGCGGTCGCCCAGAAATTCAAGCCGTTGATTGTCGGGACGGGTATCGGATGCGATAGACGAATGAGTCATCGCACGCAGCAGCAACTCGGGCTGCCCGAAGCGATGACCGATACGGTCCTGGAAAGCGTCGAGATCGCGGGAAAGCTTCAAACGATCTCCTCGAAGAAACGGTCCAGCCGCCATGTCCAGAAATACAGCATCCGACTGCCGGCAGAGGAGAAGACGACCCGGTCGGCCCGCCCGATCAGGTTTTCATATGGCACGAACCCCACGCCGCCGATCGACCGGGGCACCCGGCTGTCGCGCGAGTTGTCGCGGTTGTCGCCCATGAAGAAATACTGGCCCTCGGGAACCGTGAAGACCGGGGTATTGTCAGTGCTGGAAATACCGATGTTCAGGATCGAATGACCGCGGTCGTTGCCCGGCAGATATTCGGTAAACCGCTCTTTAATGCACTCACCACCCAGGCCGATGGGATCGTTGGAACAACGCGGCGTCAGGCGCTGCGGCCCCTGCGGGGCCTTCGTCTCCACGAGATCGGGTGCCGGTTCGACCCGCACCGCTTCGCCATTAAGGTAAAGCCTGCCGTCGCGCATCTGCACCGTATCCCCCGGCAGACCGATCAGCCGTTTGATGAAGTCGGTGCCATTGACCGGATGGCGAAAGACGATCACATCCCCACGTTCAGGTTGCGATCCTAAGATACGGCCGGACACCGGACAGAGTGAAAACGGGCAGGAATAGCGGGAATAACCGTAGGCCATTTTGTTGACGAACAGGAAATCGCCGATCAGCAGCGTGTCTTTCATTGAGCCGGACGGAATCCAGAACGGCTGAAAGAACAGTGTACGGAAGATGCCTGCGATCACCAGGGCCCAGAACACGGTCTTGACCGTCTCGAAGAGACCCTCCTTCTTCTCCGCCTTCGCCATGATCACCTTCCAGAATTACGTTTCGGTTCCCTGCCCCCTGCCCTCTTTGCTGTCAACAGCGCACCCGCCCGAGGGCGAAGTGTCGCGGCAATTCAGATGGTCAAGCGATGCGCATCAGGCGAAGGGGCGCGCTTCGATCACGACGTAAGCCTGAGCCCAAGGGTGGTCGTCTGTCAGGCTGACGTGGATGATCGCCTCGTATCCGTCCGGGCACATAATATCCAGACGCTCCGCCGCCCAGCCGGTCACACTCATTACGGGCTGGCCGGAGTGCAGGTTGCTGACGGCCATGTCTTTCCATGAAATCCCCATACGCAGCCCGGTGCCGAGGGCCTTGGAACATGCCTCCTTGGCGGCCCAGCGTTTGGCATAGGTCGCTGCCTCGTCCACGCGGCTGGCTGCCTTGCTCTGTTCGCGGGGGGTAAACACGCGGTTGCGGAACCTGTCGCCAAAGCGGTCGAGAACACCCTGCACCCTGTCGATGTTCGCAAGATCGGTGCCGATGCCAAGGATCATCTGTAAAACTTGATCGGCAAAGCGGACTGGATTTGCCCTTGCGTCAACACTGCACCATGCCCCGCGCCTGATCCATCAGCCGCCGCATCTCGGCCATGGCGTCGGGCAGGCCGCGAAACACGGCCTCGCCAATCAGGAAATGGCCGATGTTCAACTCTACCGCCTGCGGAATCGCGGCCAATGCCGTGACACTGTCATAGGTAATTCCATGGCCCAGATGCACCTCCAGCCCCAGATCGTCGGCCTGGCGCGCGGCGGAAATCAGTCGCCCAAGCTCCGCTTCGGCTTCTTCGATCCGTCCTTCGGCGACAGCATCGCAATACTTGCCGGTGTGCAGTTCCACGACAGCCGCACCTACGCGGGCCGAGGCGTCGATCTGCCGGGGGTCGGCCGCTATGAACAGCGAGACGCGCGCACCCATATCGGCCAGCGGCGCGACATAGCTCTTCAGACGGTTGGCATCGCCCGCCACCTCCAGCCCGCCCTCAGTGGTTCGTTCCTCGCGTCGCTCGGGCACCAGACAGACGGCGTGGGGCCTTGTGGCCAAGGCGATACGGCACATTTCCTCGGTCGCCGCCATTTCAAAATTCAGCGGAATGTCGATGGCCTCGGCAATTGCCGCCATGTCGGCATCGCGGATGTGACGACGATCTTCGCGTAAATGCGCCGTAATCCCGTCGGCTCCGGCGGCCTGCGCCATCAGGGCCGCGCGCACCGGATCGGGATTGTCGCCACCGCGCGCATTCCGGATGGTGGCCACATGATCGATATTGATGCCCAGCCTCAGCTTATCCATTCGCCTCGCCCTTTGCTTTCTTCTCGGCAGCTCGCGCCGCCGCCTTGCGCCGGATCTCGTCCAGCTTTTTCTTGATCCGGCCGCGTCTGCGCTTCTGATAGGCTTCGATCAGCGGCAGGCTGATCGTATAGGCGGCGATCCCGGTGAAAATACCCGGCACCAGACCGCCGACCAGCCACGGCAGAAATACGTCGTTCCAGAATACAGCGGTCGCAGTCCAGTCGACAGAATTGCCGACCAGCGCGTTCCAGCTGTTCCAGAAAAGATCTTCACCCGCGCCGAAGAACTTGCCGAAGATATTTTCATCGACGGCACCGCGCACTTCGGTCCCCAGCATGAAATGCCCAAGGTTGAGCGACACGACTGCAATCGGCACATAGGTCAGCGGATTGCCGAAAAATGTCCCCAGCAGTGCAGCCATGACGTTGCCGCGCACTGCGATGGCAAGGCTCGCCGCGACGAAGAAGTGCAACCCGTAAAATGGCGTGAACGTCGTGAAAACGCCGACCATGATGCCACGGCTGATCTTGCGCGGTGTGTCGGGCAAACGCCGCAACCGGTGCTTGACGTAGATCGCGGCACGACCCCATCCGCCACGCGGCCAGACCGCCTGCCAGATGCTTTGCCAAAGGGGCAATCGGTCGCGGCGTTTGAACAAGATCAGTCCTCAGGCGGGTATGGACGGGGGCGGCCCCGGGTGTGTCAGGCGTTCGCGATGACGGCGGACCTGCGCCACATCGTTGTCGGTATCGATCGCCATGACAAGGCTGTGCAGGTGCTCGCGGTCACGCACGTCGACATCAATCAGCAGCCGGAAGAAGTCCGGCTTCCGATCTACAAAGCGCAGATCCGAGATATTAGCGTTCTGTTCCGCAATCAGAAGGCAAATCCGGCCCAGCACCCCTGGCGCGTTGCTTATCGTCAAGTCCAGAGTGACCGCATTGCGCGGGGCGTGATGCCCCGGCGACCAGCCCAGATCGACCCAGCGGTCTGTCTGATCCTCGAATTCGGCCATGCGCGGGCAGTCGATGGCGTGGAGCGTGACGCCGTGCCCCTTGTTGGTGATGCCCACGATCCGCTCTCCCGGTACCGGCTGGCAACAGGTCGCGCGGTCGTAATGCGCCTTTGGGTCGAGGCCGATAATAGCGCGTTCGGGCGAAACATCCGGCGCGGGGGGGGCTTGCGATATTTCGGGGTAAAGTGTCGCGACGACGGTTCTCGCGCTGACCTCTGACGCGCCGATGGCGGCCAGCAGATCTTCATCGTCATCGAACCCGAGCGCCTTGGCCGCGGTCTCAAGCGCCTTGTCGGTCGAGCGCTTGCCGACCTGCGAAAAGGAGGCACGCGCCAGTTCTCGCCCCAGCCGCACATGCCCCCCCCGTCGCTCGGCCTTGAGCGCGCGGCGGATCGCGGATTTCGCGCGTCCGGTGGTTGCGATGTCGATCCAGGTGGCCTGCGGTGACTGCGCTTCGGCTGTGACGATTTCGACCGACTGTCCGTTGCGCAAACGGGTCCAGAGCGGCACCCGCATTCCGTCGACCCGCGCCGCCACGGTGCGATGACCGATGCGGGTGTGGATCGCATAGGCGAAGTCGATGGGCGTAGCCCCCTTGGGCAGCTTGATGACATCACCCTTGGGTGTGAAGCAGAACACCTGATCGGTATACATTTCCAGCTTCACGGCTTCCATGAATTCGGCGTGGTCGCTGGCTTCCTCAAAGCGCTCGGTCATCGTCTTCAGCCACTCCGCCGGATCGACGGCGAACGGATTCTCGGCCCGCACACCGTCGCGATACGACCAGTGCGCCGCCACGCCGCGTTCGGCGACCTCGTGCATTTCCCGAGTGCGGATCTGCACTTCGACCCGCTTGCCGTCGCGCCCCGACACCGTCGTATGGATCGAGCGATAGCCGTTGGACTTGGGCTGACTGATATAGTCCTTGAAACGGCCCGGCACGGACCGCCAGCGTTGGTGGATGACACCGAGCGCACGATAACAATCAGCTTCTGACCCGACGATGATGCGGAACCCATAGATGTCGGAGAGACGGGAGAACCCGATCTCCTTTTCCTCCATCTTGCGCCAGATGCTGAACGGGCGCTTCGCGCGTCCCATGACGGTTGCGGTGATATCGGCGCGGGCCAGTTCGGTTTCGATATCGTCGGTGATGCGACGTATGACGTTGCCCGCTTCGCGCTGCAGGGTCACGAAACGGCGCAGGATGGAATTACGTGCCTCGGGGTTGATGACCGCGAAACACAGATCCTCCAACTCCTCTCGCATCCATTGCATGCCCATGCGCCCGGCCAGCGGCGCATAGATTTCCATCGTCTCATGCGCCTTCTGGGCCTGCTTGTGATGCGCCATGTGACGGATGGTGCGCATGTTGTGCAGCCGGTCCGTCAGCTTGACCAGGATAACCCGCAGGTCCTTGGACATCGCCATGAACAGCTTGCGGAAATTCTCGGCCTGCTTGGTCTCGGAAGAGCTGAGTTCAAGGTTCGTCAGCTTGGTAACGCCGTCGACCATCTCGGCGATTTCGAGGCCGAAGCGCGCCTCGACCTCGGCATATGTGGACCGTGTGTCCTCGATCGTATCGTGCAGAAGCGCGGTAATAATTGTCGCGTCGTCCAGCCGCTGTTCCGTCAGCAAGCTGGCCACTTCGACAGGATGGGTGAAATACGGCTCGCCGGATCGACGCACCTGACCTGCATGCATGTCCCGCCCATAGGCATAGGCTTCGCGGATCAGATCAGCGTTCGTTCGGGGGTTATAGGCGCGCACCAGCGCGATCAGGTCTTCGACCTCGATCATCTCGCGCAGGCCTCCGCTAGTGTCAGGGCTGGCCTTGCGCCTCCATCAGCGCGCGCAGCAGTTTTTCCTCGGACATATCGTCCTGGGCAGGCATGTCCTTTTCGACACCCATAAGCAGGGCCATCGAGTCCTCTTCCGGCTCGTCAACTTCGATCTGCGTCTGGTTCGATTCGATCAGGCGCTCACGCAGGTCATCAGCCCGCTGCGTTTCCTCCGCGATCTCGCGCAGGGCGACAACGGGGTTCTTGTCGTTGTCCCGATCCACGGTCACCGGGCTGCCGGTGGCGATTTCGCGCGCCCGATGGGCGGCCAACATCACCAGTTCAAACCGATTGGGAACCTTGTCGACGCAATCTTCGACTGTCACGCGGGCCATGGGCGCACCTCTGTCAGGGGGGTCGGAAAGGCGTATCTATTACCGACGTTTTATATTGACAACCCCGTTCACGGGTCCAATCGCGGTGATTTGTCCACGCTCGGTCCCCGACAGGGCCATCAGCATTGCCCGCGCCGTCCGTCCGGTCAGCGGATGCCGCCAGTCCGGAGCCACGTCGCACAGCGGGATCAGCACGAAAGCCCGGTCCTGAAGGCGCGGGTGTGGCAGGATCAATTGGTCCGGCGCTATGCTGACCTGATCGGCTGGGGGCAACGTCATCCAATGTCGCACGGTCGTCACATCCGGGCGCATCGTGCCGTTCCAGTCAAGAAGATCGAGGTCAAGCGTCCGCGCACCCCAACGACGCTCGCGCACCCGCCCATGGCGCGCCTCGATACCATGCAACCGGTCCAACAGGATACTCGGCGCCATCGTGCAGTGCAGCAAGGCAACGGCATTTGCGAAATCCGGACCCGCCCCCGGTGGCCATGCAGGCGTCCGGTAAATCCGCGAAATCGCGCCTATTCGGCCGGGCAATTGTCGGGCCGCCTTGGCAAGACCCCGCGCGTTTGCGGCGAAACTGACGCCGGAATTGGCACCGAGCGCGATTAGACATAATGTCACCGGATGACCAAACATTGTTGCTGCATCTGACAACCACTATATGTAAGAAATTACAGAGAGAAGCTGTACCTGACGATTTCACTCATCGTTGATCGGGTCCGGGCGTTCTCCATGAGGATCTGAAATGTTTTACCGGGACGAGCGATTGGCGCTCTTCATCGATGGCTCGAATTTGTATGCCGCTGCAAAGGCGCTTTCATTCGACATAGACTACAAGCTGCTACGGCAGGAATTCGTTCGACGTGGCAAGCTGTTACGCGCCTGCTATTATACGGCCCTGCTTGAGAACGACGAATACTCGCCGATCCGCCCGTTGGTCGACTGGCTGCAATACAACGGCTTTAATATGATTACGAAGCCCGCCAAGGAATTCACTGACAGTCAAGGTCGGCGCAAGATCAAGGGCAACATGGACATCGAACTGGCCGTCGATGCGCTGGAGGCCGCGGACCACGTCGATCACATTGTTTTGTTCTCGGGGGATGGCGATTTCCGACCTCTGGTCGAAGCGTTGCAGCGCAAGGGCGTCCGTGTATCGGTCTGCTCTACCATGCGAAGCCAGCCTCCGATGATTGCAGATGATCTTCGCCGTCAGGCCGACAATTTCATCGAGCTGGAAGATCTGCGAGACGTCATTGGACGCCCACCGCGGGAAAACCGCGAAGCCGAGCCGGCTGCAGTCGCCGCCAGGTAGATCGTCGTAAAGTCATTCGCCAGGACGTTTTCAGCCTGGTATCATGTTCGCGGCGGACGCGGGCGGAACGATGGCAAACTCCACCCATAACGGATTGCTCCGGCCCTCAGCAGGAATGTCACCGCGATGCAGGCCGCCAGCGGCAGCAGCCCCGCGCCGCCACCCTCCCGCGTCACTACGGCAGCCCCGCCCCCCGCCAGGGCCGCAGTGACATAGAGTTCACCCTGTTTCAGAACCAGCGGCACTTCGTTGCAGACCACGTCCCGCAACAGGCCGCCCATACTTCCTGTCACGACACCCATGACAACCTGTGCCCAGATCGGCTGACCCAGTCCGTAGGCCACGCCGACTCCGGCAGCTACTGCAATCGACAAGGCGACGGCATCCAGCCAGATGATCCACGCCATCCGTGACGCCAGCAGATGATGCGTGAAAAATACCAGAATTGCCGCACTGCCCGCGACTGCCAGCGGAGTCGGATTGCCCACCCAGAAGACCGGATCGCGCCCCAGCAGTACATCACGGACTGTACCGCCGCCCACCGCCGTCAGGCAGGCTATAAAAATGAAACCGACCGGGTCCAGTTGCGACCGCGCAGCGACCAGAGCGCCTGTAATCGCGAACACCAGCACGGATGCCAGGTCAAGCGCGGTGGTCAGTATCATGCCGTCACCGTTTGTCCTTGAACGGTGCCATACCGGCCCGTGCCAATTCGTCCGCCCTTTCGTTCTCGGGGTGTCCTGCGTGGCCCTTGACCCATTTCCAGTTCACCTTATGACGCGCCTGTGCGGTGTCCAGACGCTTCCACAGGTCCTCGTTCTTGACCGGCTTGCGGGTCGATGTCTTCCAGCCGTTCTTCTTCCAACCATGCATCCAAACTGTGACGCCACCCTTCACATAGGCCGAATCGGTAACAACAGTCAGCGTCGATGGCCGCTCCAACGCTTCCAGCGCATGGATCGCGGCCAGCAGTTCCATTCGGTTGTTGGTGGTGTCGGCTTCGCCGCCCTTCAACTCCCGCTCGCGCAACACCGCCCCGCCTTCGGACGCAACGAGAAGCGCGCCCCAGCCGCCGGGCCCCGGATTTCCACTACAGGCACCATCGGTATAAGCCGTCAAATCCATCGAACCCCTCTCAGAACGCGATCGGTAAAAGGCTGGCAACAACGCCTGCCGTCAGGATCAGCCTTAATTTCATCCACCATGCCGGGGCCAATCCCTGTTGCCAGAACAGCCAGTCCAGACCCAGCAGGCCGATGTATCCCGCGACCAATGCAATGGCCGCGCTGGTCGGCCCGCCCCCGGTCATGAAAAACGCCCAGAGCGCGGGCAGCGTGGACAAGGCGTATCCTGTCGCCGCGACCCGCCCTTCGGCCTGTGTGGCAAATCCCCATAGCACGCCGGACATGAACGACAGGATGACCGAGCCATAGAACAGCCCGACATATGGCCCGATGAATCGCGGACCCATCCATTCCATTGTTAGCGCTGCGGCCGGGTCGGAGATGATGGTCACCTGTCCCCAGATGAATGGCAAAAGACCGGTCAAACCGAGCAGAAGAGCGGATATCGGGATGCGAGCGTCGAACATGCGCTGCAGATGCCACGGGCGAGCGCGGCGGGGAACCGGAAACTTGTGCGCGCTAGGCCGTATATCAGGGCGGATCGGCGCAGCTCAGATTTTCCATGCGCTCTGGGCATGCCGCAGATAATGCGCGTCGCATTCAATCCGGTCAGTCAGATGCGCTCCTATGCCAATCGTCCCGCCATGCCCGTGAAGACCGCCGAAGCTGCGATTCAGCCAAGCCATCGCGCGATCGCTTGACAGCAATCGGACACGCAATGCCCCGGCGAACAGGCCGTAGATGGCTAAGACCGTAAACGTCATCGCCATGAAACTGCCTCCGAACGTTGCCATCTCGACTGTGGCTTGGCTGGCATCGCCGGACAGGAAAGGCGGCAAAATGCCAGAAAGAAGATCGACAACCTGGGATTCAGAACATTGATCAGAACCCCACGCCACGCCACGCGCAGCAACGGATCGGATCTGCGGTCCGCGGGGCGCACAGCCAGCGCGCCTAAACCCAAAGCCGCGGTGGCAAGCGCCAGAACAATACCCAGAGTGCATCCTGCCGCCGCCAACCTGGAGAGGCACCCGCTGCCCGGTCCTGGTGCCAGTATGCAGACGACGCCGGTTTCTGGGGCGATGACGATGATCAGGGCTGTAAAAGCAACTGCACGGTAATCATTTGGCCACCCTGACACATTTACGCGTGCCGGACACGCGCCAGCAAGGGCTTCGACAGCTGTGGGTAACGGCTACAAACATTGCGATGCGCGAACGACAAAGCGTTTTAGCTCCCGCACCGATTGTCGATGATAAGATTTGGTAACACTTCGTTAACGAATATTAACGAGGTCGGATTTTTTACCACGAACCCACTGAGCTGGTCCGCCCCCAACTCGCGGCCGCCCTTTTGCGGCTGCCTGCCGTTCCAGCGGGGGCGCAATCCTGTCACAGCAGCCATATCGGAGTCTGCGTTCCGGCAGACGTCAGCCATGTCGATTGCGCGGGCGGCTCTGGAGTCGGACCATACCAGGTGCGTGGTCCATTTCGCGTCGGCGGGTGGGACGAATACAAGCTGGATCGCGACGGCGTTGCCTGCAAGCGCCGATCCTCAGGCCCGTTCGCGCAGAATGCGCGGGACCTTGAACTCCACATGCTCCTCGGCGGTTACGACCGATTCGACCGTCACATCATAGCGAGCCCGAAACGCGTCGACGACTTCGTCGATCAGAACTTCTGGCGCACTCGCACCAGCCGTGATCCCTATCGAACGGATGCCGTCCAGCGCGCGCCAGTCGATATCCGTCGCCCGCTGCACCAGTTGGGCATACGCACATCCTGCTTTTGCCCCAACTTCGACCAACCTGCGAGAGTTCGACGAATTCGGCGCTCCGACCACCAGAATCGCGTCGCAATCGGGAGCCATGGCCTTGACCGCCTCTTGGCGGTTGGTGGTGGCGTAGCAGATATCTTCCTTGTGCGGTCCGACGATTGCCGGGAAACGCGCCTTGAGCGCGGCGACCACGGCGGCGGTATCATCGACTGACAAAGTTGTCTGCGTGATGAATGCCAGCTTCTCGGGATCATGCGGCTCTAACGTCGCCACGTCATCGGCCGTCTCAACCAGCAGGACCGCGCCCTCGGGCAACTGCCCCATCGTACCGACGGTTTCCGGGTGACCGGCGTGGCCAATCATAATCATCTGCAAACCCGCCTCATGATGGCGGGCGGCTTCTATATGAACCTTGCTGACCAAAGGACAGGTGGCGTCGACGAACACCATCTGACGCGCAGCCGCCGCCGCGGGCACTGCCTTGGGTACGCCATGCGCACTGAAGATCACGGGGCGGTCGGGCGGGCATTCATCCAGGTCCTCGACGAAAACGGCGCCCTTGTCCCGCAGGCTGTCGACAACGTAGCGGTTATGAACAATTTCATGGCGCACAAAAACCGGCGCACCCCATTTTTCCAGTGCGATCTCCACGATCTTGATGGCACGATCCACGCCCGCGCAAAAGCCGCGCGGTGCGGCCAGAAAAAGGGTCAGCGGGGGTTTGTTCATCACGGCCATCCTCTCGTGGCATGAGTTAGGCGGCCCCCTGTCCCGCGTCCACCCCCAACCATTGCCAGATGGAGTCCAAGCGTTCCTTTGCAGGTCGAAATGGACCGGTCCAGGCGGGGAAGACGTTCTTGTGAACCGGATTTGAAAACATCGGTCCGGATACCCGTCAATGTTTACGTCAAACGTGTCGTATCCCGCGGCGGGTCAACAGTTTTAAAGGAAGGTCTACATCCTGAAACGAAATATCATGCCTGCGCGGGTGACCAGCGCCGTACCGGTTCCGATCTGGGCCGAACTTTCGGAAATCAACGTACCGATATCCTGTGCCGCCTGAGACGCCCGCCCGGCGAAAGCGCGCCCCTCCGATGCGACGACGGCGAAGCCGCGGCCGGCCTCTCCTGCGCGCGCCGCCTCGCTCGCTCTCCGCCTCGGCGCGGGCCCGGCTTTCTTCGGCACGGGCGGCCTTCGTCTCGGCGTTGCGGGCCTTGAGCGCCTCGTGTTCCCGTTGCGCCTCGGCATTGCGCCGAAAGACCTGCATTGCGATGGCCATCTCGCCCTATTCATCCCGACGTGCGGTGAAGGGAATCACGATATCCGTTCGCCCATCGGACAATCGCGACATGACTTCGGTCATCCTTGCTACAGCGTTTCCGATGGACCGGCCCAGAAGACCGGAGATCACAAGAAGTGACAGTACGCCGACAGGTCCGAACAAGATGAGAAACTTGCCGACGCGATAACTCAGTGTCACCAGCGATGCCCAGACGACCGACACAAAAACCGCCAGCAGGATCATCTTCCCTTGATTGACGTCAAATGCATTTTCATCCCTCGCAGTGGGTCCCGTACGGGTCCTGTCACAAGGGGCATGGGCGAATAGTCCTAATAGCCGATGAATCGCCAGCAACCTGTCAGTCGAGTGCGAAATGCATCTGCTATCGTCCTGACGCAGGAGTTTGACCTCATGCCCACGAAAGGCGACTTCATGCCCGTTGATCGATACGGCACCGAGGGAATGTCGCGCGCGCCTGCCAGATCCAACGGTATGTTATGTATTCAACACCTGTCGTCCGGCTAGCGCCGCCAATGCGTCGGAACGATGACGAGCGCTCCGACCGACGCCATGATCGCGTTCAGTCCCTGCGCCCTGAAACCGAAGCCGAACATGATGCTGACGAAATAGAACAGAAAGGCCCCGCCGATGCAGATGATGATGCTTTGCAGATAGCCATTGTGGGTGAACGCCATCCGCTCGGATGCATAGCCGACGATGCCCGCGATCACGACCGTTCCGAACAGGGTAAGAAACATGGAAGGGAGCACCTATGCAGAGAATGCCCCCTTAGTGGCCGAATTGTCGGGTCAGCACAAACCGACGATGAAGCTGCGGGAAACCCTGTCAGTCCATCAGGGTGTCACCGGGCTTGAGTCGTGCGCCATTGCGGAATGCGGTGCCGGAGACCGGCCCCCTGCCTGCAGGCTGAACCTGCAATAACTCAACCGCCCCCTGCCCGGCGGCAACGATCAGGCCGGGCATATCGAGAAGCGTTCCCGGTTCGACATCGAACTCATCAAGCTCATCGGCCACCCGACCGCGCAACAACTTCAGTCTTGTGCCGCCATGCTCGACCCAGGCACCTGGAACGGGCGACAGACCATTTATATGCCGCACAAGTGTTTGGGCGTCCCAGGCCGGATCGGCGCGCGCCTCGGCCTTGTCGATCTTGGCGGCATAGGTCACGCCCTCCCTGGGTTGCGCCACGGGCGACAGGCGGTCCACCTGCGCAACAACCTGCACTGCCAGCCGCGCGCCCATCGCCGACAGACGGTCGTGCAGGTCGCCCGTGGTGTCGGTCGGGGCGATATCCGTGCCCTCGCGCAGCAGGACTGGCCCGGTATCCAGCCCTGCCTCCATCTGCATGATGCAGACACCTGTCCGGTCGTCGCCCGCCATAACCGCGCGGTGGATCGGAGCTGCCCCGCGCCATCGCGGCAACAGGGATGCATGGACATTGATGCAACCCTTTGCCGGGGCGTCGAGGACGTTTTGCGGCAGGATCAAACCGTATGCCACGACCACGGCGATATCGGCCTGAAAGGCTGCGAACTCCGCCTGCGCGGCTTCGTCTTTAAGCGATTTCGGCGTGCGGACTTCGAAGCCCAGCGCCTCGGCCCGCGTCTGCACTGGCGATGGACGGTCTTTCTTGCCCCGACCTGCCGGACGCGGCGGTTGCGAATAGACTGCGGCGATCTCATGTCCCGCCTCCACCAGTGCGTCCAGTACCGGCACCGAAAAATCGGGCGTGCCCATGAAGATTACGCGCATTTCGACGCCTTTCGCAGAAGCATGTCCCGCTTGAGTTTCGACAGACGGTGAAAATACAGCTTGCCGTCCAGATGATCGATCTGATGCTGCACAGACGTTGCGCGCAGCAGAACAAAATCCTCTTCCCGCGCCGTCCCAGTCTCGTCCAGATAGGCAACCGTCACGGCGCGCGGACGCTTCACCTTGGCCGATACCCCAGGAAGGTTAGGCGATGCTTCGTCGTGTTCGCGCAGGTCCCCGCTGGCATGAAGGATGCGCGGGTTGGCCAGACGCGTGACGCCAAACCCGTCATCCGCGTCCACCACCGCAAGGCGCTGCGGAATGCCAAGCTGCGGCGCGGCAAGTCCGACGCCCGGCATCGCACGCATGGCGGCGATCATCTCGTTCCAGATCGCGCGGGTTTCGTCCGTTACCGCATCCACCGGCCGCGCAGGCTTTGTCAAACGCGCGTCAGGCCAGCGCAGGAACGGGCGATGCGTCATTCGGGCGCTTCCGGCAGGTCAGTGATCAGAATTCCATCCAGATGATCCATCTCGTGACAGATACAGGCGGCGGCCATGCCCGTGAACACTTCGGACCGGCGGCCTTTCACCCCATCGAACGCAAGCGTGACACTCGCCGGTCGGGCAATGCGGCGCGGCATGTCCGGGATCGACAGGCAGCCTTCGGTATTCACCTGCGCGCCCTCCCGCGCTGTGATCTCCGGGTTCACGAAAACGCGCGGATCGGGCAGACCTTCTTTCCACGTCGCGTCCATCACGAAAATCCGTTCCGTAACCCCCACCTGCGGACCGGCCAACCCGCGTCCCGGCGCGGCATACATCGTGTCCAGCATGTCGCGGGCAAGATCGGTCCGGTCGCCGACGACCGGGGTGCACCGCACATTCAGAACCGGGTCGGGAGACAGGAGGATCGGCAGAATCAATCTACCGCTCCGGGCCGCGCGCACATCTTATCCACGCGCGAGTTCGCGCTTCAGCTTCACCATCCGCCGCGTGATCAACTGACGTTTCATCGGGCCAAGGTAGTCGATGAACAGCTTGCCGTCCAAGTGATCGATCTCGTGCTGCACACAGGTTGCCCAAAGACCTTCCATATCCTCCGACCGTTCCGCCCCGGTCTCGTCGATCCAGCGCACGGTGACTTCGGCGGGGCGGGTGACTTCGCCATATTGCTCGGGAATCGACAGGCAGCCTTCCTCGTAAACCGATGTGCGATCCGAGGCGGCAATGATTTCGGGGTTGAACATGATCAGCGGGCGAGGTGCTATGCCCTCGTCCTTGACGCAATCCACGACGATCAGACGCTCCGCCACCCCCACCTGCGGTGCAGCCAGACCGATGCCGGGCGCGTCGTACATCGTCTCCAGCAGGTCGGCAGCGAGAGCGCGCCGTTCGTCCGACAGATCGGACACGGCGGCGGCGACCTGCTTCAGACGAGGGTCGGGGTGGATCAAAATCGGACGTTTCATCGGCTGCCCAGATAGTCGTGCAACCCGCGCCTTGCAACCGCGACCGCGTGGTCTAGGGTCCGATCAAGCCAAGGAGAGATTTCCATGAACGCCGACCCCCGACTTACCCAGATCGATGACCGTTTCGACCAGGTCATCGACAGGCGCGGCACGCATTGTTCCAAGTGGGATATGATGGAGGACATCTATGGCGTGCCAGGTGATGACGGCCTTGCAATGTGGGTCGCCGATATGGATTTCCGTCCGCCCCAAGTCGTCATCGATGCAGTGCAGCGGCAGGTCGATCATGGTATTTTCGGCTATTTCGGCGACGACGGACCGTATCTTGACGCAATCTGCTGGTGGATGAAGACGCGGCACGGGTGGAAGGTCGATCCGTCCGCCATCTTTTCGACCCATGGCCTGGTCAACGGCGCGGCGCTCTGCGTCGACACATGGACCGATCCGGGTGATGGCGTGGTTCTTTTCACACCTGTCTATCATGCGTTCGCAAGGGTGATCAAAGCCAACGACCGCCGGGTCGTGGAATGCGAACTGCCGTTCGACGGCACGCAATATACCTGCGATTTCGATGCCTGGGACAAGGTGGTCGAAGGTACGGGTGCCAAGCTGATGATCCTGTGCTCGCCACACAATCCGAATGGACGGGTCTGGTCGCGCGAGGAGTTGGAAGGATATGCCGCCTTCGCGCGCCGCCACGACCTGATCCTGATCGCGGACGAGATTCACCACGACGTGGTCTATCCCGGCAATACGCATATTCCCATGGCGCATATCGACGGCATCTCGGACCGCCTCGTGATGATGACCGCTACCACGAAGACCTTCAATATCGCCGGGTCGCATGTCGGTAACGTGATCGTCCACGACGAAAAGCTGCGGGCGCAGTTTGCCAGAAAAATGGGCGCATTCGGAATATCACCCAATTCCTTCGGGCTGTTCATGGCCACCGCCGCCTACTCAACCGAGGGGGCTGAATGGCTGGATGCGCTGATCGATTACCTGGACGGTAACCGCAAACTGTTTGACGCAGGGATCAATGCGATTCCGGGCCTGAAATCCGTGCCGTTACAGTCGACCTTTCTGTCCTGGGTGGATTTTTCAGGCACCGGCATGTCGCGGGAAGAGTTCACTCACCGCACCGAACAGGGTGCACATATCGCCGCGAACCATGGGTCGACCTTTGGAAAGGGCGGCGAGAGTTTCCTGCGGTTCAACATCGCCACACCGCGCGCGAACATCGAAAAGGCAGTCGCGCGCATGCAAAAGGCGTTCGGGGATCTGCAATAGAGATCGTCGCTTTGGGAGTGGTACCACCGCCCCGGCTCGAACGGGGGACCTCCTGATCCACAATCAGGCGCTCTAACCTACTGAGCTACGGCGGCACTGCGGGCGATTTAGCGAAGCTGACGCCGGGGTGCAAGGGTCGTGGAGAGGTCAGAGGGTCAGCGCCCAATTCTGTTCCTTCGTGGGTTGACCGAAGGCCTCGACCGGCTTTTCATCGAGCAATTCAAAGCCGTTGCGTGCATAGAGCCTGCCGGCCGCCCGGTGGCTTTCATGAGTCCAGAGGACCAGCTTTGTCGCGCCGCCCAACCGCGCGCAGTCCACCACTGCGTCCAGCAACCTCTGCGCCAGCCGCTGCCTCGCATCGCCGGTTCTACCAGAAACATCCGCAACTTGGCCGTCGCATCGTCCGGCCAGACACAGAAGACGCAGCCCTGCCGAGTGCCCTGTCCGTCGACCGCAATCCATGCGCGATCTTTCGGGCCACGCTCTTTGATGAAATTCGCCAGTATACCGGCAACCAGCCCCTCGAACCGGATGTCATAGCCTTCATCGACCCAATATAGTTCGCCATGGCGCTGCACGACCCAGCCCGCATCGCCGGGATGCAGATCACGCAGTTGAATGAAGTCGGTCGAGAGGATGTCCGTGGCCATGGCGGCAGCCTTGCGCGGATGCAACGGTCTGTCTAGAGATCGGCACATGGGTATCAACGATCAATCCGACGCCGAGGCCAATCTGCAGATTGCACCGACCGATCAGGGAATGGTGCGCCTGTTCATCGAATCCGGCAGTGTGGAAATTCCGATGGATTTCGACCCCGAGGACGCGCTCGAGATCGCTGAAGAAATCCGCGCCGCCGCCGCCATCGCGGCCAGCAAACGCTGATTTTTCATAGCAGCCCCATTGGGTCACGCAGCGCCTGCATCCGCAGCGCCGCGCAACGTGCGAACCGGAACGTAAGGGCGCGGCGGCGGGCCGAAGCCAGGGGCGTCGCGTCGGGCATGCGGACGACTTCGGCCCCGAAGGAATCGGCGATGATCAGGCCTGTGTCGTGCGGCAGGAGATCGACCGGAAACTCGGGATCCACGGCCCAGAAATACCGATCCGACCATTCCAGATAGCCCGACCATTTCGCATCGGCCGTAAAATCGGCGCGGCTGGATTTACACTCGACAATCCAGAATTCGCCCTTCGGTCCCAGGGCCATGACGTCCAGCCGCTTGCCGCGTTCGGGCGAAAACTCCTCCAGGCAGGTGAAATCGAGATCGCGCAGATGTCGGCATACACCGCGGGCCAGCAACTGACCGGGTTGGAGGATCTCGGGCGTCATCAGGCGACATGTGAATGAAAGGTGAACAAAAGTCCAGCTAAGCCATCGCGGGGCATTGCCCTTGCCCGCACACCAGCGCAAGCCTATCTGATAGATACGGTGCTTCTGTGCTTCCCGTCATCCGGACATAATTCCAGTGGCCTTAAGCAATTCCGAGGGAGCTGGCTCTGTCGCGGTCCTGGCTGCGTTACCCGGCGCCCACCTGTATATACAGGTCCTCGGGAATACATGTTCGACGGTTGCCATGGTTCACCACAGGGTCGATCCCGAAAGGGGTCGGCCCGACCAGCCACAAAGGCAGCCACCGCAGGCGGATGCCCGTCAGGCCCGACGATTCCAGAACTCCGACAGCAGAGTCGAAGAACCGGGCTGCGTCCATCCTACTCCGCGTCGTCCATTGCTTCCGCATCTCTCCAGAAATCCCGCACTACCTGTGCCAAATCGCCCGTGTCGGTAAGGGGTATCATGTGACCCCTGCCCGTTCGGGCCTGTCTCGCCTGTGGCATGTGTCGCTGTAGGCCATCGCAAATCGACCGGACGATATCGGGCGGATTGTGGCGCGCCACGATCAGGGTCGGTGGCCTGCCCGCCGGAAGCCGGTTCAATACGTCGTGGATGTCTTCGGTAATACTGGGTGCCATCGCGGGAATCAGGGGGATCCGGTCGATGACGTAAGCGCGCTGCAGATCGCTCAGATCATCGAAATCTGTGCCGTCGCCCCAGACCTCCATGAACATGCGCGCGGCTTTCACATGGTCGCCCCGCGCCATAGCCACATCGAATCTCGTCATCTCCAGCCAATGGTCCTCCAGCTCCGCGGCATCGGCGGCCGCGAACTTCACAGGCTCGATCAGGACGAGACTTCGCACCCGCTCGGGGTGATCTGCCAGAAGACGCAGGGCAAGGCAGCCGCCGAAACTGTGACCCAGCACGTCGAACCGCCCGTTGGGCGCAGCCTCCATAGCAAGGTCAAGAGCTTGCGTCTGAAAGTCCTGAAGTTCGTCCCAGCCCCCTGACGTGCCGTGACCTGGCAGATCCGGACAGTGAAACAGGACCTCTGGCAAAACGTCCCTCAGCGCCTCGAAAACCGCACCTGACGCCAGACTGCAATGCAGGCCCAGCACGTTACGAGTCAAGATGATGGCCTCCCACTATGGTCAAACCGCAGCAAGATAGGCGTCCAGATCATCGATCCGATCCTGTCCCCAGAACGGTTCCTCTCCCACGATGAAGAACGGCGCGCCGAAGGCCCCGGCCTTGACAGCATCTTCGAGGTTTCGAGCATAGGTCTCGGCCCCCTGCATCATGTCGTGATCGACCAGCGTACGGTCGAAGCCGGCGGCGGCAAGACAATCGCCGATCACCTCGTCCTGGGCGATATCCTTTTCCTCGGCCCAGCAGGCGCGCGTCAGTCCTGCCACCAGGTCGGCCACATCGCCCGAGCCGTCACGGACAGCGGCGATGATCGCATAGGAGGAAGGTGCAGCGTTGGTCGGCCAGTGCGCAGGTTGCAGATTGATCGGCATCTCCAGTTTGGCCGCCGCACGCCGCATTTCCGTCAGACGATAGGCTTTGCGGTTTTCATGGCGATCCTTGGGCGGCGTGCCCCCGGTGCGCCCGAACAGTCCCATGATGTCCAGTGGTTTATAGTTCAGCGAAGCCCCGTGCTTGGCCGCCACCTGGGCCGGGCGGGTGCCGGACAGATAGGTGAAAGGTGAAATCGTCGAGAAGTAGTAGTCGATCTGCATCAGGCCGTTCTCCAATGGTTGGAAGAACGGCTAGCCCGGTGCTAACCCCTGCGCAACGTGCTCCGGACGATTCGAGAGGAATGTCGATGCCAAGCCCTGATCCGAAGATCATCTCCGGCAACGCCAACAGGCCATTGGCCCAGGCGATCTCGCGGCGCATGTCGCTGCACAGGGGGATCAAGACGGGGTTGGTCGACGCACGGGTCGAACGCTTCAACGACCAGGAAATCTTCGTCGAAGTCTACGAAAACGTGCGCGGCGAAGATATGTTCATCATCCAGTCCACGTCGAACCCCGCTAACGACAACCTGATGGAATTGCTGATCATATCTGACGCACTGCGCCGATCGTCTGCATCGCGCATCACTGCTGTGATCCCGTATTTCGGCTATGCCAGGCAGGACCGCCGGACCAAGGCCCGCACCCCGATCAGCGCCAAGCTTGTCGCCAACCTGATTGCCAACTCCGGTATCGAACGGGTCCTGACGATGGACCTCCATGCCGCGCAGATTCAGGGTTTTTTCGATATTCCGGTCGATAACCTTTATGCTTCCCCGATCTTCGCGCTCGACATAATGCACCACTTCAAGGGCCAGATGGACGACGTGATGATCGTCTCGCCCGATGTCGGCGGCGTGGCCCGCGCGCGCGAATTGGCGCAACGGATCAACGCACCGCTGTCGATCGTGGACAAACGACGGGAAAAGGCGGGCGAAGTCTCGGAAATGACGGTCATCGGCGACGTGTCGGGCAAGAAGGTCATCATCGTCGACGACATCTGCGACACGGCCGGAACACTGTGCAAGGCGGCGGACGTTCTGATCGATGCAGGCGCGACGGAGGTTCACTCCTATATCACTCACGGTGTGCTCTCGGGTCCTGCGGTCGAGCGAATTACAAACTCGAAGATGAAATCGCTGGTCATCACCGATTCCATCGAACCCACGCAGGCCATCAAGGACTGCAAGAACATCCGTATCGTGCCGACCGCCCCGATGCTCACGCAGGCGATCCTGAACATCTGGAACGGCACGTCCGTATCCTCGCTGTTCGACACCGCAACGCTGGAGCCGATCTACGAACCGCTCTATCCCGGCCTGGCCATCGACGGCTGACAGGCGATCTGCGGTTCCGCAGGGCCGGTGGCTCGGCTAGGGACATACATGAGCTTTGAAATTTTCCTGATGGCCGCACCGGGCCTCGAAGCCGTGTTGGCGGACGAAGCGCGGGCGGCGGGATTCGAAGGCCTGACCACCCTGCCCGGCGGCGTGACGTTCACAGGCGACTGGCCTGACGTCTGGCGCGCCAACCTGACATTGCGCGGCACGGGTCGCGTATTGGCCCGCATCGGCGAATTCCGGGCTTTTCATCTGGCGCAACTGGATAAGCGGGCACGCAAGTTTCCATGGGGCAACGTGTTACGTGCCGATGTGCCGGTGCGGGTCGAGGTGGCGACCAACCGCAAATCCAAGATCTATCACGCCGGGGCCGCGCAGCAGCGGATCGAGACGGCGCTCATCGAAGAACTTGGTGTCAAAATCGCAGCGGACGCTCCGGTCACGGTCAAGGCGCGGATTGATGACAACCTGGTCGTTCTCAGCGTCGATACCTCTGGCGAGGGGCTTCACAAGCGTGGCCACAAGGTCGCAGTCGGCAAGGCACCCTTGCGGGAAACCATGGCCGCGATGTTTCTGAAGCAGAGCGGGTTTTCGGGCCAGGAACCAGTGTTGGACCCGATGTGCGGTTCGGGAACTTTCGTGATCGAAGCCGCCGAAATCGCGGCAGGCCTGTTGCCGGGACGGTCAAGAGACTTCGCATTTCAAAAACTTGCGACTTTCGACGCGCAAGCATGGTCCAGCATGTCTGGCGTAGCGTCCAGTCCGAAACCGACCGCTCTGCGTTTCCACGGATCGGACCGCGACGCGGGCGCGTTCACTGCCGCGCGGGCAAACGCGGAACGGGCGGGGGTGGGCGAACTAGTCGACTTCAGGAAGTGCCCTATCAGCGACATCCAGCCGCCCGAGGGACCTGCGGGACTGGTAATCGTGAACCCGCCGTATGGCATACGGATCGGAAACAAGAAGCCTTTGTATGGATTGCACGGTGCATTGGGTGCATCTCTCAAATCGCGGTTCCGCGGCTGGCGGGTCGCTATCGTCACATCGGAGGCGTCGTTGGCGCAAGCCACGGGTCTGCCGTTCGAGTCACCAGGACCGCAGGTCGCGCACGGCGGGCTACGTGTAACGCTGTTCCAGACGAAACCACTGCCATAATCGTTGGAAAGGCCCGCTCTGCGAACGCAGCCCATATTGAACCCCGACGCGCCCGACGCTAGACCGCCCTCGAACATTCCCCCGGAGGTCCCATGTCCATCGACAAGGAAACCGCGCGCCGCGTGGCCAAGTTGGCCCGCATTGCTGTCCCTGACGACCACCTCGACGCACTGGCGGGCGAATTCAACGCCATTCTGGGCTTCATTGAGCAGTTGCAGCAAGTCGATGTCGACGGCGTGGAACCGATGGTATCCGTCACACCGATGAGGCTCAAGCGGCGCGCCGATATCGTGACTGAAGGCAACCAGCCCAAGGCCGTACTTGCCAATGCGCCCGACGCTCGCGAGGGCTTCTTCTCCGTGCCGAAAGTCGTCGAATGACCGATCTGACACAGCTGACCATTTCCACCGCCCGCGATGCCCTGCGCGTCGGCGACATCAGTGCCATCGACCTGACCGAAGCGCATCTGACCGCCATCGAAAGCGCCGGTGCCCTGAACGCCTTCGTCCACCACACCCCCGAGATTGCGCGCAAACAGGCCGCCGACGCCGATGCGCGGATCAAGGCCGGGGACGCGCCCGCAATGTGCGGCATTCCGATCGGGGTGAAGGATCTGTTCTGCACCAAGGGCGTGGCATCCCAGGCCGGATCGCACATTCTGGAAGGTTTCAAGCCGGAGTACGAATCCACCATCACGACGCAATTGTTCGACGCGGGGTCGATCATGCTGGGCAAGCTGAACATGGACGAATTCGCCATGGGCAGCTCGAACGAGACCTCGACCTACGGCAATGCCGTGAACCCCTGGAAGGCCGGAAACTCCGACGCGGAACTGACGCCCGGCGGATCCTCGGGCGGGTCCGCCGCCGCCGTCGCCGCGCATCTGTGCCTGGGCGCGCTCGGCACCGATACCGGAGGGTCGATCCGGCAACCCGCGGCCTTCACCGGCACCGTCGGCATCAAGCCGACCTACGGTCGTTGTTCCCGTTGGGGCGTCGTCGCCTTCGCCAGCAGTCTGGACCAGGCCGGGCCGATGACCCGCAGCGTGCGTGACTGCGCGATCATGCTGGAAGCCATGGCCGGGCACGACCCGAAGGACAGCACCTCTGCTGACTTGGCCGTGCCCGATTTCGAGGCGATGCTGACCGGCGACATCAAGGGCCAGACCATCGGCATTCCGCGCGAATACCGCATGGACGGCATGCCCGAGGAAATCGAAACGCTTTGGAGCCAAGGCACCCAGATGCTGCGGGATGCCGGTGCGATCATCCGTGACATCAGCCTGCCGCATACCGAATACGCCCTGCCCGCCTATTACGTCATCGCCCCGGCCGAGGCGTCGTCAAATCTGGCGCGCTACGATGGCGTGCGCTTCGGCCACCGTGCCGACATAGGCCCCGGCGACGGCATCACCGAGATGTACGAAAAGACCCGCGCCGAGGGCTTCGGGCCGGAGGTGCAGCGCCGCGTCATGATCGGCACCTATGTCCTGTCGGCGGGTTTCTACGATGCCTACTATAACCGGGCCCGCAAGGTTCGCGCCCTGATCAAACGCGACTTCGAGACGGTCTTCGCCGATGGCATCGACGCCATCCTGACGCCCGCCACGCCCTCGTCTGCGTTCGAACTGGGGTCGATGACCGACGCCGATCCGATCCAGATGTATCTCAACGACATTTTTACCGTGACGGTAAATCTGGCCGGTCTGCCCGGCATTGCCGTGCCGACGGGACAGGATCGCAGAGGCCTGCCGATGGGCCTGCAACTCATCGGACGGCCCTGGGAAGAAGGGGCCCTGCTGAATGTCGCACAATGCCTCGAAGACCGTGCCGGATTCGTGGCGCAGCCCGCCAAGTGGTGGTAGGGATCGCAAAACAAACGTCGGGGCAGACATGCGGACGATCAGGATCATTGTTGGCCTAGCGGCCGCGACACTTGTTACAGCGTGCGAACCGCCCCTGCCCGAAAGCGGCGCGCGCGGCGTAGGCTTCGATACGCCCGAACAGGCTGCGCAGCGGCGCGACGCACAGTTGAGCGGGCAAGCCCCGTTGAGACCGCAGGCCTCGGTCCTCCCGCCCGCGCCCGGCACCGCGGTCGCCTCCGCCGCCCCGTCCGAAGCCGAAGACCTGGCCAGCCAGACCCGCGTGGCCCTTGGTCGACCGGCGGCAACGACATCCCCGACGACATCCCCCGCGCAGCTGCCGCAAACGATCACGACGGCATCGACCGATCTCAACCTTGACCGTGATAATCCGTCGATCAGCCGTGAACAGGATTTCAATGCCGTCACCGCACAGCGTGACATGGCCGCCGACGCCGAACGCCTGCGCGCCGCGCGCCAGCGATATCAGCTGGTCACACCGACCGAGTTGCAACGCCCCGACTCGACCGGGCCGAACATCTTCGCCTACGCCCTCGGCCCGTCGCGGCCCGTCGGCACGAGCGGAGCCTATCGTCGCGGATTTCGCGCCTCGGAACGGGCCGCGGCCGTGAAATGTCAAAACTACCGCAGCGACGACATCGCCCAGGAAGATTTCCTTGCCGCCGGTGGACCGGACCGCGACAAACTCGGCCTCGACCCCGATGGCGACGGCAACGCCTGCGCCTGGGATCCGCAGGTCGTGCGGGACCTCGTCCAGAGCCAGTGAGCCCGCTTATCATTCGCGACTGCCCCAGCCCGAACCACGGTCCCCGCAAGGGGGGTGTGGCGGCACCTGACCTCATATTGATCCATTATACGGCAATGCAGGGCGGCCCAAATCCGGCGATCAAGCGCCTGTGCGATCCTGAAACCGAGGTCTCCTGCCACTACGTCATCGGAGAAAGCGGCGATATCACCCGGCTCGTCCCCGACGACCGGCGGGCATGGCATGCAGGTGCGGGTCAGTGGGGCGGATCGGACGACGTGAACTCCCGCTCGCTGGGCATTGAGTTGTCAAACGACGGTCACTCCCCGTTTCCCGCCCCGCAAATGGACGCTCTCGAAGCCCTCCTGCACGACCGGATGGCGCGACACGGCATCCCGCCCCAGGGCGTTATCGGTCATTCTGACTGCGCCCCCGGCCGCAAGATCGATCCTGGCAAGCGGTTCGACTGGCAACGTCTTGCCCGCCGCGGTTTTGCCGTCTGGCCCAGGTCAGTGCCCGCCGACCCCGAAGCTTTCCGCGGCCACGCCCGCACCTTCGGCTATACATCCTCCGTCGATGACGAAACGCTGCTGGCCGCCTTCCGCCTGCGATTCCGACCCGGCGCGCAGGGTCCCCTCGACGCGATTGATGCGGGACTGGCCGCGGATCTCGCCCGCCGCTTTCCGGCCTGATCCGCTTCTATTTCCGAATATTTGTGTTCGAGTCATCGCCTATCTTTCCAGTGCGGCCATTTTCGTTGACGCGGCTCGCGCTGCCGCATACTCCGCCCCTTGTGCGGGGGGCCGGACGGCCGCCTGCGGGGGGAAACCCTTGCGGGAGGAAAGTCCGGACTCCACAAAGCGACGGTGCCGGGTAACGCCCGGGCGGGGTAACCCGACGGATAGCGCCACAGAGAACAGACCGCCTTCGCGACATTGCTCTGCAATGGACGGGGGTCAGGGTGAAACGGTGGGGTAAGAGCCCACCGGGGGGGCGGCAACGTTCCCCGCATGGCAAGCCCCACCGGGAGCAATGCCAAATAGGGACCCCGCGCCTTCGGGCATCGGTGCTTTGCCGAAGGGGTCCGGGTTGGCAGCTGGAGGCCGCGAAGCGATTCGCGGTCCAGAGGAATGGTCGTCGAACCGGAGCGATCCGGGGAACAGAATCCGGCTTACAGGCTCCCCGCACATCCTGTTTTGACCCGATATCGGCGACATTAAGCCGACGCTCTCAAGATTATTAACGAATCCGCATCATCGGACTTGCCACACGGTCAGTGTCGGCTCTTCCTGTTAAGGGATCGGGGTATGAAGGAAGTCGGGATTTGCGATGGAACAGATGGAACAGACGCCTCTGCCATCCTTGTCCGGGCCGGATGCCCTTTCTGACGCTGCGCTCGATTTGCTCGAATCCCGAAAATCACGACGTGGATTGATCCATTGCGATGGTCGTATCGCCGTGTTTGGCGCGGCTTTGCTCGGCGATCTCGGTTTTGACGACAAGGACGATCTGAACGGGTTGGCCTTTGCGAGTTTCTGGCACCCGTCCGAGCGTCCTGCCGTGATGGCTGCCCTGCGCCGCGTCCATATCGAAGGTGTGGTCGTTCTGAAACTGGACCTCAGCTATGCACAGAAGCGGAATGACACGCGTCAGGTCCGGATGAAACTGGCCCCGGAAGGCGATCTGATTGTCGTCGATCTGGACCGCGAACCGGCATCCGCTTCGGGTTGACACCCCACGTCCAGCGGCTAGAAGGCAGCTTCCGGATTAAGCGGCGGCCCGACCACGCGGCCCCGACCCGTTGCAGGAGACACCCAGATGGCGAAGCCAACCACGATCAAGATCCGGCTGAATTCCTCGGCCGGCACCGGCCACTTCTACGTGACGAAGAAGAATGCCCGTACCATGACCGAGAAGATGTCGGTGCGGAAGTATGACCCCGTTGCGCGGAAACACGTCGAATATAAAGAAGGCAAAATCAAGTAAGGGCTTCTTAACCTTATTTGCGAGAATGTGAGAGAGGTCGTGCGGTTATCCGCACGGCCTCTCTTTGTTTTGCAATGGAGGTTGCTTGTGACCCTTACCCTGACCCTCAGGCCTGCCGACCCGTCGGATCGTCTGGCGGTGGATGCGCTGCTGTCGCGTGTCTATCCGAAGATGCTGGCGCGGGACTATCCTGCCGCCACTCTGCGCGCCGCGCATCCGCTGATTGCGAAGTCCAATCCGGACCTTCTGGCCAGTGGCACCTATCACCTGATCGAGGAAAACGGCGAGGTGATCTGCGTCGGTGGCTGGTCGCGCGGCTATCCGACGGCAATTCAGGAGGATGCGGTCGGACATGTGCGCCATGTGGCCACCGACCCGCGCCATCTGCGTCGGGGCCATGCCGCACACCTGATGAAACACGTTCTCGCCGAGGCACGGGCAACCCGCCTGGATCGGTTGGAGTGCCTGTCGACAACGACGGCGCAGTCTTTTTATGCCGGGCTGGGCTTCATGCCGGTGCAGAACATCGACGCCGACATCGGCGGCGGTGTGTCCTTCCCGGTCGTGAAGATGCAATTGCCACTCTAGGCCAGAACGCCGGGGTCCGGGCCAAGGTCGAGTCCCGGAAAAACCACCGATGCCAGCGCGGACCGATCGGTTCCGAACAATCCGTGCAGCGCCCAGGCCAGATAGGCCCGCACATCCCGCGTCGGCATCAGGTCGCGCCGGTCCAGAAGCTGCGCCTCGGCCAGACCGGGCCAATCGCCCCAGACCTGTCCGCCCTTCAGCGCGCCGCCCGCCAGAATCATCGTCCCGCCCGTGCCGTGATCGGTGCCTTGCGTGCCGTTCTGGAAGGCCGTGCGCCCGAATTCGGTGACAGCGACGATCATCGTGCGATCCCATTCCGGGCCCAGATCCGCCTTCAGCCGCAGCACGCCTTCGCTCAGCGCCGTCAGCCCCCGCGTGACTTGCCGCGCCTGCCCCCGATGACTGTCCCATCCGCCAAGGCTCAGCGCCGCGATCCGTGCGTCCTGCCGCAATTGCGCGGCGGCAAAGGCGAACAGAGCATCCGTTCCGCGCCCTTCGGTGTTTCCCGTCGCCCGCGCCAGCCCCAGCGCAGCCGTCGCCGTTTCGCGAAACAGCGCGTCGTCCTGATAAATGTGCAGCAACAGGTCCGCCGTCGCCGGGGCCATGTCCAGCCGCGCATCCGGTGCCCAACTGGAATGCGCCGCCGGGCCGCGCAGGATCAGCATCTCGTCCCGGCCCACGGCAAAGGCCGTCCGTCCCTGTGCCCCCGGCATCAGCGGCAGCAGACGGTTCAGCCAGCCCTCACGCCCCGCCAGCGGTGGAACATCGCCCGCCGTCCCCGCCTCCAGCACGTCCTGCGCGTCGAAATGGCTGCGATTGCCCCGATAGGGGGTGCTGACCGCCTGCGCGAACCCAAGGTGCCCGTCCCGCCACAAGGGCAGCAGCGGTGCCATCGCCGGATGCAGCGCGTGAAATCCGGTCAGGTCCACGGCCCCTGCCCCCGGCCCGATATCGAACCCCGGTCGCATCCGCTCCAAATCGGGGTCGCCATAAGGTTGCAGCGCGTCCATCCCGTCCATCGCACCACGCAGGATTATCACGACCAGCCGGTTGTCCGACGGCAATGCGGCAAAGGCCATCGGCGTGGCCAGCGGGAACGCCGCCGCCGAACAGCCCAGCAAAGACAGCATCCGGCGACGTGTCAGATCATCGGGCATCGCACTCATCTCCGCTGAAACTCCGGCGACGACAGAACCAGTTCTATGCCCGCAATCCGATCTTCGGCTGCTTGTGCCGCGAAAACCGTGCGCGGCCCGGCCAGAGGTCCCAGCGCCTGCACCACGAATGCACGCGGGTCCGGCACCGGGTTCAAAAGGCCCGCCAACCCCATCGTCCATTCCAGACGCGCCGCCAGCGCCTGCGGGGTGATCCACGCCTCCGCTTCCTCGGGCCAGCCGTCAGGCCCGGCAGGGCGCAGCCAGGGCTGACCCATGGCAGTCAGCGGTTCGGTCAGGCGCTTGCGGGTCTGGCGCGTCGTCTGGTCCGGCAGCGCGGACCCCGCCCCCGTCGCGCGCAATGCCGCCGCCATCATGTCCAGCGGTCGGCGCACCTTGCGCAATTCCGGCACCCAGGCGGCCGGGTGCTCCAGCATCGCGCCATAGACAGCCATCAGGTTTCCCTTGGTCGCCAGCCATGTAGCAGCCATCGCCTCCACCAGATCGCCCGGCGGCACATCCGCCACGAAATGCGCGGCCAGCTTGCCCGACAGATGCCGCGCCGTCGCCGGATGCACCGCCAGATCGCGCAGAACGGCGGTGATATCGTGCCGGTTAGGGCGATCGCCACCGTAACTGCGGCCCAGCACGGTTTCGGCCCCCGGCTCAGCCATGTTCGGAGTAAAGCGTGCCTGCCCGGCCTTGTCGAAATCAAGACCCGTCAGAAGCTCCGCCAACTCCCGCACGTCGGTTTGCGTATAGTCGGCCCCGACGCCCAGCGTATGCAGTTCCAGCACTTCGCGGGCGAGGTTTTCGTTCAGCCCGCCGCCCCGCCGCCCGCGCGGCGAATTCGGCCCCATCGACTTGTTCTGATCCAGATAGGACACCATCGCCGGATGTGTCACCGCCGACGTCAGCAGCGTGGCGAAATCGCCCGTCAGATAGGGTCGGATCGCCTCGTCATGGTATGATCCGACATTGCGCCGCAACGCGCCACGCCCCTCGGTCACGGCGAAATGCCCGGCCCAGAACCAGTGCAGGCGTTCGCGCATCCCGTCGCGCGTCATCGCGGCCCGCGACAGCGTCTGCCGCAAATCGTGGTGATAGCCATCGTTCAACGCGCGGTCGGCGACGCGATACGCTTCGTTCGCCGCATCGCTGTCGCGGCGCGCCCGGCGCAGCCGCCCGTGGTCGCGGATGGCGATGGCCCGTGTCGTCCAGGATTCAATCGGAAAGGCCGCCCGCATCTCGTCCGCTCCGCCCAGGCGCGACAACAGTGCGTTGGCCCCGGTCGGAGAGGGCAAGTCGGGCGACAACCCGGTTCCAAAGCGAATGGCGGCCAGTGTGGGGATCATGACGGCAAGATAGGCGCGCGGCTTCCCCTTGCACAGGGGGGCCGCCGCGCCTGTGTTCCAGCCTGCGTCAGTCCTTCGGGACGACCCGCAGGCCCAGCTCCATCAACTGACCGGCCACCGGCTCGGACGGGGCACCCATCATCAGGTCTTCGGCCCGCTGGTTCATCGGGAACAGGATGACCTCGCGAATGTTCGCCTCGTCCGCCAGCAACATCACGATCCGGTCGATGCCTGCCGCACAGCCACCGTGGGGTGGCGCGCCATAGCGGAATGCCTTGACCATGCCGCCGAACCGCTTTTCCACCTCGTCCTTGCCGTATCCAGCCAGTTCGAACGCCTTGAACATGATCTCCGGGCGGTGGTTCCGGATCGCGCCGGAAATCAACTCATATCCGTTGCAGGCCAGATCATACTGATATCCCAGCACGTCCTCCGGCTTGCCTTCCAGCGCCTCCATTCCGCCTTGGGGCATGGAGAACGGGTTGTGGCTGAAGTCCAGCTTGCCGTCGTCGTCGCGCTCGTACATCGGGAAGTCGACGATCCACGCAAAGGCGAAGCGGTCTTCGTCGATCAGACCCAGTTCCTCGCCGATAACGGTGCGCGCTCGCCCCGCAACGGCTTCGAAGTCGGAGGCCTTGCCGCCGAGGAAGAACGCGGCGTCGCCGACGCCGAGGCCAAGCTGCTGGCGGATCGCCTCGGTCCGCTCGGGCCCGATGTTCTTGGCCAACGGACCCGCGGCTTCCAAGCCGTCGCCCTGATCACGCCAGAAAATATACCCCATCCCCGGCAAACCCTGCTCCTGCGCGAACTTGTTCATCCGGTCGCAGAACTTGCGCGACCCGCCGGTCGGCGCGGGAATGGCGCGGATTTCGGTACCCTCTTTCTCCAGCAAAGACGCGAAGATCGCGAAGCCCGAACCTTTGAAATGCCCGGACACGTCCTGCATCTCGATCGGGTTGCGCAGGTCCGGCTTGTCGGTGCCGTATTTCAGCGCCGCATCCTTGTAGGAAATCAGCGGCCAGTCGGCATCGACCTTGCGACCGCCCCCGAACTCCTCGAACAGCCCGCCGACCACGGGCTGAATCGTATCGAAAACATCCTGTTGCGAGACGAAGCTCATCTCCATGTCCAACTGATAGAAGTCGGTGGGCGAGCGGTCGGCACGGGGGTCCTCGTCGCGGAAACAGGGCGCGATCTGGAAGTATTTGTCGAACCCCGACACCATCAGAAGCTGCTTGAACTGCTGCGGTGCCTGCGGCAGGGCATAAACCTTGCCCGGATGCAGGCGCGACGGCACGATAAAGTCCCGCGCGCCCTCCGGCGACGAGGCCGTGATGATCGGCGTCTGAAATTCGTGAAAACCCTTTTCCCACATACGGTTACGGATCGATCTTACCACATTTGAACGCAGGATCATGTTCTTCTGCATCTGTTCGCGACGCAGGTCGAGGAAGCGATACTTCAGCCGCGTCTCCTCGGGGTATTCCTGATCGCCGAACACCATCAGCGGCAATTCGTCCGCCGCGCCCAGCACTTCCATATCGCGCACGAAAACCTCGATCTCGCCCGTCGGTATCTTGGGGTTCACCAGTTCCGCGTCGCGCGCCTTCACCGTGCCATCGATGCGGATGCACCATTCGGCACGCACTTTTTCCATCTGCGCGAACACCGGGCTGTCGGGGTCACACAAGACCTGCGTCATCCCGTAATGGTCGCGCAGATCTATGAACAGGATGCCGCCGTGGTCGCGAATACGGTGGACCCAGCCCGACAAACGGACGGTTTCACCCACATCGTCCTTGGTCAGACCGGCACAGGTGTGGGTGCGAAAGGCATGCATGATCGGGTCTCCGGCAAGGGGTCGTCAGGGTTGGCCCTATCGACACGGCCCCTTGCCGGGTGTCAACCTACTCGGCAGCGATGACACTGGCCCGGCTGCTTCGGTTCAGATGATCCCGGTCCAGCCGGTCGACGATCTCGACGCCTGCCGGAAAGGCCCGGCCCCGCGCCGCTTCGCCCGCGAAACCGATGGTCGCCAGCCCGGCATCGACGGCGGCCTGCGCGCTTTCGGGCGTGTCTTCGATCACCAGAACATGGTGCGGCAACAGGCCCAGATCATCCATCGCCGCGTAGTAGAGGTCGGGCGCAGGTTTTCCCCGCGCCGCACGTGTCCGGTCACCGACCCAGTCGAAGTCATCGCGCGAAATCGGCAACGCTGCCAGTAACCCATCTACCTGTGCAGCGTCCGTGCCGGTGACCAAAGCCAGCAACAGACCCCGTGCCTGGACCGCGTTGATCAGGTCGCCGACGCCGGGACGCAGATCGACCCCCTCGCGGGCCAGCAGCATGGCGAAATACATCTGTTTCGCGGCGTGGACGGCCGCGGCATCCACCCGGTCGCCCGCCTGTTCGGCATAGGTCCGGATGCGGGTCTTCCCGCCCGGCTCACGCAGCATCCGGGCATAGCTTTCGCGATCCCAGACCCAATCCAGGTCAGCGGCGGCAAAGGCCATATTATAGGCACGGCGTTGCAGTTCACTGGTCTCGGCAAGTGTGCCGATGGCTCCGAAAAAGACAGCTTGCAAGGTCATATCTAAGCTCCTCCCGTGTGAAATCGAATGTTCCGCGTCCCAACCTCGGCGCGAAGGTTCCGTTCCCACTCTCCCGCCGACAATATGCACTGAATTGTCATGCTCTTGCTCCTGCGCGACAGATTTCGTTCTCTGCGGCAAAGACCCGCCCATGGGTCCACCAAAAAGGACTGCTGATATGTGGCAATCAATAGTACTGACGATGCTCAAGCGACTGTCCCGTAAGGGGCAACTTACCGCGATCATGCCGGACGGCACACGCCACGTATTCGGTTCGGGCAACAATGGCCCCTCGATCACGTTGAAGCTGACCGACGAATCACGCCTGCGCGATCTGGTGCGCAACCCTGAACTGGCCATGGGCGAAGCCTATATGGACGGCACCCTCACTGTCGAGGAAGGCACTCTGCGCGAGATGTTCACCCTGTTCGCAATCAATGGCGGGCGGTCGATCATGCCGCCGCTCATCGCCGCCGGATACCGTGCCCGCTTTGCCATCCGACGCGTCATGCAGGCCAACGACCCGCGCAAATCCCGCACCAACGTAGCGCACCATTACGATCTGGGCGACGATTTCTACGCCCTTTTCCTGGATGACGACCGACAGTATTCCTGCGCCTATTTTCGTGAACCCGAAATGACACTGGAACAGGCGCAGCAAGCCAAAAAGGACCATATCGCCGCCAAGCTGCGAATTGAACCGGGGATGCGCGTTCTCGATATCGGCTGTGGCTGGGGCGGCATGGCCCTGACGCTGGCCCGCGATTATGGCGCGCATGTCACCGGGGTCACCCTGTCCGAGAATCAGCACGCCACGGCTACGGCCCGCGCCAAGGAAGCCGGGCTGACCGATCAGATCGACTTCCGCTTGCAGGATTACCGCAACCTCTCGGGCCGCTATGATCGGATCGTCTCCGTGGGCATGCTGGAACACGTCGGCGTTCCGCAATACGCGACCTATTTCAACAAGGTGGACGACCTGCTGACTGATGATGGCGTGGCGCTGATCCATTCCATCGGGCGCTGTGGTCCGCCGACGACGACGTCGGGATGGCTGGCGAAATACATCTTTCCGGGCGGCTACACACCGTCCCTGTCCGAACTCCTGCCGCCAATCGAGGCGACACGACTTTGGCAGGGGGATATCGAGGTCTGGCGCGGCCATTATGCCGAAACCCTGCGCCACTGGCAGGACCGGTTCGAAGCCAATATCGACACCGTACGTGCCATGTACGATGACCGCTTCATCCGCATGTGGCGCTATTACCTCGTCGCCGCCGAGGTCAGCTTCGACGCCTACAGCCACGTCGTCTATCAAATCCAGCTGGCGAAGCGGCGCGAAACCGTGCCCAACACCCGCGACTATCTCTATACCGACCGATGATCCGTAAACCTTCCCTCCCCTGACACCGTCCCTCAAGATCCTGTGCCCAAGCTTGGGCCGTGTCGCTGGCGCACAGGCAGGGGGCGTGACGGTTTCCAGCGCATGACATCGTCGGCTCAACCGTATGTGCGTTTGTCCTCCGTATGGCTGCGACTGGCTCGCCAGATCGCACCGGGCACCCTTGCCCTCCGCGAGTCCTCCCCCTAAACCCCGGCGAGTTTGCCAGACATCGAGGGAAGACCATGCCCAAACGGACCGACATCAAGTCGATCATGATCATCGGCGCGGGCCCTATCGTGATCGGTCAGGCCTGTGAGTTCGACTATTCCGGCGCACAGGCCTGCAAGGCCCTGCGCGAAGAGGGCTATCGCGTCATCCTCGTCAACTCGAACCCGGCCACGATCATGACCGACCCCGGCATGGCCGATGCGACATATATCGAACCGATTACCCCGGATGTCGTCGCACGCATCATCGAACAGGAACGCCCCGACGCGCTGTTGCCGACGATGGGTGGCCAGACCGGGCTGAACACCGCATTGGCGCTGGACGACATGGGCGTCCTCGAGAAGTTTGGCGTGGAGTTGATCGGTGCCAGGCGCGCCGCCATCGAAATGGCCGAAGACCGCAAGCTGTTCCGCGAAGCGATGGAGCGGCTGGGTATCGAGAATCCAAAGGCCACCATCGTCTCTGCTCCCAAGCTCCCGAACGGCAAGTTCGACATCGCTGCCGGTTTGAAAGACGCTATCGAAGCCATCGAATTTGTTGGACTGCCCGCCATTATCCGCCCCGCATTTACGCTGGGTGGCACAGGCGGCGGCGTGGCCTACAACCGTGCCGATTACGAACGCATCTGTCGCACCGGGCTGGAAGCCTCGCCGATGGCGCAGATCCTCGTGGACGAAAGCCTGCTGGGTTGGAAAGAATTCGAGATGGAGGTCGTGCGCGATACCGCCGACAACGCCATCATCGTCTGCGCCATCGAAAACGTCGATCCGATGGGCGTGCATACCGGCGATTCCATCACCGTCGCCCCCGCGCTGACCCTGACGGACAAGGAATACCAGATCATGCGGACACACAGCATCAATGTGCTGCGTGAAATCGGCGTCGAAACCGGCGGCTCCAACGTCCAATGGGCCGTGAACCCCGCCGACGGGCGTATGGTCGTGATCGAGATGAACCCCCGCGTGTCGCGCTCCTCGGCACTGGCGTCCAAGGCGACGGGCTTCCCGATTGCCAAGATCGCCGCCAAGCTGGCCGTCGGCTACACGCTCGACGAACTGGACAACGATATCACGAAAGTGACACCCGCGTCGTTCGAGCCGACAATAGATTATGTCGTCACCAAGATCCCAAGGTTCGCTTTTGAAAAGTTTCCCGGTGCCGAACCCCTGCTGACCACCGCGATGAAATCCGTGGGCGAGGCGATGGCCATCGGTCGCACCTTCCACGAGTCGATGCAGAAGGCGCTTGCCTCGATGGAAACCGGGTTGACCGGATTTGACGAGATCGAGCTTTCCACCGACCCCGCCGCCATCAAGGCCGCCCTCGGACGTCAGACGCCGGATCGCATCCGCGTCATCGCCCAGGCCATGCGCCACGGGCTCTCGGACGATGAGATCAATGCCGTCACCAGGTTCGACCCGTGGTTCCTGGCCCGCATCAGGGAAATCATGGACCTGGAGGCCGAAGTTAAGGCCAATGGTCTGCCTGTCACCGAAGACGGCCTGCGCCGTCTCAAGACCTACGGTTTTACCGACGCCCGCCTCGCCAAACTCTCCGGGCGGACCGAAGACAACGTCCGCCGGGCGCGCCTGAACCTCGGCGTCGTGGCCCAGTTCAAACGCATCGACACCTGCGCCGCCGAGTTCGAGGCGCAGACCCCCTACATGTACTCGACCTATGAAACGCCTGTCATGGGCGAAGCGGAATGCGAATCCCGCCCCACGGATGCCAAGAAGGTCGTCATTCTCGGCGGTGGCCCCAACCGCATCGGTCAGGGCATCGAATTCGACTACTGCTGCTGCCACGCCTGTTTCGCGCTCTCCGATCAGGGCTACGAAACCATCATGATCAACTGCAACCCCGAGACCGTCAGCACCGACTACGACACCTCCGACCGCCTGTACTTCGAACCCCTGACCTTCGAACACGTCATGGAAATCCTGCGGGTCGAACAGGAAAACGGCACCCTCCACGGCGTCATCGTTCAGTTCGGCGGCCAGACACCGCTCAAGATCGCCGCTGCCCTGCACGACGCGGGCATTCCGATTCTCGGCACCTCTCCGGACGCCATCGACCTGGCCGAAGACCGCGAACGGTTCAGCGCGCTGGTCACCCAGCTCGGCCTGAAACAACCCAGGAACGCCATCGCCCACAGTGACGCCGAGGCCCGCCTCGTGGCCGAAGACCTTGGCTATCCGCTGGTGATCCGCCCGTCCTACGTCCTCGGGGGCCGCGCCATGGAAATCGTTCGCGACACCGCGCAGCTCGAACGCTACATCCGCGACGCGGTCGTCGTTTCCGGCGACAGCCCCGTCCTGCTCGACAGCTATCTTTCCGGTGCGATCGAAGTCGACGTCGACGCCCTGTCCGACGGCGAAAACGTCCATGTCGCCGGCATCATGCAGCATATCGAGGAGGCGGGCGTCCACTCCGGCGACTCCGCCTGCTGCCTGCCCCCGCATACCCTCTCGACCGACACGATCAACACGATCCGCGACCAGACCGTCGCGCTGGCCCGTGCGCTCCGTGTCGTCGGCCTGATGAACGTCCAGTTCGCCGTGAAGGACGACCCCGAGACCGGGCCGGAGATCTATCTGATCGAGGTCAACCCCCGCGCCTCGCGCACCGTGCCCTTCGTCGCCAAGGCGGTGGACTCCGCCATCGCCAGCATCGCCAGTCGCCTCATGGCCGGAGAGCCGCTGTCGAATTTCCCGCTGCGCGACCCCTACCCCGCCGACGCCACCATCGACCACGTGCCGATGGGCGATGTCATGTCGCTGGCCCATCCCGACACACCGTGGTTCTCGGTCAAGGAAGCTGTGCTGCCCTTCGCCCGCTTCCCCGGCGTCGACACCCTGCTGGGGCCGGAAATGCGCTCCACCGGCGAAGTCATGGGCTGGGACCGCAGCTTCGCGCGTGCCTTTCTCAAGGCGCAGATGGGTGCGGGCGTCGAACTGCCGCATTCGGGCACCGTCTTCCTGTCGATCAAACCCTCCGACAAGACCGCGCAACTGATCGAAACCGCGTCGATCCTTACCGACATGGGCTTCTCGATCCTCGCCACCTCCGGCACCGCCGAATACCTGGCCCGCCACGGCATCGACTCGCGCCACGTCAACAAGGCCTACGAGGGCGGCCGCACCATCGTCGACGTCATGAAGGACGGAGAAGTCGCGCTGGTCATGAACACCACCGAAGGCGCGCAGGCGGTCGAGGACAGCCGCTCCATGCGCAACGTCGCCCTGATGGACCGCATCCCGTATTACACGACCCTGGCGGGGTCACACGCGGCGGCCTTGGCGATGCGCGCGCGGGCGGAAGGGGACGTGGAGGTTCGGACGTTGCAGTAGAGACGCAGCCAAACCGCGCCACCTCTCGCCATGCCGGTGCCGACCCGCCAGCCCCGGTACGGCCTCGCATCTACTGGTTCGCGACGGGTCCGGTCACCGGCGCATTATTATTGTCGTTCTCGGTATCTGACGGGTCCACAGGGGGGAGCGGTTCGGGTGCCTCGTCTTGAAAGAACCGTGCCAGCAGCAACCGGACTTCGACATCTCCCGCACCGGAGATCGTGACAGGCGCGCCGATGCACCGAACGCCCTCCGGCAACCCCTCCAGCGGCAGACGTTGTGCGATCGCGTCGACAGAGAACTGCTCATTGATCGCATCTTCGATATTGTTCTCAAGCCAGAAGATCAGGAAATCTGCGTTCACCCTCAAATCACGCGCCGCGATCGCGTAACTGATCTGATCGCCCGCGTCGTTGCACGCCGCCGACACGTCGAGTTCGAGACTCGCTTCGATCTGCGCATCCGGCAGAAACGGCGCCTCGCCCACGATCCCGAAACCGATCCGATAGGTGTCCTCGTCTACCGTCTTCAAAGACACCCTGCTGTCTTGTCCCGAGGCCGGACTTTGCCAATGGGCGTCCTCTGTCGCGATGCTGTCACCGATGATCGCCTCGACCCGGCTGAGCATGTCGGCATGCAGAAGCCCCAGCAATTGGCTCGGAAGTTTGACGGTGGTCAGAGAACCTTCAGGCAGCGGATCGTCGTCCGTCTGCAAGGGCGTCGTCGTCCGCTCGCTCAGCAATGCCAAGACCCTCGGGTCGAACCGGCCCCATTGCGGGTGGTTTCGAAGGGACTCGAACGGAATGACAAGCCGTCCGTCGCTTGCGGCTCTGACCCAGAAACAGTCGTCCGGCAAATCCTCGAACGTCTGGTCGAAATACGTCAGTTCATTGACGATCAATTCTATCCTGCTGACGCACCAATCGTCAGACCCGGATTTTTCGACGAAAATCTGGGTGATATCGCTGATCCGGCGAAGGCTCCGCACGTTAAGGTCATAAGCAAAGTGGTCGCCCCGCTCGAAATCGTTTCGGCTGTAGTCGATCCAGGTCGAATTCCCCGTCGGGACGATAAGCGCGCGGTGTTGGAGCAGAACCTCGATATCGTCATCGGTTCCGGCATTCTCCAGATCGGCGGTGTGCAACTGCAATTGCACTCGAAAGATCGGTTGTGTCTGCGCTGCGTGGGTTACGGCACAGCGCACTGCCGATCTCTTTTCAGTCGTGTCATCGACAGCAAACGCGCGATAACAGTAGTGCCGTTCCGGTATCAGACCCTCATCGACGATCTCCGGAAAGCCCTCCTGCGGACCGGTCGATGCGACCTCCTGCCAGAGGTCTTCGCCGGGCCAGGTCCAGACCTGCCCGACATCCGCCCGCTCAATCCGGTATCCAGTCTCGACATCGGTGCGATCATGCCAGCGAACGGTAATCCGGGTGGCGCGACGGTCACGCAGGAAAACACCCCCCGGTGATTGCAAAGAGCCGGTCGGGTCGCCTCCAATTACTGTGCCACCATTATCGATTGAGTCGTTCTGAAATGCGGGCGAAATCGTTTCAGCTTCGCCTATGCTGCCAGCAGCAGCGACGACCAGGAACAATGAAAGAAAAAGAGAGGCTTGCATAAAAACACCCAATGGTAAGAAACACGAAGATCAACAGGTTGGAACGGAAAACCCTCGTTTCATGACCGGCTGCCCAGCAAAATTAACACATTTCAGGCCGCAAGTCTTAATTCGCTTTGGATCATGCCGGACATGCGTCACGACTTGCCCGATGACCGTTCGCGTGCCGCTCCCTGTCCAGAGTCATACTCCAGGCGTAAGGTCCGGCGCGCGATCGCACTCCGGACTACGTATCTTGCCATTCCGGAAACACCCAATCTTTAGCAACGACCGACTTCATTCCCACATCCGCCTTGATAGGACTGATGCTGCATCATCAAGCCCCACCACTCAGCCGCACCGAACCCTCACCCCCTCAAACCTCCCAATCCTCCGTGCCCGTCTCGTTCCGGGCGATCCGGCCCAGCCGCTCCATCTCCGCCAAGATCTCCTGGACCTGCGGCTTCTTCTTGCCCATCCAGTCCTCGCGGTAGCTGTCCAGCAGGTCCTCGCCTTCCAGCATCGCTGCCATGCGCGCGTACATGAACGATCGCAGCACGATATTCATGCGCGGGCCATAGCCCGGGCCCATAGACCGGAACAGCTTCAGCACGTCCTCGTCCAGCCACAGCGACACCCGCGTCTTGCGCTTCGTGCGGTTCTGCCAGACCTCGCGCCATTCGCGCGGCACCCGCCCCTCGCGCGTGGCGACATGGTGCAGGTCCCATTCAAATCGCTGCATCGCCGCGATCATCGCATTTGTCGCGTCGTGTTGCGTTCTGTTCGGTTTTCGATCCGCCATGGTTACGCCCCAATTCACCAGATTTCAGGTAAACCTGAGCCGGAACGGTTAATCGATTCCTAATGCCGCGGGGTATGACCGGGGTAATACCTTCATATGCACTGGCACCATACGTGGGATTTTCCGGAAACAGGCCGCGCGTCCGACGGGAACATGGCATAGGTCAGGCGGTGTTCGCGGCGACGGAAACAGAAGACAGGCTTGTATGGGATTGTCTCCGAAACCGTCTGGAGGGACACCGTAGTTTCACGATCCCGGCGAACGAAAGACATGACCGGCGGCAATGGTTTTCCCAGAGATAGCAGACACTCGAAAGGAAGACCGATGGAACCGATGAGCCTCTCCCTCATGGCACTTAGCGCTTCTAGCATGGCGATCCGCCGCGCCACGGCAACGCCCGAAATCACCCTGGAGTTTCCCGCCCACCGCATCGACGCGCAGCCCCGCGCTTCTGTCTTGTCGGCGCTCGCCGCGGGCCTTCGCAAGCGCAAGCTCTTCGCTCCGCGTCAGTCCGACATGCTGCACGCCCTCGCCCGGTTCGCCGCCAGCCAGGGGTTGCGGATCGACATGCAGGTATCCCTCGCGGGTCTTTTCGAAACCGGCGACGACGATCTGTCCCCTGTTGCCAGTGCCCTGCGTCAACGCCGGATCGACGTGGTCATTTCCGACATGGAGGGCATGCCCCTGTGCGGCGTCGAACTCCCGGCCGGTCGTGGTCCCGCCCACCGCGATGCCGTCCGCCGCCGGGCCTTCGCGGCGGCCGAACTGCCACTGCTGACGCTCTATGACGACAGTGGATGGCAAGCCTGTCATGCTGAACTGATGGACGTCCTTGGCGTCGATCTGGATGCGGCCGACGATGACTGTCCCGCAGAAGCCGCTTTGAACTGAGCCTTGGGGCGGAGCGGATCTGACGTAACGCTCCGCGCCTCATAGGCTTGACGACACCGGACCTGCCCGGCACATCTGACCGACCTCTGGGGGAGGCATCGGATGGCCAACACACCTAGCGTCGCAATCACCGGATCGGGCGTCTTTACCCCTTCGCAGGTAATCACTAACGACGAACTGGTGGTCGCATTCAACGTTTATGCAGACCGCGAAAATGACAGACGTGCCGATGGCATCGCGTCGGGCAACCGTGAAGCCATCCCTCGGTCCAGCGCCGAGTTCATCAAGTCCGCCAGCGGAATCGAACAGCGCTTCGTTCTCGACAAGGCGGGCGTGCTGGACCCCGACCGGATGTATCCCAAGCTGGCCGCGCGCGACGACGAAGCCCCGAGCCAGATGGCCGAAATGGCAGTTGCGGCCTGTACCGATGCGCTGGCGCAGGCGGGTATCCTGGCGGGCGAGATTGATGTCGTGATCTGCGCCGCCTCGAACCATGAACGCGCCTATCCCGCCATTGCCATCGAAATTCAGGACCTGATGGGCACGGGCGGGTTCGCCTTCGACATGAATGTCGCATGTTCATCGGCGACTTTCGGTATCCAGGCCGCGGCAGACATGATCCGCGCCGGGTCGATCCGCCGCGCCATCGTGGTCAACCCCGAGATATGTTCGGCCCACCTGGAGTGGCGCGACCGCGATTGCCACTTCATCTTTGGCGACGTCTGCACCGCCGTCGTGCTGGAGCGGGATGATCTGGCCACGGGCGATCGGTTCATCGTTGAAAGCACGCGCTGTGCGACGCAGTTTTCCAACAATATCCGCAACAACGACGGGTTCCTACGCCGTACGCGTGACGCAATGGAAGACCGTCGCGACATGCAGTTCATGCAAAACGGTCGCAAGGTATTCAAAGAAGTGCTGCCGCTGGTGGCAGGTCACATCGCCGATCACATGGCCGATGCAGGTTGGGTGGCGGACGACCTGAAACGGCTGTGGTTGCATCAGGCGAACAAGTCGATGAACGATTTCATCGGCAAGAAGGTTCTGGGCCGCGTGCCTGCGCCCGAAGAACAGCCGAACATTCTGCAGGATTATGCGAACACGTCGTCGGCCGGATCGATCATCGCTTTTTCACAATATTCGGCTGACATGGAATTGGGTGACAAGGGGCTGATCTGTTCATTCGGGGCCGGGTATTCCGTCGGGTCTGTTCTGCTTACGCGCGCCTGAAGGGGGCTTGCAGCCACGTGGGCCGCTTGGCAGGAGGGGGCATGGCCAAGCTCTATTTTCATTTCTCGACAATGAATGCAGGCAAAAGCACGCTCCTGCTTCAGGCGTCCTACAATTACATAGAACGGGGAATGCAGACCTATCTGCTGACCGCAAATTTCGACAACCGTGCGGGCAAGGGGCGCATCGCCAGTCGCATTGGCATCGACGCTGAAGCCGACACATGGTCGGGCCGGTCTGATCTCTATGCCATGATCGAAACCCGGCTGACCGAAGGTCCGGTCGCCTGCGTCCTGCTGGACGAAGCGCAATGGCTGTCGCGCGAGCAGGTCTGGCAATTGGCGCGCGCCGTCGACGACCTGAACGTGCCGGTCATGGCCTATGGGTTGCGGGTCGATTTCCGGGGCGAGCTGTTTCCCGGCTCCGCCGCGCTGCTGGCGCTGGCGGACGAACTGCGCGAGGTGCGGACGATCTGCCACTGCGGGCGCAAGGCGACGATGGTCATTCGCGTGGACGAAGACGGCACCGCCCTGTCCGAGGGCAGGCAGGTCGAAGTGGGGGGCAACGACCGCTATATCTCGCTCTGCCGTCGGCATTTCCGCGAGGCTACGGGCGATCGCGTTCCGCCGGAACCGCCGATCTAGGCCATCAACTGCGTCAGCAGGGTCTCGGCCCGCTCGATCACGCGGGGCAAATCTATGGTCGTGATACGCCCGTCACGCACCACCTGCCGCCCCTCGACGAAGAGGTCGCGGACCCGGCGCGGACCGGCCAGCAACAGCGCGCTGCGATCCCAGCTTCCGGTCGCCTCGACACCGGACATATCCCATATGGCAATGTCGGCACGCATCCCCACAGCCAGTCGGCCGATGTCATCGCGGCCCAGAACCGCAGCACCCCCGGCGGTGGCCAATTGCAGCGCCTCGATGTTCGACATGGCATCGGCGCCCCGCGATACCCGCTGCAACAGCATGGCCTGCCGCGCTTCGTCCAACAGGTTCGCGCGATCATTCGACGCGGAGCCGTCAACACCCAGGCCCACCGGAACCCCCGCCTCCAGCATATCTCTCAAAGGCGCGATGCCCGACCCAAGCCGACAGTTGGAACAGGGGCAATGCGCCACACCCGTGCGCGTTCGCGCGAACAGGTCGATTTCCGTCGCATCCAGTTTGACGCAATGGGCATGCCAGACGTCTGGTCCGGTCCAACCAAGGTCTTCGGCATATTGACCGGGACGGCACCCGAAGCGGTCGAGCGAAAACGCGACGTCTTCGTCATTCTCGGCCAGATGGGTGTGCAGCATGACGCCCTTGTCGCGCGCCAGCAGAGCCGCATCGCGCATCAGTTCCCGGCTGACCGAAAACGGCGAACAGGGCGCGATGCCGACCCGGCACATCGACCCCGGCGCGGGGTCATGGAACGCGTCGACCACGCGGATGCTGTCGGCAAGGATCGACGCTTCCGACTCGACCAGAACATCCGGCGGCAGGCCGCCGTCGGATGCGCCGATGGACATGGCCCCGCGAGTCGGATGAAATCGCAAACCGACGTCTGCGGCGGCATGGATCGTATCCTCCAACCGGACGCCGTTCGGGAACAGATACAGGTGGTCGGACGACGTGGTGCAGCCCGACAGCGCCAGCTCTGCCAACCCCAGCTGAGTGGCGACGTGAACATGGTCCGGCGTAAACCGTGCCCAGATCGGATAGAGTGCCCGCAGCCAGCCGAACAGCAATGCGTCCTGCCCGGCGGGCACCGCACGGGTCAATGTCTGGTAGAGGTGATGGTGCGTGTTCACGAGGCCGGGCGTGACGAGGCAGGCTGTCGCGTCAACGACCTCACCCACCGTGGTCAGGCCCGCTCCAACCCCGGCGATTACGCCATCGCGGATCAGGATGTCGGCTCCGGTCACGGTTGCATCCATGGTCAGGATGTGACCAGCCCCCCGGATCAGCACCTCAGCCATTCAAACGCTCCAGCGCGGCGGCATGCAGTGCGGGTGTGGCGGCGGCAATAACCTGACCGCCATGATGGGCCGGGCCGCCCCGCCAATCGGTGACGATGCCGCCGGCCGCCTGAATGACGGCGATCGGTGCGGCAATGTCATAGGGCTGCAACTGGGCCTCGATGACCAGATCGACGTGGCCCGCCGCCAGCAGGGCATAGGCATAGCAGTCCATGCCATAGCGCGTCAGACGACAGTCCCGCGCGACGCGGGCAAAGGCGGCCCCTTCGGACCTGGTGCCGACTTCGGGAAAGGTGCTGAGGATGGTCGCCCGCGCCAGCGTGGCGGTCATGCTGACCTGCAAGGGCCGCGTTTCGCCCGCCCGTATCCATCTCGCGCCGGACGGATCACCCTCGAACCGCTCGCCCGTGAACGGCTGGTCGATAATGCCGTAAAACGGGCCATCCTCGTCCTGCACCGCGATCAGCACGCCCCAGGTCGGTGTGCCGGAAATGAACCCCCGCGTGCCGTCAATCGGGTCCAGCACCCAGGTCAGGCCGCTGGTGCCGAGAACGGCCTCGCCCTCCTCGCCCAATATCCCGTCATCGGGCCGCATGCGCGACAGGACAGCCCGCATTGCCGTCTCGGCCTCGCGGTCGGCGACGGTGACAGGGTCGAAATCGGCCCGCTTGGTCTCGATTTCGAGGGGGTGGCGAAAATACCGAAGGGTCACGACACGCGCGGCATCGGCCAGCGCATGCGCAGCCTTTCTGATATCGTCGATGTCGGTGCGGTTCGTCATCCCAACCGGGTGGCATCCCGGCGCAGGACGGTCAAGCGGCAGGCGGGTTCACGCGGCACTCTCGGACAAGGCGCGCGCCAGATCGAACAGACGACGGCGCTGGTTCTCGGGCATTGCATAATAGGCGCGAACCAACTCCACCGTTTCCTTGTCGGACAGCATATCTTGCGCCCCTATCGCAGGAATCTCTCCCTCCAGACCTTCGAAAAAATGCTCGATCGCGACACCGAGCGCGTCCGAAATCTCCCAAAGTCGCGACGCGGAAACCCGGTTCATGCCGGTTTCGTACTTCTGAATCTGCTGGAATTTGATCCCCACCTGTTCGGCCAACTGTTGCTGTGTCATTCCCACCATCCAGCGACGGTGGCGAATCCGCCTGCCGACATGGACGTCCACGGGATGTTTCATCTTGAGCTCCGTTCGAATGACATATGTTCTGAAGACTGAAAATTTTATGAAGAATAATGAATTCTAAGATCATACGCTTATGCTGACTTGGTATAATAGATCTATGAAACGCGAGACGTGCTTGCATAAGTGCAAGGTTCCATTCGACTTTCCGTCGATTTCATCGATCGCCGATGGGTTGTTTTAACTCTGTTTGCAACAGCTTGCGCGAAACCGGGGGCTGGAAGCCTGGCGTGTCAAATGACACCCTGCTCCGACCACTTTCAGGCAAGCGGAGACTTTGAGATGCGTGGATATGTCGTAACGGGGCCCGAGTCCGCCGCTTTGCAGCAGGATGTTGCGGTTCCCGAACCGGGTCTCGGCGAGGTCGCCCTGAGAATCGGGGCAACGGGGCTGAACTTTGCGGACCTGCTGATGGTGAAGGGCACTTATCAGGCGACCCCGCCTCCCCCCTTCATTCCAGGGCTGGAGGTCTGCGGTACCGTGACCGCCCTTGGTCCGGACACCGACGGTCCGTCCCCCGGAACGCGGGTCGCGGTTTTTGGCGGACAAGGCGGACTGGCCGAATACGGGGTTTTTCCCGCGAACCGCCTTGTTGTCGTACCAGACGCGATGCCGTCAGAGATCGCGGCAGGTTTCATCGTGGCATGGTCGACCAGCCATCTCGCCCTGACCCACCGTGCCCGGTTGCGACCCGGCGAACGTCTTCTTGTGCTGGGAGCGGCGGGCGGTGTGGGTCTGACGGCGGTGGAACTGGGCGCGAAGATGGGGGCAGAGGTCGTTGCCGTCGCGCGTGGCGCGGATAAACTTACTGTGGCGCGCGACCACGGCGCACACCACCTGATTGACGCCGACGCACCCGATCTGCGTGATCAGTTGCGCAATCTGGGTGGTGTGGACGTGGTCTATGATGCTGTCGGCGGGGGCGTGGCGAAGGCAGCATTCCGTGCCATCCGGCCCGGTGGGCGATATCTGGTGATCGGCTTCGCCAGCGGCGAGATCCCCGAGTTTCCCGCCAATCACATCCTGGTCAAGAACATAGACCTGATCGGCTTTTACTGGGGCGGATATCTGGATTTCGATCCATCACCCGTCACCGACAGCATCGCCGCCCTGTTCGCGATGTATGCTGCGGGCGAAATACGGCCACATGTCAGCCACGTGTTGCCTCTGGACCAGGTAGAAGAAGCACTGGCCCTGCTCCGCGAGCGCAAATCCACCGGCAAGATCGTCGTGGTGCCCTGATCCGGTTGCAAAAGGCCCCAAAGTCGCGATCAGGGGATGCACGCCTATCTTGCCGCTGTCGTCTTAACCTGCGTCCACCGATCGCGGCAGATGGATCAGAAAGGTCGTTCCCGCCTCGCCCGTGTGTTCCAGCGTCAGGGTTCCGCCATGGCCGCGGATCAGTTCGGACGCTATTACGAGGCCGAGGCCAGTCCCGCCCTTGCGAACATTGCCCTGAAACGCCTGAAACAATTTCTCCTGTGCCTTGGGGGGCAAGCCGGGGCCGGTGTCGGTGACGCGTATCTGCCAGGCATCACCAATATCGGACGCCGCTACGATCACTTCGCCCGCGCCGCCGGACACCTGGATCGCCTGCCGGGCGTTTCTGATCAGATTGCCGATCACGCGGTGCATCTGGTCGGGGTCGATCCGCAGGGTCAGGCCAGGTGGCGCGTCGTGACGGATGGTGACATCCTTCTGCGCGACGGCAAGTTGTTCACCTTCGCAAATCTCCTCGAAGAATGGCCGCGCGTCGATCAGCTGGAGGGCAGGCGCAGCCTCTTCGGCGCGCCCGAAGGCCAGCGTCCCTTCGGTCAGGTTCACGGCGCGGGTCAGGGATTTGACGATCTTCGGGGCGACGCGGCGGACGGTGGGGTCGTCGACCATTTCCATCCGGTCGGCCAGCAGGGTGGCGGTCGTCAGGATGTTTCGCAGGTCATGGCTGATCTTGGCGACGGCGGTGCCCAACTGGGCCAGACGCTCCTTCTGCCGCAGCGATTGCGACAGTTGGGTTTCAAGGTCGCGCAGGGTCGTCTCGGCCTCGTTCAACTCGCGGATGCGGGATGCGGGTTCGATAATGCGGCGCGCGTCTTCGGGAGCGGCGGCATAGGCCTTCATGTGACCGACCAGGGCCTTGATCGGCATGACCAGAAGGCGTCGCACAGCAAGGAACAGGAAGACCGAAGTGATGACCGAGATAATCAGGCTAAGCCACAGGATGTTCAGACCATATTCGATCATCGCGGCGTAAAGGTCCCCGGTGTCGATGGCGGCCTCGATCTGGACGCCGCCACCGCGGGCGGGTTCGGCGATGACGCGGATAACTTCGGGCGTGGGCGTCATGAAACGTACAACGGCATCGCGGATCAGGACGAGGGCCATAGGATCGCGCAGGTCCACCGTCTTTGCGACAGGGCCGGGCAGGTCCGACGACAGGACCAGTTGCCGCATCGCGTCCCGGCGCAGCACGACGTTGAGGACGCCTGCGTTTTCAAGCAGTTCCGCCTCAACATTTTCGGGAATCATCTCGTCCGCGCCCAGCAGCGCCAGCGAAGCGATCTGTGCCCGCTCCATGCGTTCAGTCAGGTAGTCCAGGCGGAAGCGCGCGATGGACGGCACGAAGATCAGCACTTCCGCCAGCATCACGAACACCACGGTCAGGATCAGGAAGCGGCCGGAGAGGGTCGTGAACATGGTGGAAACCGGTCTGGTTGCGTCGGGGCATCTTATGGCCCCTAGCCGTTGATTGCGACAGGAGGAACAGTGGTTCTTGTCAGGGCATCCATCGCTGAACGAATCCGACGACGGCCTTGACCAACTGACTGTCGAACAGGCGCGGGGCGTAATACTGACCCGCCGCGCGTTTGGAGACCTCGCCCAGCGTCGGGTAGGGCGCGACCATGTTGGTAACGGCCCCGATCTTGAGCTTGTTGGCGATGACCAGCGCCCACAGGCCGATCAGCTCGCCCGCGTGGGGTCCGACAATCGAGACGCCGACCGGACGCTTGTTCACGACCATGACCTTGATCAGCCCCTCGGCCCTGCCTTCCGCGATGGCACGGTCGTTTTCCTCGAAGCCGGAGCGCAGGACCTCAAGCCTGTCGCCATGCGCCTCGCGCGCCTGTGCCTCGGTCAGACCGATCTGGGCCAGTTCGGGGTCGGTGTAGGTGACCCATGGAACGTGATCCTCGCGTGCCTTCGCGGGCAGGCCGAACAGGATCGGACGGATCACGGTCGCGCCGTGATAGCCCGCGACATGGGTGAACTGTAACCCGCCCGCGACGTCGCCGATGGCATAGACGCGGCGGTTCGTGGTCCGCAGGTCGGCACCGACCCTGATGGCGCGGTCATGTTCGATACCCGCCGCATCCAGGTTCAGTTTTTCGATATTGGCCTTGCGCCCGACTGCCATCAGCAGGTGCGAGCCCTTGAATGTGCCGTTGTCCGTCTGGACCGTGATCGCACCCGCCTTGCCCGAAATTTTCCCGGCCTTGGCCCCCTCGACGATCTCGACGCCCTCGGCGCGCAGGTTGCGCAGCACCATTTCGGCCAGTTCGGGATCGTCCTTGCCCATGGCTTTGGCCCCTTCGATCACGGTGACCTTGCTGCCCAGCCGGATGTGCGCCTGCGCCATTTCCATTCCGATGGGACCACCGCCGATGATCAACAGATGGTCGGGCTGCTCCATCAGGTCGAACAGCGTCTCGTTGGTATGAAACGGCACATCGCCGAGGCCATCGATCGGCGGCACGAAGGGCGACGATCCGGTGGCGATAACAATGCGGCGCGCTGTGATGCGATGATTCCCCGCGACGACCGTGTCGCGGTCGGTGAAGGTGCCGTATTCCTTGATGACGCGGACACCCAGACCCTCGAATCTCTCGACGCTGTCGACGGGGGCGATGGTCTCGATCACCTTGCGGACGTGGCCCTTGGCGGCGGCATAGTCGACTTTTGGCTTGACCGGAGACACGCCGAATTTTGCCCCGCTGCGCATGGCGTGAGCGTGCTTGCCCGCCGCAATCAGCGCCTTGGAGGGCACACAGCCGTAGTTCAGGCAGTCGCCACCCATCAGGTGGCCTTCCAGCAACGTGACGTCGGCGCCCATCTGGCTGGCCCCCGCTGCAACGCTGAGTCCGGCGGACCCGGCGCCGATCACCAGGACGTCTGTCTTGATCTCTTGCATGGCCGGACCTTTCGCCTGCGTCGTTTCCTGTGGCGCGGCTTGCATGTTCATGGTGTTCCCCGGTTTTGCTTTCGCAATTTCTTGAAGACAATGGGCAGTACCGCCAGTGCCACGAGGCCGAGGATCGGGCCAAGGATCTGCGGTTCGAATATGATGCCAAGGTTCGGGGTTTCGCCACGGGCGAAAACCTCTCCCAGTCCGGCACCGACCCAAGTATAGATCACGCATGCAGGCAGAATGCCGAAGAAGGTGGTGAAAACGAATTTCCCGAGTGAAACACCGACGAATGCGGGGCACAGATTTGCCACGAAGAACGGCACTGCAGGGACCAGGCGCATGATGAACAGATACGATGTCTCGTTTTCGCGAATGCCCTCCTTGATTTTTTTCACCGCCCCGCCCGAGGCGTCCATTCTGGCGGCAAGACGGTCACCAAATCCGTATTTTGCCGCCAGGAAGATGATCGTGGCCCCGCTGGTCGCCCCGACCATGTTGAATATTGTGCCTTGAAAGACGCCGAACAGGAACCCGCCAGTCAGCGTGGCGACGGTCGCACCCGGCAGAGAAAAACCGACGATGACGATATAGGCGGCAATGAAGACCGCGACGGTCAGGACGTAATTCGCATCGCGAAATGTCAGCAGCGCCTCGCGGTTGGCGGCCAGCGCGTCGAAGCTGAGATGATCGCGGAGCAAGACCGCGCCCATCACGGCGGCGAGCCCAATAACAGCCAGTGGAACGTATCGAGCTGGACCTGACCTTGCCTTGGGCCGGGGGGGCGTCGTTTGATCGATCATGTCACATCCAGTGCATCATTCGGATTTTCCCGCAAGACGACCGTGGGTCGCTCGGAGGACTTTGAATGGTATCTGACGGGTGTGGAGGCACGGAGATACCCGCCCTCACGTCGACTTGAGAGGGCGTGTAAGCCCGAGCCCTGAAAGAGGTCGATTGTTTCAGACTGTGACGCTCCGCGGGTCGCGATGTTACAAGTCGGGATGATCCGGCTGAAACAATGGATGACACTGCGCGGAGATCGTGAGTTCGCCCGGTCGGGACCGTTGACAGCCCCTGCCACCTGACCTAGACGGCGACTTCCAGTTTACCCGGTTACAGGTTCACGTCAGAATCTGGCCCAAGATGTCGGAGAGAAGGCAATGAAACGTACCTTCCAGCCCTCGAACCTTGTCCGCAAGCGGCGCCACGGTTTCCGCGCGCGCATGGCCACCAAGGCCGGACGTCGCATCCTGAACGCGCGCCGCGCCCGTGGCCGCAAGGTTCTTTCGGCGTAAGACGCCCGATGGATGACGCGATTTCGACGCCGGAGGGGGTATCCTCTCCGGCGTTTTTGCGTGTTCTGCAGAAGCGTCGGCAATTTCTTGCGCTCAACAGGGGCTTGCGCGTGCCTGCAGGGGCATTTCTGTTGCAGGCCCGCGACCGGTGCGACGATGATCCGGTAATCGGTGTGGGCTTCACCTGTTCCAGAAAAGTCGGCAATGCCGTGGCCCGCAATCGCGCCAAGCGGCGTTTGCGTGAAGCGGCACGATTGGTCCTGCCCGATCTGGGCCAAGCCGGGTGGGATTACGCACTCATCGGGCGCGCCGAAGCGACAGCGGAGCGGGAGTTCGAGGCGCTACTGGACGATCTTCGGAAGGCTCTGACGAAGGTTCATGGATCGGTGCGGACCAAGGGACGCAAGACGTGACCCCCCTCGCCCGCGTCCTTTCGTGGCCGGTTCATGGTTACCGCGCGGTGTTCTCCGCTCACGTCGGACACAACTGTCGCTATCAGCCTACCTGCTCGGCCTATGCCCTGGAGGCATTGGCACGCCACGGCGGTATACGCGGAGGATGGCTGGCGGTGCGGCGTATCGTGCGTTGCCATCCGTGGGGCGGTGCTGGCATCGACAACGTTCCGGACTGACAATATCCGGTTTACGGGCGAAATCGACGGACTGCGACCCGAGCCACATCCGCCATTGCGGCTCGTCCCTGATGACTGCACTTGCGTCATAATACAGGGCGAAAGCACTGCTGCCCGCGTTCAGTGAGGGGACATAAGATGATACCGTATTCTCGCCGGTCGCCCGCGGGCTGATATTCCCGCAATATCTGGTCCGACACTTGCTGCCTGAACTCGGTTGCCCTGTGGAAGCCCCTCGTCCGATCCGCTAGGACAAGGTTACCCGACCCAAGGACGCCGCCCATGCCCGACATCCTGAGATCCGACCAAGGCACCGACGACATTCACGCTCTGTTTCATGGCGCGCCCAAGACCACCGAATTTCGCAAACTGCGAAAACGTCTGGTGCGCGAAACCCGCGAGGCGATTGAACGCTATGGCATGCTTCCGCCCGATACCCCGCGGGCGGGCGGAGCGCGCCCGAAATGGCTGGTCTGTCTGTCGGGCGGCAAGGACAGCTATACATTGTTGGCTGTGCTGACCGAATTGCAGTGGCGCGGGCTTCTGCCGGTCGACATCCTGGCCTGTAATCTGGATCAGGGGCAGCCGAATTTCCCCGCCACCGTGCTGCCCGCGTTTCTGGAGCGGATGGGTGTGCCGCACCGCATCGAATACCGCGACACCTATTCCATCGTCGTCGACAAGGTGCCTGCCGGGCGCACGTATTGCGCACTCTGTTCACGGTTGCGTCGGGCCAATCTGTACCGCATTGCGCGCGAGGAAGGCTGCTCCGCCGTGGTGCTGGGTCATCACCGTGACGACATACTGGAGACGTTCTTTCTGAACCTGTTCCATGGCGGCAAGATCGCGACGATGCCACCCAAACTCCTGAATGACGAAGGCGATCTGACCTTGCTGCGTCCGCTTGCCCATGTGGCCGAAGCCGACTGCGCGCGCTTCGCGGAGACCATGGCCTATCCGATCATACCCTGCGATCTGTGCGGGTCGCAGGATGGGCTGCAACGGCAGGTCATCAAAGCGATGCTGGACGGGTGGGAGGCCAGGGTGCCCGGACGTCGCGCCAAGATGTTCTCGGCTCTTATGCAGGTTCGCCCCTCACATATGCTGGACCCGACATTATTTGATTTCGCCGGTTTAACGGTAACATCCAGGGGAGACGCGGTATCGGATTGTAACAATTCGATGGAAGTTCCTGACCTGCGTTAAGGCACCGTTAGAGCCTGCGGCCTACCTCCTGAATCAGTTGATGATCGGAGATTCGCATGACCGACCGGCCAAGTGCCCCGCAATCGCGGACCCGCCTGACAGGCTGGATCGCCCGCGTGGACTGGATGATGCTGTTCCCTGTCGTGGCTGCCATCGCATGGGCCTCGGGACAGGACGCGGTGGCGATGGTGCTGGCAATCGTGCTGCCGGTATTCCTCGCCCTGAATGGCGATATTTTACGCCACCGCACCGACCGGATATCAGCCCTTTCCATGCTGTCCAGCGATCAGCCCCTCGCGCGGCCGGTCCTGAAGCGCATCGTGGACGACGTGCTGGACGATTGCGCCCGTCGCGACCGCACGACTGCGGTTCTGCACATCCAGGTCGACGATCTCCACATTGCCGATGGCGGCTGGGGGGCTGATGCCGGGGACAAGATCATGGATCGCGTGGTGCAGCGCGTCGCGGCTACGATGCGGGGACAGGATGCGGTCATGCGGACGGGCGACGACGGGGTGATCGCCATGCTGGCACCCACCCGGCGCGCTGACCTCGACATAATCATGGCTATCGTTGATCGCATTCAATCTGCCGTGTCCGCACCGATCTCGGTCGATGGCCGCACGGTTCGGGTGCATTGCTGCATCGGTATCTGCTCCGAGGCGATGGCTCCCATTCGCAGCGGTGCCGCCATTCTGGCCGCTGCGGAGTGCGCCCTTCGGATAGCGCGCCAACAGGGGAACGATGCCGTCCGTGCATTCAATGCAGACATCCAGATGCAGATCGAAACCGACCACCGTCTGTCCACCCAGGTCGAGGATGCGCTGGATGCCGGCGAAATCAGGCCCTGGTTCCAGCCCCAGGTCGAAACCCGATCGGGTCGACTTGCCGGATTCGAGGCGCTGGCCCGCTGGCATCACCCCGAACTCGGTATCCTGACGCCTGCCCAGTTTCTGTCCACCATCGCATCGGCCGGTCGATCCGCCGAACTCGGTGAAATCATTCTGAAAGCAAGCCTGGAGGCGTTGATCGAATGGGACAGGGCCGGGTTGGACGTGCCTTGTGTAGGCGTCAACGTTTCGCTTGAACAATTGACCGATCCGCGTCTGGCGGAACGGATCATCTGGCAGTTGGATCGTTATGATATTGCGCCCGATCGAATCGCCATCGAAATCCTCGAAACGGTGACGCTGCGCGACGGTGACGAAACGATTACCCGTAACATCAATGCCATGCGGGATGCGGGGTTCCGCCTTGATCTTGACGATTTCGGCACAGGCGCGGCGTCCATCGCGCATATCGCCCAGTTCGGAGTTCACCGCATCAAGATCGACCGCAGCTTCATCCACGGTATCGACGCCAATCCGATGCAATGCGAAGTGGTCGCGGCGATACTGGGTCTGGCCGAACGGCTGTCAATCGCCACACTTGCCGAGGGCGTCGAAACCCCTGAAGAGCAGGAGACATTGGCCGAAATGGGCTGCCCTCATGTGCAGGGATACGGCATCGCCCGCCCGATGCCATTCCATGAGACGATTCCCTGGGCTCTATCGCTTCGCGCCGGTCCCTCGGCTAAGCTACGAATGATGCAGACGCAGGGATCGGCCTGATAAAATATGTACCACTCACGACCCAGCTTTGATGGTGACGGCCGCAGACCGACAAGTGACCCTTTCCAGGATCATAATTACCAGGAACAGCCCGGTTCAGTCATAACGGCTCCACCTTTGTGGAGTTCAGACATGCCCGCACCTTTCCCCATTCCATGGATCAAGACACGACCGCTACATCTATAGTCCTCCGTACAAAACCTGTCTCTGCTGACAACGCAGCAACGCAGATCGCCCGACCGATTGGCTTACGCGTGGTTGCACCCGCCCTACGCGGAGCAACGTATCACTGCGACAGCCGCCCATTGCCTTTCTGAGACATATCCCTCTTCCGCGACACAATGTCTCGTTATGGCAGCGATATCTCGTCACGGCGGCAATCCGAGAACTTGTCGGCCACATCGGTTTTTCGGGGCAAATCGGACTTTCGGGTAAATCACTTCGTCGCTAGCAGCATGCAATGGCATCGCAGCACACCTTTCGGACCGCGACGCCCAACATACCGGAATGGATCGTGATCTTGTCGAGCCCAAGACAAATGTATGAACGATAGGGTCGTTGCCCGCGCGCCCAGCTCCGGATTCGCCTTGACCTTCCCCGGCCCGGTCTGTTGAACGGCGCGCAATCCCCCTTTCCGTGCGCGACAGGTCTTCAATGGACGATCAGAACAAGAACCTCATCCTTGCCACGGTGCTCAGTGCCTTGGTCCTCCTTGTCTGGTTCGTTCTGTTTCCGCCCGAACAACAGGCACCTTCGGTGGCCGAAACGGCAACCTCCGATGGCGTTCCGGCCCCGGCACGCGAGGCGGGTGCCCCACCCGCAGGCGACGGAACTCTGGCCGTGACGCCCGGCGCAGTGCCCGGCGTCGGGGTGACACCCGCGGAAAGTCGCGCGAACGCCGTGAATGCATCGACCCGTATTCCCGTCGACACGCCGCGCCTGACCGGATCGATCTCGCTGACAGGAGGGCGAATCGACGATATCGCCTTGAAGGACTACAAAGAAACGCTGGCCCCGGATTCACCTATCGTGACGCTGCTGTCGCCCGCAGGCGCGCCAGACGCATATTATGCACTTCACGGCTGGGTTCCCGCGGGCGACCTGCCGAGCGATGCCGTGCCATCGGCCTCGACCGAATGGACCGCACCGGAGGGCGCAAGGCTGACACCTGATACGCCGCTGACACTGACGTGGGACAATGGCACAGGCCTGATCTTCACGCGGGTAATTTCCGTCGACGATGATTTCATGTTCACGGTCGCGCAGTCGGTTGAAAATACCGGCGATGTGGCCGTGCGGATGTTCCCCTATGGTCTGGTGGCACGTCACGGCGAACCCGATGTCGAAAACTTTTTCATCAGCCATGAGGGCGTCGTCGCTCATTCCGATGGCATCGTGGAGCGGCTCGAATATGGCGACATGGTCGATCTGGACGTAGATCCGACCGAAGGCGGACGTGTCGTCAAATACCAGATCACCGATGAAGGCTGGATCGGATTCGCGGACAAATACTGGATGACGATGTTGATCCCGTCCACGGGAACACCGGCCACAAGTGTCGTGAAATACGTCGACGGCGGAGCCATCTATCAGACCGAAACACGCATGCCCGTGGTCGAAGTGGCCGCCGGTGCGACGGTAACCAGCGAAAGCCGCCTGTTCGCCGGTGCGAAGGAATGGGAAGAGCTGCGCTACTATCAGAACGAACAGGGCGTTCCGGGCTTCGTGGATGCAATCGACTGGGGCTGGTTCTTTTTCCTGACCAAACCGATCTTTCAGGCTTTGCACTTCTTGAATGCATTGATCGGGAACATGGGGCTGGCGATCATCGTGCTGACACTGGGGATCAAGGCGATCCTGTTTCCGTTGGCTTATAAATCCTACGTCTCAATGGCGCGCATGAAAGAGTTGCAGCCCGAGATGGAGAAGCTGAAGGAAAAGGCGGGCGACGACCGCCAGAAACTTCAGACCGGGATGATGGAACTCTACAAGAAGAACAAGGTGAACCCGGCGGCGGGCTGTCTGCCGATCCTGTTGCAGATCCCAATTTTCTTCAGCCTCTACAAGGTGATCTTCGTCACGATCGAATTGCGGCATGCACCGTTTTTCGGGCCGTTCCAGGATCTGTCGGCACCCGATCCGACTAGCCTGCTGAACCTGTTCGGCCTGCTGCCCATCGCTGCGCCCGAGGCAGGAACCATCCTGGCACTTGTCTTCATCGGGATCCTTCCGATCATGCTGGGCGTGTCGATGTGGTTCCAGCAGAAGCTGAATCCGGCGCCCGCCGACCCCACTCAAGCAATGATCTTCGCCTGGCTGCCATGGGTGTTCATGTTCATGCTGGGCAGCTTCGCATCCGGGCTTGTGGTCTACTGGATCGCCAACAACACGATCACCTTCACACAGCAGTACATCATCATGCGGTCGCACGGGTCGAAGCCCGACCTGTTCGGAAACATCAAGTCCGGTTTTCGCAAGAAGGCGGCTGCCAACGATGTCAGGCCGCCGTCCTCCAAGGGAAAATAGATGCGTCTGGTCGAGATCTGGCGCCATCCGATCAAGGCCCATGGCCGGGAGGACATGTCTGCGTTCGACATTGCGGCAGGCGGCACCATCCCTCTCGACCGGGAATGGGCCGTAGCGCATGAGGCTGCAAAGCTGAACGGCGAGTCATGGGTGCCCTGCGCGAACTTCAGCCGTGGTGCCAAGACACCGGCCTTGATGGCGATCAAGGCTCGGACTGGGGACGGTGTCATCACGCTGTCACACCCCGACCTGGCCGATCTGACCTTCGATCCTGATTGCGACAATCGCATCTTCCTTGAATGGATCGCGCCCCTGGTCGATCCATCGCGTGCGGCCCCGACCGGTATCGTGCGGGCCGCAGGCCGGGGCTTCACTGATACCGAGTTTCCGTCGATCTCATTGCTTGGCATGGCGTCTCACCGCGCCGTAGAGCAAAAGGTCGGGCGGCCTCTTTCGCATCTGCGATGGCGTGGCAACCTTTGGATCGACGGACTTGCCCCGTGGGAAGAGTTCGACATGATCGGGCGGGAGTTGACTTTGGGCACTGCACGGTTCGCTGTCGAAGAACGGATCACGCGGTGTCGCGCTACGATGGCCAACCCGGAGACCGGCAAGATCGATACCGACACGCTTGGCGCATTGGAGGATGGCTGGGGCCATCGCGATTTCGGCGTCTACCTGAGTTGTATCGCGCCGGGCCATGTGGCCGTCGGCGATGTGCTGGTGCTTTCGTGACGGCCCGCGCAGCGGCTTTCCACGTCCGCAGAATTTCCAATTCAATGGAGGCCACCGCATGAGCCTGCCCTTCCCAGTCGCCGATGCCCCGACCCCCGAAGCCGAGGAGATTGGTCGCAAGCTGTTCGCCACGGGCGGAGAGTTCCTCAAGGGCGTGGTCGCCATGTCGGGCATGCCGCCCGCAGATCGCTTGGAGGTCTGTTTCGCGGGCCGGTCGAACGTCGGAAAATCGACACTGATCAATGCGCTGACGGGCCGCAAGGCGTTGGCCCGTGCTTCCAACACGCCCGGACGGACACAGGAAATCAACTATTTCACGCTGGCCGACAGCCACTACCTTGTGGACCTTCCGGGCTACGGTTTCGCCAATGCGCCCGTCGCCGTGGTCGCCAAGTGGCAGGCCTTGCTCAAGGCATATCTGGCGGGCCGACCATCGCTGCGCCGTGCCTTCGTTCTGATAGACGCGCGCCACGGCGTGAAGTCCGTGGACGAAGAGATCATGACCCTGCTCGACCGGTCCGCCGTGCCGTTCCAGACCGTGCTGACCAAGGCTGACAAGGTGAAGGACGCGGAGAGGGAGCAGGCGCTGAACCAGACCCGCGCGGCCTTGGCCAAGCATCCAGCCGCCTATCCGGAACTGATCGTCACCAGCAGCGAAAAGGGCTGGGGCATCCCCGACCTTCGTGCCACCATCGCGACGATGGAGTGACCCAATGCAGAAACAGGATTCCATGACCGCCCGCGACAATGCCGCCATCGCCCGCACGCTTAACGAAGCATTGCCTTATCTGACGCGCTATAACGACGCGATCGTCGTCATCAAGCTGGGCGGACATGCGATGGGCAGCGATGAGGGCATGGCCAGTTTCGCCCGCGACGTCGTGCTGATGCGAACGGTCGGGATCAACCCGGTGATCGTTCACGGCGGCGGACCGATGATCAATGAACTGCTGGCCAGGCTTGGCGTCGAGTCGGAGTTCGTACGCGGCAAGCGCGTGACCGATGCCGAAACCGTCCGTGTCGTTGAAATGGTGCTGGCCGGAGAGGTCAACAAGCGGATCGTTCAGGCCATCAACTCGGCCGGTGGGCGCGCCGTTGGCCTGTCGGGCAAGGACGCCGACATGATCGTCTGCACGCAGACGGACCCGGATTTGGGCTTTGTCGGCACCCCGTCCGAAGTGGACCCCCGTCTGTTGCACAGCCTGTTTCGCGATGAGATGATCCCTGTGATCGCCCCCATCGGCACGGGCGAGAACGACGAGACCTTCAACATCAACGGCGACACTGCCGCAGGGGCCATTGCCGGGGCATTGCGGGCCGATCGCCTGCTGTTGCTAACGGATGTGGCTGGCGTAAAGGACGGCACCGGCGAAGTCGTGACGCAATTGTCGGCCTCGCAGGTGCGCGAAATGACGGCAGACGGCACAATTGCGGGCGGCATGATCCCCAAGACCGAAACCGCGCTGGATGCGCTGGCGGCGGGTGTGCGCGCCGTCGTCATTCTGGACGGGCGGGTGCCGAACGCGGCCTTGCTGGAACTGTTCACCAGTCACGGCGCAGGCAGCCTGATCCGAATGGATCCGGCCAACTGATAGCCGACTGATACGTGTGTCTAACCCCGATAATCAGTCCTCGGCGTGGGCACGGATGCGTCGGATGACCCACCAGACCAGAAGGACGACAGGCACCACGGCCATGGCCGAGATCATTTCTTTCGTCAGACCGATGGCCGATCCGAACGGATAGGCAATATAGGTCACGAGGTTGACGGCATAGTACCCGATGGCGACGACCGACAGCCCCTCGACCGTCTTTTGCAGACGCAACTGCATCGCGGCGCGGTCATCCATCGAGCGCAGCAGTCTGCCATTCTGGGTCGCCCGCTCTACGTTCACACGGGTAGACAGCAAATCACCGGCACGGCGCGCCCGTTCGGCCAGGGCTTCCATTCGCCTTTCGACCGATTGACAGGTGCGCATCGCAGGGTCGAACCGGCGCATCATGAACTCCGCGAAGGTTTGCCGCCCTCCGGTCCGATCTTCGCGCAGGATGGCAATGCGCTGCGCGACCAGTGCCGCATAAGCCTCGCGCGCGCCGAAGCGAAAGGCCGAGAGGGCGAGCATCGTCTCAAGCTCCGACCCGATGGCCAGCAGGTCTTCCAGTGTCGCATCGGCATCGCTGTCGGTCTGACGCAGAGCCCCGACGAGTGCGGAAAGCTGCGTATCCATTTTACCCAGACGGGCGCTCAGATCATGGGCGCGCGGAAGGGCCAGCATCGACATCGTCTTGTAGGTTTCAATCTCGCAAAGCCTTTGGGCAATGCGTCCGATCCGTCGTTCACCAGTTCCCGGAGCGGTAAACAGGGCAAATCGCATATGACCGCTGGCGTCGATGCGAAAGTCGCCCGCAATCGTCGCGCATCCATCCAGCACGGTCGCGGCGGCAAGGCTTTCGGGTACGAACCATTTTGACATTTTAGCGTCCATGTCGTCGCACTCCGGCTCTACCCGGATCAGGGCGGACGTCAGACGCAGGCCCGGCGCTGCGGCCAACCAGTCAGCGGGGAAGGCCGCAAACAAATTGCCGTCAAATGGGAGCGGCGAAAGACTGTCGGAAAACAGCGTGTAGGTCACGAATTCGGTATGACTCTCCCATTTGAGGCGATAGCGGCCCATCTGGCCGAAGAAATGGGTTGCATCGGGTTTAGGATGATCCGCGCCAAACCGGTCCAGCAACGCCAGAAGATGCGCCCTGTCCGCTGCGCGGTCACGATTGGCAGCATCGTGTTCCCGCTTGATGGCGAGGAACGCGGCTTCGGACCCGGTCGGCAGTGACGGGAACGGACGGGCATGAAGCTCGTTGGCCAAATCGTAGCGGCAGGGATAATCGCGCAACATATCAGGTATCTCCGACGTATGGCGCGATAGGTGTGCGCCAAGCGGAAGGGTGCAATCGCCACCGCGCGGTATGCAATGGCATGGCGGCTTTCAGGTCACGGCCTTACGCGCAAGAAATTGCGGCTGATCCCATTCCCGCGTGGTCAGAACCTGCGCCAGATGGGAGACTGCCGCATCCACCTCGGACTCGCCGATGAATAACGGGGTAAAACCAAAGCGCAGGATGTCGGGTGCGCGGAAGTCGCCGATGACACCGCGCGCGATCAGGGCCTGCATGACCGCATAGCCCTGATCGTGGCGGAAGCTGACTTGCGAGCCGCACGTCTGATCGGCGGGCGATGCAGGCATCAGCGAAGGACATAGTTCGGAGACACCGTCGAAAAAACGGCCAGACAATTCGAGAGAGCGCGCCCGCAAGGCAGGCATGTCGACGTCGTCCCAGATATCGAGTGCGGCGTCGAGCGCGGCGAGTTGCAGGACCGGAGGTGTGCCGACGCGCATCCGCTCGATCCCCGGACCGGGACGATAGGATGGATCGAAGGCGAAGGGCGCGGCATGTCCCAGCCACCCTGACAGCGCCGGGGCGATCCGGTCCTGCAAGTCGGGGCGGACGTGGACAAAGGCGGGCGCACCGGGGCCGGCGTTCAGATACTTATAGGTGCAGCCGATTGCGAAATCGGCATTTGCGGCCGTCACATCAACTTCGTGCGCGCCGGCGGAATGGGCCAGATCCCAGATTGCAAGTGCGCCGTGATCGTGGGCCAGTGCGGTCAGGGACGCCATGTCATGCATCCGACCGGTGCGATAATCAACCTGTGTCAACAGGGTGACGGCCACGGCGTCGTCGATCGCCGTTGCCACGTCTTCTGGCGCGACGACCCGCAACTCGTGCCCCTGCCCCAGCGTGGCGATCAATCCTTCAGCCATATAGAGATCGGTCGGAAAATTGCCGCTGTCAGACAGAATCACGCGACGGTCGGGCCGCAACTTCAAGGCGGCATCCAGCACCTGAAACACCTTGATCGACAGGGTGTCGCCCACGACGACTGACCCCTCGGGCGCGCCGATCAAGCGACCTATGCGGTCGCCCAGACGTGTGGGCCATCCCATCCAGCCTTCACCGTCCGCGCCTGTGTTCCAACCCCGGATCAGAAGCTGCCCCCACTCGTCTTCGATCGTTCGGCGCACGCGCTCCGCCGCTGCGACCGGCAGTGGACCCAGCGAATTGCCATCCAGATAGATCACCCCATCCGGCAGATGGAACCGTTTTCGCATCTCCGTCCAGTTCATCAGTATTGCCCCCCGGCGATCTGTATCGCCTGACCATTCACGCTACGTGCGCCATCGCTGCACAGCCATATCGCGGCATCGGCTACTTCATCGACTTCGATCAGGCGGCGATGGGCGTTTTGGCCGATCATCACATCGCGCGCATCCGCCTCGGACATGCCCGTCCTTGCCATGATCCGTGAGGTGTTGTCAGTTACGATCGCGGTATCCACATATCCGGGGCAGAGCGCGTTAAACGTGACGCCGCGTCCCAGATGATCCGCTGCAAGCGCCCGGATCAGTCCGATCATTCCATGTTTCGACGCGGTATAGGCCGATGCTCCTTTCAATCCCTTAAGCCCCGCGATGGATGACACGGCGATGACCCTTCCCCAGTCGTCCATGTCGGGCAGGCAGGCGCGGATCGTGTGAAACGCCCCGTCGAGGTTTGTCGCCATGATGCGCCGCCACATCTGCGCATCAGTCCTGGCCAGTGATGCACCTTCTGCGATGCCCGCGTTTGCAATACATATCTGAACAGGGCCAAACGCGGCGCGGGCAGCGTCGATGCCCTCGATGACAGAAGCTTCGTCGGTTACATCCATCGCGACTGCATTTGCGCCGGACACGGATTGCAATGCTTCCAGTCGCCGTCCGGTGACCGTGACGCGCGCGCCCGCCGACATCAGGCTTTCCGCAATGGCGCGACCGATGCCGCTGCCACCGCCTGTTACAAGTGCGTGCCGTTCGCTCAATTTCCCCAAGGTCATCATCCTTCACGCAATTAAGTGTCGCATCAGCGCATGTTGCATTGAGGCTTCCGTTGCCGACAGATAAGAGGGATTACCGCTAACTGCCCCCGGAGACTTTGCAATGAAGATCGGCGCACCGAAAGAGGTACACGAGGGCGAAGCCCGCGTCGCCATCACCCCAGAGAGCGCAGGTCATCTGCAAAAGCTCGGGCATGAAGTTTTTATCGAGGCCGGTGCCGGTACCCTCGCCGGGTTCACGGATGATGCGTATCGTGATGCAGGGGTGGAAGTCGTCAAGACAGCGCCGTCCCTGTTCAAGATGATCGACGTCGTGGCCAAGGTGCGCCCGCCGACGGAAACTGAAGCCAAGCGACTGACCAAGGGCCAGACGCTGATCTCGTTCTTCTATCCGTCGTCGAACGAGGCGCTGATGGAAACGCTGAAATCCAAGGGCGCGACTGCCATTGCGATGGACATGGTTCCCCGGATTTCCCGCGCCCAGAAGATGGATGCGCTGTCGTCGATGGCGAATATCGCCGGGTATCGCGCGGTGATCGAGGCGGGCAATAACTTCGGGCGTTTCTTCACCGGACAGGTAACGGCTGCAGGCAAGGTGCCACCGGCCAAGGTTCTGGTGATCGGTGCGGGTGTCGCCGGTCTGGCCGCGATCGGCACGTCTACATCACTGGGCGCCATCACCTATGCCTTTGACGTGCGTCCCGAAGTGGCCGAGCAGATCGAGTCGATGGGGGCGGAGTTCGTCTATCTGGAGTTCGACGACAGCGAATTGCCCGACGGCGCGGAGACGGGCGGCTATGCCCCGCCTTCCAGCCCCGAATTCCAGGCAAAGCAACTGGCCAAGTTCCGTGAGATCGCTCCGGATATCGACATCGTCATCTCGACCGCGCTGATCCCGAACCGGCCCGCGCCGGTGTTGTGGACGGCCGATATGGTCAAGTCCATGAAGCCCGGATCGGTAATCGTGGATCTGGCGGCCGAACGCGGCGGTAACTGCGAACTGACCGTGCCGGACGAAAAGATCGTCACCGATAACGGCGTCACGATCATCGGCTATACCGATTTCCCCAGTCGGATGGCGGCGCAGTCGTCGACGCTTTATGGCAACAACATCCGTCATATGATGGCCGACCTGACGCCCGAGAAGGACGGTGTCGTGGTCCACGACATGGAAGACGATGTGATCCGGGGCGCGACCGTCACGCACGAAGGGTCGATCACATGGCCGCCCCCGCCGCCCAAAATCGCGGCCATCGCAACGAAGCCGAAGCAGAAAGTTATCGTCCCGACAGCCGAGGAAAAACGCGCGACCGAAGTCGCCGCCTTCAAGGCACAGACCCGCAATCAGGTCGGGCTGCTGGTCATCGGTGCCGCGCTTCTGCTTTTCGTAGGCTTTTTCGCGCCTGCCAGTTTCATGCAGCACTTCATCGTATTCGTCCTGTCTGTTTTCGTCGGGTTTCAGGTCATCTGGAACGTGTCGCACAGCCTGCACACACCACTGATGGCGGTGACCAACGCGATCTCTTCGATCATCATTCTGGGCGCCCTGGTGCAGATCGGCTCGGGCTCGTGGCTGGTGATCCTTCTGGCGGCGTTGTCCGTCTTCATGGCCGGGATAAACATTTTCGGCGGCTTCCTCGTGACACGGCGCATGCTCGCCATGTTCCAGAAATCATAAGGGGGACCGGTCATGGAATTCGGATTCACCACTGCGGCCTATGTTGTCGCAGCCGTTCTCTTCATCCTGTCTCTGGGCGGATTGTCAGGTCAGGAATCGGCCAAGCGCGCCGTCTGGTACGGTATCGCGGGCATGGCTCTGGCGGTCTTCGCAACCCTGATAGGCCCCGGTGCGGGGCTTTGGGTGCTGTCGCTGATCCTGATCGCACTGGGTGGCGTCATCGGTTACCAACTGGCAACCAAAGTGCAGATGACGCAGATGCCGGAACTGGTTGCGGCCATGCATTCGCTGGTCGGTCTGGCCGCCGTGTTCGTCGGCTTCATCGCGCATTTCGAAATGGCGCGCGTCGCGGGGCTCAAAGCAGAGGGCGCCGATCTGACGACACTGGGCACCTTCGCCACGCTGATCGCCAAGAAGACCACTGTCGAGCTGAATATCCTGCGGGTCGAGTTGTTCCTGGGCGTCTTCATCGGAGCCGTGACCTTCACCGGTTCGGTCATCGCCTATGGCAAGCTTGCGGGAAAGGTCGACTCGGCTGCTAAAAAGCTACCGGGCGGTCATCTGTTGAATGCGGCGGCGGCGGGTATCTCTCTGCTGGCGCTGATCTGGTACTTCAACACTGGCGGGTTTTTTCCACTGTTCATCATGACGCTGGCCGCGCTTTTCATCGGGTATCACCTGATCACGGGCATCGGCGGCGCAGACATGCCCGTCGTCGTCTCGATGCTCAACAGTTACTCGGGCTGGGCAGCGGCGGCGATCGGTTTCAGCCTTGGCAATGACCTGTTGATCGTGGTCGGCGCGTTGGTCGGATCGTCGGGCGCAATCCTGTCGTATATCATGTGCAAGGCGATGAATCGCAGCTTTGTGTCGGTTATTCTGGGCGGCTTCGGTGGCCCGGCGGGCGAACAGATGGCGGTCGAGGGCGAACAGGTCGCCATTGATGCCGACGGCGTAGCGAATGCGCTCAACGAGGCGGACAGTGTCGTCATCGTGCCGGGCTATGGCATGGCGGTCGCGCAGGCACAGCAGAATGTGGCCGAACTGACCCGCAAATTGCGCGCCAAGGGCAAGAACGTCCGCTTCGCCATTCACCCCGTCGCGGGCCGTTTGCCCGGCCATATGAACGTGCTGCTGGCCGAGGCGAAGGTGCCCTATGACATCGTGCTGGAAATGGACGAGATCAACGACGACCTGCCCGACACCGATGTCGTCATCGTCATCGGGTCAAACGACATCGTGAACCCCGCCGCGCAGGACGACCCCAACAGCCCCATCGCCGGGATGCCGGTGCTGGAGGTCTGGAAGGCGAAGCAGGTGTTCGTGTCCAAACGAGGCCAGGGCACCGGATATTCCGGCATCGAGAACCCGCTGTTCTACAAAGAGAACACGCGCATGTTCTACGGCGATGCAAAGGCGTCGTTGGACCTGTTGCTGCCGAAGATCGACTGATCCATTGAAGCTTTGAGATTGCTCAAGATGGTTACTCCAAATTCCGCACTGCCGCGTTCCTCTTTATGAGAGAAAATATAGACCGCACAGTTAAGCAGCATCGAAACAGATAGTTTGGCCATATATTCCGGACAGCTTGGCAAGGCAGATCATACAGTCAGCGGATACAAAGCTCCGGCATTTGGTGGACCATCGAAAAGAACAGTAAATTGCATGGGCTGCCTTTCGGGGCGGCCCTTGACATTCCGAGCGTAAGAGCCACTTTTGCGAATAGTTCTCAATCTCAGGTATTCATGTTTCGCATCATCCTCGCCATACTTCTCCTCGCCTCACCCGCCACGGCGCAGGAGGGCAGATTGAAGGTCGTGACTACCTTCACCGTCATTGCCGATATGGCCCGCAATGTCGCAGGCGATGCCGCCGATGTCGTGTCGGTCACCAAACCGGGGGCGGAAATCCACGGCTACTCCCCCACACCGCGAGACCTGGTGCGTGCGTCGGATGCGGATCTGCTGCTGTGGAACGGCCTGAATCTGGAGCTGTGGTACGAGCAATTCCTGTCAAATCTGGGCGATATCCCATCCGTCACCGTCAGCGATGGGATCGAACCGATTTCCATCACCGAAGGCGGCTATGAAGGGCTGGCAAACCCCCACGCCTGGATCGGCCCGGATGCCGCACTGATCTATGTCGACAATATCCGCGATGCGTTGTCGGAAGCCGACCCTGCGAATGCGTCGACGTACGCTGCCAACGCCGATGCTTACAAGACGCAAATCACTGCCACCCTCGCCCCGGCGCGCGAACGTCTGGCGACCATCCCCGAAGATGGCCGCTGGCTGGTCACCTGCGAAGGGGCCTTCAGCTATCTGGCGCGCGATTTCGGGTTGAAGGAATTGTATCTGTGGCCCATCAACGCCGATGCCGTGGGCACCCCGCAGCAGGTGCGCAAGGTAATCGACGGGGTGCGCGACCATAACATTCCCGTCGTATTCTGCGAAAGCACCGTCAATACGGACCCCGCCAGACAGGTCGCCCGCGAAACCGGCGCGGCCTACGGAGGCGAGTTGTATGTCGACAGTCTGTCGGAAGCCGACGGGCCGGTCCCGACATATCTGGATCTGCTGCGGGTAACGTCGGAAACGGTGGCCGACGGCCTTTTGGCAAACCGATGATAAACAGTGTGGCAGATGGCGGCGGCATCGACGCGACCGGTGTAACCGTGACCTATCGTAACGGTCTCACGGCGCTGCGCGACGCGACCTTTCACATTCCCAAGGGCAGCGTGACCGCGCTGGTCGGGGTGAACGGGGCGGGCAAATCCACGCTGTTCAAGGCCATAATGGGCTTTGTGCCTGCGTCCCAGGGTGAAATCAGACTGTTGGGGCGAACCGTACGCGAGGCCCTGAAATCCAATATCGTCGCCTATGTCCCGCAGGCGGAGGAGGTCGACTGGGCCTTCCCCGTACTGGTCGAAGACGTCGTGATGATGGGTCGATACGGCCACATGGGGTTCCTGCGCCGCGCCCGTCCGGCCGATCATGCCGCTGTCGATCAGGCGCTGGCCCGCGTCGGCATGTCCGATTATCGGCAGCGTCAGATCGGTGAGCTTTCAGGAGGTCAGCGCAAGCGCGTCTTTCTGGCTCGCGCCCTGGCGCAGGACGGTCAGGTCATCCTGCTGGACGAGCCATTTACCGGCGTCGACGTCAAGACCGAGGAGCAGATTGTCGCCCTGCTGCGCGAAATGCGCGAGGAAGGCCGGGTGATGCTGGTGTCGACGCACAACCTCGGGTCCGTGCCGGAATTCTGCGATCGTGTCGTCCTCGTTAAAGGGACCGTCACCGCCTACGGCAAGACCGACGAAGTCTACACCCGCGATAATCTGGAGGCTGCCTTCGGAGGCGTCCTGCGGCATTTCACGCTGGGCGGGACCGAGTTGCACCACGACGACGAAGACACCCGCGAAGTGCGTATCATCACTGACGATGAACGACCGTTTGTGATGTATGGCGAGAAGCGGAAGAAATCGATTGCGCGCATGACGGTCAAGGCCGACACAGATGACGGCAATGCTTGAGCCCTTCGCCTATTCCTACATGGTCAACGCGATGTGGGTCAGCGCGCTGGTCGGCGGCGTATGTGCCTTCTTGTCGTGTTACCTGATGCTCAAGGGCTGGTCGCTGATCGGGGATGCCCTGTCCCATTCGGTCGTGCCCGGAGTGGCGGGGGCCTATATGCTGGGCCTGCCTTTCGCCTTCGGCGCATTCCTGTCGGGCGGATTGGCGGCGGCGGCGATGCTTTTCCTGACCGATCGGTCGGGGCTGAAAGCCGATGTCATCATCGGCATCATCTTCACATCGTTCTTCGGGCTGGGCCTGTTCATGGTGTCGGTGAATCCGATATCTGTGTCGGTTCAGACCATCACGATGGGCAATATCCTGGCCATCACGCCAGAGGATACGCTGCAGCTTGTCATCATCGGAACAGTGTCGGCAGTGGTACTGGCGCTGAAGTGGAAAGACCTGCTGGTCACATTCTTCGACGAAAGCCACGCCCGATCCATTGGATTGCGGCCCGAGTTGCTGAAAGTCCTGTTTTTCACCCTGCTGTCCGCTTCCGTCGTCGCAGCAATGCAAACGGTCGGCGCGTTTCTGGTGATCGCCCTGGTGGTGACCCCCGGTGCGACCGCCTATCTGCTGGCCGACCGGTTTCCACGTCTGCTGGCTTGGTCGATCAGCATCGGGGCCGGCACATCGTTCGTTGGCGCTTACCTTAGCTTCTTTCTTGATGGGGCGACCGGCGGCATCATCGTGTCGCTGCAAACTCTGATCTTCGGTATCGCCTTTGTTTTCGCACCCGTGCACGGCGTTCTGGCGACCCGTCGCAAGGCACGGAAAGCCCGGAAGGTAGCATGATCGAAACACTGCTCCTGCCATTTCAGTTTCCGTTCATGCAGAATGGCTTTCTGATTTCGCTGATCGTCTCGCCAGCGGCTGCGCTTCTGTCGTGTTTCCTCGTCCTCAAGGGTTGGGCGTTGATGGGCGATGCCGTCAGCCATGCAATCCTGCCCGGCGTCGTGTTGGCATATCTGCTGGGCATTCCGTTGATCGTTGGGGCATTTACCGCTGGCATGGGATGTTCGCTACTGACCGGGTATCTGGCCGAAAATTCGCGCGTCAAACGCGACACCGTCATGGGTGTGGTATTTTCCGGCATGTTCGCAGTCGGATTGATCCTGTTCGTTGCATTTCCTTCGGATGCCCATCTGGATCAGATCCTGTTCGGGAATATGCTGGGCGTCGGCCCTGCGGACCTGTGGACCGGGCTGGCCATCTCGGGGCCGGTGGTCGCAGTCCTGAGCCTGAAATGGCGGGACTTTCTGCTGCATGCCTTCGATCCTGCGCAGGCACAGGCGGCGGGGCTGAATACGCGGTTGCTGCATTATGGCCTGCTGACGATCCTGTCATTAGTGGTCGTGGCAGTGCTTGCCTCCGTCGGCCTGATTTTGGCTGTCGCTCTGCTGGTGACGCCGGGGGCCATAGCGTTTCTGGTCACACGAAGTTTCGGACGTATGCTGGTCGTTTCTGTCGTCGTCTGCACCGGTTCGATGCTGACGGGCATATATGCGAGTTTCTGGTTGGACAGTGCACCTGCGCCAACCATCGTGCTGGTTTTGACGGGGTTGTTTTTGGCGGCCTTCACGGCTCGCCGCATTCAGGTCGCACGACAATCGCGTACCGACCGTGAAAAATACGAACGCCCCAGTCCTAATGAAAGAACCGGGGCGCCGCTCTGACGATCGCCTCCCGCACCGCACAACCACCGGAAGACGACCGGAGCCCATAAAGGGGAGATATGCCAACGGTTGTGGCGTAGACATTTTGTGCGGTTCGATAAATCAACGGCAGCCGCGGCGTATAGTTCCGCCCAATCGCTCGTGTTACAGAAACATGTCGCCAGGTTCCGGCGGAACCTGCACGGTATCTGATTTCGCGACCTTGGACGCCCCTTTGTCGCTGCGTCCCACGCCGATACAGATGTCATCTTCCACAAACGCGCGCACGAAATGCCCCTATTGTAAGGTCAGTCCACCGCCAGGACACCCCTCGCAATCTGATCAGCCTCGATGCTCTCGAACAGGGCCTTGAAGTTGCCTTCACCAAAGCCGTCATCTCCCTTGCGCTGGATGAACTCGAAAAAGATCGGCCCGATGCAGGTCTTTGAGAAAATCTGCAGCAGAATCCGGGTCTCGCCCCCACCGACGACGCCTTCACCGTCGATCAGAATACCGTGCTTCTCCATCCGGTCCAGCGGCTCCGTGTGGTCGGTCACCCGTTCCCGGCTCATATCGTAATAAGATTGCGGCGGCTTCGGCATGAAGGTGACACCATTGTCGGCAATGCGGTCGACGGCCGAATAGATGTCCCTGGCCCCTACCGCGATGTGCTGAATGCCTTCGCCGTTGTAACGCTTGAGATATTCGACGATCTGCCCGGTCTCGCCGCGGTCTTCGTTGATCGGGATGCGGATACGACCACAGGGTGACGTCAGTGCCCGGCTAAGCAGGCCGGAGTGTTTACCCTGAATGTCGAAAAAGCGGATTTCGCGGAAATTGAACAGATCGCCGTAGAAGCGGAACCACTTGTCCATGTTCCCCTTGTGGACGTTATGGGTCAGGTGATCGAGGTAGTGGAAGCCCACGCCCTCCGGGTGCGCCTTGCCGACCCAATCGAACTCGGCATTGAAGGGCGAGGCGTCACGGTACTGATCTATGAAATAGATCAGGCTGCCGCCGATCCCGATGATTGCGGGCACATCCATCAACTTTCCCGGACCGTCGAACGGTATGGCACCCCGGCCCACGGCATGATCGAAGGCATGCCGGGCATCTGCGACGCGCCAACCCATCGCCGGGGCGCAAGGCCCATGTTCGTCGACGAAGCGCATTGCGTGGCTGCCGGGCTGGGCGTCGATCAGATAGGTAATATCGCCTTGCTGCCAGATCTCGACGGCGTCGGTCTTGTGCGTTGCGACATGAGAATAGCCCTGCCGGGTGAAAACGTCGCGCAGCATCTGTGGATCTTCATGCGCGAAAGCGACAAAGGCGAAACCGTCGGTTCCGGCCGGATTATCGGCACTGATTTCGGCATAGGGGGCGTGATGCGGGAACGGACCCATAAGTGATCTCCTTCGAATTTGCCTGTACGATACTGGCTCGGCTCTGATCCTTGTGCGCATTATCAGGGCTATCATTGCAGTTGCGCGCATTCTTCGCGCATCTTAACTTTTGGGGACGCGATAAACGCGCACCCTTGAGGCTAGCCGTGCTTGATGAAACCGACCGCCATCTTCTTCGTCTTGTTCAGCGCGATGCAACACTTACGGCAGACGCGCTTGGTCGCGCCCTGAACCTGTCGCCCAGTCAGGCGGGACGGCGGCGCGCCCGACTGGAAACGGACGGTCTGATCCGGGCCACGGTCGCCCGGCTCGACCCATTCAAACTGGATCTGAATGTGCAGGCCTTCGTTCAGGTCCAGATGGCGAGCCACGCCCCGGACCGCGCCCGTGCGTTTCTGCGTTTGCTGGAGACAGAACCGCGCGTCGTGTCGGTCTGGACGATGACGGGCGAGGCGGATTATCTGCTGCGCGTCTGGTGCCACGACCTGACGGCGCTGAACGATCTCATCCACTGTGTCCTGCTGCCGCATGATGCCGTGGCCCGCGTTCAAAGCCAGATCGTCATGGACCAACCCAAGCGGGATGGCCCCCTGCCCGTCTGACGCCAACACTGCGTTGCCCGACAGGGCAGTGTGGCCTAGACCCGTGACATGGAATCCTTTCTCTTTCAGGCGGCGATATATCTGGGTGCGGCAACGCTCTGCGTGCCGCTTGCCGTACGATTCGGGCTGGGCTCCGTTCTTGGCTATCTGGTCGCAGGCATCCTGATCGGCCCGGTCACCGGCCTCGTCGGGTCCGAGACCGTGACATTGCAGCATTTCGCGGAATTCGGCGTCGTCATGATGCTTTTCGTAATCGGGCTGGAACTTGAGCCCCGCGCCCTCTGGGAGATGCGGGTCCGATTGCTCGGGCTGGGTCTGGGTCAGGTCTTGCTGACGACCGGCCTCGTGACGGTGACAGCGGCATGGTTCGGCCTGCAGCTTCCCGTCGCAATCGCGATCGGCATGGTGTTTGCACTGTCGTCCACGGCAATCGTCATGCAGACGCTCGATGAAAAGGCCCTGACCTCAACCCGAGGCGGACGCTCGACCTTTTCCGTCCTGTTGACGCAAGACATCGTTGTCATCCCGATGTTGGCCATCATGCCCCTGTTGGCGATCGATTATGGATCGGCGGCCACAGGCAAAGCGGAAACTGAAGGTGAGCCGGCGGCGGTTGGTGACGGCGAAAGTGCCACGATGGTCGCCGATGTCACATCCTGGGTCGACGCCCTGCCCGGTTGGGGGGTCGGCCTGCTGACGATAGGCGCGGTCGCGGTCATTATTCTGGGCGGCACATTCCTGACGCGGCCGGTTTTCAACTTCGCCGGTCGCGCGCGCCTGCGCGAAATGCACACCGTAGTGACGCTTCTGTTCGTGATCGGTGTCGCAGTCATGATGTCGCTGATCGGGCTTTCTCCCGCGCTCGGTACATTTCTCGCTGGTGTTGTGCTGGCCAATTCCGAATTTCGCCACGAGCTGGAGGCGGATATCGAGCCGTTCAAAGGGCTTCTGCTTGGATTGTTCTTTATAACCGTAGGGGCAGGCATCAGCTTTGAAACCTTCGCTTCGGCCCCTCTGATCGTCCTGGGGATCGTTCTGGGCGTAATGTTGGTCAAAGGCGCGATCCTGTATGTTCTGGCTCTCGTTTTCCGCGTGAAGGGGCGAGACCGCATCCTCTTTACACTCAGCCTTGCGCAGGCGGGGGAATTCGGGTTCGTTCTGGTGTCGGTCGGGGTCCAGGATGGCGTCTTCACGGACAGAGTGTCATCCATCCTGCTGCTGGCAGTAGCCCTGTCGATGCTGCTGACTCCGTTTCTGTTCATCGTCTATGAAAAACTTGCCGCACGACAACCCGCAGGCGAGGACGTTCCTGACGATAAAATCGACGAACGGGCCGAAGTTATCATCGCCGGAGTCGGGCGGTTCGGTCAGGTCGTTCATCGCATGCTTCAGGGCGCGGGGCTCCGCACGGTGGTTCTGGACCGGGATATCGAAACGATCCAGTTGCTTCGCCAGTTCGGAATCAAGACTTATATGGGCGACCCGACCAGACCCGAATTGCTGGAAGCTGCTGGACTGAAAACCGCGAAGATTCTGGTTGTAGCAGTCGACAGCAGGGCAGACGCGGTCAAGCTGGTCAAGCTGGCGAAAAAGGCTAACCCCGAAATACATATCGTCGCACGCGCCTATGACAGGGTGCATGTCTACGAGTTGTATCGGGCTGGTGCCGATCAGATCGTTCGCGAAATGTTCGACAGCTCCCTGCGGGTCGGGCGATATGTTCTCGAACAGATGGGCTGGTCGGAAACCGAGGCCCATGAAGCGCGCGAAACTTTTTTCCGTCATGACCGAGAGGCGATGCTGAACCTTGCAAAGGTCTGGAAACCAGGTGTGTCGATCAAGGATAACCCCGAGTATACCGAACAGGCCCGCGCCTATAACAAGGATCTGGAAAGCGCCCTGTTGACTCGTTTCGGCGAAGACCCGGCTACAGCCGATGCTCTTACAGGGAACGGCGACGCAACCTGACCCTTTCGGCCCAGGTCGGCGTTTGATGAGTTGGATCGGGTTGTGAATCGGCCACCCCCCGCATCTGATCAAGTAGCGTTCCGAACGCGAACGCAATGACTTCAGCCTGATCGCCACCCCTCGCGTCCGTCATGGTGGCGTCCCGGCACGTTGTTACGACACGGTCGATGGCTTTTGACAGGTTGCTGATCTGGTCATGTATCAATTCGCCGTCGGCCAAGGCATCCAGAACGTCTCCGCCGAGTTTCGAAATAGGAGCGAGCGGTTCCTCTAAAGGCGTTTGCCTCAGGTCCTCCGTACGCTGCATGATCGAATTGAGCAGCCAGATCGCATCGGACGCCGCATCAGCAGCCTGCAGGCGTTGCGTCATGGCACCGTGATCAGCCATCTTGGCGGCCTCGTTTACTTCGCGGGCGGAGCGCAGACTGTCGCGGGCGGCTTGGTGCCCCTTGATGTCTGTATCCGGTTTCTCCTGCGGGGCCTTTTCCGAAACGTTGCGCATGGCGTCTGCCATATGGCGCAGGGCCGCCGACAGATGACGTTCGAACCGGGCGGTTGCGGTATCCGGCCAGATCGTCGCCGACACGATCAGACCTGTAGCCACGCCCAGCGCGATAGCAACAAGGCGCGTGATGGACGCCGTGGTCAGGTCTTCTGTATCGGCGATAGACAGGGCGACCGCGGCGACGACTCCATATGACCACTCCGGTTTGAGCTGGGCAAAGGCGTTTATGATCAGCATCGTGAAAAGAAGCGCGAATGCCGTGCCGAAGCCCGTGGGCAAGACGATCAGGCTGACCAATCCGATCAGCGACCCGATGACCGATGCCGCGATCCGCGTGCGTGCGGCATCTATCGTACCCCCGACACTGGGTTGCAGGATCAGAACGGCCGAAAGTATTGCCACAAAGGCCTCGTCCGAACCGATTGCCCGGATAACGATATAAGAAACCATGGCGGCAATCGCGCTCTGGATTGACAGGCGGGCCGCATCGCGAAGCGTTGCATTATCGTAGTCCAGCCCCATTCGGGACAGAAATCGGGACACTATACGAAAAATCTGCATGGTCCTGAACGCGCGTCCTTCGCCGGGGTTCCGGACGCGCGCTCAGATCAGAGGCCCTTGGCCTGATAGCTTGCCGCAATCCGGCCGATCGAGACGATAAAGCCCGCTGTCCGGAGGTCGGGAACCGCATCGCGGGAATGCCAGACTTCGCGCATCGCGCCGTAGGCCGCGCGCATCGTATCGTCGAGACCGGATCGAACGAGTTCCAGTTCACCCGCGCCCCGCAGGTAGTTCTTCTTGAAGTCGTCCGAGAGCGTCCAGGCCACCTCCTTGTTTTTCGACAGCCGCTCCAGCTCATTCACCAGCACATGATGTCGGGCTTCCTCCGCGCGGCGCTGCATTCGACCGAAGCGGATATGGCTCAGGTTCTTGACCCACTCGAAATAGCTGACCGTGACACCGCCAGCATTGGCGTAAAGATCGGGGATGATGACGCAGCCGCGTTTCTGCAATATGTCGTTCGCCCCGGCTGTGACCGGACCGTTCGCCGCCTCGATGATCAGCGGCGCCTTGATGCGGTCGGCGTTCCCTTCGTCGATCACTCCTTCCAGCGCCGCCGGGATCAGGATGTCGCAGTCGATTTCCAGCAACTTGGCACCATCGGGCTCATATGTAGCGCCGGGGAAGCCTTTCACGCCGCCGTTTTCACGAATGTGCAGATGCACCATGTCGACATCGAGGCCGGCTTCATCATGAATCGCGCCGTCGCGCTCGATGATGGCGATGATCTTGGCCCCATCCTCCCGCGACAGGAAGCTGGCGGCATGGAAGCCCACGTTGCCCAGACCCTGAACCACGACTCGCTTGCCGTCGAGCGTGCCGGTCAGGCCCGCGATCTTCATGTCATCGGGGTGACGGAAAAATTCCCGCAGCGCATATTGCACACCCCGGCCCGTCGCTTCGGTCCGACCGGCGATGCCGCCCGCATTCAGCGGTTTGCCGGTAACGCAGGCATTTCCGTTGATGTCCGTGGTCTTCATGCGTTTGTACTGATCGGCGATCCAGGCCATCTCGCGCTCGCCGGTTCCCATGTCGGGGGCGGGGACGTTCTGACTGGGGTTGATGAGGTCGCGCTTGATCAGCTCATAGGCGAACCGTCGGGTGATCTGCTCCAGCTCATGCGGTTCCCATTGGGTCGGGTCGATGCACAACCCCCCTTTGGACCCGCCGAATGGCGTTTCGACCAGCGCGCACTTGTAGGTCATCAGCGCGGCAAGGGCCTCGACCTCATCCTGGTGGACGGCCAGCGAATAGCGGATGCCGCCCTTCACGGGTTCCATATGTTCGGAGTGGACGGAGCGATATCCGGTAAAGGTGTGGATCGCGCCCCGCAGGCGCACCCCAAAGCGAACGGTATAGGTCGCGTTGCACACCCTGATCTTCTCGACCAGCCCGGGACCAAGGTCCATCATACCGACAGCCCGGTCGTACATCGCGTTAACAGAGGCGCTGAAGCCCCCTTGTTGGGTAACCATTGTGTCGTATCCTCCGAAGCTGCGGTGCGTGTGCGCAAAGTTCCATGACCCACGATAGAGGCTGGATCGGGAAACGACACCTCCATTAGGGCAAGATCATATAAATCCTATGAACAATGCCTTGCTTTTTCCTCATTCACGCCCGGCAGACACCCTGATCGGGGTCAATAAAAAGCGGCGCGACTCAGTTTTGTCGCATCTCGTTAACCGTATTAATTTGAGTGGTATCTGCCGTGATCCGCGATTATGAAAACCCGCCCCGACCAGCCGCTGCCAAGGCTGCCCTCGCCTTCGGAAAGCGCGAGGACGGCAGTTTGACGATCTTCGGATTGATGGTTTTCATGTTGATGATGGTCGGCGGCGGGATCGCCCTCGACATCATGCGCTCGGAGTTGAAACGGACCGAGCTGCAATATGCGGTCGACCGCGCAGCGCTCGCTTCGGCTGGCCTTGACCAGAACCGTGATGCGGAAGCCATCGTGAAAGACTACATCCGGGCGGCAGGCATTGACGAAGAAAGCGTCGAGGTGACGTCCACAGTCCAATCCGATGCCCGCACGGTGGAGGTCACCGGCTCGGCGGACGTGAATAGCCTCTTCATGGACCTTCTGGGCGTGGAAACCCTTCGTCAGCCGGTGCGATCGGTTGCCCTCGAGCGGCGGACCGAACTGGAACTGTCACTGGTCGTGGATATCTCCGGTTCGATGGGGGGCGCCAAGATCGAAACCCTGCGCACCGCCGCGTCGGACTTCGTGGCCGAACTTCTGCGCGGTCGCACCGATCTGACGTCAATTTCCCTCGTGCCCTACAATGACCGGGTGAATGCCGGGTCGCTGGTCGGTGGTGTCTTCGACCTGACCGAAGAGCATCCGTTCTCGAACTGCGTCGTTTTTTCGGATGCGGAATATCGTCGCCTGGATCAGCCCAATGGCTTTCCGTTGCAGCGGATGGGCCATTTCGACTTCCGGACGAGCTACCGCTCGGGGAACTCGCCCGGTCTGGTCGAAAACCCGAACTGCCGCACGGATGAATATGGTGCGATCCTGCCTTGGTCCAACAACGTGACCGAGCTTCAGAACCGTATTTCGGCCCTGCAAGCCGGCAGCTGGACCGCAATGGATCTGGGTGTGAAATGGGGCAGCCTGCTTCTCGACCCTTCGTCGCGCGATGAACTTGCTACCCTGAGCATTGACCCGGACGTCTCCGACGCAGAGCGGGTGAACGCCAACTTCGTCGGACGTCCGGTCGACTATAATACCGATGGCACGCATAAGGTGCTGGTGGTGATGACCGATGGCGTCAACACTCAGCAGTGGGATCTGAAACCCTCCCGCAAAACCGGCGCTTCGGGCATCTATGTCTATCGCGAGCCGCTGTCCGTTGTCTGCGAGAATTACCGTGCCAATGCGACGGTCTACAGTAACGGCAGCCGATCCGACGGCATCTGGCCCGAGGATGTGGCCCTGTGCGAAGGCTGGGTCGATGCCGGTCGCCCCGACCCGGCGGACAACACTCCATTCAATCTCAGCGTGCTGGGTCAGACAATCAGCCTGAACCTGTTCGGTTTGAACGGCAGCGGCTGCGGCACGGTCGGAGATCTAAACGAAGCCCTTTGCCAAGCCTATTACGATGACGATCAGGACAACACCTACGCCGTGCGCTTCTCGGTCTACGACCCCGCGGAAAACGAATATTGGATCGACCATCAGAACCGCTACAGAACATCGGTTTATGGTGGCACCGCCGCGCGGCGTCTGGACTGGGCCGAAGTCTTCGGATCGCTGACCATGAGCTATATTGCAAACGACATCATGAGCGGCATGACCTTCAACACCCGCGTCGATTACTTCTATTCATGGGAAACGACCCATGGGCAGAGAGAGGCCGACACCAACCTGTCGAATATCTGCAAGCAGATCAGGGATCAGGGTGTGGTCATCTATACCATCGCCTTCCAGGCGCCATCCGACGGCAAGGCCGCGATGCGCGATTGCGCCGGCGACGGTGACGTCTCGATGGGCGATAACTTCCGGGCCCGCTATTTCGAGGTCGAGAACCTCGATATCGAATCCGCCTTCGATGACGTGCTGGCCTCTGTCTCGCGCCTGCGGTTGGATCAATGACACGGCGCGCCCTCCCCCTTGTCGGGCAATTGGCCCGCGCCTGGGGTACCCTGTCCCGTGCAGTCGTCGGACGCTTCGACAATGCGGCCTGCCCCGGCCAATGCGATGCGGAACGGGGTGCCGCCTCGGTCGAATTCGTCCTTCTTCTGCCCGCATTCCTGATGGTCTTCATCTCATCCTTCGAGGCGTCGATCATGCTGACACGTCAGGTCATGCTGGAGCGCGCGGTGGATATCGTCGTGCGCGACATCCGACTGGACACCGGCAGTACGGTCACCCAGGGACAGGTTCGCGCCAAAGTCTGCAACCGGGCGAAAATTCTGCCCGACTGCAGCGAGAACCTGGTGATCGAAATGACCGAAATCGACCAGATTACCTATTCGACGCCCGATACAGATGCTCCTTGCGTGAACCAACTGACTTCGATCGTGCCGCCGTCGCGCTTTGCCGCCAACCGGACCGGTCGGATGATCCTGCTGCGGGCCTGTTATTCTGTGCTTCCGACATTGCCGCTTTCTGTGATGGCAGGGAACCGCACCTTGGGATCGCATCTGGTGAATGACGAAGACGGATCGTTCCGCATGGTGACGTCGAACGCTTTTGTCGTCGAATCGAATTGAGGATGACGCAGATGAAGACCATTCTTTCGCGCCTCCGGACCGCCACGCGCCACTTTGCACTCGAAGACCGCGCCTCGCTTTCGATCGAAGCCGCGATCATCCTTCCGGTCATCGCCGCACTCTATGTTGCCGGCTACCAGTATTTCGACGGTTACCGCCGTGAATCGCAGATGTTCAAGGCCAGCTATGCTGTTGCGGATATGCTGTCGCGTCGGCTTAGCCTGCTGAGCCCGCAGGATCTGGATGGTCTGGAAAGCGTCTACGAAACGCTGACCTTCTCGGAAGATGCCAGCTATATGCGCTTCACGGAGGTGCGGCGCACCGACGATGGGCTGGAAGTCGTCTGGTCCTATGCGACCGATGGGCAGCCCGCCTTGACGACAACCCGCCTGCAAAGCTTCCTCGACAAGATTCCGCGCCTCGACAAGAACGAGCGCCTCACTCTCGTCGAAGCCTATACTTATGATTCTCCGTTCTTTTCCGTCGGCCTAGAAGATCGGATCATCCCGAACTTCGTACCAATCAGCCAGAGGTACTCGGCCCGTCTGGCCTTTGCGCCCGGCGAGAACCAGGAAGGCAACACCAGCGTCAACAACAACAACCTCGACTGCGGCACGGAAGTTGTGCTGATCGACGGTGTCCCGCTCATCGGTCTTGGAAACTGTACCGCAGGCTGAGGTCTGCGCCACGCGTGCAGTGTCTCGAATGGCGAAACGCCGCCCTCCATTCGGGATCGGGCGGCGTCTGGCGTACCGGTGGGTTTCGTGTTCGCACACGCTCGGGCGACAATCGCCGCCGACGGTCGCCCACAGGTCCATGATCGTGCTGCGCCCTCTCGACTCTGGCAGGTCGCAGGCCGATATTGCGGCAATGCGCCTGCCCGACAGCTTCCTCGACGATCTTCGCAACCGGCTGAGCCTGTCTCATGTCGTCGGGCGCAAGGTGACGTGGGACATGAAGAAGACGAACCAGGCCAAGGGCGACTGGTGGGCCCCCTGCCCGTTTCATCAGGAAAAATCCGCCAGCTTCCACGTCGACGACCAGAAGGGATTCTACTACTGCTTCGGTTGTCAGGCGAAAGGCAACGTCTTCGGCTTCGTGCAGGAGACCGAGAACGTCGGCTTCATGGAAGCTGTCGAAATTCTTGCAGGCGAGGCCGGGATGCCGATGCCCGCGAAAGACCCGAAGGCCGCCCAGAAGGCCGATCTTCGCACCCGTCTGGCCGAGGTTACCGAAGAGGCCGTGAAATGGTTTCGCCTGCAGCTTGAGACGCAGGCCGCCACGGATGCACGCGCCTATCTGGAACGCCGGGGCCTGAACCGCACCACCCTCGACCGCTTCGAGATCGGGTTCGCGCCCGATGCCTCCGACCTGCTGATGAATGCGCTGACCGACAAGGGCATTCCATTCGACCTTATAGAAGGGGCCGGCCTGGCCGTTCCTGCCGAAGATGGCAACGCGGCCCGCGACCGTTTCATCCACCGGATCATCTTTCCGATCCGCGACCCAAGAGGACGCTGCATCGGGTTCGGCGGTCGGGCAATGAACCCGAATGCCAAGGCGAAATACCTGAACTCGCCCGAAACCGTGCTGTTCGACAAGGGGGCCAATCTCTATAATCTCGGACCCGCGCGCACTGCGGCGGGCAAGGGTCAATCCCTTGTCGTGGCCGAGGGTTACATGGACGTCATCGCCCTGTCGCAAGCCGGGTTCGAGGCATCCGTCGCACCGTTGGGCACCGCCGTCACCGAACGTCAGCTGCAGATGCTGTGGCGCGTCACGCCCGAACCGCTGATCGCGCTGGACGGCGACGTGGCCGGACAGCGTGCGGGGCTGCGTGTGGTGGATCTTTCGCTGCCTCTGATCGAAGCGGGTCAATCCCTGCGCTTTGCCATCCTGCCCGAGGGCAAGGACCCGGACGATCTGATCCGCGACGGCGGGCCGAAGGCGATGCAGGCCGTGCTGGACGAGGCCCGGCCCATGCTGTCGCTGCTATGGCACCGCGAAGTGGTCGGCAAGTCCTTCGACAGCCCCGAGCGTCGTGCGATGCTGGACCGCGACCTTCGGGCCGTCGTGCGCCGGATCAAGGACCCCAGCCTGCGACGACATTACGGCGAGGAAATCGCCCGCCTGCGCGCCGAATTGTTCGGACCCGTCGTGCCCCGCGGCGACGGTGGCGGGCTGCGGGGCAACCGCGAATTCGTCTCGACTAAATCCCATGCGCAAAACCGCCCCTTCACGCCCGGCAAACGCTGGCAGCCACCTGCGCAGGCCACGACAACGGCGCGCACCTCGGATCTGGCGGTGGGCAAGACCAGCCCCGACACATTGCTGGAACAGGTCATCCTTGCCGGATTGGCCCTGCATCCGTCGCTGATCGGGGAGTTTTCCGATCTGCTCGAGGCGGGCCATTGGACGCGGGACGAGCATCTTTGGCTGGCTCAGGTATTGATTGCACTGGAGCCGCAAATCGGCGCGGAGGCGGCACGGATCACCATTGACGAACGTCTTGGCCACGAAGCCCTTGAAATACTTCTGGCGCAGCGCCATGTCCGCATCTCGCCTCTGACCCGTACCGATGTGGACGGGGCGCGGATGTGCATTCGGGATGCGCTGGCGCGACTTGATGCGCGGCGGGGGGCCGACCGGGAACGCCGGGAGGCGATCGAGGATTTCGAGGACGGAGCCGATGAGGCAATGACCTGGCGGCTGGCGCAGGCCGGGCGCCTTCGTGACAACAGCCAGCGGATGGCACGGAGTGATGACTTGGACGGGGCGGATGAAGTCGGCCTGTCCACCTACTTGCAGGACCTTCTGGACACGAAGGTTTGGGAAAAAGCTAAGAAAAAGTGATTCGGGGTGCGGCTCCGTGCGATTCGCGCTAGTGATTCGCCAGACGAACCATGAAGAATCACTCCTCTGATCGGAGCGCGGCGATGGCCAAAGATACGGACGACGAAAAGCAACAGGATCCGGATGGCGATCACTCGCTCGATATGAGCCAGGCGGCTGTCAAAAAGATGATCGCCGAGGCCCGCACGCGGGGCTACATCACCTACGATCAACTCAACCAGGTTCTGCCGCCCGAACAGGTATCGTCCGAGCAGATCGAGGATGTGATGTCGATGCTGTCCGAGATGGGCATCAACATCGTCGAGGCCGAGGAAACCGAGGACGAGGACGAGGATGACGATCAGTCTGGCGGGTCCACTGCCGTAGTCGATGCGTCGAAAAAGGGTGGCGACGTTGCCACGACCGAGGGCGGTGCCGAAAAGCTGGACCGGACCGATGATCCCGTGCGGATGTACCTGCGCGAAATGGGGTCTGTCGAATTGCTGTCGCGCGAAGGCGAAATCGCCATCGCCAAGCGGATCGAGGCCGGTCGCAATACTATGATCCTGGGTTTGTGTGAAAGCCCGCTGACCTTTCAAGCGATCACGATCTGGCGGGACGAATTGCTGTCCGAGGATATTCTGCTGCGCGACGTGATCGATCTGGAAACCACATTTGGCGACCAGATGGAGGAGGAGAGCGAGACTGCTGTGGTTGGCACCGCTCCCGTATCTGGGGCAGCTCCGGACGCAGGCGCCAAGCCTGAACTCGATGCCGACGGCAATCCGATTACGGACGCGGATGACGAAGACGACGAAGACGAAGGCGCGAATATGTCGCTGGCCGCGATGGAGGCGGCTTTGAAGCCGCGTGTCCTGGAAACGCTCGACGTGATCGCAAACGACTACATCAAGCTGGCCGAGATGCAGGACCTCCGGATCAGCGCCACGCTGAACGAGGACGATACGTTCTCGAACAAGGCCGAGGACGAGTATCAAAAGCTGCGCTCCGAGATCGTCGAACTGGTCAATGCGCTGCATTTGCACAACAACCGGATCGAAGCCCTGATCGACCAGCTCTACGGGATCAATCGTCGGATCATGTCCATCGACTCGGGCATGGTGAAGCTGGCGGATCAGGCGCGCATCAACCGTCGCGAATTCATCGAGGAATATCGCGGCCATGAACTGGACCCGGGCTGGGTCGATCGCATGACCGAGAAGACCGGGCGCGGCTGGCAGGCCCTGTTCGAGCGGTCGCGCGACAAGGTCGATGAATTGCGCGGCGACATGGCACAGGTTGGTCAATACGTCGGCGTCGACATCAACGAGTTCCGCCGCATCGTGAACCAGGTCCAGAAGGGCGAGAAGGAAGCCCGTCAGGCCAAGAAGGAAATGGTCGAAGCCAACCTGCGTCTCGTGATTTCCATTGCCAAGAAATACACCAATCGCGGCCTGCAATTCCTCGATCTCATTCAGGAAGGCAACATCGGTCTGATGAAGGCCGTCGACAAGTTCGAGTATCGTCGCGGGTACAAGTTCTCGACTTATGCGACGTGGTGGATTCGTCAGGCGATCACGCGCAGCATCGCCGATCAGGCCCGCACGATCCGTATCCCGGTCCACATGATCGAGACGATCAACAAGCTGGTCCGCACCGGCCGCCAGATGCTGCACGAGATCGGTCGCGAACCGACACCCGAAGAACTGGCCGCCAAGCTGCAGATGCCGCTGGAAAAGGTTCGCAAGGTGATGAAGATCGCCAAGGAGCCGATCTCGCTCGAAACGCCGATCGGCGACGAGGAGGACAGCCAGCTTGGAGATTTCATCGAGGACAAGAACGCCGTTCTGCCGCTGGACAGTGCCATTCAGGAAAACCTGAAAGAGACGACGACGCGTGTCTTGGCATCGCTGACCCCGCGCGAGGAACGCGTCCTGCGGATGCGGTTCGGCATTGGTATGAATACCGATCACACCCTGGAAGAGGTCGGCCAGCAGTTCTCGGTGACCCGCGAACGCATCCGTCAGATCGAGGCGAAGGCGCTGCGCAAACTGAAGCATCCGTCGCGGTCGCGCAAACTGCGTTCGTTCCTCGATCAGTAAGTGAAATATGAGCCGCGTGCCGCTCAGGTCATCCTATTACCTGAGCGGCCAGGTCTCTGGTGCCATAGTCGTATCGCGGACGTTGACCGGTGGGCCCGTCACGACCAATGTCTCGGATCGGATGGCCGAGTATTACACGGCTGAAAGCGCTGCAATCGTGGCACGGGTATACGCCAGTGATTTTGCGCGTCTCCGGTATTCGACAGACCTTTCCGAGGCCCGATAGAATTCCCTGGGTCTTTCACGGCTCACACAACAGCGGGAGGAGCGCTCCCGCTGCCGCATGGCAACGCGGTATCTAGTACCTTCCGGACTACTTCTTCCCGTCTTCGAGGATGAACGTCACCATCATGTTGACCTGATAGTGGTCCACCTTTCCGTCCTCGACGCGGACATACTGCTCCTTGACCCAGGCGCTCTGGACATTGCGCAATGTGTCGTTGGCGCGTTCGACACCTAGGGCCACGGCGTCATCGAAGCTCTTCTTCGAGGTAGCGGAAATTTCTGTTACGCGGGCGATACTCATGTTCTGATCCCTTTCAACTGTGTCGGAACAGGTTGCGGGCTCGGCTGTCGTCAGGTCAAGGAAACATGCCGCAACCCGAGTTTGCGCGGACGTCCGCTGCCCGCACGGGGTCCGGCTAGATGCGGAGGCACATTGGAAGATGCCGCATCGCACTTGCCACACCACCATTAGAACGGCACACTACCCGCGCACCTAGGATTGGTCCCTTGCGCCAGATGTCGCTGGACCGAAGACCCGGAGATCTATCATGCGTTGCCCCTTCTGCGGAAATGTCGACACCCAGGTGAAGGATTCCCGACCGGCCGAAGATCACGTCGCCATCCGCAGACGTCGGTTCTGTCCGTCCTGCGGGGGCCGGTTCACGACCTATGAACGGGTGCAACTACGCGATTTGGTGGTTATTAAATCCAGCGGCAAACGCGAGGAATTCGACCGTGCCAAGCTGGAGCGCTCGATCCGCATCTCGATGCAGAAGCGGCCCGTCGATCCTGAACGGATCGATCAGATGATTTCCGGCATCGTGCGGCGGTTGGAATCGATGGGCGATACCGACATCAAGTCAACCACGATCGGCGAGATCGTGATGGAAAGCCTCGCCCGGATAGACACCGTCGCCTACGTTCGTTTTGCCAGCGTCTACAAGAACTTCCAGGCCGCGGACGACTTCGAAGACTTCGTTCACGAACTGCGCCCCCCCGCCGACCCGTGATCGACCCCCGCTTCATGGCCCACGCCCTGGGTCTGGCACGGCGCGGTCTGGGCCGGGTCTGGCCAAACCCGGCCGTCGGCTGTGTGATCGAACGGCATGGCGTGATCCTGGGCCGCGCGCGGACCGCCGACGGGGGCAGGCCTCATGCCGAAACACGCGCCTTGGCTCAGGCCGGTGGGGCGGCGCGCGGGGCGACGGCCTATGTCACGCTGGAGCCTTGCGCGCACCATGGCGCGACCCCGCCATGCGCGCAGGCCCTGATCGATGCGGGTATCGCGCGGGTCGTTATCGCCGCTCGCGACCCGGACCCCCGCGTCGATGGGGGCGGGATCGCGATGCTGAGGGACGCCGGGATAGAAGTGATTGAAGGCGTTCTGGACAGCGAGGCAAGGTCGCTGCAGCAAGGGTTTCTGACACGCCTCGCGCAGGGTCGCCCGTTTGTTACGTTGAAACTCGCCACCAGTATCGATGGTCGTATCGCGACGGCAAGCGGCGACAGTCAGTGGATCACCGGACCGGAAGCACGGGCTCATGTCCATGCGCAGCGGGCTTGCCACGATGCCGTGATGGTCGGTGCCGGAACCGCACGCAACGACGATCCGCAACTGACGGTGCGCGGAATGGGCGAGGTGCCGCAGCCCGTCCGCATTGTCCTGTCCCGGCGTCTGGACCTGCCTGTCGACAGTGCAATGACCCGTGGCACAGCCCCCGTCTGGATGGTGCACGGCAGCAAAGCGCCAGAAGATCGCCGTGCCGCCTTCGCAGCCAGGGGTGTCAGCCTGATTGCCTGCCCCGCCGGGCCGGGCGGGCATGTCGACCTGACAGCCGCGCTGTCTGAACTGGCCCGGCGCGGACTGACGCGGCTATATTGCGAGGGCGGCGGCACTTTGGCCGCGGCCTTGCTGTCCGGAAACCTGGTCGACCGGCTGGATTGCTATACCGCCGGACTGGCCTTGGGGGCCGAGGGCACGCCCGCACTTGGGGCAATGGGGCTCAGCGTCCTGTCCGATGCGCCGCGTATGCGCCTGTCGGAGGTTCGAACGCTGGGCCCCGACATCCTGCACCGCTGGACCGCCGGTTAGACCATCCGCTCAGACTTCGGTGGCGATCTTTTCGGCCAGATCCGTCCGCTCCCACGAAAAACCACCGTCCGCCTCGGGCGCGCGACCAAAGTGACCATAGGCAGCCGTGCGCTGATAAATCGGCTTGTTCAGGCCCAGATGTATGCGGATGCCGCGCGGCGTCAGATCCATCACCCGATCCAGCGCGTGTTCGATCGCAGGCTCTTCGACCTGCCCGGTGCCATGCGTATCGACATAGATCGACAGCGGCTTCGCCACACCGATCGCATACGACAGTTGAAGTGTGCAGCGTGTCGCCAGTCCGGCGGCGACCACGTTCTTCGCCAGATACCGCGCGGCATAAGCGGCGGAACGATCCACCTTGGTCGGATCCTTACCCGAGAATGCACCGCCGCCATGCGGGGCCGCGCCCCCATAGGTATCGACGATGATCTTGCGCCCGGTAAGGCCCGCGTCGCCGTCCGGCCCGCCGATCACGAAGATGCCGGTCGGGTTCACGTGCCAGACCGTATCGTCGTGAATCCATCCGTCGGGCAGAACTTCGCGGATATACGGCTCAACGATGGCGCGAATGTCGGCCTGCGTTTGCGTCTCATGCGCGTGCTGTGTCGACAGGACGATGGAGTCGACCGCCACCGGCACGCCGTCTTCATAACGCAACGTCAGCTGCGACTTGGCGTCCGGCAGCAGCGTTGGTTCGGTCCCGTCCTTTCGCACTTCGGCAAGACGGCGCAGCATCGCATGGGCGTAGTGGATGGGCGCGGGCATCAAATCGGGTGTCTCGGAACAGGCATAGCCGAACATGATCCCCTGATCGCCCGCGCCCTCTTCCTTCTGGTTGGTCGCGTCCACACCCTTGGCAATATGCGCCGACTGGCCGTGCAGAAGATTCGTCACCTCGACCGTGGCGTGATGAAACTTGTCCTGTTCGTAACCTATATCGCGGATGCAATCGCGGGCGATCTGCTCAATACGACCCAAGTAGTCGTCCAGCGCCGCCTTGTCGGACAGCCCCACCTCGCCACCGATCACCACGCGGTTTGTCGTCGCGAAGGTTTCGCAGGCGACGCGGGCCTCCGGTTCCTCGGCCAGAAAAGCGTCGAGGACGGCGTCCGAAATCCGGTCACAGACCTTGTCAGGGTGACCTTCGGACACGGATTCCGAGGTGAAGGAATAATTCTTGCGACTGCTCATGAAGTGCTCCGATTATGAACCGCGCCCCGTCAGGAAGCCGTTGGGACGGTTGGTGTCTTCGCTAGGTGGGATTGCGAACGAGGGCAACCGGATTTCGAACCCTGTGCCACAGCAGAAATGCAGTCAGGAGCAGCAACACCATGAGAGCCGCCCAGTCTCCAGTCATGATATAAAGCGTCGGGGGCAGTGCGGGCGGCAAGGCTGCGTCGAGGTGCCCGGCCTCTCCCAGTGGCAGCGACCCGAGAATGTTGCCCCGCGCGTCGATGACCGCCGATACCCCGGTATTCGCGGCGCGCAGCAGCGGCAGACCGGATTCGGCTGATCGCAACCGCGCCAGAGCCAGATGCTGCTGCGGCCCCGCATTGGCTCCGAACCAGGCGTCGTTGGTCAGGTTCAGAATCGCCTTCGGGCGATCTACCTGCCGCAATATCTGGGGAAAGATGGTTTCGTAACAAATCAGGGGCAACACCGTTCCGATTTCCGGCAGGTCCATCAGAACAGGTCCGTCGCCCGGCACGAAGCCACCCGCCAGCTGCGCCGCGAGGGGGCCTAATCCGAACATTTCAAAAAAGCCCTTCAGGGGCAGGTATTCTCCGAACGGAACCAGTCGGAACTTGTCCTGTACCTGGGCGACGTCGCCCCCCTCACCCGTCAGCATCACGACCGAATTCCGCGGCCTGCCGTCCTCGCCGTATCGCTGCGCTCCGATGACGACCGGTTTGCCACCCGCCGCCGTGGCGATGACAGGCCGCAGATCGTCGGAGTATCGCAAAAGCTGTGGCAGAGATGTTTCGGGCCAGACGACGGCATCCGGCGCTCGGCCAAGCGGAGCGGCCGCGGTTTCGGCAAGCCCCCGCTGGAAGAATACGTAAATGAAATCCGGGTCCCATTTCTGACTTTGCGGCGCATTCGGCTGCACCAGCCGGATGACCGGCGCATCGTCGGGCACGGCGGGTGCATCCGGCAGGGTCAGTGCCAGACCGAATGGCAGCAGCCATATCGCGACCCCCGATGCCATCCGCACCGGGGTCCGCGCCGCGATCAGGGCAGCCCCCAGAAGCACCATCAGACCCAACCCGTGCGCACCGACATAGGCCGATGCCGTAAGGGCAGGCGATCCGATCAGGATGTGCCCCGGCAGGCCCCAGGGGAACCCGGTCAGCATATAGGACCGCAAAAGCTCGGCCCCCGCCAGCGCCACGCCGACCCCGATAGGCCCGCCCGACAGGCGCATCCCCAGCCAGCCTGCAACCGCCCAGAACAGCCCGAAACCCAATGAGAAGCCAAGCAGGGCGAAAGGCGCGAGCCATCCGGTCAGGGCCACGTCCACCAGGAAAGGTTCTATGATCCAGTTCAGGGCCAGCGCGAAATGGGCCATGCCGAACAGCAGACCGGCCAGGAAGGGCCAGCGCGCCACCGTGATGGAATAGATCCCGACGACATAGGCCGGCAGCGCCAGCCACCACAACTCCCACGGGGCCTGACCCAACGCGGCGGCAAGTCCCGCGAGAACGGGAAGAAGGTGGTGAAGGTGGCGCATTCTCAGGCGGCTTGCGGCATACGAAGGCGCAGACGCTTGATCCGGCGGGGGTCGGCGTCGACTACCTCGATCTCGGCGCCCGACGGATGGGGAATGACCTCGCCGCGTTCGGGCACACGCCCGGCCAGCATGAACACCAGCCCGCCCAGCGTATCGACCTCTTCTTCATCCTCGGAGTCAACCAGCCGAAAACCGATCTCGTCCTGAAAATCGTCGATGGGCGTGCGGGCCAGCGCCAGATAGCAGCCGGTCTTCTCCTGCCGCCAGAACTTGCCTTCCTCCTGATCGTGCTCGTCCTCGATCTCGCCGATGACCTGTTCGATCAGGTCCTCCAGCGTCACCAGACCGTCGACGCCGCCATATTCGTCGATCACCAGCGCCATATGGATGCGCTGCGTCTGCATCTTGGTCAGCAGCACGCCAATGGGCATCGACGGCGGCGCATAGATCAGCTTGCGCAGCAGGGGGCGCATGTCGAACGTCTTGTCGCGATCACCGTTGAATCCATGGTTCAGCGCCAGATCTTTCAAATGGATCATGCCCAGCGGCTCGTCGAGCGTATTCTCGAACACCGGCAGGCGCGTCATCCCGGACTGGCGGAATTTGGCAACCAGATCCGGCAGCGAGATATCGACCTGCACGGCCACCACCTCGGCGCGCGGGATCAGCACATCGTCCAGCCGCTTCAGCCGAAGGTTCAAAAGGCCAGGCATCGGACGCGCTGTCGCCACGTTATCGGTTCGCAACTGTGGATCGGGCATCAAACCGCCGAAAACACGCGCCATGAATCCCGGACGTGCACCGATATGCCCGTCGCTTGCTGTATTTTCGTCCTGCGCGCCCGGCGCGGCGCTAGACGATCCGTCGTTGTCCATCGGACCCGGTGGCCCCTTCCTGTTGATGCGAAACATCGCTTCGCGCATGTCGTATCATTCCCTACCAGACGCATAGGGATCGGGGAAACCCAATCCGGCAAGGATTTTAACTTCGAGCGCTTCCATGCGCGCCGCCTCCGCATCGGTCTGGTGATCGTGCCCCAGAAGATGCAGCGTGGCATGGACCAGCAGATGAATGACATGGGCTTCGAATGTCTTGTCCTGCTCGGCAGCTTCTTGCCTGCAAGTATCGAAGGCGATTGCGATATCGCCCAACTCCGGATCATCCGGCACCTTGCCGGGCATGCGGTCCCCGGACGGCCAGCTCAGCACGTTGGTCGGCACGGGCTTGCCGCGAAAGTCCGCGTTCAACGCGGCGATGCGCGTATCGTCGCAGCCCATGACCGCGACCTCGAAATCGCCGGTCAGGTCCGATCCGCGCAGTGCTGCGGGAATGGCAATCTGCGCCAGACGCTCCAGATCGATCCAGCGCGCGTCTTCGACGATCACGTCGGCGATCATGCCCCGATAAATCCCCAGCCATCGGGTGTGAACCCGAAACGCAGCGCCGCCTCGGTGCAGCGACGCTCCTCGGCATGGATCGTCTCGGGCGTCAGTGGCATGACACCGGTCTGCACTTCGATTGCCTCTTCCGGGTCATCTTCATCCTCGGGGTCGGCCTCGTAATGTTCGACATCGTATCCCGCGTCTTCCAGCCAGCCCATGAATTCTGTCGCATCCGCACCGTCACCAGCCCGGAAATGCAGGTCCAACTGGCCCTGATGCGGCAGGTCGTGCTGCGCCGACATCTCCGCCCAGAGCGCCTCCGTAGCGGCTTTCTGCGCGGCATAATCAAAGCTCATCGCGCGTAATCACGCGGCGCGGCGCGCTCGGCTTCGCGGCGCGCATCATCAGCCTCGTAGGCGGTGATGATCTTGGCGACCAACTGGTGACGCACGACATCGGTGGCGGTGAAGTAATTGAAACTGATCCCCTCCACCCCTTCCAGAATAGCCTCCGCATCGCGCAGACCCGACTGAACACCGCGTGGCAGATCGACCTGCGACCGGTCGCCGGTGATCGCCATGCGCGACCCCTGCCCCAGACGCGTCAGGAACATCTTCATCTGCATGGTCGTCGCGTTCTGCGCCTCGTCCAGAATGACGAAGGCATTCGACAGCGTGCGCCCCCGCATGAAGGCCAGCGGCGCGATTTCGACCCGCTTGTCCTCGCGCAGTTTCTGCAACTGCTTGCCGGGCAGAAAATCATTCAGCGCATCATACAGCGGCTGCATGTAGGGATCGACCTTCTCGTCCTGTGTGCCGGGCAGGAAGCCCAGCTTTTCGCCCGCCTCGACGGCGGGCCGTGTCAGGATGATCCGGTCGACTTCGCCGGTGATGAATTTCGACACCGCGACCGCGACCGCGATATAGGTCTTGCCCGTTCCCGCGGGGCCGATCCCGAAGGTCAGTTCGTTCTCCAGAAGGTTGCGGGTATAGGCTTTCTGCGCCTCGGTCCGCGGCTCCATCGTCTTCTTGCGGGTGCGGATTTCCAGTTTGGGACCGGCGAACATCTCGGTCTGATCGCCCTGACGCGCGCCATCGTTCTCTTCCTCGGCGCGCAGACGGATCAGACCGTCGATCGCGCCCATATCGACCTGTTTGCCCGATTCGAGCCGGGAGTAGAGCGCATTGAGCACCCGTTCCGCCTCGGGGGCAGCTTCACCGTGCACGGCAAGCGCATTGCCGCGATGGACGATTTGCACGCCCATTAATTGTTCGATCTGAGAGAGATGGGCACCGCCGGGACCGACCAGGTCGATCATCAGGCGATTGTCGGGGAAGTCCAGCTGGACGGCGATTTTGTCTTCGGGGGCAAGCAGAGTGGCCAAGCACGCATCCTTCTAGGGAGTATCAACAGCGGCGATCGCAAAAGGGTGCCCCGAACACGATGGAGCCGCAAGGGAACGTCGGTGGCATGAGCGCGATTTCAACCCCGAATGTAACAGGGCCGCGACGTTTCCGCAGCGACCCCATCATTGGCACCCGAAAACAACAGTCAAATTCCGTCGCTGACGTCCTGTCCGCCACGGAACGGACCGGTCACATATTCCGGCGGAGCCGTGTTGCGTCCGCAGACCTGACGTCCGGTGCGCGGGTCGTAACGGGCCGAAAGATATCCTTCCACGCCGTCGTCTATCAGCCAATGTTCACAGCCGCGCGGGTCGACCCAGATACCGGGCGAAAGGTCCTGCAGGGACGAACGACCGATCAACCCGCGGTCGATGGTCTTGTCGCCGGTGTTGTCCGATTCGCATGCGGACAGCGTGACGAACACCGCACCTGCGGCGGCGATACGAAGAATGCTCATGTCAGTGTTTCCCCCGGTGCGTCTTTGGCGGTTGATTGCATACGGGAACACCAAGCTCTGTCACATGCGGCGTCATGAAGCCTTCGACACCGTCGTCCATGACCCAATGTTCGCATCCGTCGGGGTCAGTCCAGATCGTGGGCGTGTAGCGTTCGGCCTGAATGCGCCGCTCGGTCGTCGGCTCGGGAATCGTGCGCCCCTTCATCCAGACGCCGCGCCCGGTCCGGTCGCGTACGAAAGTATAGATGTTGCCACGCGAATCCGCGCCGACATCACCGATATTCTGCGCCATCGCGGGGGCTGCTGCGACCTGCAGCGCAGCCATACTCAGAAAGGCCATCGCCATCCTGAATGTCTTCGTTCCGTCCCGAGCCACACCGAGCCTCCCATATCGTTCCGTCACAATATCGCGCGACTCACCCCCACGAATCCGACGTCACGATTGCGAAAGACAGAACGGACGGTGGCAGCCGCTGTCTCGCAGACTATCAAATGCGGCGCGCCTGCAAAGCCCCATTACTACATATTGCGGCTTATTAGGGCCGAACCCCAATTTTTTCGTCCCCACCTCCGCTTTTCTCGGGACAATTCCGGCTATCCCGGCCTTTCGTCTCCGGAGCGAGCAAAATGCGCCATAATAGATGTCAAACCCCTTCGAGAGCGCTACTCTGACCGATATGCGACGGTCTTTCGCGCGGGGTAACTCGTGATCCGGGGGGATCGGGCCGACGCATGTGTCTGCCATAACCTTCACAGGATAACGTCATGAAAATTCTAACTGCCGCGCTTACCGTTGCCGTGATGCTACCGGCATCGGCTGCCTTCGCGCATCAGGGCCACGGCTACAAAGTCCGCCACGCGACCCAGCAGGTGCAACCCCTTAAGGTGCGCGTCAGCTGCCAGCGCTTCTTCAGCGATGAAGTCATCTGGGACCGGCCCAACGGTGTCTTCGTCGATGATCTGCGGGCTGCGGGCTACAACCCGTCCGACTCTCAGTCGATCGCCACGTCGGTCTGCCGCGATGAACGTCTGGTCAATAATCCCGAAGGGCTGGGCGACAAGATGCGCGAAATCCTCGCCTCCAATCCGCCCCGTCGCTGAACCGGGTCTCTGCGTCCGGGTGCGGGCACATCAACGGCCCGCACCCGTCAGATCAGGATACCGGCCAGCGAATTGGTCTTGGCCTCGACGATGCGGACCCGCGCGACCTGACCCAGCAAGGTATCGGGCGCATCGGCGTGAACTGCCTGTAAATACTCGGATTTGCCGATCAACTGACCGGGATTGCGCCCTGCCTTCTCGAACAGGACCTCCGTTTCGCGCCCGACCATCGCGTTCTGCGTCTCGTGTTGCTGCTGCGTGATCAGCGTCTGCAGACGATGCAGACGTTCGACCGCGATGTCCTGCGGAACGTCTTCTTTCTCTGCGGCGGGCGTGCCGGGGCGCGCCGAATACCGGAAGGAATAGGCCGCTGCATAATGCACCTGCCGCACCAGATCCATCGTCGCCTCGAAATCCGCTTCGGTCTCGCCCGGAAAGCCGACGATGAAATCGCCCGACATCGCCAGATCGGGCCGTACCGCCCGCAGCCGCTCAAGGATCGCCAGGTATTCCGCCGCCGTATGCTTGCGGTTCATCGCCTTCAGAATCCGGTCGCTCCCCGACTGCACTGGCAGGTGCAGATAAGGCATCAGCTTGGCGCAACGCCCGTGCGCCGCGATCAGATCATCGCTCATGTCGTTGGGATGCGACGTCGTGAACCGAATACGCGCCAACCCTTCGATCCCTTCCAGCGCCCAGATCAGATCGGCCAGCGACCAGGTTCGGCCATCCGGCCCGACCCCGTGATAGCCATTCACGTTCTGCCCCAGCAGGGTGATTTCCCGCACACCGCGCGCCACCAGATCGCGCGCCTCGCCCAACAGACGCTCGACCGGGCGGCTGACCTCGGCGCCGCGTGTATAGGGCACGACGCAAAACGCGCAGAACTTGTCGCAGCCTTCCTGCACAGTCAGAAACGCGGTCGGCCGCGCGGCACTGCGCAGTTTCGGCAGAAGGTCGAACTTGTCCTCCTCCGGCATCTCCGTATCCAGCGCCTTCTCACCCGCATCGACCTTGCGCATCATCGCCGGCAGCCGGTGATAGGTCTGCGGACCGACGATCAGATCGACCAGCGGTTGGCGGGCCATGATCTCCGCGCCCTCGGCCTGCGCAACACATCCCGCGACCCCGATCTTGAGGTTCGGATTGGCCTCCCGCAGCGGTCGCAAGCGGCCAAGGTCGGAATAGACCTTCTCGGCGGCCTTCTCGCGGATATGGCAGGTATTCAACAGGATCAGATCGGCCTCCTCGGGCCGGTCCGTCACCTCATATCCTTCCGGCCCCATCGCCTCGGCCATGCGCTCGCTGTCATAGACGTTCATCTGACAGCCATAGGTCTTGATGTGCAGCTTCTTCGGCGCGCTCATGGCAGGGGTCTCCGCGGGGGTACGAGTTGCGCCAATACCGCAGGCCCGCAGCTACCGCAACGCGGCCCCGTTGCGGCCTCGGTAACTTTGCGGGAAGGTGCGCGACGAACGGGCAGGCGGGCGCACTGGATGGACTTTACCTCGACCGAGGATCTGACGGCCCGCGCCGGTGCTCTCGGCACGGGTCCTGCCCTGATGCTGATCTGCGAGGACGACTGCGAAATCGCCAGCACAGTCCGGCATCATTCCGATGCCGGGTTCCGGCAGATCGTGCTGGCCGTGCCCCCCGGCATCACCGTGCCTCCGGCCCTGCCCGAAGGTGTGCATCGCCTGACCCTGGACCGACGCCCCGACGACATGGCCACGACCTGCGTGAACGCTCTGATCGCCGGTCGACCCGCCGGGGCCTGGACCGGATACGTCCATAACGCGGAATACATCTACCATCCGTTTGCCGAAACGCGCCGCATCGGCGAAGCCCTCGCCTTCTGCGCCGAAGAACGCCGCGATGCCGTGCTGACCTTCGTGGTCGATCTCTATTCCGGCACGCTGCAGCGGGGTCAGAACGGTGTCGATCCGAACGATGCCTGGATGGACGAGGCAGGCTATTTCGCACTGGCCCGCTGGAGCGAGGACGGCCCCGTCGACCGGCAGCTCGACTTCTTCGGCGGCCTGCGCTGGCGGTTCGAGGAACATATCCCGTGGGAACGTCGCCGCATTGACCGTGTGTCGCTGTTCCGCGCCAGGAAGGGCCTGCGCCTGCTGCCCGACCACCGCCTGTCGGACGAGGAAATGAACACCTACGCCTGTCCGTGGCATCATTCGCTGACCGGCTGCGTCGCGTCCTTCCGCGCCGCCAAGGCGCTTGCTACCAATCCCGGTTCGCGCGCGGCAATCAAGGCATTCCGCTGGGATGGCTCGATACGCTTCGACTGGCAGGCACAACAGTTGATCGACCTGGGCCTGATGGAACCGGGGCAGTGGTTCTGACGGCACGCTCCGGCACCCATGGCGTCCCAACCTTGACCAGACCTCGCAGGCCACCCTGCCCGTCGTCTGCCCGGTTCGCCCTGTCCGGCCGGGCAAACGGCCGCCAGACAAAAACGCGCGCCCCCATTGCCGGGGACGCGCGCCACTCCTCATCTGCGAGGGTCAGTCTTGGGGACGTTCAGACCTCGACAGTCTCGGAGGTTCCTTCCAGTGCGGGCCGCTTCGGCGCGCCCGACGCGATCTCGATCCGGCGGGGCTTCAGGGCCTCGGGGACCTGACGCTCCAGATCTATATGCAGCATGCCATCGGCATGGCTGGCACCCGTGACGGACACGTGATCGGCAAGCTGGAACGACTTCTCGAAGGCACGGGTGGCGATGCCCCGGTGCAGATAGGTCGGCTTGGTCTCGCTCTCGGCCTTGCGGGCAGTCACGACAAGCTGGTTTTCACGCGCTTCGATCGACAGCTCGTCTTCGGCGAATCCGGCCACGGCAATCGAAATCCGGTAATCGTTCTCGCCCAGCTTTTCGATGTTGTAGGGCGGATAGGTCGTCGCCGTGTCGGCGGTCATCGCGCGGTCCAGCTGATTGGCCATGCGGTCGAAACCGACGGTGGCGCGATAAAGGGGGGTCAAATCTAGGGTTCGCATGTCATGCATCCTTGCTTCAAGCGATACGGGACGGCCCCCTCCGGGATGGACAGGGACCGGGTCTGCTGATGCCGGACCCTGTTCAGGCATCCGACACAGAAAAATCTGGGGATCGGACGTAATCGCTTCAAGGGGGGCCGCTGAAAATCCTGACGCCCAAAGCCGATCAGGCGCCCCTGCCAGTTTTCTGCTGCAAGGTATCGATCCGCTTCGACGCCTCGGCCTTGGTCATATCCGGGTCAAACGTCTCGCCCGCCTCTTCGCACAGCGTCTTGAGATAGCTGGCCTGTGCGCCGGTCATCTCCTCGTCACCCGTGGTCCAGTCGTCCGGGTCTTTCTCGGCGTTGCCTGGGGCGTCGGTTTTCGGGGTATCGGTCGTCCTGGTCATGGGAACCTCTTCTGGTTGAAGTTCCCTTAACGTTCTTGTTGCGGCCCCGGTTCCCTTCCCGATCTCAGGTCGGCTCGATCAGGTCCCAGCGCGTGCCGAACGGGTCGCGCCAGACGGCCACCTTGCCATAGCTTTCGCTGCGCACCGCTTCCTCGAACACGCCACCTGCCTTCTCGATCTTCCTGGCATCGCGGGCAAAGTTCGTAGTCTTCAGGAACAGGCCGACCCGGCCCCCGAACTGCTGCCCGATGGCTGCGACCTGCGCATCCGTGTCGGCGCGTGCCAGGACCAGGCTTATCGGACCGCAGCGCACCGTGACCCAGCGCTTACGTCCCTGATCGATATCCTCGACCAGTTTGAATCCAAGCCCGTCGACAAAGAAGGCCAGGCCCTTGTCATAGTCGGGCACGAGATAAGCGAAGGAGCCCAGCTTCATTCGCGTCGCCCCCCCGCGAACCGCTCGGCCCAGCCTTGGCGGGTCGCATCGTCGATCTTGGCAAACAGGACTTCCGGCACCGTGAACGCATGACCGGGGGCCAGCACGCGCACCGCTGCATCCACGTCGTCGGGCCAGGCATCGTCCTCGGTCTGCATACCCGCCAGCATTGCCGCAGCCGCATCCGGAATGAACGGGCGCGACAAAACGGCGTAGAGCCGGATCAGGTTCAGCGCCAATCGGATCTGGGCCGCCGCCTGTTCAGGATCGGTCTTGAACGTGGCCCAGGGTGCGGCCTCCTGCAAGTATTCGTTCCCCGCGACCCAGATCGCCCGCAACTCCGCCGCCGCCTTGCGGATTTCGATGGCGTCCATATGCCTCTCATAGGCGCGGATGCGCGTCGTCAGCGTGTCGATCAATGCCGTCTCCGCCGCGCCCCAGTCGCCACCCCCCGGCACCGCCTCGCCGAACTTCGAGCGGCAGAACTTGGTGACCCGGCTGACGAAATTGCCCAGCACGTCGGCCAGGTCCTTGTTCACGTCGGTCTGGAATGCCTCCCAGGTGAATTCGGTATCCTGATTTTCCGGCGCATGGCTCAGCAGCCACCAGCGCCAGTAATCCGACGGCAGGATCTCCAGGGCCTGATCCATGAACACGCCGCGCCCTTGCGACGTGCTGAACTGTCCGCCGTCGTAATTCAGATAGTTGAACGCTTTCAGATAATCGACCGTCTTCCAGGGCTCGCCCGACCCCAGCAACGTCGCCGGAAAGCCCAGCGTGTGGAACGGCACATTGTCCTTGCCCATGAACTGAACATAGCGGACGTCTTCGGCACCTTTATCCTTGCGCCACCAGCGCTCCCAATCGCCGCCAGTCGCATCCGCCCATTCGGCGGTTCCGGCGATGTATTCGATGGGCGCGTCGAACCAGACATAGAAGACCTTGCCCTCCATACCGGGCCAGGGCTCATCGCCGCGCATCACCGGAATGCCCCAGTCCAGATCGCGGGTGATGCCGCGGTCCTGCAACCCGTCGCCGTCGTGCAGCCATTTCTTGGCGATCGACGTCGTCAGCACCGGCCAGCCGTCCTGGCTGTCGATCCATGCATCCAGCCGGTCCTTCAACTGCGACTGCTTCAGGAACAGGTGCTTGGTCGACCGCACCTCCAGATCGGTGCTGCCCGAAATCGCCGAACGCGGGTCGATCAGGTCGGTCGGTTCCAACTGCTTGGTGCAATTCTCGCACTGGTCCCCCCGCGCCCGCTCGTATCCGCAATTCGGGCAGGTCCCTTCGACATAACGGTCCGGCAAAAACCGCCCGTCCGCATTGGAGTAGACCTGCTTCGACGACCGCTCCTCGATCAGACCGGCTTCGTCCAGCTTGCCCGCGAAATGCTGCGTCAGCTTATGGTTCTGCGGGCTGCTGGATCGTCCGAAGTGATCGAACGACAGGCGGAAGCCGTCGGCCAGATCCTTCTGCACCTGCCACATCTCCGCGCAGTATTCCGCAACCGGCTTGCCTGCTTTCTTGGCCGCCAGCTCCGCCGGGGTGCCATGTTCGTCGGTGGCGCAGATGAACATCACCTCGTGCCCCCGCGCGCGGGCATAGCGGGCATACAGATCGGCGGGCAATTGCGAGCCGATCAGGTTGCCGAGGTGCTTGATGCCATTGATGTACGGAATGGCCGAAGTGATGAGCGTGCGCTGCATGTGGTTCTCTCGATAGGTCGAAAGGCTTCTAGGCGCGCGACATGGGCCTCGCAAGCCGGGAGCGTGGCGCCAGGCCCGTCATACCGTGGTAATACCTTCGTATGCACCGTCGTAATATGTCGGATTCAGACCGGCAAACGGCGTCAGGTGAACTGTTCCCGCAGCAGCCGTTCCTCCAGCCCGTGTCCCGGATCGAACAGCAGGCGATGACAGATCGCCGGTTCGCTGGCGACTTCGACGGATACGACATCGCGCACCGAATGCCCGTCCGCCTCGGCCATCATCGGCCGTTTATCGGGGGTCAGTACGTCGAACCGGACCCTGGCTTCCTGTGGTAAAAGCGCGCCGCGCCAACGCCTTGGCCGGAACGCCGACATTGCCGTCAGCGCCAGAACGCCGGACCCGATCGGCAGGATCGGACCGTGCGCGGAGTAGTTGTAGGCCGTCGATCCCGCCGGCGTGGAGACCAGTGCGCCATCGCAGACCAGTTCTTCCATCCGCACCCGGTCGTCGACCGTGATCCTGAGCCGTGCTGCCTGCGGCCCTGCGCGCAGCAACGAAACCTCGTTTATTGCCAAAGCCTCGACAATTTCCCCATCGGAACGAGTGGCTTGCATCCGAAGCGGGTTGATGACCGCCTCCTCGGCCCGCGCCAGGCGACCCGTCAGGCCGGTCTCGCGGTAGTCGTTCATCAGGAACCCGACTGTCCCCCGGTTCATGCCATATACGGGCGCTTCGACTGCCATCGTTGCATGCAACGTCTCCAGCATGAACCCGTCGCCCCCCAACGCCACGATGACCTGAGCATCCGCTATATCCGTCTGGCCATAACGGTCCGTCAGCCGCTTCAAAGCGAACTGCGCCTCGGACGTGTCCGAAGCGACAAAGGCGATATTCTTGGCGCGCGGCATTAAGGCCCCCGATGGTTCCGGCACAGGGTTGTCGTGCGCGGATCGGAAAGGCAAGGCGCGCATCGGCGTCGCGGGGAACCCCCGAAGCGCCGCATTGGCGGCTTCAAACCAGACGCGAGGCGGCGTATGACGCCTGCAACCTGCCCAAAGGAGCCGTGCCATGAACGCCCCCCACCGCGACCCGACCTTCTTTACCGCCACTCTGGCCGACACCGACCCGGAGATCGCCGAGGCCATTCGCCAGGAGCTCGGACGTCAACGCGACGAGATCGAACTGATCGCATCCGAGAACATCGTCAGCCGCGCCGTGATGGAAGCACAGGGCAGCGTCATGACGAACAAATACGCCGAGGGCTATCCGGGTCGCCGCTACTACGGCGGCTGCCAATATGTGGATATCGCGGAAAATCTCGCCATCGACCGAGCCAAGGAATTGTTCGGTTGCAACTTCGTCAACGTCCAGCCGAATTCAGGATCGCAGGCCAATCAGGGCGTGTTCACCGCCTTGTTGAAACCCGGCGACACCATTCTGGGCATGTCGCTTGATGCGGGTGGTCACCTGACCCACGGCGCCAAGCCGAACCAGTCTGGCAAGTGGTTCAACGCGGTGCAATATGGTGTCCGCAAGCAGGACCTGACCCTGGACTACGATCAGGTGCAGGAGTTGGCGACCGAGCATCAGCCGAAGATGATCATCGCAGGCGGCTCGGCCATTCCGCGCATCATCGACTTTGCCCGGATGCGCGAGATTGCAGACAGCGTCGGTGCCATCCTACTGGTGGACATGGCGCATTTCGCGGGTCTGGTGGCCTCGGGTCACTACCCCAGCCCCTTCCCGCACGCCCATGTCGCGACCACCACGACACACAAGACCCTGCGCGGCCCGCGCGGCGGCATGATCCTGACCGACGACGAAACCATCGCGAAAAAGGTCAATTCCGCGATCTTCCCCGGAATTCAGGGCGGCCCGCTGATGCATGTCATTGCGGGCAAGGCCGTGGCCTTCGGTGAAGCGCTGCGTCCGGGCTTTAAGGACTATCAGCTCCAGGTGATCGAGAACGCGCAGGCCTTGGCCGATCAGCTGATGAAAGGCGGCCTCGACATCGTTACCGGCGGCACCGACACGCATCTGATGCTGGTCGATCTGCGCCCCAAAGGCGTCAAGGGCAATGCGACCGAGGCCGCGCTGGGACGCGCGCATATCACCTGTAACAAGAACGGCATTCCGTTCGACGATGAAAAGCCGACCGTTACCAGTGGCATTCGTCTGGGGTCACCTGCGGGGACCACGCGCGGGTTCGGCGTTGATGAGTTCCGCGAAATCGGCGACCTGATCGTCGAGGTGGTCGATGGATTGGCCGCGAATGGACCGGATGGGAATGCGGAGGTCGAAGAAGCGGTTCGCACCAAGGTGCAGGCGCTGTGCGACCGGTTCCCGATCTATCCGGGCCTGTAAGACGCGACTTACACTTGATCTCGGAATACCGTGCTGCGCAATCGGGCAGCGCGGTATTGTCCTGCCCGACACAAGCGCCGCGCGGCGATTGAAAGCCTCGGGACGACCGGATAACCCTTCTGCAAGGACAGCTTCATGCAGGGTGGGACAATGAAGAAAGTATTCGGATCGGCGGCCGAGGCACTCGACGGGCTTTTGCAGGACGGGATGTTCATTGCTGCCGGCGGCTTCGGGTTGTGCGGCATCCCGGAATTGCTGTTGCAGGCGATCAAGGAGGCCGGGACCAGGGACCTGACGTTCGCATCCAACAATGCGGGCGTCGACGATTTCGGCATCGGCATCCTGTTGCAGACGCGGCAGGTGAAGAAGATGATCTCCTCCTATGTCGGAGAGAACGCCGAGTTCATGCGCCAATACCTGTCCGGCGAGCTGGAGCTGGAGTTCAACCCGCAAGGCACCTTGGCCGAACGGATGCGGTCGGGCGGCTGCGGCATACCCGGCTTTTATACCAAGACCGGCGTCGGCACGGTCATCGCGGACGGCAAGGACCACAAGGATTTCGACGGCGAGACATATATCCTGGAGCGCGGGATCGTTGCCGACCTGTCCATTGTCAAGGCCTGGAAGGCGGATGCGACGGGCAATCTGGTGTTCCGCAAGACCGCGCGCAACTTCAACCCGCCCGCCGCGATGTGCGGCAAGGTCTGCGTAGCGGAAGTCGAGGAGATCGTGCCGACCGGATCGCTGGACCCCGACGGCATCCACCTGCCGGGCATCTATGTGCATCGGATCGTGCAGGGCGAGCACGAGAAACGTATCGAACAGCGCACCGTGCGCGCCAAGAAGGAGCCTGTCTGATGGCCGACGCGATCAAGGGTTGGGACCGCAACCAGATGGCCGCACGGGCGGCGCAGGAACTGCAGGACGGTTGGTACGTCAATCTCGGTATCGGGATTCCGACACTGGTATCGAATTACATCCCCGACGGGATCGAGGTGACGCTGCAATCGGAAAACGGCATGCTGGGCATGGGTCCGTTCCCGATCGATGGCGAAGAGGACGCCGATCTGATCAACGCGGGCAAGCAGACCATTACCGAACTGCCGCAGACCGCATATTTCGACAGCGCGCAAAGCTTCGGGATGATCCGGGGCGGCAAGATCGCGATGGCGATCCTGGGCGCGATGGAGGTAGCCGAGAACGGCGATCTGGCGAACTGGATGATCCCCGGCAAGCTGGTCAAGGGGATGGGTGGCGCGATGGATCTGGTGGCAGGCGTCGGCCGCGTGGTGGTGGTGATGGACCATGCCAACAAGCACGGACAGTCGAAGGTGCTGCGCGAATGCACACTGCCGCTGACCGGCAAGGCGGTGGTCGACCGCATCATCACCAACCTGGGCGTTCTGGATGTCGTCGACGGTGGCTTGCGCATCGTGGAACTGGCCGATGGCGTAAGCGAGGCTGAACTGCGTTCCCTGACAGACGCAACGCTGGTCTGAGCGGATGGTGCGACTATCGGGCGAAATCACCCGCGAAGACGGCGAAAGCGGCGGGCGCTGGGTCTATCGCGCGGACGGGGCCGAGGCCGAGATGACCTATTCGCGGCTGGGAACGGCGAAGATCATCGTCGACCACACCGGGGTGCCGGATGCGTTTCGCGGACAGGGTGTCGGGCTGGCGCTGGCTGAACGGATGGTTGCCGACATGCGCAGCGAGGGGATGCGGGTGATCGCGCTCTGCCCCTTCGTCAAGGCGCAGGCACAGCGGCATCCGGACTGGGCCGACGTCATCGAATAGGATATGTGCCCCTAACGATGCGGTACGGATCAGGATCCGGTGAGTGTCGGATTGAAGACGCACCCGTCACCGGGCAATTCGGGCGGCGTGCTGCACATCATGCGCGCGACGTTCCAGGCAGCCAGCACCCTGGGTACATAAGCGCGGGTTTCGTTAAAGGGCGGCACGCCTTCGTGGCGGCGCACGGCCCCCTCGCCGGCATTGTAACCGGCCAGCGCGAGGACCGGATCGTTCCCGAACTCCTCCATCAGCCAATCCAGATAGGCGACACCCGCGCGGATATTCTGAGCCGGATCCCTGGCATCGGTGATGCCGAACCGTTCAGCGGTGGCGGGTATCAATTGCATCAGCCCGGTCGCGCCCTTGTTGGATACCGCGGTGACCCGACCACCCGATTCAACCGAGATCAGCGCCAGCACCAGCGCGGGCGACACCCGTGTTCCGACCGAGCGTGCCAGGATTTCGGGACCATGCAGCTTGGCGATAGCCTGAAGCTGCGCAAGCGACGGGGCAAGGATGCCACTGCCGTCCGGGGGGCGGGCAGCAACCTGCGCGGCCTTGAGAAAGCGGCCCGGCGTCGGCGCGATGGTGGGCGATATGGCAGACCAGAACCAGGTCTGCGGGTCGCCGCGCCCGACTTGCGGATTTGACGGGGGCGTACGCGCAACCGCTACGTCCGGGTCCTGCGGCCTGTCGGGGCGCGGGGCAGACTGGGCGTCGAACGTCTCCTGCTCGATCTGGATGTTGATGCGATTCGTAGCCCCAGCCTCGGGCGGGCGCACGCGTTTGAACGTGAACTGGGCGTTCGCCTGTGTCGCCGGCAGCGCAAGAAAGAGAGCACCCGCAAGAGCGAGGGAGATAATCGGCTTCATGTCTGGACTGCCCGACCGTTGTGTCGTTGTTATTGCGGGCATCCTGCCATTTTTGTGCCCCGCCTGTCATTGCGCCTGCATGAAATCGTGCCCGCCCTGTGACAATTGCCGCGCGCAGGTCATCGCTGGACGTCCAGCAACACCGGAATAACACGCCCCGGCCCTGCTGTTGTCGCCTGGCATCGCTAAAAAGAGCGTAAATACGCCATTGTCCCCACTTTGAACGAAATGCGACACGATCTCGCCTCAATTGCCCGACATACCGATCACATCTTATGACGCGGGCGACGGCAGACCGCCCCGGCATGGATCAATAACAAGCACCGGAACATCCGGGCAAGGACCGTGGCAATCGAGCAAGTCCCCACCGATCCGTTGGCAGGCGGACCGGACAATGAGGGAAACGCCACGACATTCCATCGGTACCAAGAGCCGAGGGACAGGGGGTCGTGCTGGCAGGCGCGGCCCCTACTCTTTTCCGATCTCATGAGATCCGCGGATCGGTTTGCAGGACGTGACTGGAGCATGCGGTCCCTTCACCGCAATAGGACCAATGTGCCTGGCCACGTCCGTGAAGGCGGGCACTCCAAGGCAGAATCTGCCGTAAGGAAGATTCACGTTAAATTCGCATAAATCCTTGAGTCCAATCCCAAGTCACTGGTTTTCCGGCAATGTGCTAAATGCAAGATCAACTTTGCATAATCCATCATGTCTATATAAATCAATTGGTTACAAAAATAACACCATTGTTTGACCCGCACATTTCCCCTGACTTGACCCGAAGGTGTCTCATTCCCGCCCTGTTTCACATGCAGAACCGACTCATCGAAAGGGCGAGACGGCCCGACGATGTGAAACCAGAAGAACCTTACAAGGAACGAACCAATGCTGAATGCCATCAACACCTTCAAGAACGACGAATCCGGTGCCGTGACGGTTGACTGGGTTGTGCTGACCGCCGCCCTGGTTGGCCTGGGCCTCGCCGTCATGGGCGTCGTCTCCGGCGGTATCGAGGATCTGTCGACCGACATCAACTCGGCCCTGACCGACACCGATCCGCTCACCAACCCCTTCACGAACAACAGCGACGGAATTTCCGGCACCCCCCCAGCCTGATAACAGACAAGCAAATCTGACCAAAGCGCCCCGGACATCATGTCCGGGGCGCTTTTTTTCGTTCACGATTCCTTAGGCCAGCCATGCGATGACCCAATCGCGTCCATCGTATTGCCGTATTCCGACGCCAGAACGGAAACGATCGCCCGGCCGACGCAAGTGGCGGATGTTATACAAGGAAAAGATCGATGCGCGTCATCTTCGGACTTCTGCTTCTGGTGGGCCTCGGCCTGGCCGGGTTTGCAGTCAACACCGCCAAGGGGCGGTTCAGCCAATACAAGAATGCCCTTGCCCAGACCCAGCAGGCCATCATTCCGGTCAAGGATGTCTATGTCGTCAAGCGCCAGTTGCGCTATGGCGATATCCTGAAGCCCGACGATGTTCGCGCCGTGTCCTGGCCTGCGGATGCCATCCCCGCCGGCACGTTTGAGACGATGGAAGCCATATTCCCGCCGGGCGAAAGCGGTTCCCGCACCATTCTCCGCGTCATGGAACGTGACGAACCGGTTCTTCTGGTCAAGGTCACGCAGCCGGGCGAAGATGCGGGACTTGCCGCCGCGCTGACACCGGGCATGCGGGCCTTCACCCTTCAGGTCGACGTGAACAGCGGCGTTTCGGGCTTTCTGCGCCCCGGCGACCGGGTCGACGTCTATTGGACGGGTGGCGGCAAACAGGGCGGCGTAACCCGTCTGATCCATGCGAACCTGCCGCTTATCGCCATCGATCAGCAGACGGACGAGGAACGCAACAGCCCCACTATTGCGCGCAACATCACGGTCGAGGTCACCCCCGCCGTCGTCGCCAAGCTGGCCCAGGCGCAGGCCACCGGGCGATTGACACTGGCCCTGGTCGGCGTGCGCGACGAAACCGAGGCGCAGACTGTCGAGGCGACGCTTGCGGAAATCCTGGGTCCAAAGGAAGAAGAGGCCGTGGTCGAGCGGCAGCGCACCTGCACCGTCCGCACCCGCAAAGGCGCCGAAATGGTGCTGATCCCGATCCCCTGTCCCAGAGAGGGCTGACCGGAAACGAACCGGCTTCGCCAGGATGACGAAACAGTGCCCCGCGTGGAGATCACCCTCCGCGCGGGGTTTCCTGCACGAAAACGCCTGCATAACATGCTGGAATGTGTCGCAAAAGAGACGAACTGTGTCCAAAAGGTCCGTCTTGGCACCGCATTCCCCCAGATCCGTTGCAAAATTCCGCCCATCTGACATCGTTGTCGGGATGCGGACGCAAGATCCGTTTGAGCAGAGTGATCAGAGAGGCAGGTCACAATGAATTTTCGTACGATTCTTCGGGCAGCGATGCTCGGGGTGCTTATTTCCGGTTCCCCCGTCGCAGATGCCTATGCACAGACTTTACAGATCAGTCAGGGCCGGACGCAAACCGCGCTCCGGGTTCCGCTGAACCGCGCCATCGTGCTGGAGTCGGATGTCCCCTTTGCGGAACTCTCCGTCGCCAACCCGCTGATCGCAGATATTGCAACGCTGTCTGAACGCACGGTTTATGTGCTTGGCAAACTGCCTGGCCGGACGACGCTGACCCTTCTGGGGGCGGACGGACGTCTGATCACCAACGTCGAGGTGCAGGTCACACCCGATATTGCCGAATTCAAGGAACGGCTGCGAGAGCTGCTGCCGCGTGAACGCATCGAAGTTCGCACCGCAAATGATGGGATCGTCCTGTCCGGGACTGTTTCCTCGGTGCAGAAGGTAGACCAGGCGATGGAGATTGCCGAACGCTATGCTCCGGGACGGACATTGAACCTTATGAATGTGGGCGGCACTCAGCAGGTGCAGTTGAAGGTCCGCTTTGCCGAGATGTCGCGGAACCTGTCCAAGCAATTGGGCGCGTCGCTGGGCGTCGATTCCTCGGGTGACACTTTCACCGGATCCACGGCTGCGGTCGCCAACAATGCCGGCGCACTGAATGTCACGTTCGGCGCGGGTTCGGTCAACTTCAACCTGATGCTGCAGGCTCTCGAAAATCAAGGCGTCGTGCGGACATTGTCTGAGCCGAATCTGACTGCCCTCTCGGGCCAGACGGCCAGTTTTCTCGCCGGCGGCGAATTTCCCATTCCGACAGTGGATACAGATGGAAACGTCGGTGTGGATTTCAAACCTTTCGGTGTCACCCTGAATTTCACACCAACTGTGGTAGATGGTGACATCATCAACCTGGTTTTGGAAAGTGAAGTCTCTGCAATCGACAACGCCAACGGGGTCACGATCGGTGGCGGTGTAATTCCTGCGGTCAGTTCACGTCGCGCGGCGACGACAGTCGAACTGCGTGATGGACAAAGCTTCGCAATCGCAGGCATCCTTCAGGACGATTTTCAGGACAATATCACTCAAGTGCCATTCTTGGGCAGTCTGCCGGTGTTGGGTGCGTTGTTCCGGTCCGCTGGATATCAGCGCAATCAAACGGAACTGGTCATCATCATTACCGCCTATCTGGTGCAGCCGACGTCGGGTGTAGCCCTGGCCGTACCGACCGACCGCATCCGTCCCCCGACCGAAAATGAGCTGTTCCTTTATGGCCGGGTGACCGGCAGCCAGACGAACACGAATGCGTCCAGCCGTGGAAACGGGGCCGCAGCGCAGGACTTTTCGGGCAATTACGGTTATGTGTTGGAGTGAGATGATGAACAGACTGTCCCTCTCCCGTCGCTTCGTGATCGGAGGCCTCGGCCTTACGGCGCTTTCGGCCTGCACCGGCACACAGTACAACCGTCCCGCAGGATCCGAAATCGACGAAGGTGCCTTCGGCGATTCCACGATGCAGAACATGCTTGTCATGAATGGCGAAGCGCCCGCGCTCAGCCATCTGGGCACGCGGTTCGCAGCCGAAGTCCCGACGACGATAAATTTTGCCTTCAACTCCTCGGCACTGGACGCAACGGCACGAGCCGTCCTGGACCAGCAGGCAGCGTTCATCCGCACTTTCCCCGAGGTGCGGTTCAGTGTCTACGGCCATACCGACAAGGTCGGCTCGAACGGCTATAACAAGCGACTGGGCCTCGCTCGCGCGAAGGCCGCCGTGGCCTACCTGGCGTCGCGCGGTGTCTCTCTCAACAGGCTGGAAGCTCTGGTGAGCTTCGGCGAGACCCGTCCGCTTGTGCCGACCCAATCGCGGGAACGTGCGAACCGCCGGGCCGTTACCGAAGTTGCCGGCTTCGTGGGTGACCATCCGTTGGTGCTTGACGGAAAATACGGTCAGATCGTCTATCGTCGCTATGTCGGAGGGGCCGCAGGACAGGCATCCGCATCTTCGGTCGCCACGAGTGCGGCAGCACCGGCCGGAGCTGGTCAGAGCGCCGGCAATTCCGGCGGAGGCGGCTGACTTCGAATTCCAGATCATGAACGTACCAACAGGGCCCTGCGGAAACGTGGGGCCTTTTTCCGTCAAGTTTCGTTCGAAATGGCGTCGGATAGATCACAGTTTGGTGCCCGTGTTTCCGATAATTTCATATTTTCGGTCCAATTGTTGCCTGAATTGCCCGTCATTCAGGGCTCACGGAGGTAACCTCCGCGTGCGGGCCGACAGATTTTCGGCTGTCCCCGCTCAAGATCTGCCCCAAAGGGGCGCCGATAACAGTGTGGTGATGTCCGATGGCGAGCAATCTTGCCCTGCTACCCGAACCCGAGCCGCTTCGCGCGGTCACCGTGTCCCGTGACGTGCAGGAATTTGATCTTCTTATCGAGGACATGGAAACCGAACTGGGCGAAGCCTGGGGCGACCTCGATTTTGCCGAAGCGGCAGCGTTCCTGCGACAGGACGATGCCCGCAAACTGGAATTCATCGTACTTGCGGTCGACAAGGATGACGAGGCGCGCCTGCCCCAGATTGCGGATGTGATCCGCCAGGGCAAGCGCAGCGGACTGAAGGTTATTCTGGTGGCAGACGGTCTGGGGCCGATGGCCCTGCACGAACTGCTGCGCGCCGGAGCCGACGATTTCGCGCCCTACCCTCTGCCAGAAGCTGCCTTGTCTGATGCGGTTTCGCGCATTCGCACCCAGGGCGGCGCGGACAACACCGAAATGCTCAAACGCGCAGGCTCCGACATGGTCGACGCGCAACCGCAACTGCCGACCCCCAGTATGAACCTGCCCGCCACCACTGGCGGTGGCGTGAAGTCGGAGGGCGCGATCTTCGCAGTCCAGTCCGCATCTGGCGGCGACGGCGCGACGACCGTTGCCGTGAATCTCGCCTGGGAACTGGCGAATGTCGTCAAGGATGGCGGCCCGACGATCTGCGTGATCGACCTGGGATTACAGTTCGGGTCGGTCGCCACATATCTCGATCTGCCGCGCAAGGCGATGATCTACGAAGTCCTGTCCGATATCTCGGCAATGGACGAACAGGCCTTCAGGCAGGCCCTTGGTCACTACAAGGACAAGGTCAGTGTGTTCACGGCCCCTGCCGAGATCCTGCCTTTGGATCTGATCGGCCCGGAAGATGTGACCGGCCTGCTTACCCTTGCACGGACCTGTTTCGACATCGTCATCATCGACATGCCAATTACTGTAACCGGTTGGACGGACACAGTTTTCAGCCTGTCGGATATCTATTTCCTGGTCTGTAGCCTGGAAGTGCGATCGGCCCAGAATGCCATGCGGTTTCACAAACTTCTGCAAGCCGAAGGGCTGCCGATCGAAAAACTGACCTATCTGCTGAATCGGGCTCCGGGAAAAATGGACATGTCCGGTCGCGGACGCGTCGACAAGATGGCCGACAGCCTTGGCGTCAAATTTCACGCCGTGCTGCCCGATGGCGGCAAGCAGGTGACCGAAGTCAACGATCAGGCCGCGCCGATCTCCACCCTTGCCGCCCGCAATCCGCTTGCCAAGGAACTCGGCAAGCTGGCCGGGAGCCTCTTGGAAGCGCGGAAGGCCATCCAGTCCGGGGTCCCGCAAGGTGCTCAGAAACCTGCCAAAAAAGCGATTTTCGGCTTGAAGTTCGGCTGAATACGCAAGGAAGCGACAGATGTTCTCACGTTACAAGAAACCGCAGATCGAAGGGGCCAAGCCCATTGGAGGCCCTGCCGACGGCCCCAAAGCCGCTCCCTCGGGCGCCATTTCTGTTTCTGAGGCCAGGCCGACCGCTGCGCCGAAGGCAGCACCGGCCCCGAAGCCGAAGGCCGCCGCACCCGCGCCCGCCGACAGGGATATGAAACGCCGCGAACGTATCGAGGAGTTGAAGACCGAAATGCACCACAGGTTGCTCGACAACCTGAACCTTGGTGCGATCGAAAAGGCCGATCCGACCGCTCTGCGCGGCGAGATCGTCTCGATCACCAATGAAGAGCTCAACGAGTTGGGTATCGTACTGGGCCGTGAAGACCGCGATATCCTGAACTCGGAATTGTTCGACGAAGTCATGGGTCTCGGCCCGCTCGAGCCGCTGCTCAAGGACGAAACTGTCAACGATATTCTGGTCAATGGTCCGCACAGCATCTTCATCGAACGCGACGGAAAGCTGCAGAAATCCGAAATTCGTTTCAAAGATGAAAAGCACCTGATGCGGATCATCGACAAGATCGTGTCCGCCGTGGGCCGTCGTGTCGACGAATCCAATCCTTATGTCGACGCCCGCCTCAAGGACGGGTCGCGTTTCAACGCGATGGTCCCGCCGGTCGCTGTCGACGGATCGCTGGTCTCGATCCGTAAGTTCAAGAAGGAAAAGCTGGCGATTGACGATCTGGTCAAGTTCGGAGCCTTCACCGAGGAAATGGCCACCTATCTACAGGCTGCGGTCGCTTGCCGCCTGAACGTGATCGTGTCGGGCGGAACCGGTTCGGGCAAGACGACAACGCTGAACGCGCTGTCGTCCTTCATCGGAAACGCCGAGCGTGTTCTGACGATCGAGGATACGGCCGAACTTCAGTTGCAGCAGGATCACGTCGGCCGGATGGAAAGCCGACCGCCCAACGTCGAAGGCAAAGGGGCCGTCACCCAGCGTGACTGTCTCCGCAATGCGCTGCGGATGCGTCCCGACCGTATCATCGTGGGTGAGACGCGGGGCGAGGAGGTCATCGACATGCTACAGGCGATGAACACCGGCCACGACGGTTCGATGACGACGATCCACGCCAATAACGCGCGCGACGGTATTTCGCGTCTTGAAAATATGGTCGCGATGGCCGGTATCGAAATGCCGCTGAAAGCCGTGCGTGCCCAGATTTCATCGGCCGTGAACCTGATCGTGCAGGCCTCACGCCTGCAGGACGGTTCGCGCCGCATGGTCTCGATCACCGAGGTGACCGGCATGGAAGGTGAGGTCATCACCCTTCAGGAAGTGTTCCGTTACGAGCGTCTTGGTCTGGAGCAGGATGGCAAGATCATCGGTCGCTTCACAGCCACCGGCATCCGCAGCCATTATTCGGATCGCTTCAAGGCCTGGGGCTATGACCTGCCCACATCCATCTATGAACCGGCAGGGAGCCGCTGATATGGAACTGTCTATTGAGCCACTGATTTATCTGGCTATTTTCGGTGCCGTCTTCCTGTCTATCGGCGGCATCTACATGCTGATCTTCGGCAAGTCGATCAAGCTGAACAATCGCGTCAATCGCCGCCTGGCCCTGTTGGAGCAGGGTCAGACCCGCGACGAGGTGATGGCCCAGCTTCGCAAGGAAATGTCGCAGCATGATGGGGCGAAATCCATTCCGCTGTATTCTCTGCTGGCCGAAAAGGCGCAGAAGGCGAACCTCGCCTTCACGCCGGGCATGCTGATCGGCGTCATGGTTCTGATGGTATTCATGTCCTTCTTTCTGATGACCTTCCTGACAGGCGCGGCACTCGCGATCCGTATCCCGCTGTCGCTTTTCATTGGTATCGGCGGCGTATATTTCTGGGTTAACGGCAAGGCCAAGAAACGTCTCGCCCTGATGGAAGAGCAACTGCCCGATGCGATCGAACTGATCGTCCGGTCGTTGCGTGTCGGTCATCCGCTGAACTCCGCCATCGGGATCGTCGCCAAGGAAGTCGCCGACCCGTTGGGCTCTGAAATGGGCTTCATCGCGGACGAAGCCGCATATGGACGCGATGTGCCCGACGCTTTGCGCGCGCTGGCGGAACGGGTCGAGTTGCAGGACCTACGCTTCCTCGCCGTGGCCGTCGCCATTCAGCAGAAATCGGGCGGCAACCTGGCGGAAATCCTCGAAGGTCTGTCGAAAGTGGTCCGCGCGCGGTTCAAGCTATTCCGCAAGGTCAAGGCAATCACCGCCGAGGCGCGTTGGTCCGGCGTCTTCCTGTCGGCGTTCCCGGTTCTGGCCGCCGTCGGCATCAATGTCATGAAGCCCGACTATTATTCCGAGGTCTCCGGAACCCCCTATTTCATCCCGGCCGCAGCCGTGGTGATCGTGTTCCTTATCGTGAACGTGATCTTCATGCGCATGATGGTCAATATCAAGGTCTGAGGCACACCGATGTTCGAAACAATCAACACGATGCTGACCGATGCTCTGGGCGCGGACGCCTGGATATATGTCGCGGGCGCAGCCGGGCTGGTCCTTGTACTGATGATGCTGCCCCTGATCCTGACCCGCAAGAAGGAGCCGATGGACCGCATCGCCCGCGAGCGGAAGGGGATCATCCTGGAGGATGACAGCGATAATCGTCTGTCGCGTCACGGCACGCGCAACGAACACCTGGCAAAATACGCACAATACCTCGATCCGCAGGACGAGGAAGAGATGTCGAAGACCCGAACGATGCTGATCCGGGCGGGCTACCCGCACAAGGACGCCGTCCGTACGTTGACTGCCGCCCAGATGCTTCTGGGTCTGGGGTTGCTGGTTCTTGGGGCGATCTATTCGCTGGTTCTGGCCGCAGATATGTCGATGGTCAACAAAATGGCCTATACGATGATTCCCGGCGTGGTCGGGTACTATGCGCCGAAATACTGGGTGAACAAGCGCGTCGCCAAACGTCAGGGCGAAATCCAGGACGGGTTTCCCGACGCGCTCGACCTTCTGTTGGTCTGCGTTGAAGCCGGTCAGTCGCTGGACCAGTCGATTATCCGCATGGCCACCGAGATCGAACCTTCGTATCCAGCACTTGCCGGTGAGTTCCTTATGGTCGCCCAGGAAATGAAAGCCGGCAAGGACAAGCCCGATGTTCTGCGCGCAATGGCCGATCGCTGTGATATCAACGATATCACCAGCTTCGTCACAGTGCTGATCCAGTCCGCGAGCTTCGGCACCTCGATCGCCGATGCCCTGCGCGTCTATGCGGGCGAGATGCGGGACAAACGTGTGATGCGGGCCGAAGAAAAAGCCAACGTCCTGCCGACCAAGCTGACCGTTGGCACGATGATGTTCTGCGTCCCTCCCCTTCTGATCATCCTTATCGGCCCTTCGCTGTTCGGCATTGCCGAGGCGTTGAGCGGTACTAAGGCATTCTGATGCGCCGCAGCTGGCTCCTTTTCCTGACCGTCGCGGCCCTGTCCGCCTGCCAGGCCGGTGTCACCGAACGCGGGGCGGTCGCAGATGATCCGTTGACAGCGCCAGGTTTCATGCGCGGCCCGGGGGGCGTCGATCCTCTGATCGTCGGGGACCGACTGTTGGCGGCGGGGGAACCTGAACTCGCCTTGAATAGCTACATTCGGGCGGCAGGCCAACGCGCGGGCCCGACAACCGAGATAAAAATTGCCATGGCACAAGCCAATATAGGATTGGGCCGGTTGAATCAGGCTGAACGTCTTCTGCGAGAAGCGGTCGCCGAAGAACCCCGGAACGCGCCTGCGATGAATAATCTCGGTGTCGTCCTGATGGAGTTGGGACAGACGGGTGAGGCACACCGCGTCTTCCGAACTGCGTTCGCGTTGCAACCATCACCGGAGATTCTGGAGAATCTGCGTGTCTCAGGTGCAAAAATCGAAAACAGCGGCTACACTCAACCGCAAGATAACGCCTTCACGCTGACGCGGGGGGATGATGGCATTTACGGCCTGAATTCGCCCGAGCAGTTTCCATAAGAAAAAGAAGGCATCGAGCAGCAAAGGACGCAAAATGCGCCACCCTGTCTTTTTCGCTCTCCTCCTCGGGAGCGCCGCGATCCTGTCGGCCTGTGGCCAGACGGGGCAAGGCGATGTCACCCGTGCCGTCAACAATGCCGCCGCCGCCGAAGCCGACAGCATTCGCCAGATCATGCTTACGGTCGCCGACCCCGGCGAGGCGGTCACATATTTCCAACGTCAGGTGGATGCCGAACCAGATGAGATTGAGCATCAACGCGGCCTCGCCCGTTCGCTGGTGCGCGGCGGTCGGCAATCAGAAGCGGTGCTGGCCTGGCGCAAGGTCGTCGACCACGATGACAGCAATAACGATGATATGGTCAGCCTGGCCGACGCGCTGATCCGGACGTCCGACTGGGCCGCAGCCAAAATCGTGCTCGACACCATACCCCCGACGCATGAGACTTTTGACCGCTACAAGCTGGAAGCCGTCGTCGCCGACAGCAATCAGCAATGGACAAAGGCCGACAGTTTCTATGAGACCGCCGTAGGTCTGACGACGACGCCGGCGGGTGTGCTGAACAACTGGGGTTATTCCAAGTTGACCCGCGGTGATGGTGAGGCGGCGGAACGGCTGTTCACCGAAGCCATCACTTATGACCCCAAGCTTTTCACGGCAAAGAACAATCTCGTTCTCGCGCGGGCCACCCGCCGGGTTTACGCCCTGCCGATCGTTCCGATGACGCAGGAAGAACGGGCGCAACTTTTACATACCGGTGCCCTTGCCGCGATCAAGCGGGGTGACACAGACATCGGGCGCAGCATGCTTGAAGACGCCATCGATACACACCCCCGCTATTTCGAACCGGCGGTGCGTGCACTGGAAGCATTAAACAGCTAGGTCATGGAAAATATAACAAGTACCATTTTGTCCGCGACGCCCTTGCAGGGCCTTGTGTTCGGCCTTCTTTCCCTGCCGATTTGCCTCTGGGTCGCCTATACCGACCTGACTCAGATGAAGATCCGCAACGAGGCGGTGCTTGCCCTGTTCGTGACATTCGTCGTGTCGGGCATCTTCCTGATGCCGTTCACCGAATACTTGTGGCGCTACCTGCATCTGGCCGTCATCCTGGCAGTCGGATTTGGTCTCAGCACGATCCGGGCACTGGGCGCGGGCGATGCAAAATTTGCTGCTGCCATGGCACCTTTCGTGGCGGCTGGTGACATCGCCGAAGTCATGATCCTGTTTGCCGGTCTGCTTGTCGTGACCTGGGTCGCGCACCGCTTGATCCGTATGATCCCCGCCGTTCGCTCCGCGACACCCGGCTGGAAAAGCTGGTCCGAACCCAAGGATTTTCCGATGGGCATCACGCTTGCAGCAACGCAACTGACCTATTTGGGACTGGCCGCGACGCAATGACAATCGCCCTTCAGAATTTCTAAAGCCCTGCGTGTCAAACCGGGCCAGAGGCAGAGGACAGATAGATGAATATTCGCCCCGACCCCATAGAATTAGGTGTTCCTGCCCCAGTCCAGCCTCGCACGCTGGTCGATACCGGCCTGACGAACACGATGCTGCGTGACATTCTGTTGAAAACGGTGTTCCGCAAATCGCTTGAAACCACCCGCGAAATTGCAAGCGCCCTCTGTCTGACATCCGGCCTGACGCAACAGTTGGTCGATAAGGCCCGCGATGCGGGGTTGATGCAGGCGACCGGCACAATGCATGCCGGGTCGTCGGGCGAAATGGGATTCCAGCTCACTGATCAGGGCAAGGCCCGCGCGATGGATGCTCTCAGCCAATCGGAATATTACGGCCCGATGCCGGTGCCACTTGAAACCTACAAGATGCAGGTCAAGGCGCAATCGATCAAGAACATCCGCATGACCCGTGACCTTCTGACCAAGTCGATGGGTCATCTGATCCTGCCGGAAGGATTGTTGGATCAGCTTGGCCCCGCCGTGGGATCGGGTCGATCTGTTCTGCTTTACGGTCCGCCGGGCAACGGCAAATCGTCGATCGCCGAAGGCATCCGCGCCGCAATGGGCGATCATATCTGGATCCCGCATGCCATCGAATATGCAGGTCAGGTTATTACCCTGTACGACCCTATCGTGCATACCCCCATCGTGGTCGATGTCGATGTGAGCGAGCTTCGCAAGGTCAATAACCGCGTCGACGGCAGATATATCCTGTGCCAGCGCCCGACCGTGATGACGGGGGGTGAGTTGTCCCTGGACATGCTGGATCTGAACTATAATCCCGTTGCGCGCACCTATCAGGCCAGCTTGCAGTTGAAATCCTCAGGTGGCGTTTTCATCGTGGACGACCTAGGCCGCCAGGCCGAACCGCCGCAGAAAATCGTCAACCGCTGGATCGTTCCGATGGAAATGGGATACGATATTCTCGCATTGCAGTCTGGCGAAAAGTTCGAGGTGCCCTTCGATACGCTTGTCGTATTTTCGACAAATTTCCACCCAAACAAGATTTTCGACATGGCTGCCCTACGTCGTATTTTCTTCAAGGTTCTGATCGACGGGCCAACTCAGGCGGAGTTTCTCAAGATCTTCGCCCTGGTAGCAAAGAAGAAGAAATTTGAGCTGGATGAAGCCGCACTCGTGCATCTTCTCAAACAAAAATACCCGGAAATTGACAATGTTTACGCCAACTTCCACGGCATTTTCCTGATCGACCAGATGATCGCGGCCTGCGACTTCGAAGGTCTTCCCTATCGCATGACGCCGGAACTGGTCGACCGCGCCTGGGCAAACCTGTTCGTAGAGGAAGGCGACATTGCACACTAATGGTTAATAATTGGTTAACAATACCCTTTTTATTGATTGCATTTGTGCAGGAGCGGTTCCGCAAAGGTTGAGTCAAATTGACAGAATCATGCCAGCATCATCACCTAGGATCGAATTATGGAAACGGTGCGTTTCGCCCCGGATATGATAACTCGAAATGATGAGGTGCCTAGGATGTCGTTAGAAACAGCAAAAAAAACTGGACTCAGTTTGGTGCGCAAGCACAGTCATGCAACGATTGCCGTCTTCACGATGGCCGCTATCCTCATCACCGCAGGGGCCAATGCCGTGACATTGATCGCGCCGCAATCCCGTAAAGCACCGGCTCCCACGACCAATATCGCAGTGACGGCATTTTCCCAAAATGCGATGGTCGAGACGATCAACAAGGCTTGCGAGGTTGTCGGATGCGACATTGATAATCTGCATCCTCTCATCCTGGCTTACGCCGATACTATGGACCGGGATCAACTCGACTCCGGGCGGTGGGCGCAGATGCGTACGATCGTCGAAAATCTTGCCGTGATCGACAAGTCACCCGACGGGTCGGAAAGCAAGGTTTCAGCACAGCTGGAATTGACGGCAGCCGCACGCATCGCACGTCTGTATACTGCGAAACTGCATTATCTCCGGTAGGTTTTCCGAACATCCAAGACCGCTCGCCTGACACAGGCGAGCGTCCTCCATCTGGCGCTTGCCCGATTTTCGCCAGATTTTCCCAGTACAATTGTTTCGAATAAGCGTGAAAACCGCGGCGACCGAAGGGCATGACGTCATGGGCAATACGACAGAACTCAAACGCATTCTGCGACTGACTGCAATTGTCCTGCCTGTCGCTGTGATCGGTGGAGTTCTTGCGACAGCCACGGTGGTCTTGGGCGATCTGCGTGCGAACGTGGCGGCCTATGCCGACCTTACGCCAGCTGATATACAGGACATCCAGTTTGTCGCGCAGACTGATACTTCGCTGGCCGTTGCCTTGTATGATGCCTGCGCGGCATCCGGATGCAACGCGGACCTGGTACATCCCATGATCACAGCGTCGGCCGTCAACATGACCAAATCGGAACTTGAAGCCGCGCTCGAAGCTCAAGCCCGTATCCTGATCGAAAGCCAGGTTACCCGCGACATCGCACCGTCAGGGTCCGAAGCGGCTCGGATGGCTGATCTTGAAATCGCCGCCACGACGCGAATTGCCGATCTGTATCGGGCAGAACTCCGCAGTCGCTGATCCGAACAAGTCCCGTAAACACAAGTAAAACTCCGCGCCCTGAAGCGCTCCTCATACTCGCCGGGTCCATTGCAACCCCCAAGGCTGTTCCGCGACCGGCGGGTTAACAAGGGCGGGCCGTACCGGTCCGCCCTTTTCCTTCGCCTTGCCTGCGCTAGACTGCAGGGGCATGTCCCTGCCACTCCCCCTCGTCAGGTTTTTCGCCAGCCGCAACTGGTCGCTGCATCCTCATCAGGTTGAGATGCTGGCCCGCGCGGACGCGCCGTCGCTTTTGCTGATCGCGCCCACCGGAGGCGGCAAGACACTGGCCGGTTTCCTGCCAACATTGATCGAACTGGCAGATGGTACTCATGAAGGGCTGCACACGCTTTATGTCAGTCCGCTCAAAGCCCTGGCGAATGACATCAAACGCAATCTACGCACCCCTATCGAGGAAGCCGGGTTTCCGATCCGGGTAGAGGACCGGACCGGCGACACCCCCCAGACCCAGCGCAAACGTCAGCGTGCCGACCCGCCACATATCCTGCTGACCACGCCGGAAAGTCTGGCACTGATGATCAGCTACCCTGACGCCGGTCGCACATTCAAAGGCCTCAAGCGCATCATCGTCGACGAAATTCACGCTTTGGCCGACAGCAAGCGTGGCGATCAGTTGATGCTGTGCCTGTCGCGCCTGCAAACCCTTGACCCCGGCCTGCGCCGGATCGGGCTTTCTGCCACAGTCGACGATCCCGCTGTCATTGCACATTATCTGGCACGCCACCCCGACCCATGCCCCATTTTGCATGCCGACCCCGGCCCGCCGCCCGACATCGCCATCCTGCCTACGACAGATGCACCGCCCTGGGCCGGTGCGGGCGGTCGATATGCCATTCCTGACGTGCTGGCCGAAGTTCGAAAGCACAACACGACGCTGATTTTCCACAACACCCGCGCTCAGGCCGAGATCTTCTTTCACAACCTCTGGCTTGCCAACGATGATGACCTGCCCATCGGCATTCACCATGGCGCGCTATCGAAAGAAGCCCGTATTCGGGTTGAACAGGCAATGGTCGAAGGGACGCTGAAAGCCATAGTGGCGACCGGCAGTCTCGACCTGGGGATTGATTGGGGCGACGTCGATCTGGTGATCCAGATCGGGGCACCGAAAAAGGTGAAGAACCTTGTTCAGCGTATCGGACGCGCCAATCATCGCTACAATTCTCCTTCCAAAGCTCGACTTGTCCCGGCAAATCGCTTCGAGGTCGTCGAATGCATCGCCGCGCTGGATGCGGTCCGCGACAGAACATTGGACGGCGATTTGCGACTGGACGGGCCGCTCGACGTGTTGAGTCAGCATATTGCCTGCGTGGCCTGTGCCGGCGATTTCTCCGAAGACGCACTTTATACAGAAGTTCGCAGTGTCGGCCCCTATTCCACCCTGACCCGCGCCACGTTTGACGATTGTGTGAATTTCGTGGCCACGGGCGGATATGCCCTGCGTGCCTATGACCGCTACCAAAGGCTCAAGGAACGCGAACCCGGTGTCTGGGGTCTTCGCGATCCGCGTGCGGCGCGACAGATACGAATGAACCTCGGTACGATCATCGATACGGACACGCTCAAGGTGCGCTATCGCGGGCGTGGCGGCGCACCATTGGGTGAAATCGAAGAAGGCTTTGCCGCCACCCTGTCCAAAAACGATACTTTCCTGATGGGCGGTCAGGTCGTCCGCTTCGAGGGCCTGCGTGAATTGATCGTGGAGGTCAGCCCGAACCCCAATCGGGAACCCCGCATCGCCACCTTCATGGGGTATAAATGGTCGACGTCGGTGCATCTGGCCGACCGTATCCAGCGCATCCTTCACTCCGGAGATTTCAGTGCCTTTCCGGACCACACTCGCGAATGGCTTGATCTTCAGATCGCTAGGTCGCAAATGCCGCAGCCCGGTCGCCTGTTGGTCGAGACATTTCCCCGCGACGGCCGCCACCACATCTGCCTTTATGGGTTTTGCGGGCGCAATGCGAACCAGACGCTGGCCCTTCTGGTCACCAAGGGTATGGAAGAAGCGGGACTGGAGCCGCTAGGCTTCGTTGCAACCGATTATGCCGTGTTGATCTGGGGCCTGAAACCTGTGCCCGACGTCGCGCCATTTCTGCACAATGACGGGGTTCACGCCGCGCTGGAATCCTGGCTGAAAGGCAATGCTGTCATGAAACGGGCATTTCGGAATGCGGCGATCATCGCTGGATTGATCGACCGAAATTTTCCGGGCAAGCGGTCCAGCGGGCGACAGGCGACATTCAGCAGCGACATTCTGTATGATACGCTGCACCGCTATGACCCGGACCACCTGATGCTGCGGATCACCGAGGAGGAGGCGATGCGCGGCCATATCGACTTCGCACGGGTGGAGTTGCTTCTGGAAACCGTCGGCGACAGGATCGACCAGATTGCTCTGGACCGCGTGTCGCCGCTGGCCGCGCCGCTGTTTCTGGAAATGGGCAAGGTTCCGATCAAGGGCCGCGCTGAAAGCCGGTTGCTTCAGGAAGAAGCCGCGCGTTTGATGTCCGATGCAGGGCTGTCGCTCGACTGACGCGGCTTGCATTGGATCGCCGCGCATGATTCACCGGAACGCATGCAGAACGGGCACATCTTCACCTTTGCCGGTCAGGCGATGATCGCACGCCCTTCGGGTGCGCTGTACTGGCCTGCGGAGGAGTTGCTGGTCGTCAGTGACCTGCACCTCGGGAAATCCGAGCGCATTTCGCGGCGCAGCGGAGCCCTGTTGCCGCCCTACGAAGTACAGGACACGCTGACCCGGCTGGAGGCCGATATCGCGGCGACCCTGCCCCGCGCCGTCATCTGCCTGGGCGACAGTTTCGATGATATGGTCGCCGTAACCGCACTCGACCCCGACCATGCGAACTGGATCGCAGGTCTGACGGCGGGCCGTGACTGGACATGGGTGACCGGCAATCACGACCCGGCACCGACGGGGCTGGGCGGGCATGCGGCGGATGTCGTGACCTGCGGGCCGGTGACGTTTCGGCACATCGCGATTGATGGCACGTCCCCCGAAATCTCGGGGCATTATCATCCAAAGGCCAGCTTGCGGGTTCGGGGGCACGCGGTATCTCGACCTTGTTTCCTGCGCGACGACATGCGCCTTATCCTGCCTGCCTACGGCACCTATACCGGCGGGATGCGAACCTCTGACCGGGCGTTGGGGCAACTCATGGCCGCCAATGCGCGCGCCATATTGGCCGGGCTGCCGATGGTCGAAATTCCGATGCCACGCTAGGGTTGGCCATGCGCGCGATATTCCTCTTGCTGCTGCTCGCCGGGTGCGAGGCCACATTGTCCCCAGCCGGTGAACGCAATTTTCGTGACCCAAACGCCCTCATTGCATCGAAAGCCGATTTCGATCTCGCCCGGTTTCAGGGAGATTGGTACGAGGTCGCGCGCTTCCCGGATGGGCGCGCCTGTGCCAACGCTCGTGTCCGTTATGACCAGCGAAGCCCGACGTCCGCGGCGATTACCGAAACCTGCGACGGCGGCGATCCTGCGACCGGCCAGGCAGATACTACCGGCCTTGGGCGACTGTCCGTCAAGATGCAGGGACAGACGTCGCAACACTGGATACTTTGGACTGACACCGGCTATCGCACGGCCATTATCGTGCGGCCCGACGGCACCGGGGGGCGCATCCTGAACCGTAGCCCCGGCCTGCCGTTGGACCGTTTGCGCGCGGCGCTGGAGGTTCTGGACTTCAACGGCTTCGATCGCAGTGCGCTGATGTTTGTCCGCCCCTCGTAAGCCGGTCAGTCAGAACAGTTTTGCAAGAAAAACGAATCATATTCCAATCAATGTTTGACGGGCGATTCGCAGATGCGCTATGACTGTGCCACAGGTCGGGCAGCGGCCGAAAAAAACAATAAAAAACAAACGGTAACGAAGGGGCGGGCATGTTGGGGGCATGTGCAGGGGCACAAGTCATTTCCGCAGTTCAGGCGCGGGTGGACGGGCATTTTCCGTCCGCCCGCACACCTTTTCCGGTCGGCTCCGATTTCCGGTGGTTCGGTGCTCCCCTGCGCCTTGACGGGGCTCGCGCGGCGCTGCTTCTCAATGGTGCGGAAGGTCAGGCGGACCTGCGCGCGCGCGTGCCGCGAACGGTAGCGAAACTTAGCCGAGGACGCGGCAGCAGTGCCGTCCCGCTCAGTCTGCTGGACCCCGACGAGGATCCCGCCGCCCTGATCGTGACCGACGGGCGGACCCGATGGCCCGCGCAGGTTGTGCCGGTCGCGAACGGTGAAACGCTTCTTCTGTTCTCGGATGGTCTGCCGCCCGCCAACGCCGATCTCCGCATCGTGCAGTCGCCCACGGTGCAGGATGCGCCGACCGACAAGAAGACCATCTGTTTTACCGCAGGCACCCTGCTCGACACGCCCGACGGCCCCCGCGCAATCGAGGATCTGTATCCAGGCGACCGTGTCGACACCCGCGACAACGGCCCGCAGGAAGTGCTTTGGATGGGACTGCGCCGAGTGTCGGGCGCGCGAATGTTCGCGATGCCCCGTTTGCGCCCGGTTCGTATCCGTGCCGGTGCAATGGGCAACGATACCGACCTCGTGGTGTCGCCCGGCCACCAGATGCTGATATCCGGGCGCAAGGTGCAGGCGCTCTGGAATACTGCCGAAGTTCTGGTCCGCGCGCAGGACATGATCGACGGCGTCCGCGTTGCGGTCGATCACAGCGCGACCGAGGCCACGTATCTGCATGTCCTGACGCAACACCATCAGGTGCTGCGCGCCAACGGTGTCTGGTCCGAAAGTTTCCATCCCGGCGAGGCCGACCTGTCCCACGTTAATACCGCCGAGATGGAGGAGTTGCTGGACCGCGTGCCCGGCATCGACACCGACGACAGCGCTTATGGTCCATCGGCGCGGCGTTGCCTGTCGGCGGCCGAACTGGCGATCCTGCGCCATGACGGGCCGCCGCGTTATCTGATATAGCGGCTGACCGGCAGGCGCTGAACAAGCGTTGACACCCTTCGGGGGTGCGACTAACAGGCGACTTCCATTGGTGTTGGTGGCCCCCGCGAGGGGATCCCTGTCAGGGTGCAGATCGCCCAGAGGACAACGCCCTTCACGCCCCGTCGGGGGCACTCAGAAGGAGAACAGCCGTGACCAAACGCACGTCTGCCAAGTACAAGATCGACCGCCGCATGGGCGAAAACATCTGGGGCCGCGCCAAGTCGCCGGTTAACCGCCGCGAATACGGCCCCGGCCAGCACGGCCAGCGCCGCAAGGGCAAGCTGTCGGATTTCGGCCTGCAGCTCCGCGCCAAGCAGAAGCTCAAGGGCTATTACGGCGACCTGACCGAGAAGCAGTTCAAGCGTATCTTCGCCGAAGCCGCCCGCGTCAAAGGCGATACCGGTGAAAACCTCATCGGTCTGCTGGAGCGTCGTCTGGATGCCGTCGTCTACCGCGCCAAGTTCGTGGCGACTATCTTCGCCGCCCGTCAGTTCGTGAACCACGGCCACGTCACCGTGAACGGTCAGCGCGTCAACATCGCATCCTATCGCGTCAAGGAAGGCGACGTCGTTGCCGTCCGCGAAAAGTCGCGTCAGCTGGCCGTGCTGCTGGAAGCCACGCAGCTGGCCGAGCGTGACGTCCCCGACTATATCGAGGCTGACCACTCAAAGATGACCGCCACTTTCGTCCGCGCGCCCGGCCTGTCCGATGTGCCCTACGCAGTGGTCATGGAACCGAACCTCGTCATCGAATACTACGCTCAGAACTGACGCGCGTCCGGCGCGTCATCCCTGACACCGATCCGGGGTTTCCCGTTTCATTCTATAAAGGGCCGCTCCTTCGGGGCGGTCCTTTTCTGTTGAGGCTGCCCCCAAACCTCGCATGCGCGTCCAGACATTGACCTTCGCCCTCCGGCAATGCATTCCCGCGCGCGGCTGCCCTTTCGCCTGTTCGGAGACCTGACTATGACCGATTACCCTGTCCACGCCCGTATTGACGGTGCCGTCGTGATGATCGGTTTCGGGTCCATCGGGCGCGGCACGCTCCCCCTGATCCAGCGTCATTTCGACTATGACCCCGACCGTTTTCTTGTGATCGAACCATCGGACGCAGCCTGTGCCGACCTTGCTGCCCGTGGCATCCCGTACCGACAGGTCGCACTGACACCCGAAAACTATCGCGCCATTCTGGACGAAGTGATGACCCCAGGCACGGGTTTCGTCGTCAATCTCTCGGTCGACACGTCCAGCCTTGACCTGATGAAGCACTGCCGGGCGCGCGGCGTTCCCTACATCGACACCGTCGTCGAACCTTGGGCGGGTTTTTATTTCGACACCGAAGACAACGCACAACGTACGAATTACGCTCTGCGTCAGAAGGTCCGCGATGAGAAATCCGCGAACCCCGGTGGCACCACCGCAGTATCCTGCTGTGGTGCGAACCCTGGCATGGTCAGCTGGTTCGTCAAGGCAGCTCTGTTGAAGTTGGCGCAGGACATCGGAGTTGCCGGGAACATACCGTCGGACCGCACCGGATGGGCCCGCCTGATGCAATCCCTCGGCGTCAAAGGCGTTCACATCGCCGAGCGGGACACTCAAGCCCGCCGCACTCCGCGTCCCCGCAACACATTCGTCAATACATGGTCAGTCGAAGGTTTCATCGCCGAAGGGTTCCAGCCTGCCGAATTGGGCTGGGGCACACATGAGACATGGTTTCCCGAGAACGCCCGTCGTCACAGCACCGGGTCTCAGTCCGCAATCTGGCTGAACCGCCCCGGCGCGATCACCCGCGTCCATAGCTGGTGCCCGACCCCCGGCCCGCAGTTCGGCTATCTGGTAACCCATAATGAAGCGATCAGTATCGCCGATTACTATACCGTCGGGTCCGGCCCCGCGCCGGAGTATCGCCCGACCTGCCACTACGCATATCATCCCTGCGACGACGCAGTTCTGTCTTTGCACGAAATGTTCGGTGCCGGCCGCCAGCAACCAGACCACCACATCCTGTCAGAACACGAAATTGTCGAAGGCGTGGACGAACTGGGTGTCCTCATTTTTGGTCATGCGAAAAACGCGCTCTGGTATGGCTCCCGTCTGTCGAATGCGGAAACCCGCGACCTTGCCCCTGACCAGAATGCCACGGGTTTGCAGGTCACCTCCGCCGTGCTGGCTGGAATGGTCTGGGCACTGGAGAATCCCGATGCTGGCATTGTCGAGACCGACGAGATCGACCACGCCCGCTGCCTGGAAATCCAGATGCCCTACCTTGGCCCGGTCGAAGCACATTATACCGATTGGACCCCGCTTCAGGACCGTTGGCAGCACTTTCCCGAAGACATCGACGAAAGCGACCCGTGGCAGTTCCGAAACGTCCTCGCCAGCTGATCGAACTGGGGCGCGCCACTAGAACGCACCTGCAATCTTCCCCCCCCGGACAAGACATGAACCCTCTCCGGCGTCGATCCGTTAGCAGGCCGTCGCCCCGAATGTCAGTCGCACCGATCCGGGGCATGCGCACAAGGGGAACCGATTTGTGATCGGCCGTGTTGGAAAGCCAAGACGTAACGGCGTCGCCCCCGAAGCAAAAGGACGATCCCATGAGCGAAACATATGTCACCGCACCCCCCGTTGCCGCCCCTGCAACCGGAACCGTGCGCCGCGTATCCTGGGGCGCCATCATTGCGGGATCTGTGGTGTCCGTTGCCCTGATGATCCTGTTTACGACTTTCGGTATCGGCATCGGTGCCGCCATCGTTGACCCGCTCTATGACCGGAACCCCGTGGAAGGGGTCGGTATCGGATCGGGTATCTACATGGTCATTACGCAATTGATCGCATTGGGTGTCGGTGGATATGTCGCCGCGCGTCTGGCGGGCATTCCCCGTCCGATCGCATCCGTTCTTCATGGTGCCGCCGTATGGTCGGTCGCCACTATTTTCCTGGCCTGGGCCGCTGTCACCGGCGGCGGCATGATATTCGGCGCTACGTCGTCGATCATCAGTGGCACTGTCAACGCCGCCGCGAATGTCGGCGAAGCGGTCGTACCCGACGATCTGTCGATGCCGAACATCGGTGAAATCGCCGGCTCCATCTCGCTTGATGCCTTGCCGCAGGATGTGCAGGACCGTCTGGCCGAGGCCGGTATCACCGAAGCCAACATCCGTGAGGAAGCAACCATTGCCTTTCGCAACGTGTTCAGCCAGCAGGAACAGCAGGCCGCCATGTCCGAGGCGCGCGACACCCTGAACGATATCCTGCGCTCGCCGGGCGATGCGGGTGCCGACATCGCGGCCTTCTTCGACCGTCTGGTTGAAGGCCCGAACGCGATCATCTCGGATGAGGATCGTCAGGAGGCGATGGCTGTCATGGAGCGTCGCCTGGGAGTGACACCAGAGGACGCACAACAGATCGTCCAATCGGTCGAGGACGGGGCGCTGACTGCACTGGACGAAGCCGAAGCCGCTGTCGAAGCCGTGCAGACACAAACCGTTGAGGCGGCACAAGCCGCAAGCGATGCCCTGTCGGCCGCCGCGCTGCTGTTGTCGCTGGCCTCGATCCTGGGTCTGGCCGCGGCCGCTGGCGGTGCCTTCGCCGGCAAACCTAATTCGCTGATAGGAGACCGTTTGGACGATCACGTCTGATCGTTTCGCGCTCACACACGACCCTTGCTCCGTCCGCGCTGCACTGTGCGGGCGGGATTCATCTTCGCCCTAAATGCATCCCACAGCGGCACTTTTTGAAAAAGGACTCGCTAGACGCCTCTCGGTCGGGGGCGTAGGCCAACCGGCATGCGCCTCTTTCCCTCGCCGCAGCCCCGACGCTTCCCGCTGGCAACGCCCCGAGGCGCTTTTGATGCTGTTCGCAATTCTCATGCCCGGTCGAAGGACACGAAACCACGCTCAGCCGCCGCCCCCTCGTCATTGCCGAATAACGACCCCATATTGGAGGACAAAGGAGTGCTAAAGATGCTATTTCAACGCCAGAAGTCCGAATTGATCGCCAAAGATGCCGCCCTGCCCGGACGAGACACGCCGATCTCCACCGCCGAGACGCACCATGTCTTCGGCACACCCCTGTCCAACGACGTACCCGAAGATATGGAAGAAGCCATGTTTGGCATGGGCTGTTTCTGGGGCGTTGAACGCATGTTCTGGCAGACCCCCGGCGTCCACATGACGCTGGTCGGCTATGCCGGGGGGCACACCCCGAACCCCACTTACGACGAGGTCTGTTCGGGCCGCACCGGCCATAATGAAGTCGTCCGCGTGATCTATGACCCCTCCGTTGTGACGTATGATGATCTGTTGCGCGTTTTCTGGGAAGGCCACGACCCGACCCAGGGCATGCGGCAGGGCAACGATCGCGGCACGCAATACCGCTCCGGTATCTATGCCTATTCCAACGCGCAGATGCAGGCGGCCAAGGCCGCATCCGAGGCATTCGCCCCCCGACTACGCGATGCAGGCTACGGCGAAATCACGACCGAGATCGTGGATGCCCCGGCTTTCTACGTGGCCGAGGAATACCATCAGCAGTACCTGTCGAAAAATCCACGCGGATACTGCGGGATCGGCGGAACCGGTGTTACCTGCCCGATTGGCGTTGGGGCGTAAGGGCATATTACGGGTTTATCCTGTCCGTCACCTTGACCGACCCAGAACAGTTAGCGACCTGTGTCATTCCAATCGAAGTCCGGAGTGCAATCCTGCGCGACCGTCGTGGCGCGACCCAGCGTAGCGGCGACGATTCCGTGATGAACAGGTTCGCCGTCCGTATCGGTGATGGCAAGGTGCAGGCGATCGCCGTCGTGATCAAGTAAAACCGCCCAGCCCAGCGCTTCCTGTGCACCGCGGTCGGCATCGAACTGTTACAAGGCCATATTGGACCTGTCGCGGAATTTTTCCGTTCCTTTGGCTTGGTATTTTGCCTCAAAGGAGAAGTATCTTGGCATCGAAATCTTCCCCCGAATTCAGTATCGAAGCAGTTCGCGTGGCGCTGGCGAGCGGGGTGCCGTGCGAGCAAAAAAGCAACGACCGACAGCAATCACCGCTCTAACATCGCGCCGAACCTGCTGAACCGGAAATAGGATCAGCACGAAAACGCTACAGGCTCAATGAACTTCAGACAGTCGAACATACCGGTCCCTTCCCGCCTTCACAGGAGGGGTCGCATGCTCGACCGTCGTCAGCCCTTATTCAGATCAAGCGGATCGGTCGTCCCGGCCATAGTCAGACAATATTACTGTGTCATCGCCCGTCACGGATATCAACGAGGGCAGATCGCCACAGACAATGCCGCGTGTGCCTTCAAGGCGGATGAACCCGTCCTTGCGAAGGGCGGTCATCTGGCGGCTCACGGTTTCGATGGTCAAACCCAGATAAGTCGCCATCGCTTCCCGCGAGAGGGGAAGTTCCGCGCGCAACGGAAAGGCTGCCGAGGGGGCGCGGCGCAGAATAATCGCCAGCAGCGTCGCGACCTTTTCGCGTGCGGTCTTGCGGCCCAGCAGCAGCATCCAATCACGCGCCGCGTCCAATTCATCCAACGCCATTTTCAGAAGGCGATCCGCCACATGCGGCGTTTCCGCCATCATCCGCTCGAAGGCCAGGCGTTCGAACACGCACAGCGTCGTATCCGTGACCGCGACGACTTCGAACGGTGCGGTGGCACGGCCCGGACGGCCCAGAAAGTCCGATGGCAGCAAAAGCCCGACCATTTGCATCCGCCCGTCTTCCAGCGATTGCGTCAACGTCGCACAGCCGGTGACGATCGAGGCGACGAACGGCAGCACTCCGCCTTCCAGAGCGATGACCTCGCCCGCCTTGCACGATCGATAGGACTTCATGTCGGACAAGCGGTTCAGTTCCGCCCCGTTGCAAGAGGCACAGACGGCCCGGTGCCGGATCGGACAGGACGAACAGTCCGAGGTCGCAAGTAAAAAATCCATGTGGGCCATGGCCAGAAAATGTCCGAAAAAATGTGGGGCCGTCGCCGCTTGTTCGAAAACTGCCATGTCCTTTGATCTGTAACAAGGGACGGCGGTGCATACCCGCAATGGCAGGGGCACGAGGCTCCTGCTCCTGGACCTGATTGCGCGGCGTCACGCTACTGCCCGGCAAAAACGCCCGGACCGCTTGATCCGGGCGTCATATTGTCAGATCGGGCCATCCAACCCGGTCAGTGTCGCGTCAGGACGGCAGCGCACCAGAGTCCTGTGCGGCCTGAACTTCTTCTTCGCTCAGCAACCCATCTGCATCGGTGTCCATCGCGGCGAAGTTGTCCGCAGTCATATCCGGATAGGCGGTCTGAAGCTCTTCCATCGAGACGTATCCATCGCCATCGGTATCCATTGCGCTCTGCGCCCAGGACGGGGCGGCAAGGGCAAGGACGGTAGCAGCTGTCGCAAGAATGCTTTTCATCGTTCTTCTCCAGTTTGGATTACAAAGGGGTGATCTCTCTACCCGCGCCCATTAGGACGCAACGCCGTCATCGACGCTTCCCCAAGTGATCATCCGTCCCTTTTCGTGCACAACCTCGCTCCTTACTGCCCCGTTCCTGCGCACTTTCCTGCCCGAAAAATCGCGCCCGGAAACCTCGGCGGAAAAGCCTTCATCGAGCCCGTGATTTCCGGCTTGTTCCCGCCGCAGCGGCACAGGCCGATCAACATCACAATGCAGTGCGAATCGCATAAGGAGATCTGCATTCCGGCTTGCCGATTCAGGCGAAACGATCAAAGTCGGAAAAGTGAGCAGGCAGTCCGGTAAGGTCGATCCGTATCGGTCTGAATCGAAAAAGGCGCCCCGTTTCCGGGACGCCTTTCAGACTGTCGGAACCCTCGAAAGGGTTCGAAAATCAGGCCAGTTCGATGTTGGTCGCGCTCTCGCGGCCGTCACGGCCGGGCTCGATATCGAACGTGACTTTTTGGTTGTCGGCCAGACCGGTCAGGCCCGCGCGCTCAACAGCAGAAATGTGCACGAACACGTCCTTGCTGCCGCCGTCGGGGGCGATGAAGCCGAAGCCTTTAGTAGTATTGAACCATTTGACGGTGCCAGTAGCCATCGTCGATCTCCTTCTTAAACTGCCCACAGGATGCGGCAGGTCGGCTAGCGTCAGTGCAAGATCGAAAGACTGAGCCTTAAGAAGGTGTCGTCGATATGGATAACGTCGCAACTCCCACATGGCCGCTTGCAAGCAGGTTTGCAAGCCTTACGCGCAGTCGCGACGATATAGGCAAAGGTTCGCCGCCATTGTTCTATTCCCATCCGGCCCGGATCAGCCGCGCCGCCTCGGGCGCGAAATAGGTCAGCACACCGTCGCAACCGGCCCGGCGGAACGCCATCAGGCTCTCCATCATAGCCTTTTCCCCATCGATCCATCCGTTTCCCGCCGCCGCCCGGATCATCGCGTATTCTCCCGACACCTGATAGGCAAAGGTCGGCACGCCAAAACGATCCTTCACCTTCGCGCAAAGGTCCAGATAGGGCATACCCGGCTTGACCATGACCATATCCGCGCCCTCGGCAATATCGCGGGCGACGCAACGCAGACCTTCATCGGCATTCAGCGGATCCAGTTGATAGGTCTTCTTGTCACCCTTCAATGCACCCGACGCCCCCACCGCATCCCGGAACGGACCATAGAAGGCCGAGGCGTATTTGGCAGCATAGGACATGATCGTCACATCGCACAGGCCCGCGTCTTCCAAGGCACTACGGATCGCGCCGATGCGACCGTCCATCATGTCCGATGGTCCCAGAATATCGGCCCCTGCTTCGGCCTGTGCCATGGCCATCTTGACCAGAGCCGCTACCGAGTCGTCGTTTACGATGACGCCGTCACGCAGAATGCCGTCGTGACCCTGCGCGTTATATGGGTCCAGCGCCACGTCCGTCATGATCGCGATGTCGGGCACGGCGGCCTTGATCGCACGGGTGGCACGGTTGGACAGGTTCTCGGGGTTCCATGCCTCGGCGCAATCGTCGGTCTTGAAGGTGCCGTCTGTATAGGGAAACAGACAGATCGCGCGAATGCCAGCCGCCTGCGCTTCGGCCGCCGCTTCCACGGTCAGGTCAACGGACCGGCGGATCACGCCCGGCATCGACGCGATTTCCTGTGTCGCGTTGTCACCGTCGCAGACGAAAACGGGCCAGATCAGGTCGTCGACCGACAGCCGGTCCTCTCGGACCAGCGCCCGCAGCGCCGGGGTCCGGCGCAGACGACGGGGGCGGGAGGCAGGGAATCCGGGCGCAGACTTGGCCGTCATGATGTACCTTTGTGACAGTTCCCCTTCGGTCGCACGACCGGAGGCTGGGTTCAACCGCCGCCCGACTTGCCATCCCTCCTTGCGTGGGCGACATGGGTGCGACGGTTGCTATGGATCAAGCTGAACCTTGGATTTTCTTTTCCTGGAACTGGCTCTCGAAGCCATCGACTTTAGGTCCTTCTCGAACCTTTGGTTCTGGATCGCGCTCGCCGTGCTGTGGTCAACGGCATCGCATTGGGTCGTGGGCGTGCCTTTCGACATGGTGCGCCGAGCGGCCAGAGGAAACGAGCAGTCGCTGGAGGACATGCATGTGCTGGCCAACATCCATGCTCGTCGCATTCTGTTCATCGCCGAAGAAACCGGCCTGATCACAACCGCCTTTAGTTTCTTTCTGGTCACGATGCTGGCCCTGCTGGGTTTTCTGTATCGGGTGGAATTCGCGCAGGCGATCCTGCTGCTGTTCCTGCCGCTGATGCTTGTTGCGTGGGTCACCCTGCGCGCTGCCCGCAAGGTCGACGGGTTGGACGCGTCAGATCTGGGCAACCTTCTGTTCCGCACCCGACGTCTGATCCAGTTCCTTGGCATCGTGTCGATCTTCGTCACATCGATGTGGGGCATGTGGGTCAATCTGAGCGCCAACGTCCTAGGAATATGAATACGGGTATGGCGCATGGTTGACACCCGCGCCGGCGCCGTTACCTGACGCGGATGCCCGACACCGCCTTCTCTCCTTTGCCGCAAGGCCATATCCGCGTCGGCGGCGCGCCCGAGGGTTTCGACGCCCGCGTTTTGTTGCGCGAACTGGAAAGCGGCAAACCTGTCGTTCATGTCGCCCGCGACGACAAACGGGCCGAGGCAATGGCCGCTGCAATCCGTGCGCACCAATCGGGCGTCACCGTGTTGCGCTTTCCTGCATGGGACTGCCTGCCCTATGACCGGCTTAGTCCCGCTGCCGAAATCAGCGCCACGCGCATGGCGACGCTGACGGCGCTGGCGCATGGGTTCACCGGCGAATTCATCCTGCTGACGACGCTGTCTGCGCTGACGCAGCGTATGCCTGCGCGCGCGACACTGAAAGGTGCGGGCTTTGCCGCCCGTCTGAACCAGCGCATCGACGAGGATGCCTTGCGCCTGTTCCTTGTCCGCATGGGCTTTACCCAGACCCCCACCGTGGTTGAGCCGGGCGACTGGTCGCCGCGCGGCGGTATCATCGACATCTGGCCCCCGGGTCAGCCTGCGCCAGTGCGTCTGGACCTGTTCGGCGACACGCTGGACGGGCTGCGCCGCTTCGATCCGGTGACGCAGCGCACGACCGATCAATTGAAGATGATCGAACTTGCGCCGGTTTCCGAAGTCATCCTGGACGGTCCGGCGATCACCCGATTCCGTCAGACCTATCGCATCGAGTTCGGGGCGGCGGGCACTGACGACCCGCTCTACGAAGCGGTCAGCGCTGGCAAGAAACCACAGGGCGCGGAACACTGGCTGCCGTTCTTCCACGAAACGCTGGAGACTTTGCCCGATTATCTGCCCGACGCGACCTTTGTGCTGGACGACGCCACGCCCGCGCATCACGCCGACCGATGGATTCAGATCGCCGATATGTATGATAATCGGCGCGAGGCGATGCAGGCCAAGGGGCGCGTCGACAGCGTATATAAACCCGCCCGGCCCGAGACCTTGTATTTGCGCCCCGAAGACCTCGATGTCGCACTGGCCTCCCACCGCACGCTGCATCTGAACCCTCTACCCGCTGCCCCCGGCCCGGGTGTCATCGACGCGGGTGGGCGGATCGGTCGCAGCTTCGCGCCCGAACGGCAGCTGGAGGATGTGAGCCTGTTCGGCGCGCTTGCCGACCACATCGCCGCCAAACGGGCCGATGGCGGCGTTGTGATCGCATCCTATTCCGGCGGCGCGCGCGAGCGTCTGCAAGGATTGCTTGAAGATCAGGGCGTCACCGGTACCCGTGCCGTCAAGCGACTGGAAGACGTTGCCAAGGGCGAAGTCGGGCTGGCGATCTGGGCGCTGGATCGGGGCTGGGAGGGGCCTGTCGGCAAGGACAGGCTGACGGTGATTTCAGAACAGGACGTGCTGGGCGAACGCCTGATCCGCGGCAAAAAAAAGAAACGCCGTGCCGAGAACTTCCTGACCGAGGCGCAGGCCCTGTCAATGGGCGATCTGGTCGTTCACGTCGATCATGGTGTCGGACGGTTCATCGGGCTGGAGACGGTCACGGCGGCGGGCGCGCCGCATGAATGTCTGGCGCTGGAATACGCGGGCGGCGACCGCCTGTTCCTGCCGGTCGAGAATATTGAACTGCTGTCCCGATACGGGCAGGAAGAAGGTCTTCTCGACAAGTTGGGCGGCGGCGCATGGCAGGCCCGCAAGGCCCGACTGAAAGAACGCATCCGCCAGATCGCCGAACGCCTGATGCGGATCGCGGCGGAACGTGCCCTGCGCAAGGCGCCCATTCTGGAGGCACCCCGCGACATGTGGGAAACCTTCGCCGCCCGCTTTCCCTACGAGGAAACCGACGATCAGTTGCAGGCCATCGAGGACGTGGCCGAAGACCTTGCCTCGGGCCGTCCGATGGACCGGCTTGTTGTCGGCGATGTGGGTTTTGGCAAGACCGAGGTGGCGATGCGCGCTGCCTTCATCGCGGTCACCGCCGGCAAGCAGGTGGCCGTCATCGCACCGACGACCCTGCTGGCACGGCAACACGCCAAGTCGTTTCAGGACCGGTTTCGCGGACTGCCGATCAAGGTGCGGCAGCTGTCGCGGTTCGTGACCACCAAGGATGCCAACGCGACCCGCGCCGGTCTGACGGATGGAACCGTCGACATCGTCATTGGCACCCACGCCCTGCTGGCAAAGCAGGTGAAATTCGCCGAGCTTGGCCTGTTGATTATCGACGAGGAGCAGCATTTCGGCGTCACCCACAAGGAACGCCTCAAGGAAATGCGGTCCGATATTCACGTTCTGACTCTGTCCGCCACGCCGATTCCACGCACGTTGCAGATGTCGCTGACCGGCGTGCGCGATCTGTCGATCATCGGCACTCCGCCGATAGACCGTCTTGCCATCCGTACCTATGTGTCCGAATTCGACACCGTCCAGACCCGCGAAGCATTGCTGCGCGAACATTATCGCGGCGGGCAATCCTTCATGGTCGTCCCCCGCATCACCGACCTGCCGGACATGGAAGCGTTCCTGCGCGAACAGCTGCCGGAACTGACCTATGTGATTGCCCACGGACAGCTTGCGGCAGGAGATCTGGACGAGCGGATGAACGCCTTTTACGACGGCAAATACGATGTCCTGCTGTCGACGACGATCATCGAGAGCGGCATCGACATCCCGACCGCCAATACCATGATCATCTGGCGCGCCGACATGTTTGGCCTGTCGCAGCTTTATCAGATCAGGGGGCGCGTGGGTCGCTCCAAGACGCGCGCCTATGCGTTCCTGACCACCAAACCGCGCGCCAAGCTGACGCCGCAGGCCGAGCGACGCCTGAAGGTGCTTGGGTCTATCGACGCGCTCGGTGCCGGGTTCAACATTGCAAGCCAGGATCTGGACCTGCGCGGCGGTGGCAACATCATTGGCGAAGAACAGTCCGGCCACATGCGCGAAGTCGGCTTCGAGCTGTACCAATCCATGCTGGAGGAGACGATCGAGAAGCTGAAATCCGGCAAGGCCGACCTGCCCGATGCGCTGTCCGACGATTGGTCACCCCAGATCAATCTGGGTGTTCCGGTCCTGATCCCCGAAGACTACGTCACCGACCTGGATACCCGTCTGGGTCTCTATCGTCGCCTGTCGGGTCTGGATCGGAAAGTCGAACTGGAAGGCTTTGCCGCCGAACTCATCGACCGTTTCGGTCCTCTGCCCCGCGAAGTGAATGTCCTGCTGCGGATCGTGCGCATCAAATCTATGTGCAAGGCTGCGGGTGTCGAGAAGCTGAACGTCGGGGCCAGGGGTGCAACGGTCGAATTTCACGGCAACCGCTTTGCGCGGCCCGAAGGTCTGGTTGATTTCATCAAGGCAAGAAACGGCGCCGCCAGAATCAAGGGCGACAAGCTGGTCGTCATCTCGGAGTTTCCGTCCGAGGCGGACCGCATCAAGGGCGCATTCTCCATCGCCCGCGATCTGGCGGTGCACGCGGGGGCGGCCAAGCAGCGAACGGATTGACCTTTATTGCTGACCGTGAGTCGGAGGACATGCTTCTGGTCAAAACGCGAGCGTGGTTCTGGTCGGGCCTTCAGTTTTCTTGGCTTTCGGACACTGGCTGACTGTGGCGGACTGTGGCGGAGCGCACCGCCGGGGCCCCCCCTATAGCTCCCGCAACCTGCGCGCCAACAACAGACCAAGCGCAGCGCAGACAGCGACCCCCAGCATCAGAGGCACCGGCGTGCCATTGAACGCCAGCCCGATGGGTGCGGCCACGAAAACGGCGACAATGGTGGAAACGGCTGAAATCACCGACGACGCCATCCCCGCGATATGTCCCATCGGCTGCATCGCGATGGCGTTCAGATTGCCGATGGTCAGCCCCGCCATGGCGAAAACGCCAACCTGCCAGACCACGAACAAGCCGAAGCGCCAGCCCTCGGGCGTCAGTCCCGTGGCCCACCCGGCGGCCAGCACGAGCGACAGCACCAGATGCGACGCCAGCGCAAGCCTTACCAGATACGGCATGCCCAACCGTCCGACGAGCGATGCGTTCAGAAAGGACGCCCCTCCGGACAGAAGGGCGACCAGACCGAACCAGATCGGGAACGTATCAGCCCGACCGAAAGTGAATTCATAGATCGGCTGTATGCTGATGATGGTGGCAAACAGGATGCCGAACACCAGCGTCTGCATGATGATCGCCCGGCGAACGTTACGATGGACAAAGACCTCGACCACTGCCGCGCGCAGCTGCGCGATCCGCAGGGGACGGCGCAAACCGACAGGCAGGGTTTCGGGCTGACGGATCAGCAGCCAGAGACCCGAGATGGTCGCGAACACGACGAAGGCCCAGAATACCCCGCGCCAGCCGAAGCCCGCGATGATGAACGCGCCGATCAGCGGCGCAATGGCGGGCACAAGAGTGAAGGTCATCATTATGAAACTGGCGACACGCGCCATCCCCCGGCCGGCATAAAGGTCGCGCACCATCGCCTGTGCCGCGACCCTTGGACCGGATGCCCCCAGCCCCTGCAACACGCGCACGGCCAGCAGCATTTCCAGACTGGGCGCGATGGTGGCGAGTGCGGCGGCGATGGAGTAGACGACCGCACCGCCGATCATCACCCATTTGCGCCCCAGCGCATCCGACAGCGGCCCGGCGAACAATGTGCCAAGCCCCATGCCGAACACGAAGGCGACGATCACCAACTGAGCGGCATTGGGCGCACCGGGCGAAAGCTCACGGCCGATTTCCGGCAAGGCGGGCAGCATGGCATCGATGGAAAACGCGATCGTAGCGGACAGCATAGCCATCAGCGCCACGAACTCCGGCATTGACAGTGCGCGCTCTGTGCGTGGTTTCAGACGGGACGGTTGCGGCGGCGGGGCTTCCGGGCGGGCGGTCACGGAATTCTCACGTAGCAGTCGCGTCCGATCCGGCCTGTTTATTCACCTCCTCCAGAATTTCCTCGATGACCTGCCCCCATAATTCGGGCGGCTGCGCCCCGCGCAGCACATGCTGATTGGCGATCACGAACGTCGGCACGCCGCTGACACCCCGTTCACGGGCGTGGGCATCGCGGGCGCGAATATCCTCGCGGTCCGCGTCCGATGCGAACAGACGGCCCAGCATCTCGCGCTCCATGCCGCAGCCCACACCGATATCAATCAGAGTAGCTATATCGCCAATGTCGCGGCCCTGCTCGAAATACGCTTCGAACAAGGCCTGCACCACGTGCGTCTGTTTTTCCTCAAGCCCTGCCCAATGGATCAGCCGATGAGCATCCAGCGTGTTCGGCGTGACCTTGATGGCCTCGAAATCAATTGTGAGACCCGCCGCCTCCGCCGCTTCGACGACGGGGGCATAGGCGCGCATCGCGCCTTCCTTGCCACCGAACTTCTCCTCGAGGTAGGCGCGCCGGTCCCTGCCCCCTTCAGGCATGTCCGGATTCAACTGAAACGGATGCCATTCCAGAACGAAAGGATGGTCTGGATGCTTCTGCAGCGCCCGGAACAGGTTCGCCTTGCCGATATGGCACCAGGGACAGATCGGGTCTGAAAGAATATCGAGCTTGATCATGAATACAGCCTTATCGCGGGGTCATGACGAACCTAATGGCGGTATCGACGGGTTGAAAGATCGTCGGATACACATCCGCCTGTGCGCATTTTTCTTTTCCCGAAGCATTAAGGTCGGCAACGGACCTTAGCTTCATCCGAAAAGATCGTCCCGTTCAGGAACGTCCAGTCCCAAGTGCGTCCAGCCCTTCTGCGCCAGAATCCGTCCGCGCGGCGTTCGCGCAAGCAGCCCTTGTTGCAGCAGGTATGGCTCGATCACCTCTTCCAGGGCATCGCGGCTTTCCGAAAGCCCGGCAGCCATCGTTTCAACCCCCACCGGGCCGCCGCCGTAATTTTCCGCCAGCAGTCTCAGATACCTTCTGTCAGCGGAGTCGAGGCCCAGGTGGTCCACACCCAAACGTGTCAAAGCCCGGTCAGCGATGGCGGAGGTAACTGTCCCGTCGCCCTCGACCACCGCGAAATCCACCACCCGTCGCAACAAGCGACCGGCGATCCGCGGTGTGCCACGGGCCCGTCGGGCGATTTCCTGCGCGCCGTCATCGGTCGCAGGTGCCCCCATCAGTCGCGCACCACGGGTGACGATCTGGTGCAACTCGGGGATGGTATAAAATTCCAGTCGCGTCGGAATGCCAAACCGGTCGCGCAACGGCGTTGTCAGAAGCCCCAGCCGCGTCGTCGCGCCCACCAATGTGAACGGTTGCAGGTCGATGCGCACGGTGCGCGCCGCCGGACCTTCGCCGATCACCAGGTCCAGCGCGAAATCCTCCAGCGCGGGGTAAAGGACTTCCTCGACTGCGGGGTTCAGGCGGTGGATTTCGTCGATGAACAGAACGTCGCGTGGCTCCAGGTTGGTCAGGATCGCGGCCAGATCACCGGCCTTGGCCAGCACCGGCCCCGAGGTCATCCGAAACCCCACGCCCAACTCGCGTGCCATGATCTGCGCCAGCGTCGTCTTGCCCAACCCCGGAGGGCCATGAAACAGCACGTGATCCATGGCCTGCACCCGTCTGCGTGCGCTTTCGATGAAGATCCGCAGGTTTGCCCGCGCCTCAGCCTGCCCGATGAATTCATCCAGCACCTGTGGACGCAACGCCCGGTCGTCCGGCACGTCATCGGGGATCGAAGCATCCAGCAGCGGGTCACGGTCCATCATCGGTTCAACCCATCCGTTCTGGCGTGCAAATGTCTCATCCAGCCTTGTTGCGGTGTCGTGATGTCTTCAATGGACATGGCGGGCGAGACGCGTTCAAGGATCGAGAGGTTTTCCTGCGCAGCTTTTATAAAGCACGCAACGAACCTGCATCCCAGCCTCCGATACAGCAGCATGAGATTCGCATCCTGCGGCGCGATTTTTACGCGCTCCAGAATCTCGCGAAACGCCAGCATCAATCCCTCGGGGCCAGCAGCTTGAGCGCTGCGCGGATCAGGTCGGGTGTGTCGCCGCCCGCGCTCGCCGCTTCGGCCACGGCGCGGGCGGCATCGACCGGGGCATAGCCCAGGTTTGACAGGGCCGACAGCGCTTCGGACTGGGCGCTGGCGTCGACCTTTGGCGCGACTGCGGTCGAGTCGACCAAAGGTCCGTCCGCCACCCCTTCCAAGTCAGGGGCCGAACCACCCTCCATCAGCATCATGGCCGGGGCCTTGCCCTTCAGCTCCAGCACGACGCGCTGCGCGATTTTCGGGCCGACGCCCGGCGCGGCCCTGACCGCATTCGCATCGCCCAGGGCAATCGCACGGGCCACACCGTCGGCACCCAACGTGCCAAGAATAGCCAGTGATCCCTTGGCTCCGATCCCCTGAACGCTTGTGAGAAGGCGGTGCCACTCCCGCTCCTGCACCGTCAGGAATCCGAAAAGCTGCATCAGGTCTTCGCGCACCAGTAACTCGGTCCAGAGCGAAACCGGCGTCCGCACAGGTGGCAGTGCGGCGATTGTACGGTCCGAGCATTGAACGATATACCCAACGCCGTTTACGTCCAACAGAACGTGATCGCTTGCCTTGTGGTCAAGCCGCCCGGTCAGCCGCCCGATCACGCGGATGTCTCCGCGCCGCGGGCCACTGCCGCCGCCAGCCGTCCGCGGGTCTGCAAATGCACGGAATGGCACAGTGCAATTGCCAGCGCATCCGCTGCATCCGCCGAATCCGGGGCGCACCCCGGCAATTGCATCAAAACCATGTGCAGGATCTGCGATTTGTCGGCGTGACCAACGCCCACAACGGTTTTCTTGACCGTATTGGGGGCATATTCACCGACATCGATTCCGGCCTGTGCCGGGACCAGAACGGCGATCCCCCGCGCCTGCCCAAGCTTGAGCGTGCTTTGCCCGCCCGCGTTCACGAACGTCTGTTCGACCGCAGCCGCATCGGGCGCGTATCTCAACAGAACCTCGGTCAGCAAAGCATGCAATGACAGCAGGCGGACATCCATTGCCGTGCCAGTCGGGCGACAGGTCCCGTTCGCAACATGACGAATGCGCGGCCCATCGACATCGATGACGCCCCAGCCGCAGGCCCGCAGACCCGGATCGATTCCCATCACGCGCATCTGCCCAACCCCGTGCCTCGTCTGATGTTCTTGCTTTGATCCTTTGCTAGCATAGGCCAGCCCACAGGACCAGCACGGACATTCGCGGAACGGCATCACTAGGATTGCCGTGGTCACCCCGTGTAAACTTGCCGCGGCGCAGCAACTATTTCCGAGGTTCTCATACTGCTATGCAAAAAGCACATAGCGGACATTCCCGCTTGATATTTGTGCAGTTTGAGAACCCACCCTATCTGCGCCTGATCCGAAGCAGCCAAAAGGGCTGCACCCCCTCTTTGCAGCCTCATTCCGAACTAGGATAAATCATGGCCACCTTCGACGTCTTTACCCCCGCCCGTCCAGCCCCCGCCACAGGCATGTTCACTGCCATGTTGGGACGTTTCATTTCGTGGAACGATCGCCGCGTGACTGTAAAGATGCTGAACGGTCTGACCGACCGCGAACTTAACGATATCGGCCTGGAACGTGCCAACATCGCGTCCTGGTCCCGCCGTCGCTAATCTGTGACCGCATTACCGTTACGATTTGCCAATGGGCCGTCCATCGGGACGGCCCGTTTTGCCTTGGTGGATTTATAGAGACAGCTTCATCAGGCATGGCTCCCGTTCCATCGGGATCAACGCCGCCGCAGGCTCAGTGTTGTCCAGTCGCCGACTTCGACGCGGCGGACCATATCGAACCCGACAGCATCATAGGCCGCCACGACCTCGTCACCCTGTGGATTCAACAGGCCTGAAAGTATCGCGTAGCCGCCCCTCGCCGCGTGGGCGGCCAGATCGGGGGCCATGTCGATCAGTGGGCCTTTCAGGATATTGGCGAAAATCAGACCATAAGGGGCCTGCGCCGCCAATCGCGGATGATCGAACCCGGCGGCCTCAACGCATTCGACCCGCGCCGTCAGGTCGTTCACGTCGACATTGGCCTGCGCCACTTCGACCGCGACCATGTCGATATCCGACGCAATAACGGCTGCGTCCGGCCAGACCTTCGCCGCCGCCATCGCCAGAACCGCCGTACCCGCCCCGATATCCGCTGTCGGTCCCGGCGCCAGGCCGTCGGCCAGCAGCGTCTCGAACGCCAGAAGGCAGCCCTGCGTCGTGCCATGGTGGCCGGTGCCGAAGGCCATCGCCGCCTCGATCAGCAGGGCGACGCGGCCATCTGGAATGCGGTCGGCATCGTGACTGCCATAGACGAAGAAGCGCCCTGCTTCGACCGGGTGCAGATCGCGCTTGACGTGAGCGACCCAGTCCGTCGGCGGCACTTCTGAGATGACGAAAGGTTTCGCCCCGAAGGCCGCCGCCAGCAAGGCCAGCCCGGTGTCATCGGGAGCATCCGCGAAATAGGCTCCGACCTCCCACAACCCGGAGCCGTCCTCCATCTCGAAGACGCCGACGCCGTCGGGCTCCAGCGTTTCTTCCAGTGCGTCGCCCAGCCCTTCGGCCTGCGCCTTGGTCCTGAGGGTGGTCAGCGCGGTCCAGCTGGCGGGGGTGATGTCAGACATTCTTGCGGCTCCTCGTCGGGTTCAGGTGTCCTTGCGGGGTGGCTGGGGCAGCCGTCAAGGCATTGCGCGCCCCGCCCTCTGGCCACCGCGCATCCGTCATGGCATTTCCGTGCCCATGACACAGAATATGCCACAGATCGAACCCCTGTCGCCCGACGCCATTGAAACGCTATTCACCCGTGGCGACGGCCAGTTCCTGTTCGCCCGCTGGGGTCGACCCATCGTGCCGGTCGTCTTCGGTGTCACCGACGAAACCGTCGCCATTCTGAAAGGCGCGATCGAGGCATTGTGCGTGCTGACCGGCCACAAGATGGCCGAGACCGACCCGGAGCTTGGCGTCAACCTGATGGTCTTCTTCGTGCGCGACTGGGCCGAATTGCCCGTGACGCCCAACCTGGACCGCCTGATCCCGGATCTGGGCGCACTGACCGACCGCCTTCAGGCCGCAGAGGCCAACCAGTATCGCATCTTTCGCTTCGACGAGAGCGGCGCGATCAAGGCCTGCTTCGCCTTCCTGCGCATGGACGACGAGCTGGCGCAGGTACCCGCCGACACCTTGGCATTGAACCAGATGGTGCAGGCGCTTTTGCTGTGGTCTGATAAAGCGTTTACCGACGCCTCCCCCCTCGCCCTGCTGGAGGGTCGCGCCGTGCTGCGCCCCGATGTCGCCGACCTTATGCGAGCTGCCTATGACCCCGTTCTGCCTGCGATGGCGCAGGACCCAAGCCATGCGCTGCGCCTCTTCGCCCGCACAGGACGGGTGCAATGACAGCCATTGATCCGAGGCATGTCTGGCCGATCCGCGTCTATTACGAGGATGTCGATCTGGCCGGCATCGTCTATTATGCCAATTATCTGAAGTTCATAGAACGCGCCCGCTCCGAAATGGTCCGCTCCGCAGGGGTGGATCAGGACGCGATGCGGTCCGCGGGGCTGGTTTTTGCCGTTTCGCGGATCGAAGCGGATTATCTGAGGCCCGCGCGCTATGACGATACGCTTCAGGTCGAAACCACGATGGGCGACGTTACTGCGGCGCGCTTCGTGATGAAGCAGACGGTGATGCGCGATGGCAGGCCCCTGTTCCGCGCGACTGTGACCATTGTCTGCATGGACCTGTCCGGTCGTCCGCGCCGCTTGCCTGCCGAAATAACGGATCTGGTCCCATGACGTCCGCCGCCACCCGTGCAACGCTTGCCCGGCGGACGTCCGATGCAGAATTCACGGATGTGCAGAGGAAGGATCGCTCGACGGCGGCGCTCGGTCCTAAGGGTTTTTTAAGGGCAATCTGGCAGGGTCCCGCAAAACAGCGAGTCGACTGCCATGCCCCTTCCCTTCCGCGCCGCCGCCTATCTCGTTGCCACGCTGTCAGGGGCATCGCTGGGATATTCGATCTCGGGCGGGGGCGGCGACGGCGCGGTGCCGCGGAATACCATGCCCTCGACCCTGCCCGTCGGCACCCCGCCCGTTACCCCGGTCGCGACCCCGGAGACAATGTCGGACGGCCCTCCGCCAACCACGGTGCAAACGACGGCAGCCCCAGACGGGGACACATTCGACACCAGTGGGTGGACTTTGCGATCCGAAGTGTCGGATTTCGATAATCTGACCAATGTGTTCCTGTCCGTTTCAAGCGATCGGCCATTGCCCTGCGGACCACGGCGCAGGGCGACATTGATGCTGCGTTGCCTGCAGGACAGGACAGCGGTCTATATCGCCCACGATTGTGCCACACCGCCCGGCGACCCCGATGGATGGCAGGTGGAGCAGCGTCTGGATAATGCCGCCACCACCACCGCCTATATGGAGGTCGACAGTCACGGCGAGGCATTCGGGCACTGGCAGTATCGCCCCGCCCGCACCCTCATCGAAGACCTGACCCGCGCCGACAATCTGTATCTTCGCTTCACGGATGCCGATGGCCTGACCAGCGAGATGCGATTTCCGCTGACCGGTCTGACCGAGACATTGCCGACACTCAGCGCAGCCTGCAACTGGTCGGATGTCGCCCCATGGGAGGCACCAGATCCCGCAGCGATAACGGTGGGGTCTGAACACGATCCCCAAACCGGCGAGAGCAGTGTGACAACAAGCGCAGGCAAATCGCGCAATGATCACGGCGATGATGGGTCGGCTTTGAACGGGATCAACGCAATATCCGACGACCATCCGTCGACCGAAGCCGAAGGGGCCGCGCCGCGAGGTACAGGGCCGGGTGCAGCGAGGCAGGCGGCGAAGGACGGCGGTCGCGGTCAGCCCGGACCAGACAGGCCGCCAACCAGCCTGCTTGCGGCACGCTCTGGGGCTGGCGCATCCATCGACATCGTACATCTGGATGGTCAGCCACCGGACAGGGCGGCAGGCCGTCATGAAGACGATGGCGGGACGGCCCCACAGGCTTCGACACCCGCCGTCGTGACAGTCAACGCATCGAACAGGTCGAGGGAAAGACCCGCCGACGTCGAAAGCGCACCAAGACTGTTGCTCGGCGAAAGATGGCTCAACGATTATACGCGCGGCAATCCGCCCAAGAAGTGATCCAGCTACACAAACGCTTTTTCATCTGATAGGGATTCGGCAATTCTCAGCGGTCGACAAACGATCCGAACAACCAAGGACGGGCAGTCCACATGGAAACCGAAGTACTGGCAGCCGCCAGCGAGATCGACTTCTCGCTCTGGGCGCTGTTCCTGCGTGCGACCTTCATCGTGAAGATCGTTATGGTCATGCTGTTTGCAGCCTCGATCTGGGTCTGGGCCGTGCTGATCCAGAAAGTCGTGCAGTTCCGGCGCGCGCGCAACCACGCCGCCTCCTTCGACCGGGCTTTCTGGTCGGGCGAGCCGTTGGACGAACTCTATGACCAGATCGGCGACCGACCCAAATCCGCGTCGGAGCGCATCTTCGCCTCGGCAATGCAGGAATGGTCGCGCAGCCACCGCGATGACGGTGGCCTGATCGCGGGCACCCAGTCGCGCATCGATCGCACCATGGATGTGGCCATCGCCAAGGAACGCGACCGCCTGACATCCGGGCTCGTTTTTCTGGCCACGGTCGGATCCACCGGACCGTTCGTCGGCCTGTTCGGCACGGTCTGGGGCATCAAGAACGCGTTCGAACAGATCGCCATCAGCCAGAACACCAATCTCGCAGTCGTGGCTCCCGGCATTGCCGAAGCCTTGCTGGCCACGGGACTGGGCCTTCTGGCCGCCATTCCGGCGGTCGTCTTCTATAACAAGCTGACCCGCGATGCGGATCGCATCACCGGTAACTACGAAGCCTTCGCGGACGAATTCGCCACTATCCTGTCGCGCCAGCTGGACGCGGCCTGACATGGGGGCGGGAACGATCCAGTCCGGCGGCGGCAGTGGCGGGCGACGCCGCAGGCGCAGCAGCAGCGGTGCACCGATGTCCGAAATCAACGTCACGCCCTTTGTGGACGTGATGCTGGTGCTGCTGATCATCTTCATGGTCGCGGCCCCCCTGCTCACGGCGGGCGTTCCCGTCGAGCTGCCCCAGACTGCCGCCACGCCCCTGCCTCAGGAAGACGAGGAGCCGCTGGCCATAACGGTCGCAGCGGATGGTCTCGTGCAGATCGGGTCTCAGGAAGTGCCACGCGACGAATTGGTCACGCGATTGCAGGCGATCGCCGGCGAACGTCAGAGCGACAGGGTGTTCCTGCGCGCTGACGGAAGCGTGCCATATTCCGACATTATGGTGGTGATGGGTGCTTTGAACGCGGGCGGGTTCCGAAATATCGGGCTGGTCACGGATGCGGGCGGGCCGACGCTGGATGGCACCGGCACGGCGGATCAGTAGATGGAACGGCGCACGGCAGTCGCGCTCTCGGGCACGGCCCATGCAGGCCTGATCGTCTGGGCCATGGTTGCCGGGCTTTTCAACCCCGTTGAAGACGACCAGTTGCAGATTGCGGCCGTCAGCGTCATTTCCAGTGCCGAATTCGACGCACTGGTGTCGGCGGCTCCGGCCCCTGCCGCGCCCGCTCCGGCAGCACCTGCGGCACCCGAACAACCCGAAACATCTCAGGCGCCTACTCCCACCGAAGAAGCACCGCCCCCTGAGCCTGCACCGACGCCCGTGACCCCGACTCCTACCCAGCCTGACGATACGCCGGACGTGGCAGAACTGGTCCTGCCACAGACCGAAGTGACGCAGGATGCACCGAACGCGCCGACCCCGCCCGCCGATGCGCCGGATGCGGCACCCGGCCCACGGCCCACCCCGCGCGCCGCGGAACGCGTGTCGCCCACGCCTGCCCCGGCCCCGCCGCCTCTGACGGAAACCGCACCAACGGTCGAGGCCCCGCCTGCCCCATCGGACGTCAAACCGGAGGAGCCGGTCGAACCTGCCGAAACGCCGACCGCGCCCGAGGAGAGCGCACCGCGTATCATCACCGAAGCCGATATCCCGGCGGCCGCCGAACAACCGTCGAATGCCCCCGAGACATCGTCACGGCCTCCGTCACGGCCCGCGCGTCCGCAAGTTGCTGTGGCCGAAACGCCCGCCGCTCCGGCACGACCCGCCGCTCCGGCGGAACCCCGACCGACTGAAACGGCGACCGCCGCCGAAGAACCCCGCACATTCGATACATCCGCGGCTTTGGCCGAAGCTCTGGGTGGCGGCACACCCGCCTCGCCCGGCGATCCAGGCCCGCAACTTTCTCCGGGACAGGAGGAAGGCTTCCGTCTCGCCGTGCAAAGCTGCTGGGATCTGGGTGCCGTCTCGACCGATGTCATGCGGACCGTAATGACGGTGTCGTTCGAAATGCGGCCCGACGGTTTTCCCATCTCCAGTACGATCCGGGTGAAAAATGCGTCGGGCGGCACCGCGGCGTCCCAGCAAATCGCATTAGAACGGGCCAAGACCGCGATTATCCAGTGTTCGGTGAAGAATCAGGGCTATGACTTGCCCGAAGAAAGCTATGCACAGTGGAAAAACATCACGATCACCTTCGATCCGACGCAATCGCGGGTTCGGTGATGTCACAATATCGCGCTGAACGTTGCCACCCTGCAGCAAAGCCCACACGGCCGGTTGAGAAATTTCGCCATGGCGGCGATACCGGACGCACGACCGTTCTGGAAACGATGAGGTTGACGTGAAACGATTGTATCAAGGTCTCTGCGCCGCTCTGCTGTCGCTTGCATTCCTGACAGGTGCCGCACGGGCGCAGTTGGAAATCATCATCACCGATCCGAACATATCGCCTCTGCCCTTTGCGGTGCCGACTTTCGTGGCGCGGAACGCGGAGGCGGCCGAACTTGCCGACAACATCTCGCAGGTCATCGCGGCGGATTTGACGAACACCGGCCTGTTCCGTGAAATCCCCAGGGACGCTCATATTTCACGTATCGGCACTTTCGATGCCCCGATCCAGTTTTCCGACTGGAAGGCGATCAATGCACAGGCGCTTATCACCGGCTCCGTTCTGGCCGAGGGGGACGGGCGCATCGTCGTTCAGTTCCGACTGTTCGACGTGACCAGCGAGGCACCTCTGGGCGAGGGACTGCAATTCGTCGGGACCGCCGATGGCTGGCGCCGCATGGCCCACAAGGTTGCCGACGCCGCCTATTCCCGCATCACCGGCGAAGGCCCCTATTTCGACAGCCGCACGGTATTCGTCTCGGAACAGGGGCCCAAGGATGCACGGCTCAAGCGTCTGGCGGTGATGGATTACGACGGGGCGAATGTACAATATCTGACGTCGTCGGATTCCATCGTGTTGGCCCCTCGGTTCAGCCCGGACGGCAGCCGAATCATCTATACCGGGTATGAATCGGGCTTTCCCAAGGTCACGTTGATCAATGTCGGCACCCTCCAAAAGCAGACCGTGGGCGGCATCGACCAGAACATGAGCTTCGCCCCACGATTCAGCCCGGATGGCGGACGCGTCGTGTATTCCGCCGAGGTGGCAGGCAATACCGACCTGTATCTGCTGGATCTCAACTCGGGTGCGACGACGCGGCTGACGACGGCCCCCTCGATCGAGACGGCCCCCAGTTTCAGCCCCGATGGCACCCGGATCACCTTCGAGTCTGATCGCTCGGGCGGACAGCAGCTTTATATTATGCCTGCGAGTGGCGGCGAAGGTAACCGGATCAGCTTTGGCGCGGGCCGGTATGGCACGCCTGTCTGGTCGCCCAAGAACGATTATATCGCCTTCACCAAGCAGAATGAGGGCCGCTTCCACATTGGCGTGATGCGCACCGACGGGTCCGAAGAACGGCTGCTGACCGGAGCTTTTCTGGACGAGGGGCCGACCTGGGCGCCGAACGGGCGTGTGATCATGTTTACCCGCGAGACGTCGGGCGCGAATGGTGCGCCTGCTTTGTATACGGTCGACATTACTGGCCGGAATCTTCAACGTGCCGCGACTCCCGCGGCGGCTTCGGACCCGTCCTGGGGTCCGCTCCTTCGATAGAGGTAGATACCATGAAACTGACTGCACTTCTTCTGTTGGCCGCGCTGACCCTGTCCGCCTGTGGCAGCCGCCTGGGTCAAGACGGGGCGAACGGCGCCGTCGATCTGAATGCCGGCGCAAACGGCAGTTTTGTCCCCGGCAGCGCCAACGATCCATCCTCGGTGGCTTATTTCCAGCAAACCATCGGCGACCGCGTACTGTTCGCTCTCAATCAATCCAGCCTGTCTCCCGAGGCGCAGACCGTCCTTGCCGCCCAGGCCCGTTGGATGAACAGCAACCCCGGCTACACCGCGCTGATCGAAGGTCATGCGGACGAACAGGGCACCCGGGAATACAACCTTGCGCTTGGCGGCCGACGTGCGAATTCGGCCCGCGATTACCTGATCAGCCAGGGCGTTTCCGCCACGCGCCTGCGCACCATCAGCTATGGCAAGGAGCGTCCGGTTCAGGTCTGTTCGACAGAAGCGTGCTATAGCCAGAACCGTCGAGCCGTCACCGTGCTGGCCGCCGGGGCGGGCGTCTGATGCTGCGCGTCCTCTGCGTCGCTCTGTTGACAGCGATGTCGGGGCTGCCTGCAGTCGCGCAGCAGGACCAGACCCTGGCCGACATTCGCCAGCAGTTGAGCGTTCTGCAGGTCGAGATGCAGAAACTGAAGGGTGAATTGAACACCACCGGTGCGCCCGCGACCGGCACTGGTGGGTCCACGGTTCTCGATCGGATGAATGCCATCGAGAGCGAGCTGCAACGCTTGACCCAAAAGACCGAGCGGATGCAGTTTCGCATCGAAAGCGTATCACGTGACGGGGCCGCAAGAATCGAGGATCTGCGGTTCCAGCTTTGCGAACTGACGACCGATTGCGACCTGGCGTCCCTGCCGAACCCCGGCCCGCTGGGCGGCGCGCCCGAGGGCGGAACAGCGGCAGCGGGCATCATCGCGCCTCCGGCCGAAACCGGTGGCACGTCCGGCGGCGCTGAGTTGGCGTTCAGCGAACAGGCTGATTTTGACCGCGCCAAATCCGCGCTGGATGCGGGTGACAATGCCGCTGCGGCGCAGGCGTTCAGTCAGTTCGTCACAAGCTATCCGACCGGGCCGCTGACCGCCGAAGCACAGTTCTTCCGCGGCCAGGCGCTGGCCCGCGACGGCCAGCACGCCGCTGCGGCCCGCGCATATCTCGAATCGTTTTCCGGCACCCCCGAAGGCCCGCGGGCGCCCGAAGCGCTGGTGGGGCTGGGCACGGCGCTCGGCTCTCTGGGGCAAAACGATGAGGCATGTCTGACGCTGTCGGAAGTGGCGATCCGCTTCCCGAACTCGCCCGCCATCTCGCAGGCCAATGCGGCGCGGGCAGGTCTTGGCTGCGCAGGATAGTACCATCGGGGGACGCCTCTGGACGTCCCTCGAGACCCTTCTCGGCCCCCGTCGCTCTCGTTTCGAGTCTGGCCCGCTTGGCGTTGCCATTTCGGGTGGCGGCGATTCGACGGCGCTTTTGCTGGCGACGCTCGACTGGGCGAAAGAAGACGGAATCGACGTTCGAGCCGTGACAGTGGACCACGGCTTGCGCGACGGCTCCGCAGCCGAAACGAACCATGTCGCCACCCTTTGCGCCGGTCTGGGTTGCCCGCATGATACACTGACCCTGACCGATCTGGTCCCCGGCCCGAACCTTCAGGCGCGCGCCCGCGATGCCAGGTACGAGGCGATGAAGGACTGGGCCGGGACCGTGGGGTGCAACGCCGTTCTGCTGGGTCACACCGCCGATGACGTTGCCGAAACGCTGGTGTTGCGGTTGCGGCGCGGGGCGGGCATCGACGGTTTGGCCCGGATGGCGGCGTGGCGGCTGGCGGCGCACACGTCGCTGCACTGGGGCCGCCCGTTTCTGGATATCCGCCGCGCCGAATTGCGCGACTATCTCGGTGCAAAGGGGATCACACCTATCGAAGATCCAAGCAACGAAGACCCGTCTTTCGATCGCATCGCGGTCCGCCATGCGATGGCGAGCCTCGGCCTTGATGTCGCAACTTTGTGTCAGTCGGCGACGGCGCTGGGCGAAGCGCGGGATACCCTGGACCATCGGATGCGCATGCTGGCCCGCGAGCTTATCCGCGAGGATCGTGGCGACCTGATCTTCGCCCTTGCGCCTTTCTCCGACCTGTTCGCGTCGGAACCTGAACACGCCAGACGCTTGCTGGTCGCCGCACTGGCATGGGTGGGCGGCAAGTCGGATGCACCCCGCCGGGCCGAACAGCGTCGTTTGCGTGAAAATATTCTGAACCGTCAGGCCTGCACACTGGCCGGATGCCGGATAGAGCCGAACCTGCCCGATATGCGGATCGGACGTGAACTTTCCGCCGTCGCCGGTCCGTCCCAGACCGACGCGGTATGGGACGGGCGCTGGATACTGGACGGCCCGCATGCGCCCGAGCTTACCGTCGGCGCGCTCGGCGACGACATCAATTCCATCGACTGGAGAGCGACCGGCCTGCCGCGAAAAACCGTCATGGCCTCGCCTGCGGTGCGGCGCGGAGACAGCCTGATCGCCGCGCCGATCGCCGGGTGGTCGGAAGGTTGGGACGCATTTCCCCGCGTCGCATTCGCACAGGCGCTGATAAGACGTTGAACCTGCGGCCCGAACGACTATCTTTCAGTGCAAACCAAACGCGTGGTCTAGGGCCGCGAGATTCGGAGATTTTTCTTGGGTAATGCGCGCAATATCGCCTTCTGGGTCGTTCTTTTCGTCCTTGTGATGGCCCTCTTCCAACTGTTTTCAGGTGGTAATTCGACGGTCGCCGGCCGCGACGTCCCGTACTCCGACTTCATCAACCAGGTCGAGAACGGGTCGGTTTCCACTGTGACTCTGGACGGCGAGCGGATCGTCTTCCGCGGCGCATCGGGTGCTGACCAGATGACGATCAAGCCTGCCGACGTGGACGTAACCGATACGCTTCTGAAGAATAACGTGCGGATCGTCGCCGAAAGTCAGCAACAGTCTGGGTTCCTGTCGGCGCTGGGACTGTGGTTGCCGTTCCTCGTGCTGATCGGGATCTGGATCTTCTTCATGAATCGCATGCAGGGCGGCGGCAAAGGCGGCGCCATGGGCTTCGGCAAGTCGAAGGCAAAACTGCTGACCGAGAAATCGGGCCGGGTGACGTTTGACGACGTGGCTGGCATCGATGAGGCCAAGGAAGACCTGGAAGAAATCGTCGAATTCCTGCGTAATCCGCAAAAGTTCAGTCGACTGGGCGGTAAAATTCCCAAGGGCGCTCTTTTGGTTGGCCCTCCGGGTACGGGCAAAACGCTTCTGGCGCGCGCCGTGGCGGGCGAAGCCGGGGTGCCGTTCTTTACCATTTCCGGCTCTGACTTCGTCGAGATGTTCGTGGGTGTCGGGGCCAGCCGTGTCCGCGATATGTTCGAACAGGCCAAGAAAAACGCGCCCTGTATCGTCTTCATCGACGAAATCGACGCCGTCGGCCGTTCGCGCGGCGTCGGCTATGGCGGTGGCAACGACGAGCGTGAGCAGACGCTGAACCAGCTTCTGGTCGAAATGGACGGGTTCGAGGCGAACGAGGGCATCATCATCGTCGCCGCCACCAACCGGCCCGACGTTCTGGACCCGGCATTGCTGCGCCCCGGTCGCTTCGACCGTCAGGTGCAGGTGCCGAATCCCGACATCAAGGGTCGTGAAAAGATCCTCAACGTTCATGCCCGCAAGGTGCCGCTGGGTGCTGACGTCGACCTGCGGATCATTGCGCGTGGCACGCCTGGTTTCTCGGGGGCCGACCTTGCCAACCTCGTGAACGAATCCGCGCTGAGCGCTGCTCGCATTGGCCGCCGTGTCGTGACGATGGAGGACTTCGAGCAAGCCAAGGACAAGGTGATGATGGGGGCCGAGCGTCGGTCGATGGTCATGACCGAAGACGAAAAGAAACTGACCGCCTATCACGAAGCCGGTCACGCTATCGTCGGCCTGAACGTGCCGCAGCATGATCCTATCCACAAGGCAACGATCATCCCGCGCGGTCGTGCATTGGGTCTGGTGTTGTCGCTGCCCGAACGCGACCGGATCTCGGCCAGCTATCAGTGGTTCACCTCGCGCATTGCAATGGCGATGGGTGGCCGCGTCGCCGAGGAGCTGATCTTCGGCAAGGAGCATGTCACCAGCGGGGCCAGTCAGGACATCAAACAGGCCACGCAAATGGCGCGCGCCATGGTCACGCAATATGGCTATGCCCACGAGGAATTGGGGTTCGTCGATTATGCAAACGAACAGCAAAGTTTCCTGGGACCCTATGGCGGCGGTACGAACCATTCGTCCGAAACGCAAAAGCTGATCGACGACAAGGTCAAGGAAATCATCAACGACGGGTATGAGACCGCCAAGCGTATCCTGACCGAAAAGGCCGATGCGCTGGAAAACCTGGCGCAGGGTCTTCTGGAATATGAGACGCTGACCGGACCCGAGATCATGAAGGTGATCAACGGAGAGGTGCTCACGCGCGGTGATGACGACGATCACACGGATATTTCGGGCGGCAGCAGCCTGACGGCGGTTCCGAAAACCAAGCCGAAATCCAAGGGTCCGGATATCGCGCCCGAACCCGAACCAAGCGCCTGAGGTTTTCTCAACGGCCCCGGCATCGTGTCATGGCGCGTGCCGGGGTTTCCATTCCGTGACGGGTAGGATGCGTATGCCGTGCTGGCTTGCTGAAAACATCGGTTGCCTGTGCCTGATCAGAGGCTGGCAATGCGCAAAGGAAAAGGCCTGACGCAGCGCATCAGGCCTTTGAAATCAATCTGTTCGTATTTATCAGGCCAGAGCCAGGCTTGTCGCGAGAGCAAGGGCCAGACCGGTGACGAAACCGGCGTGAATGAAGAGGCTTGTGGCGGTCATGGTAAGCTCCTGAGTTGGGTAGTTCGGCGATACTCTGCCGATGATGTTCATCGTTCTTGCAGGTAGAACAATTAACAACTCGTTTCGGTTCCTTGATTCGGCACGATCATTTTTCCAGCTCTGGCCGATGCTTCCGTTTCCCAGCCGTTGCCATAGTTTCCAATCCGATCCGTCAGGCCCTTGCGGCGACGTGGGAACGTGTCGGAATGTCGGTTTTCGCAACACCCTTCCCCTGTCGCTCCGCATAGGGCTTGTGCCAAGTCTGAAGCCCGCGCGACGAAAAGGATGCCGCCATGACCGTGAAGACAGATATCGAGATTGCCCGTGCGGCGAATAAGCGTCCTATCCTGGAGATCGGAGAGAAGCTGGGCATCGGGGCGGATGATCTGCTGCCGTATGGGCATGACAAGGCCAAGGTCAGTCAGGCGTTCATCAACGGCATCGAGGCGCGCAAGAGTGGCAAACTTATCCTTGTGACCGCGATCAACCCGACACCCGCGGGTGAAGGCAAGACGACGACGACGGTGGGTCTGGGCGACGGTCTGAACGCGATCGGCAAAAAGGCGATGATCTGCATCCGCGAAGCCTCGCTCGGGCCCAATTTCGGGATGAAGGGCGGCGCTGCGGGCGGCGGTTACGCGCAGATCGTTCCTATGGAGGAGATGAACCTCCACTTCACCGGCGATTTCCATGCCATCACCAGTGCGCATTCCCTGCTGTCGGCGATGATCGACAATCACATCTACTGGGGCAACACGCTGGAGATCGACATCCGACGCGTCGTCTGGCGGCGCGTCGTCGATATGAACGACCGGGCGCTGCGCCAGATCACCGCCAGCCTGGGCGGGGTCAGCAACGGTTTTCCCAGTGAGGCCGGGTTCGATATCACCGTTGCATCTGAAGTCATGGCCTGCCTGTGTCTGGCCAGTGACCTGAAGGATCTGGAGAAACGTTTGGGTGATATGATCGTGGCTTATACCCGCGATCGCAAACCGATCTATGCCCGCGATATCAAGGCCGATGGTGCGATGACGGTATTGTTGAAGGATGCGATGCAACCCAATCTGGTGCAGACGCTGGAGAACAACCCCGCCTTCGTGCATGGCGGGCCGTTCGCCAACATCGCGCATGGCTGCAACTCGGTCATCGCGACGACGACGGCGCTGAAACTGGCGGATTACGTGGTGACCGAGGCGGGCTTCGGGGCTGATCTGGGGGCCGAGAAGTTCATGAACATCAAGTGCCGCAAGGCCGGGATCGCGCCAGATTGCGTGGTGCTGGTGGCGACGGTGCGGGCGATGAAGATGAACGGCGGCATCGCCAAAGCCGATCTGGCCGCTGAAAATGTAGACGCGGTAAAGGCGGGCTGCGCCAATCTGGGCCGCCACATCGGCAATGTGAAATCCTTCGGCGTGCCGGTCGTGGTCGCGATCAACCACTTCACCGGCGACTCGGATGCCGAGGTGCAGGCGGTCAGTGACTACGTCGCCAGCCAGGGATCCGAGGCCATCGTCTCGAAGCATTGGGCCGACGGCTCCAAGGGGTCCGAGGCGTTGGCCAGGCGCGTGGCGGAAATCGCCGATGCGGGGGTGGCGAACTTCGCGCCGCTCTACCCCGACGAGATGCCGCTGTTCCAGAAGATGGAGACTATCGCCAAACGAATCTATCACGCCGACGAGGTGCTGGCCGACAAGAAGATCCGCGATCAGCTAAAGGCCTGGGAAGAACAGGGCTATGGCCATCTGCCGGTCTGCATGGCCAAGACGCAGTATTCCTTCTCGACCGATCCGAATTTGCGTGGCGCGCCGACGGGGCATTCGGTGCCGGTCCGCGAAGTCAGGCTGTCGGCAGGGGCAGGCTTCGTGGTCGCGGTCTGCGGCGATATCATGACGATGCCCGGCCTGCCGCGCGTGCCCTCGGCCGAGAACATCCGGTTGAACGACGCGGGCGAGGTCGAGGGGCTGTTTTGAAGGTGCGAAACCCGAAACGCCGCCGTTCACCTTTGTGAATCAATCGTTCACATTCGGGACCAGCGGTCGCAGCAATGCTCCGCGACCGGCGAAGAATCGCCACGGGTGATCCACGGGTGACCTGCGGGTGATCCGGGTCGGACAAGAAAGCAGATGAGGAGAAACGGATGACCGCAACGATCATCGACGGAAAGGCCTTCGCGGCCCGCATCCGCGAACAGGTCGCCACCGAGGTCGCGCGGGTAAAGGCCGCAGGCGTGACACCCGGTCTGGCCGTCGTTCTGGTCGGTGAGGATCCCGCCAGTGCCGTCTATGTCCGCAACAAGGGCAAGCAGACGGTCGAGGTTGGAATGGAGAGCTTCGAGCACAGGCTGCCTGCCGACACCTCCGAAGCCGACCTGCTGGCCCTGATCGCGCAGCTGAACGCCGACCCGGCGGTCCACGGCATCCTGTGCCAGTTGCCGCTGCCCGATCATATCGATGCCGACAAGGTGCTGGCCGCGATCGACCCGGCCAAGGACGTCGATGGCTTCCACATCTCGAACGTCGGTCTTCTGGCGACGGGGCAGAAGGCGATGGTGCCCTGTACGCCGCTGGGGTGCCTGATGATGCTGCGGGATCATCATGGCTCGCTGTCAGGCATGGATGCGGTCGTGCTGGGCCGGTCGAACATCGTCGGCAAGCCGATGGCGCAGCTTCTGCTGGGCGACAGCTGCACCGTGACCATCGCGCATTCGCGCACCAGGAACCTGGCCGATGTCGTGCGCCGCGCCGATATCGTGGTCGCCGCCGTGGGCCGCCCGCAGATGGTGCCCGGCGACTGGATCAAACCGGGCGCCACGGTCATCGATGTCGGCATCAACCGCATCGACGCCGGGGTCAGGGATGACGGGACGCCGAGGACACGGCTGGTGGGCGACGTCGACTTCGACAGTTGCGCTGCCGTGGCAGGGGCGATCACCCCGGTCCCCGGCGGTGTCGGCCCCATGACCATTGCCTGCCTGCTGGCCAATACGCTGACCGCCTGCTGCCGCGCACATGGTCTGGACGAGCCGGAGGGCCTGACCGCCTAGACGTCGAGAAAGGCGCGCACCGCCGCCTCGAATTCGCGCGGTTTCTCGGCGTGCAACCAATGGTGGGCGTCGGGAATTCTGGCGAAGCGTGCCTGCGGGAACAATGCCTTGATCGTGGCCCGGTGTTCGGGGCGGACGTAGTCGCTTTCCGCGCCTGACAGGAAGAACGCGGGCCCGTCGAACGTGCCAGAGAGATCGGGAAAGCCGAGGATCTTCGGCATCTCGGCCTCCAGTGTGTCGAGGTTCAGGGTCCAGCGCTTGTCGGCGGTGTCCAGCGATTGCAGCAGGAACGACCGCGTGCCGTCGTCGGGCACCTGCATGAGTTGTGCGGCGGCATCCGACCGACGGGTGACGCCAGACAGATCGACGGCGCGCATGGCCGCGATCAGATGCGCCTGTGTGTGGTCGTACGCAACGGGAGCGATGTCGGCCACGATCAGGCGGCGAAGGCGCGTCGGGTCGGTCAGTGCCAGAACCATCGCCGCCTTACCGCCCATCGAATGGCCCAGAACGTCGTGCGGCGTATCGCCGATGACCTGCGCCAGATCGGCGGCGAGATCGGCATAGGAATGGGTGTCGTGCCACGCGCTGTCGCCGTGATTTCGCATGTCGACGGCGACGACCTGACGATCCGTGGACAGGCGCTTGGCGATAACGCCCCAGTTGCGCGCCGACCCGAACAGGCCATGCGCGATCAGAAGCGGGGGGCGGTCGGTGGGCAAGCCGTGGCGGATCGTGTTCAACATGGAAACCGCAGTATCCGTCCGCCGCTCCGATTGCCAGATGCGGCGGGTGAAGCCCTGATCGGAAGAGACGACGCTGGGCTGACGCTTGCCCAGCACCACCCCGCCATGCGACGACGCAATGAGACCCCCATCTGAAAGCACTTCCATGTCCGACGACATGCCCCCGACCGACGATCTGACGCTGGCGGCCCTGGGCTGGCAGGCGTTCTTTGCCGATCAGGTGTCGGATGCCGATCTGGAAGCCGCGCCCCCGGTCCGCGTCACCGAAGTCCATCGCAGCGGGTTGCGTGCGCTTGGGGCCGGGTTGGACCGGCGTATTCCGCCGGGCGTGGCGGCGACCGTGGGCGACTGGATGCTGCTGGACCGGGATCGCCCCGTCGACAGCCGCGTGCTGGACCGGCACAGCCTGATCAAGCGCCGCGCGCCCGGCAAGGGGCACGAGGTACAGTTGATCGCGGCGAACATCGACACGGTGTTCATCGTCACCTCCTGCACGCGCGAATTCAACGTGGCCCGGCTGGAACGCTATGCCGCCCTGACCCTTGAGGCGGGGGCCGTGCCGGTGATCGTGATGACCAAGCCCGATCTGTGCGACGACGCGCAGGCCATGGCCGACCGGGCGCGGACGATTTCGGACCGGGTAGAGGTCGTGGTTCTGGACGCGCGGGGCGACGCACCCCGCCGCGATCTGGCGCGTTGGTGCGGGCCGGGGCAGACGGTGGCGTTTCTGGGGTCGTCAGGCGTGGGGAAATCGACGCTGGTGAATGCGCTGTCCGACGGGCCGGAGATCGCCACCCAACCCGCGCGCGAAGCGGACGACCGGGGGCGTCACACAACGACGCACCGGCAGATGCACCTGCTGGGCAACGGTTGCGTCGTCCTTGACACGCCGGGCATGCGCGAGTTGCAACTGACCGATACCGCCGATGGTCTGGCCACGCTGTTCGCCGATCTGGAAATGCTGGCCGGGCAGTGCAAATTCCGCGACTGCGCCCACGAGAGAGAGCCGGGCTGCGCCATCATGGCCACACTGGACGCAGGCGATATCGACGCGAACCGGGTCGAGCGATGGAAGGTTCTGGTGGCGGAAGACACGTTCAACACCGAAAGCCTGTCGGGCCGGCGCTGGGACGAAAAGGAACGTGCCGAGGGCATCCGCGACCGGCGCGCCCGTCTGGGCAAGGGCGGCTGACCCGCCCCTTCCTCTTGGCATGAAATATCCCAGGGAGCGCGAGGGAAGATCCCTCGCCCCCCTCCCGTCTAATGCGCCGGTTGAATGAACGTCCCGTTGCGCAGGTCCTTCATCGCCTGCTGCAATTCATCCTGAGTGTTCATCACGATGGGACCGTGCCAGGCCACCGGCTCTCTGATCGGCGCGCCCGAGACCAGCAGGAAACGCACGCCGTCTTCGCCCGCCTGCACCGTGATCTCATCGCCGGAGCCGAAGCGGACCAGCGTGCGATTGCCCGACAGGTCGCGGATATTGACCTCCTGACCCTGCCAGTCCTTCTCCACCAGAATCCCCTGCGGCGCGCTGGCATCCGAAAACGCGCCCGAGCCTGCGAAGACATAGGCGAAGGTCTGACGATAGGTGTCGACCTTGAAGGTCTTCTTCACGCCCGGCGGGACCGAAATATCGAGGTATTGCGGATCGGCGGCGATACCGTCGACCGGTCCCCTGGTGCCCCAGATTTCGCCCATGACGACCTTGATGCGGGTGCCGTCATCGTCTGTCACCTCGGGAATGTCCGATCCGGCGATGTCCTGATAGCGCGGGGCCGTCATCTTGAGCGCGCCGGGCAGGTTTGCCCAAAGCTGGAAGCCGTGCATCTGCCCCTTGGCGTTCCCGCGCGGCATTTCCTGATGCAGGATACCGGACCCGGCTGTCATCCACTGGACCGAACCAGCGCCCAAAGTGCCCGAATTGCCCAGCGAGTCGCCGTGATCGACCTCGCCTTCCAGAACATAGGTGATCGTCTCGATTCCCCGGTGCGGATGCCACGGGAAACCGGCGGAATACATATCGGGGTGATCGCCACGGAAGTCGTCGAACAACAGGAACGGATCCTGCTCGGACGGGTCGCCGAAGCCGAAGGCACGGTGAAGGTGGACGCCGGCGCCTTCCAGCGTCGGGCGGGCGGTGCGGGTTTCGAGAACGGGACGCAGAGACATGGCCTGTCCTTTCCTGTTTGGAGTTGACGTAAAGATAGGCGGCGGCGGGCCGTGCCGCAACGCGCGGGTGCGAACCGTGATTGTGCAGCGCCGCGCGGAGCGATAGGCCGGGGCCATGTCCGATCCGATGCACATCCTCCGTCCCTCAGCCCCGCGCCGCATGATGGGCCTGGTGATCCAGTTGCTGCTGGGCGGCTTGTTATTGTGGCTGGCCGTGGTGAACCCGCCGTCGAACCCGCTGTGGAAGATATTCCTCGTGCTGATAGGGATCGGTGCACTGGTGCTGGCGCAGAAGGGCTGGCGCGGATCGGCGCAGGGCATCGTGCTGCGCGAGGATGGCCTGTGGTCCGAGGACGGCACCCCGATCGCACCGCTGGATCAGATCGCGTCGGTCGATCGCACGCTGTTCAGCCTGAAGCCGTCGAACGGGTTCCTGATCCGCCTGAAATCGCCGCTGGGCCGGGCCTGGGTGCCGGGCATGTGGTGGCGTGTCGGGCGTCGTGTGGGCATCGGCGGGGTCACGGGGGGCGCGAATACCAAGATCGTGGCCGACGCCCTGTCGTTTCTGGTGGCGGACCGCGACGCGCGGAACGGCTAGCCCGCCGCGACGCCCGCCTCGGCGAATGTGGCCATCCCGGAATGGCAGGCCAGCGCGCCTTTCAGAACCTGAATGGCGAGCGCCGCGCCCGAGCCTTCGCCCAACCGCAGGCCCAGCGAAAGCAGCGGCTGCTTGCCCAGGGCCTCCAGCATGCGGGCGTGCGCACCTTCGGCGGACAGGTGGCCCGCGACGCAATGATCCAATGCGCCCGCCTCTTCGGCCTGCAGGCACAGGGCCGCGGCGCAGCAGATGAACCCGTCGAGAATGACCGGAATGCGCAGCGCCCGTGCGCCCGCGATGGCACCTGCCATGGCTGCGACTTCCCGACCGCCCAGAGCAGCCAGAACCTCCAGCCCCGAACGCTTCGGGTTGGCGGCCAGGCCTGCGGCAATGACCGCCTGCTTGCGGGCCAGCCCGGCATCGTCGACGCCGGTGCCGCGTCCGGTCCAGTCGTCGCCGCCCAGAAGCGCGGTCACGATGGCTGCGGCGGAGGTGGTATTGCCGATGCCCATTTCGCCTGTCACCAGAAGGTCGGCGTTCCGATCGACGGCGTTCCAGCCGGTGGTGAATGCGGCGCAGACCTCGGCCCCGGTCATGGCGGGGCCTTGGGTGAAATCGGCAGTGGGCGTATCCAGGTCGAGTGCGTGAACCTGCATCTGCGCACCCGCGAAATCCGACAACTGGTTGATGGCGGCCCCGCCCGCGCGGAAGTTGGCGACCATCTGCATAGTGACTTCGGGTGGAAAGGCGCTGACACCCCGCGCCGCGACGCCATGGTTGCCCGCGAAAACCAGAACCTGCGGCGCGGCGATCCGGGGGCGCGCGTCGCCGGCCCATCCGGCATACCAGATTGCCAGATCCTCCAACCGGCCCAATGCGCCCGGTGGCTTGGTCAACTGGCCGTTGCGATCCGTGGCCCCGGCGCGGGCGGCGGTGTCGGCGGCGGGAGCGGCGGCCAGGGCGGCACGAATGGCGGTCAGGCTGGTCAGGTCGGTCATTTGAGCCTCGGGTTGATCTTTACGGTGTTGACCACGAGCGATATGCGAGCGTTACGCCCTTCGCCAGTGCAGGAAAGACATGCCCCTTCGATCCGACGTCACTTCCGCGCTGATGCTGATGACCCGCCTGCCGGTCACCACCGCCCTGCGCGCGCCTCCGACGCCACGGGCCGCCGATGCCGCCTGGGCCTGGCCGCTGGCCGGATTGCTGGTCGCGATGATCGCGGTCGGGGCCGGATGGGGGGTCTGGTTTCTGGGGGCGACGCCCGCTGTCGCGGCAGCCGTGACGCTGACGCTTCAGATCGTGCTGACGGGCGCGTTGCACGAGGACGGACTGGCCGACATGGCCGACGGCATCTGGGGCGGTTCCACCCCCGAACGACGGCTTGAGATCATGCGCGACAGCCGGATCGGCACCTATGGGATGGTCGCACTGGTGCTGACGCTGACGATCCGATGGTCGCTGATCGCAACGGCAATGGTGCAGATGCAGGTGCTGCCGGTCCTGATCGCCGCCGTTGTCAGCCGTGCACCGATGGCCGTCGCGATGCGCTGGCTGCCGCCCGCGCGGACCGACGGATTGTCGCATGGCATGGGACGGCCGCCTGCGATCGTGGCGCAGGTCTGTCTGGGGCTGGCGGTTCTGGCGCTGATCCCGGTGGAGGGGCATGGGCTGGTGGCGGGGCTTCTGGTGCTGGGCGTCCTGGCCGGTATCGGGACATTGGCGCGCAGCAGGATCGGGGGACAGACGGGGGATGTGCTGGGGGCAATTCAGCAGCTTTCGGAAATTGTCGTTCTTGCCGTCCTTACATCAGTGTAGGATCGCGCAATGAGCCTTTGGTCCCGTATTCTGGACGTTCTGGCCAGCCTGGCACCGGGCGAGGCGTTGTCCGGGCTGTTCGACCGGCTGCGAACGCCGCCCGACCGTTCGGTCGCCTTTACCATCGCCGTCATCGCGCTGAGCGCCAAGATGGCCAAGGCGGACGGTCTGGTGACCCGCGACGAGGTTTCCGCCTTCCGCGAAGTTTTCACCATCGCACCGTCCGAGATCGACAACGCCGCGCGCGTCTTCGACATGGCGCGCACCGACGTCGCGGGTTTCGAGGAATACGCCCGCCGCATCCAGAAGATGTTCGCGGACGACACGGACACCCTGCGCGACCTGATGGAAGGCCTGTTCCACATCGCGATGGCCGACGGCACCTATCACCCCGCCGAGGACGATTTCCTGACCCGCGTGGCGCAGATCTTCCGCCTTTCGGAACGCGAGTTCCGGTCGCTGCGCACCCGCTTCGTGCCGGGGGTCGAGCCGGATTGCCACGAGGTGCTGGGTGTGGCGCCGGATGCACCGATGGAAGAGATCCGCGCCGCCTGGCGCGCTGCCGTCCGCGAGACGCACCCGGACCGCCTGATGGCGCGCGGCCTGCCGGAAGAGGCGGTAAAACTGGCGGAAAAGCGTCTGATCGCGATCAACCGGGCGTGGGAAAAGATACAGGCCGACGAGGCGTGAGCTTTCGCTTCGCCACATGGAACGTGGAATGGTTCAACCGGCTGTTTTTGGACGATGGCGCGATGGACGCGACCGAGGAGCTGTCGGCACGCTATGAGGTGACGAAGGCGCGGCAGTTGCAGGCTATCGCGGCGGTCATGCGTGCCGTAGACGCCGATGCCCTGCTGATCATCGAGGCACCGGACGACAATCGCCGCCGGTCATCGGTGGTGGCGTTACAGGGCTTCGCCGACGCCGTCGGTCTGCGGACAACGAAAGCGATGCTGGGGTTCGCGAACGACACGCGGCAGGAAATCGCGCTGCTGTATGATCCGACGCGAGTTACACCCCGCCATGCGCCCGGCGATAGCGAAAATGCGCCGCGCTTCGATCGCGTTTTCGGGATGGATCTGGACATCGACCTGAAAGCCGAGCGGCTGATCTGGTCGAAACCTCCGCTGGAACTCGATCTGGAGACGCCGGTCGGGCCGCTGCACCTGATCGGGGTTCACGCCAAGTCGAAAGCCGCGCATGGGGCGGTCGATGCGCAGGACGAGCTGCGGGTGAATATCCTGAACCGGCGCAAGCAACTGGCGCAGTGCATCTGGCTGCGCCGCCGTGTCGATGAGCGCCTGGCCGAAGGACGCGACATGATCGTCGCGGGTGATTTCAACGATGGACCGGGACTGGATGCCTTTGAGACGCTGTTCGGACGGTCTGGGGTGGAGGTTGTGCTGGGCGAAGGGCCGGATGCGCTGCACGACCCGAATGCCAAACCGGTGCGCATCGGGGCCGCCCTGCCCGCGACGGCGCGGTTCTGGGACAATGACAACCGCAGATATCTGAATGCGCTTCTGGACTTTGCTATGGTCAGTCGTAGGTTACGAAGTCGGTGTCGCTGGCGCATTCTGCATCCGTTCGACGATGTCGATGCTTCCAGGGACCCGGATCTGCGGCAGGCCCTTCTGGACGCCTCGGACCATTTCCCGGTGATCCTTGACGTTACCGCTTCTTCGACCCACCTTTGAATACATGAAACCGCTGTTGATCGCTCTTATGCTGACCGCCCCGGCCTTGCCGCTCGCCGCGCAGGAAGATGATCGCCCGGTGACCGAGCGGGGCCTCCGGCTGTTCCTCGACGGATTGATCGAGGACATGGAGCCGGCCCTGCGCGATCTGGAGGGGCTGGCACAGGATGCCACGCCCTTCATGGAGGAAATGCAGCGCAGCCTGAGTGACATCATAGATGATTTCGACGTCTACGATGTGCCCGAGGTGCTTCCGAACGGCGATATACTCATCCGCCGGAAAACCCCGCTGACCCCCGACCTGCCTGGCCCCGACCTTCGCGACCCTGACATGCCGGAGATCGAGCCGAATGCCGACGGGTCGTTCGACCTTTAACGCTGCCGCTCGCGCCCTGCGATGCCGCCGAGTGCCTGCTGCACCGCGCCCGCGCAGAGCAGATAGAGCGTACAGACAGCGAAGACCCAGCCCAGGACCGGACCCAGCCCGAATTCCCCCCAGGCGGCCGTCAGCGCCAGGATCATCCAGACCGTCGTGACCGACAGCGTGACGGGGCGCCATTGCCGCGTCCGGGTCGGATGCACGAAGCGGATCGGAAGGAACATCGCGACCGACAGCAGGATCGCCGCGATCAGCGTCATCCAGGGATTGGGTTGCAGAATGAAAACCGTCAGGGCGACCATGTTCCAGCAGCCGGGAAACCCCTCGAAGCTGGCATCGGCGGTTTTCATCCGCGTGTCGCAGAAATACAGCGCCGAAGCGAAGGGCACCACGATCAGGATGCCCCAACCCGCCCAGCCCGGCACCAGACCGGACGCATAGAGCGCGTAGACCGGGATAAACACATAGGTCAGGTAGTCGATGATCAGATCGAGCAGAACACCATCGAAACGCGCCGCATGAAGGGTTACATCCCAGCGCCGGGCCAGCGGGCCGTCGACGCCATCCACGATCAGTGCCATCAGAAGCCAAAGGAACATCCCCGACCACGCGCCTTCGACCGCCGCCAGCAGGGACAGCATCGCGAAGACCGCGCCGGTGGCGGTCAGCAGATGCACGGAAAGGGCTCGGGTGCGGGGCCACATCCGTCACATCTGCCCGTCAGACCGGCCGATGTCGAGAGAGCACACGGGATATCCCGGTCGCGGGATGCCCGATGTCTGACGCAGGCCTGTGACCGGATCAGTTTGCTGTCAGGCGCACCTCTTCCAGCGGATACCCCATGCTGTCCTGCGTATCGAAACCGATATGACAGTCGCTGCAGAAGCTCTGGCTGATCTTCATGTCCTTGCCGTTGGGCTGAACGGCCGAGTAAAGCCAGTTGTCATTGTCCGGCGCATCGTCGACCTTGGTCATGATGAACAGCGGACCGACGCGGCCCGTCCCGTCGCCAACAGCGATGGATTCCTTGGCAAGAACCGACCCTACCGGCATTTCGAAACCGCCCTCTTCGAACTTCAGATACTGCTCGGCCGCGACATCGTTGGCGAAGGTCAGAAGGAAGCGGTCGCCATGGGGGCCGGGGACGGCGGCGCGGGTCGCGGTGGGCATCCAGTCGCGATAGATGGCAGCGATTTCGTTGCCTTCGGAGGTATAGCCTTCGACCATGCGATCGGACATGCAGTTGTAGAATGCATCGACACCGGCGGCATCCAGATCGTAATAATCGCCTTCGACGGTGCAGACCTCCTGCGCGGCGAGGGGCGCGGCGAGCGTCAGACCTCCGGCTAATGCGGCAGCGGTGGCCATGGTTGTGCGTTTCATGATTCTCTCCGATTGATTGCCGGTCATTGAACCACTCCGCCCGATCACGTTCATCCAACGATGGCGTGAGGGGGGCGCGTTGACAGGCCTCCGGATTTGCGCCACGCCCAAATCTCCGAAACCCTGACCCAAGGAAATGGTATGATCCCCGCCGTTCTGCCCACCTACAACCGCGCGCCGCTGAGCTTCGTCTCGGGCGAAGGCTCCTGGCTGGTGGAAGCGGACGGGCGACGTTTTCTGGACCTGGGCGCAGGCATCGCGGTGAACGTGCTGGGCCACGCCAATCCGGCGCTTGTCTCGGCGCTGACGACGCAGGCCGGGGCGTTATGGCACACCAGCAACCTGTATCAGATCCCGCAACAGCAGGCGCTGGCTGAAAAACTGGTCGAGCATACCTTCGCGGACACCTGTTTCTTTACCAACTCCGGCACCGAAGCCTGCGAACTGGCGGTCAAGATGGCGCGCAAGTACTGGACCGAAAAGGGCCAGCCCGAACGGCATGTGATCCTGGCCTTCACCGGCAGCTTTCATGGCCGGTCCGCCGCAGGTATCGCCGCCGCCGGGTCCGAGAAGATGACCAGGGGTTTCGGCCCCCTGCTGCCGGGTTTTCGTCACCTGCCGTTCGGCGATCACGATGCGTTGACCGAGGCGATGAAATCCCCCGACGTCGCCGCCGTGATCCTGGAGCCGGTGCAGGGCGAAGGCGGCATCGTGCCCGTGCCTGACCAATGTCTGAAGGGATTGCGCGACCTGTGTGACCAGACCGGAGCGCTGTTGATCTTCGACGAGGTGCAATGCGGCATGGGCCGGACCGGCAAGCTGTTCGCGCATGAATGGGCCGGTGTGTCGCCCGACATCATGATGGTCGCCAAGGGCATCGGCGGGGGCTTCCCGTTGGGCGCGCTTCTGGCAACCGAGGATGCGGCCATCGGCATGACGGCAGGCACGCATGGCAGCACCTATGGCGGCAACCCGCTGGCCTGCGCCGTGGGCAATGCCGTCATGGATATTGTCGCGACGGATGACTTTCTGGCCGAGGTGAACCGCAAGGCCGCGTTGTTCCGGCAGGGACTGGAGGGCCTCGTGGCGTCGCACCCGGATGTGTTCGACTTCGTGCGCGGATCGGGCCTGATGCTGGGCCTGAAGTGCAAAATGCCGAACACCGACGTGCTGGCCGCGGCCTACGGGCAGGAGCTTTGCGTCATACCCGCCGCCGACAACGTCCTGCGCCTTCTGCCCCCGCTGAATATCACCGACGACGATATCCGCGAGGCGTTGATCCGACTGGACCGCACCGCCGCGGCCCTCGTCCCAGCCTGAATTCAAGCTTTCCCGAAATATCCTCGGAGGTTGAGGCCAGACGGCTCCCACCCTCTCCGCAAGGAGCGATACATGAACAATTTTCTCGATATTCACAGAACCGATCCGGCGCAGCTACGCGCGATCCTCGATACGGCGATGGCCATGAAGACGGGGCGCGGCGACCGCCCCAAGGGCACGCCCGACGATGACCTGCCGCTGGCAGGCCGTGTCGTCGCGCTGATCTTCGAGAAGCCCTCGACCCGGACGCGGATCAGTTTCGATGTCGGAACCCGCCAGATGGGCGGCACGACAATGGTTCTGTCTGGCGCGGACATGCAACTGGGACATGGCGAAACCATCGCCGACACCGCCCGCGTTCTGTCGCGTTATGTCGACCTGATCATGATCCGGACTTTCGGCGAGGATATTCTGACCGAAATGGCAGAACATGCCAGCGTGCCGGTCATCAACGGCCTGACCGACAATTCGCATCCCTGCCAGATCATGGCCGACGTCATGACATTCGAGGAACATCGCGGCCCCATCGTGGGCAAGCGTGTGGCGTGGATGGGTGACGGCAATAACGTGGCCCAAAGTTTCCTGCATGCCGCCGCCAGCTTCGGGTTCAACTTCACGTTCTCCGGGCCGCAGCAACTGGACCCGCCCGATGCCGTCGTGGGGGCCGCCCGCAAGGCCGGCTGCGACGTGCGGATCGAACGCGACCCAGCGCGCGCGGTGGCCGATGCCGACCTGATCGTGACCGACACCTGGGTCAGCATGGGTGACGCGGAATCGTCGCGGCAGCGGCGGCACAACCTGTTGCGCCCCTATCAGGTGAACGAGGCCCTGATCGCCGCGGCACCGGACCATGCGCTGGTCATGCACTGCCTGCCCGCCCACCGCGGCGAAGAGATCACCGATGCCGTGCTGGATGGCCCCCGGTCGGTCGTCTTCGACGAGGCGGAAAACCGGCTGCACGCGCAGAAGGCGATCATGCGCTGGTGTCTGGGTGTCTGACGCCGATGAGATCCTTCGACGAAGGATCGCGCGAACCCGATTGCCGGGGCCTTGATGGTCGCCGCCACCGTTCTGATGCACACGGGCTTTCTGGCCTGGAGAGAGGGCCGCCTGCGGTCATTTCGACAGCACCAGGAGCGTTCCCGCCGTCCGTTCCCCGCCGCCCGGCCTGACGGCGATCTTGTCGTCTGAACAGATATCAGGACTTCAGACGATACCCCGTCCGGAACATCCACCACGCGACGCCACAGAGCGCCAGCGTCGTGCCGGAGACGACCGCGAAACCCAGCCAGGGCGAGCTGTCGGATACGCCCAGCACCGAAGACCGCAATCCGTCAATCAGGTAGAAGATCGGGTTACCATAGCTGAGAGCACGCATCACAGGCGGCAGTCCCTCGATGGAATAGAATGTGCCTGACAGGAAGCTGAGCGGTGTCACAATGAAGTTGGTGATCGCCGCCATCTGGTCGAATTTGTTGGCGAAGACCCCCGCGATGATGCCGATGGACCCAAGGAAAGCACCACCAAGGCTGACCCAGACCAGCGCCATGACCGGGTTCTGAATACCGAGGCCGATAAACGGGAATAGCAGAACCGTGATCGCCACCGCCACCATCAGCCCGCGCAGGATACCGCCGACCAGATAGCCGACGACCAGTTCGAAGGCCGAGAGGGGCGGCATCAACGTGTCGACGATATTGCCCTGCACCTTGGAGATGACGATGGAGGACGATACATTTGCAAAGGAATTCTGGATCACGGTCATCATCAGGATGCCGGGTGCCAGAAACTGAACGAAAGGCACACCCATGACGTCACCGCGCCGGGTGCCGATCGCCAGAGAAAAAACCAGCAGAAACAGTGTGGCGGTCGCCAGGGGTGCCAGCAATGTCTGGGTCCAGACGGCGACGAACCGGCGCACTTCGCGAATCGTCAGCGTCCACATCCCCAGCCAGTTGACGTGGCCGAAACGACGCACACCCTGTTGCAGCTCTGTCGTGTCTGACATTTGCGACCCTCTGACCGGGCGTCCGGCTTGTGACGGACGCATGGGATGCTTACAATAGCACTTCCTCCGGGATCGCCACCCCTAGCGGTGTGCGTATCCGAACACAACAAACGGGGGATATGAGCAGTTTTCAAGGAGAGTGGCATGGCCTGGACCGATGACCGCGTCGAGACCCTCAAGCGTATGTGGGGCGAAGGGGCCTCTGCCTCGCAGATCGCCAAGGAACTTGGGGGCGTCACCCGCAATGCGGTGATCGGCAAGGTCCACAGGCTGGGTCTGAGCAACCGCAACGCCGACGAGGCGAAGCCCGCGTCCCAGACGCCCGCCAAACCGGCACCCGCGCCGAAGACCGCGAAACCGGACCCGACGCCTGCCCCCAAGCCCGAGCCTGTGCCCGCCGTCGAAGAAGATGACGACGACGAGCCGCGGACCATGGCAGCCGTGCCGCAGGGCACCAATGTCACGCCCCTGCGCAAACCGTTGATGGCCGGACAGCCGTTGCCGCCGCAACCTTCGGCCAACGAGATTTCGCCCGAAGCCCTGGCCAAGGTGAATGCGGTCGAGAAGACGGCCAAGAAGATTTCGCTGATGGAGTTGACCGAACGGACCTGCAAATGGCCGATCGGCGATCCGGCGACGGAAAAGTTCTGGTTCTGCGGACTGCAGACCCAGGCTGGAAAGCCCTATTGCGAGGCGCATGTCTCTGTCGCGTTTCAGCCGATGTCGTCGCGCCGCGATCGCAAGCGGTAGCATCGGGCGTATCCGTAGTTTCGCGAAGGCCCCTTAGGAATGAGGGGCCTTTTTTCCGTCAGAGCCGCCGTTTTGCAACGCCCCAAGCAAGCAGGGAGAGATACAGAACCGTCGCGGCAACATGGAACAGCCAGAGGCGCGTCAGCATCAGGCCAATGATGATGGCCGCCGCCAGCAGAACATAGACCGCGTTGTCCCGGCTGATCCGCATCGCCTTGAGCGACAGGGTTTTGAAGCGCGCGATCATCATCGCACCGACGGCCAGCATCCAGATCGCCACCAGCAATTGCAGGTCGCGCAGGTCCACGAAATCGGCGAGATAAAGCGTGACCGGAAAGATGCCCAGCATCGCACCCGCCGGGGCCGGAACACCGGTGAAGGATTGCTTGTCATCGGATGTTTCGCCCTTGGCGGCGACGTTGAAGCGGGCCAGTCGCAGACAACAGCAGATTGCGAAGAACAACGCTGCGAGCCAGCCCATGCCGGCCAGATTTCCCAACCCGAAATGATAGACCAGCAGCGCCGGAGCGACACCGAAACAGACGAAATCCGACAGGGAATCCAACTCTGCCCCGAAAGGCGATGCCGCATTCAGTCGCCGTGCCAGCAAACCGTCCAGACCGTCGATCAGTGCGGCAAGGATCAGCAGCCCGGCCGCGATATCGAAACGGTTGTCGAACGTGAAGCGGATCGACGTCAGACCGACGCTGAGGCCCAGCAGCGTCACGATGTTCGGCACCAGCGAGATCAGCGGCAGGCGCCCTTCGCGCGTTTCCTGCACCGGCGGCATTTACTCGACCCTTGATGTAGCGGGGCGCGCATCGCCCAGAATGGCAAGGATGCTTTCGCCCGATGTCATGACCTGCCCGACGGACACGCGTGGCGCAGTGCCTTCGGGAAGATAGACATCCAGTCGTGATCCGAAGCGGATCAGTCCGAAGCGGTCACCCCGCGCCAGGCGCGCGCCCTGATCGACTTCGCACAGGATACGACGTGCCACGAGTCCGGCGATCTGCACGACACCCAGACGGGTGCCATCGTCCATCGTCAGGACGATGCCGTTGCGCTCGTTCTCCTCGGAGGCCTTATCCAGTTCGGCCGAAAAGAATTTGCCGGGACGATAGGCGACCGCCGTGACCTCGCCCGCGACGGGCGCACGGTTCACGTGGCAGTCGAACACGGACATGAAGACCGACACGCGGGTCAGAGGCTCCGCGCCAAGCCCCAATTCGACCGGGGGAACGGCGGGTCCGATCAGCGACACGACGCCATCGGCGGGTGAGACGATCAATCCGTCATCCATCGGCACGGTGCGGTCGGGATCGCGAAAGAAGTAGTAGCACCAGATCGTCAGCGCCGTGGCGATCACGCCCAGCGGTTCCCACACGAACCAGAGGATCAGAGTCACGGCAATGAAGATCGCGATGAATTTCCGGCCTTCCGGATGGATGGGTTTGACGACCGTTCCGACAAGGCTGACGCTCATGGGGCACTCCTGTTGCTAGGGTGCCAGATAGCGCGGGGGTGTGTCCGGGTCCAGCACGGTGGGGCCATGCGATTTTGCCGGCGTCATCAACGGCCCAGCAAGAGGTCCAGCAATTTTTCCTCGACCCGGTCCTTGAGGGCGTCCTCAAGCGCATCACGATCGGTCAGAACTTCGGGTGCGATCTCCAGTTCATCGGCAATCCGGGTCCGGGCCAGTTCGCCGGCGCGGTCGCGCGCCTCGGTCTGCGCACGCTCCACGTCCAGTTTTTGCCGGGCGATATATTCCAGATCGGGACGAATGCGGGGGTCCGACCACGGGCCTTCGATCAAAAGCGGCACGGTAATGCCATCGCTGCCACCCCCTCGCCGCAAGGTCGGGATCAAACGATAACTGATGGTCTGAGCCCCAAGCGCGATGTCCCCCGCGCCGGTCGCCAACAAATAGGGGGCCGTCAGCGACAGATCGTCACCGCGCGCAATGCCGTCCGTCACGACGAAACTGGACGAAACCCCGTCGAATACGGTCTTTTGCCCTTCGCCACGGTAGCCCAGGTCCAGCGTTCGGACCATGCCACCGATGTCGAACCCGAGAATTTCGCCCGCTCCCATCCGAAACGCCACATTTCCGGACAGGCTGTCGATCAGTTGTTGCGTGGTGTCGCCGATGCCCAGCAGGTCCAGCGAGATATCCGCCTGTCCGATCAGCCGGTCGAAATCGGCGAATTCAGTCAGGAAGGGCTGCATCTGCAACCCCGACAGTTCCAGCGTCGCGCGCGAGGACAGGCCGCCGCGTCCGTTCACGACGACATCGCCGGTGACGGTGCCGCCATATGCGATCAGCGGCTGCAGGGTGACGACGGCGCGGCCATCGTCGACCACGGCGCGGGCCCGCACCTCGTCGAATGTTGCATCGCCCATGGTCACAGCGCCGCTGCTGAAGGTCAGTTCCCCGTCCGCTGCGAACAGGCCCGAAACATCGAGTGTTTCGCGGGCCCAGCCGGTCTCGGAGACCAGAGCCGTTTCGCCGCCCTGTCCCTTCCGGCTGAGCGCGGTCAGGTCCAGCGTATCGGCCGACAGATTGGCAACCAGCCGGGTCCTTGCGCCGTTCGGGTCCACGTCCAGCGCACCGGTCAGGCGGTTGGTGTCCAGATCCATGATCATGTCCCGAAAGTGCAGCGTGCCCGCCGGGGCCAGTGTGATCGCGGCGTTCAGCGCGATGGACCGCGCGCCCAGACCGTCAGGCAGATCGGGAACGACGATGCCCAGCACGTTGGCCACCTTGAACCGATCCGATGACGTGGCCTCGATCCGACCCTCGAATGACAGCGGGTCCAGATCGGCTCGACCGTCCAGCCGCAGCGCCGTCTCGCCCGCCCGCAGGCTGAACGCGACAGGCGTCAGCGCGCCTTCCATCAGCGAACGGGCTGCGTCGAGCGAAGCTTCCAGCGTGACGGCCTGCCCGCTGACAAGGGCAGAACCGGTGATGCGGACGGGGCTGTTCAGATCGGCCAGCCGGGTCTCCAGATCGACTGCACGCAGACGGATCTGCGTTCCGTCCTCGTGATCCAGCCATGTCACGTCGGCTCCGGTCAGGATTGCCCGGTCAATGGAAAGCGCACGGGCGGAGGCACCGCCGCCATCAGACCCGACCGAACCCGGTTGCGCGACCGGTGTCCCCGGTATCTCCCAGTTTCCACGCCCATCGGCGTTGCGTTCAAGGATCAGGCGCGCGCCGTCGATCTGCAGGGTCTCGATCCGGATGTCGCTGCCGAAGATGGATCCGAGGGCAATGCCCACTTCCAGTGTTTCCGCCGTCAGCATGGGGCCTTGATCGGACCACCCGGCATTCGCGATTTCGATCCCTTCGGCGCGGATACCTGGTCGCGGCCAGAGCGTCGCCTTCACCGGACCGCCCAGCGTCAGCGCGCGCCCGGTCGTTGCCTCGAACCGATCCGCGGCCAGTTGCGCCACCCGTTCCGTCGGCACCATGATCAGGACGACGACCGCAATCAGTATCAATGTGACCAGCGTCAGCGCGCTTCGGATCAGCCATTTCATCCGCAATCCCCCCGTGCCCGACGATGAATCGCTTGCACCCATACCGCAAGGGGTTCCACGGACCGCGAGGGCAGCTTATGTGGCCTGCATGTCCCAGAATCCGCCTGAACTTCGCCCCGACCTCGCCCCCCGCGCCGTCCTGCCCGGCGATGCGCGCCCCGGTCAGCCGAAAATCGGGATGGTGTCGCTCGGCTGCCCCAAGGCGCTGGTGGATTCGGAGCGGATCCTGACTCGTTTGCGGGCAGAGGGATACGCCATCTCTCCCGATTATGCAGGGGCGGAGGCGGTGATCGTGAACACCTGCGGCTTCCTCGACAGCGCCAAGGCCGAGAGCCTGGACGCCATAGGAGAGGCCCTGCGCGAAAACGGGCGCGTCATCGTCACCGGCTGTCTGGGCGCGGAGCCGGAGTACATCACCGGCGCGCACCCCAAGGTGCTGGCCGTCACCGGTCCGCAACAATACGAACAGGTGCTGGATGCCGTGCACAGCGTCGCGCCGCCATCGCCCGACCCGTTCGTCGACCTGTTGCCCGCATCGGGCGTGACGCTTACGCCGCGCCATTTCAGCTATCTGAAGATTTCCGAAGGCTGCAATCACAAGTGCAAGTTCTGCATCATCCCCGACATGCGGGGGCGTCTGCAATCGCGCCCGGCGAAGGCGGTCCTGCGCGAGGCGGAAAAGCTGGTCGAGGCCGGGGTTCGCGAATTGCTGGTCATCAGTCAGGACACTTCGGCCTATGGCACCGATTGGAAAGATCGCGCCGGAGCCGGGACGCATATCGTCGATCTGGCCCGCGATCTGGGGTCGCTGGGGGCCTGGGTGCGCCTGCACTACGTCTATCCCTATCCGTTCGTGCGCGACCTCGTGCCGTTGATGGCGGATGGGTCGATCCTGCCTTATCTGGATGTGCCCTTCCAGCATGCGCACCCCGATACGTTGCGTCGGATGGCGCGGCCTGCCCACGCAGAAAAGACGCTGGACCGGATTGCGGAATGGCGCGGTATCTGCCCGGACATCACGCTGCGCTCGACCTTCATTGTCGGCTATCCCGGCGAGACCGAGGCGGAGTTCCAGACCCTTCTGGACTGGCTGGATGATGCACAACTGGACCGGGTCGGAGCGTTTCGCTACGAAAATGTCGCCGGGGCGCGATCCAATGCCCTGCCCGACCATGTGCCGGATGATGTGAAGGAAGACCGTTTCGCGCGCTTCATGGAGAAGGCGCAGGCAATTTCGGCAGCCAGGCTGGCCGCGAAGGTCGGCACACGGCTCGATGTCATCGTCGACAGCATCGACGATCAGGGCGCGACCTGCCGCACCAAGGCGGATGCGCCCGAAATCGACGGCAACCTGTTCATTGACGAAGGTTTCGAGACGCTGGCCCCCGGCGACATCGTCACGGTCGAGGTTGACGAGGCCAGCGAATACGATTTGTGGGGACGGCTGGCTCAGGAGCGTTCATCTAGGCCGGAATGAAGTTCAGACCCAGGCCGTTGATGCAGTGCCGTTCGCCCGTCGGTTCGGGTCCGTCGTTGAAGACATGGCCCATGTGGCTGCCGCAGTTGGCACAATGCACTTCGGGCAGGATCTCTCCGTAAACGGGATCCGGGCCGCGTTCGATGCCTTCGGCGACTTCCTCGTAGAAGGCGGGCCAGCCGCTGTCGCTGTAATACTTGGTCTTGGAATCATAGACATACTGATCGCAGCCGACGCAGGTATAGATACCTTCGCGCATCTCTTCGTGCAGGGGACTGGAAAACGGCCTCTCGGTCGCGTTCTGGCGCAGCACAAGATACTGATTTTCCGTCAGTCGCGCGCGCCATTCGTCATCGGTGTAGGTCACCGGGAAGGTCGCGGCCATCGCGCGGCCTCCAAGGGTCGAAGTGGCGGCCAGCGCAGCAAGCGCGGAACCGGTCGTGAGGAATGAACGCCTGCTGATCATGATGTTTCCAGTCTGTTGCAATGTCGGAGCCACGTCGGGTGGGTCGACCGAGTTTCAAAACCGGCGAATAATTTTCACCCAAGGACCTCCTGCAGAATGCGGGCAACCCAGCCGCGCGGGATCAGATGACTGGCCGAATGGACATCCATCGTCACCAGTCCGCGGGCACAGTCCCATTCGTGACGTTCATGTGTCAGCCACTCCACCGCCCTCCAGTCATAGCGGCGAGCTACGGCTCCACAGCCCATCCATGTTTTCCACATGGCGACGGCCTGAGTTTCGTCGCCATCGGGCCCATAAGGAAAGTCCAGCACGGTGTCCGTCGTGCCATGCACATGGCTGACGCGGGCAGGCGGTGCGCCCTGACACTCGGTTCCTGGTGGAAAGGCCCCTGAAATCAACAGCAGTGCATCAATCCGCCCGCCACCGTCGCAGGCGAACCGCGCAGCCATCAAAGCGCCCCAGCTATAACCCGATACGATCAGCGGCTGCCCCGCCGTGGGATACCGTTTCGCGATATCGGCCAGAACGGCCTGCGCGAATGCCGTGTCGCGTGACCCCGGCCTGCGAAAATCCCAGGTGCGCCCCAGTCCGTCGGGCGCCACGAACAGGACACCGGCGGCGGCGGCGGCTCCGCCGGTGCGTGGACTCCGGGCGGAAACCTGTCCCTGGCGTCCCCATCCGTGAAAATGCAGTTGAACCGCCAGCGGGCTTTTCCCGTCCCATCCGTCCGGCTCCCGGACGAAATAGGACCGGTCGCCAAGCTGGCAGGTCTCTGCGCCGGTGCAGGCGGCGGCCGGCGCGGCCGCGACGACCATGGCCATCAGCATCGCAGACAGGAGGGCAATCGATTTCATGCCCGCCTGCCTGTCAAACCGCCGCCCCGCCGACCAGTCACTTCGACGTCAGACACGGGGTTCCGATACGGATGTGGTCAGAGACCCGCCGCTGTGCGTCGAACGACCTCGATGCGCTCGCTGTTGGGCGGATGTGTCCCCAGGAAACGGTCGCCCGGATCGGGAATCCGCATGAAGAACGCCGCACCGCGCACCGGATCAAACCCAGCGCGGGCCGTGATGACGGTGCCCAGGGCGTCCGCCTCCAACTCGTGCTCCTTGGAGTAGCGGCGCGCGCCGACGCCGGCGCTGACGCGGCTGATCTCGTTCACCGTCGCTGAATTGGCCCCCGCCACGGTCGCGATAAGGCCCCCGACAAGCGCGCCGGTCGCCGCCGACTGCTGCTGGCGGGCGATGTGCTGCTCGATGTGATGCGCCGATTCGTGACCGATGACAAAAGCGATTTCATCCCGGTTCCGGGTATCCGCAATCAGCGATTGCGTGAAGGTCAGCACCGGACGGCCCGACCGGTCCAGCGATTGGAAGGCATTCGGCGGCGCGTTCCGGTTCGGGTCGATCCGGATCAGGAAATCGCAGTTCACATTGGACGTCCGTTGGCGACAGAGATTCTCGGCCACCGGCTCGACACGCGAGACGGCAGCCCGAAAATTCGCAATGGCGGTGGACTCGGATATCCGGTCCGGGCTGGCGGACGTGGCAACGGGCGACGGTCCGGTGGATACCGGCTCGATGGCCACGCAGGCGGACAGAAGCGCTGTAAAAAGAAGCGTTGGAATGGAGGATCGCATGGATATTCCCGAATGGTTCGATAGTCTGACGAAAGTTATAGCTCACCAAGTCGCTTTGTCAGTGGTGGACATGCAATAACGGACGCCATTGCAATGCGGAAACGGCGGAGGTCCGGCGAATGTTTTCGATCGAACACGAATTCGATGCAACGATCATAACCCTGGTGGACGAAGGCGAGCCGGGGCGTAAACCCGCCGAGGATGTGATCGTCGCCGCCTTCGAGGAGTGCATCACGCTGACCCAGGCCGACCCGCGAACCGATCTGCCTGTCCGCATCACACTGACGATGGGGCAGTTGCGCGATCTGGCGACGGCGCTGAACCTGCCGGAAGGCGTCTATCGTCGCTAGGTCTGGAGGGACGCGATCCATCTCTGGCCGACGGGAAACAAGTCTGTGGCCTGGATTTCAGGCCGCCAGCCCCTTTGCCCCCATGCCGAGAAACTTCTTCCGCCGTGCAGTCCTGATGGCATTGGCATCCTGGCCGTCGAACTCGCCGAGCAGAGCCGATATGGCCTGACCCACGGAGTTCAACGTGGCGGTGCGGTCGCGGTGCGCGCCGCCCAACGGCTCGGGCACGATCCGGTCGATGACACCCAGCTTCAAAAGATCCTGCGCGGTCAGGCGCAGGGCTTCGGCGGCTTCGCGCATCTTGTCCGCATCCTTCCACAGGATCGAGGCACAGCCCTCGGGCGAAATCACCGAATAGATCGAATGCTCCAGCATCGCGACCCGGTTGGCCGTCGCGAAGGCCACCGCGCCACCCGATCCGCCTTCGCCCACGATAACCGAGATCAGCGGCACACCAAGCCGCAGACAGGTCTGTGTCGACCGGGCAATGGCCTCGGATTGACCTCGCTCTTCCGCGCCTTTGCCGGGGTAGGCACCGGGCGTGTCGATCAGCGTCACGACCGGAAGCCCGAAGCGATCGGCCATTTCCATCAGCCGGATCGCCTTGCGATACCCTTCGGGCCGGGCCATTCCGAAATTCCGCTCGATTCGGGTGCGTGTATCGTGCCCCTTCTCATGCCCGATCACCATGACCGACCTGCCGTCCATCCTGGCCAGGCCACCCATGACGGCATGATCGTCGGCAAAGTTCCGATCCCCGGCAAGCGGGGTCCAGTCAGTGAACAGCGCCTCGATATAATCCTTGCAATGCGGTCGGTCAGCATGACGAGCGACCTGCGCCTTCTGCCACGGGGTCAGCCCCTTGTAGAGCGTCGTCAGCATATCCCGCGCCTTGACGTCCAGCTGTCCCGCTTCTTTCGAGACATCGATCTTGTCGTCGGCGCGGGCCATGGCCCGCAATTCCTCGGCCTTGCCTTCGATTTCCGAGAGCGGCTTTTCGAAATCGAGATACTGCGTCATGTCCGGCCCCTGGATCTTTCGCCACCGATATGGCGTTCATGAGCCTGCGATGCAACAACGACCGGACAGGCCGGCAACCTGTCGTTCGCACTGTGCAGGTGCTGATATGTGCAGGTTCCGTCTGGCCCGCATCTTCCCCAGGCGGCCGTCCTCATCCGAGAACCATCGAATTCCGATCATGGTTGATATTCCGAAAGTCTGTCACATGGGCCGTGCGCCGTTCCGTTGACAGCACAGCAACCCGCCCGATGCGCAGGACATGGCAGTCAATGCCATGACAGTTATACTCAGTGCACCCCGCAAGTTCTCCTTGCGAAACCTGTTCCAGTAAAATCCGGACAAGGGGATCGACGGTATGGTTCAGGTGATCGTGATGATCGCGCGCCTTGCGAAAATTCAACGCTGTGCGGGTGCACGGGGATCGGCGGCGGTTTCATGTTCCGTTCCGGCACTTCGGGCACATGACCAAGGAGGGCACGCTACAGGTTCTGTCGTCGGCCAGTGGGTCACTGGCCAGCGGAAGCTGATAAGATGGCGCAGGCCGCAATTCACCGCACGTCGCAAGCCTGGAAACGGACAAGCGGAGCGTTGTGGCCGCTATTGCAGATGCGGGTGATGGGCCTGGTCAGTCCGGGCCTGGTCAGTCCGGGCCTGGTCAGTCCGGGCCTGGTCAGCCCGGGCCTGGTCAGTCCGCGCGAACGCGGTGCCGAATGGGGCGCTGGCCACGTTGGAAGTGCCCAATAATCTGGCCCTTCAAGACCAGAAATCGTGGGGTGGAAGCGCCTAGATCTGGCCAAACCTTGCCTCGCGCAGGCGGTCAAAGGTTCCGAAAAGATCGTCCCGTCTTCGGCGCGCCGTTTTTGTCTGCGTCTGCATTTCGGCAAAACCTTCCCGCTTCCGTTTGACAGGTATGATCTGAGCCTTGCCAACTTTCTTGATCTTCATATCTGTCAAAATGCGATCCAGAGGCGGAACAGCATCATAGGTGCGAGCGTCAAGCTCCAGCGAAAGTCGGATCGCCGCCATGCCTGGCACCGGGATCGGATCGGATGAAACCTCGCGACGGATGTGCATCAGGAAGTCCGTCTTTGCGCGGTCGGACATGGCGGGAATGGCCATCATTGCCTGATCGGGGCCAATCCAGCCAACGATGCCGCCATCCGGCACAAGTGCGTCCAATCGGGCACTGAGAGCCGCTGTGGCTATCTTGTCGGCTTCGGTCCCCCACATGCGCGCCAAGGCACCGCGATGACGCAATTCGATAGCAATGATGCTCGCTCCGTCCCGCAGACTTCCGGTGACCGATGCCTGCACCAGGGTCCATGCAAACGCTTCTTTTGGCATCAGCCCGTCTGACGCGCCAATATTGGCGGCGCGCCGAAGTTCCGCCTCCTTCAACATTTGACGCCGTTCCCTGTCCAGCAGTCCGGCAACGACGGGAACCGACAGCAGATATAACACGATAAGAATGGGTGCGGCATTCACCATGAACCAGATCGCAACATCAAGCGGCAGAAACACCACGGAAACAAGATGCGTGCTGAGCAGCATCACCAGACCCAGCATCGCCAGCGGCCCCCGCGTCCTGCGGGCCGTGGCCGCGTTCCAGAATGCGCCAGCGGCCCCGGCGATCAGGATTGATGCAACCCCGGCCAGAGCGCCGATTCCCCCGATCTGAAGGCGTGCCGCAATTGCCAGAACCATGCAAAGCAACATCCCGCGCGCACCCAGAAAGGCCCCCGCCAGCACCATAGGTACATTTCGCATATCGATAATCAGACCAGGTATCGGTTCGAACGGGGCATTCATCTGCATCACGGCAACCACACCGAACAAGATGCCCAGCAACGATTCTGCGATCCAGGTTCCCGGCAATGCCCGCCGGATTGACCCATAGAAGATTGCCAGCATTCCCAGAATCGAGAGCGATCCGAAGAAGTCCATCAATGTGCCGATTTCGATCATGGCAGGGTTCCTTGCAGGTGTTGCAAGGGCAAACCTTTCACCGATTCATGAATCGAACCTTACCAGGTCCAAAGCGCAATAGGGTCAATTATCCTCAATCATTTCGGATTGGCGCACGATGACCTCCGCCTGTTTGATGGAAGCGATGTCCACCAGACGACCCTTGTAGACGGTCGCGCCTGCCCCTGCAGCCTTGGCTTCTTCCATCGCAGCAAGGATTTCGCGCGCCTCGGCGACCTTGGCGTCGGAGGGGGTGAACACCTCGTTGGCCAGGGCGATCTGCTTAGGGTGAATGGCCCATTTACCGACCATGCCCAAAACCGCCGACCGGCGCGACTGTGCGCGGTATCCCTCGTCATCCGAGAAGTCGCCGAAGGGTCCGTCGACCGGCAGAACGCCGTGCGTCCGACAGGCCGCAACGATGGCCGCCTGCGCCCAGTGCCAGGGGTCGGACCAGTGCCGCGCCCCGTCTTCGGTCAGCATGTAATAGTCGTCCTGTGTGCCGCCGATGCCGGTCGTCTGCATGCCCATCGAGGCCGCAAAATCCGCGGCTCCCAGCGACATGGCGACCAAACGGCGGGAACTTGCGGCAATCTCCTCTACATGGGCGAGGCCGGCCGCGCTTTCGATGATGACTTCGAAGGTGACGGGTCTGGTGCGACCCTTCGCCGTCTCGATGGCGGTGACGAGGGCGTCGACCGCATAGACGTCCGCAGCGCAGCCGACTTTGGGGATCATGATCTGGTCCAGCCGCGCACCCGCCTGCTCCAGCAAATCGACGACATCGCGATACCAGTACGGCGTATCCAAGCCGTTGATCCGAACAGATAAAACTTTCTTGCCCCAGTCCACCGCACCGATAGCCTCGATCACATTCACCCGAGCCGTATCCTTGTCGGAGGGCGCGACCGAATCTTCCAGGTCGAGGTTGATGACATCCGCATCGGACGCCGCCATCTTGGCGAAGAGCTTGGTGTTCGACCCCGGACCGAAGAGCTGGCAGCGGTTCGGGCGGGCGACGGGGGCGGGTTGTGTGCGAAAGCTCATGGAACGGCTCCGAGACATAATGTTGCGTAATATTTCATATGAGCGCTACAATGTGTCTGCTGCGTGCGCAACCGCTGCACTGCGGCGCGACCGCACCGCCATGCGATGACCCCCGCCGCCGCGATACGGCACCGGGGGTAGCGAGCGTCAAGGCAAGTCCGTATAGCGTCAGGCATAATTTCCACAGCATGAGGCGTTCCATGTCGAAGTCGTCCGATAACAGCTCGAACAAGATGTGGGGCGGCCGGTTCGCGGAAGGCCCGGACGCGATCATGGAGGCGATCAATGCCTCGATCGGTTTCGACCGCCGCATGGCGAAACAGGACATCGAAGGCAGCCGGGCCCATGCTGCGATGCTGGCCGCGCAGGGTATCGTCACCGAGATGGATGCCGACGCGATCCGGGAAGGCCTTCTTACGGTGTTGTCAGAAATCGAGGGCGGCACGTTCCGGTTCTCAACTGCGCTCGAAGACATCCACATGAACGTCGAGGCGCGCCTGACCGAGATCGTGGGCCCCGCCGCAGGTCGCCTGCATACGGCCCGGTCGCGCAATGATCAGGTGGCACTGGATTTTCGCATGTGGGTGCGTGACCAGTGTGACGCCGCCATCGACGCCCTGCCCCGACTGATGACGGCGCTGGTGTCGCAGGCCGAGGCCGGGGCCGGTTGGGTGATGCCGGGCTTTACCCATCTGCAAACCGCGCAACCGGTGACCTGGGGCCACCACATGCTGGCCTATACCGAAATGTTCGCCCGCGACCTGTCGCGTTTTGAGGATGCTCGCAAGCGGATGAACGAAAGCCCGCTGGGGGCCGCCGCACTGGCGGGAACCGGCTTCGACATCGACCGCGACATGACGGCAAAGGCCCTTGGTTTTGATCGACCGTCGGCCAATTCGCTGGATGCCGTATCGGACCGGGACTTCGCACTGGAGTTTCTGGGCGCGGCCACGATCTGCGCGATGCACCTGTCGCGTCTGGCCGAGGAACTGGTGATCTGGTCCTCGGCCCAGTTCCGCTTTGTTCGCCTGTCGGACCGCTGGACGACCGGGTCCAGTATCATGCCGCAAAAAAAGAACCCGGATGCCGCCGAGCTTTTGCGCGCCAAGATCGGGCGCATCTTCGGAGCGCAGACAGCGCTTCTGATGGTGATGAAGGGGCTGCCGCTGGCCTATTCCAAGGATATGCAGGAAGACAAGGAACAGGTCTTCGACGCCGCAGACAGCCTGATGCTGGCGCTGGCCGCGATGACCGGCATGGTGGGCGACATGACGGCGCAGAAGGACAACCTGGAGGCGGCGGCTTCGGGCGGGTTCTCGACCGCGACCGATCTGGCCGACTGGCTGGTGCGCGAAGCCGGTTTGCCGTTCCGCGATGCGCATCATGCCACCGGCGCGCTGGTCAAGATGGCCGAAGATGCGGGCATCGACCTGCCGGATCTGACGCTGGCGCAGATGCAGTCTGTCAACGATAGGATCACCGAAGGTGTATTCGGCGTGCTGGGTGTGCATAATTCGGTCGCGTCGCGCACGTCATATGGCGGCACCGCCCCCGCCAATGTCCGCGCGCAGGTCGCGCTCTGGCAAGAGAGATTGAAATGACATTGCGATTGCTTCCCGTTCTTTTCCTTTTGACGGCCTGCGGCGTCGATGGCGCCCCCGTCCGCCCGTCTGATGTCGAAGACAAACCACAATCCGCCGTGACCCTGTCCGGCAGTGTTGAGGTCGGGATCGCCCGCACCGACTGACGCCAAGTGGCGACATAGCGCGGCAGATACGCCGCCCGCTCATTCCACACCTGTTGCACCTGTCCACGCCCCTGCTAGTCTTGCCTCCAACACGGAACAACGGGGCGGAACAGTCTCCCCGGCAGGAGAATATCCATGGAAAAATTTCCCATGACGCCAAGGGGCATGACTGCCCTTCAGACTGAATTGAAGCATCTGAAATCCGTCGAGCGTCCCGCGATCATCGCCGCCATCGCCGAAGCCCGCGAACATGGGGACCTGTCGGAAAATGCGGAATACCATTCCGCGCGCGAAAAGCATTCCTTCATCGAAGGTCGTGTCAAGGAACTGGAGGGCCTGATTTCACTGGCCGACGTCATCGACCCCGCCAAATTATCGGGCACCGTCAAGTTTGGCGCGACAGTGATGCTTGTCGACGAGGATACCGACGCCGAAAAAACCTATCAGATTGTCGGGGAGCAGGAGGCGGATATCGAAAACGGCCTTCTGAATATCAAGTCGCCGCTAGCCCGCGCCTTGATCGGCAAGGAAGAGGGCGACTCGGTCGAGGTCCGGACGCCCGGCGGCACGCGCGGCTACGAAATCACCTCTGTCGTCTTCAAATAGCCGGATGTCGGACGCCCCCCAGATCGGCCCGCAGACTGGCCCGGAGACTGGCTCGCAGACTGGCGCAGCGCCCCTGACGGCCAGTAAGGCGATGTCAGCCACAACATCGCGCGGCCCCAACCGTCGCCGGACGCGCGGGGGTCGACAGAACGCTGGTATTTCGATGATCGAGATCACGGCGCTTGTCCTCAGCCTTGGTTGGCTGGGATTGGTCGGCTGGTATTTTCTGACGCTGGACGACGACCAAGGCCGCCTGATACGCGGCAATCCGTCCGGCTTTATGATAGCTGTTCTGGGCATTTTCCTGCCCGTCGCATTGATCTGGGTCGCCGCTTCCGTCGCGCGTACTGCCCAGACAATGCGCGAGGAAAGCGCGCGCCTGCAGGCCGCGATCGATACCATTCGCCTCAGCCATCTCGACCAGCAGGCGGCCGACGCCGCAACGCTGAAGCGCGATCTTGGCACGCAGATCGAACAGGTTGCGCGCGCGCAAGCCGTTCTTGGGGCCGAAGTCGCGTCGCTGCACCGCCCGAAAGCGCCCGACGCTATTCTGAGCGCGCCCATCCGGCCCCTTCCGCAATTGCTGCTTCAACCGGCGCTGGCACTGGACACCGAACCCGAAGACGAAGCTCTGCCGCCCGACGACTTCATCCGCGCGATGAACTTTCCCGAGAACGAACGCGATGCCGAAGGTTTCCGCGTTCTGCGGTCGGCTTTGAAACATCATCGCACCGCGCAGCTGGTCACCGCCGCGCAGGACCTGCTGACATTACTGGCGCAGGACGGCATCTACATGGACGATCTGACGGTTCATCGCGCAGACGCGGTGCTGTGGCGTGCCTTTGCCGATGGCACCCACGGGTCGGATGTCGCGGCCCTGGGCGGCATCCGGGACCGCTCGTCGTTGGCCCTGACGGCAGGGCGGATGAAGGACGATGCCGTCTTTCGCGATGCCATCCATCATTTCCTGCGAACCTTCGACCGGGTTTTTGCCGATTTTACAAAGATCGCCACAGACGGCGAAATTGTCCGATTCGCAGATACCCGCACGGCGCGGGCGTTCATGCTGTGCGCGCGGGTCGCAGGCACATTTGATTAAGCTCGCGGCGGCCAGGTTCCATACCGAATGGTTCATCCATGCGCAGTCCCTGCGCGAGACACGGGGTATATTTGTCGTGCCGATTGAATAATATCCCAACAATTCCGCATATCGCAGAGGTTCAATGGGACAGCTTGTCGACGGCATATGGCATGATATCGAGTACGATCCGAAACCGGCCGACGGCAAGTTCGTCCGTGCGACCGCGGGGTTCCGCAACTGGATCACACCGGACGGCAGCCCCGGCCCGTCGGGCGAAGGCGGTTTCAAAGCCGAGGCCGGGCGTTATCATCTGTTTGTCTCGCTTGCCTGCCCCTGGGCGCACCGCACGCTGATCTTTCGCAAGCTGAAAGGCCTTGAGGACCTGATCCAAGTGTCCGTGGTGCATCCCGTCATGTTGTCCGACGGCTGGACGTTCCAGGCCGACGACCATGGAACAACCGGCGACCGCCTGTTCGGCCTGCCGTTCCTGCGCGACATCTATGTCCGCGCGAAACCCGACGTAACGGGCCGGGTAACGGTGCCGGTCCTGTGGGACACCGCGACGGACACCATCGTGTCCAACGAATCCGCGGATATCGTCCGCATGTTCAATTCGGCGTTCGACGGGCTGACCGGCAACGACCGGGATTTCTATCCTGAAAAGCTGCGCCCCGAGATCGACCGCATCAACGCGCGCGTCTATTCCGACATCAACAACGGGGTCTACAAGGCGGGGTTCGCCACGACCCAGACCGCCTATGACGAGGCGGTCACGACGCTGTTCGGGGCGCTCGACTGGCTGGAGGACCTGTTGGGTCGGCTCCGCTATCTTACAGGGGATCGGCTGACCGAGGCCGACTGGCGGCTGTTTGTAACGCTGGTACGGTTCGATTCGGTCTATCACCTGCACTTCAAATGCAATCGCAGGCGGCTGATCGATTATCCGAACCTTTGGGGTTATGCGCGCGAAATGTTCCAGTATCAGGGCATCGCGGACACCGTGAATATGGCCCACATCGTGCGGCATTATCATTGCAGCCATAGTAGCATCAATCCGCACAGGATCATCCCGATCAATCCGATTCTGGACTGGCAGGCCCCGCACGGGCGGGATGCGACCGGTCGTTCATGACCTGAAAATCTGGTCAGAGTGTCAGGCGACTTCGCGCCGGGCACCCGCATGGAATGCAATAAGGGCGGTCAGATCCGACGCCTCGATCTGCGCGGGCAGAATGGCCGCCGCGTTGCCGACGTGACAGAACAGCGATCCGTCCGCAGCCAATCCCCCGCCGCCCAGCAGGATTACCCGCGCATCGGGGCGGCGATAGTCGCAGAAGTCGGCGACCGCCAGGGGGCTGCCATCTGCAAGACCCAGGTGAATCAGGACGACCGCCGGGGCCGCCTCGCAAAGCCAGAGCGCGGCTTCATCCTGGCTGTGGGCCGCAAACAGACGCATTCCTTCTTCGCGCAATGCCTGTCTTGCCCGCAGAAACGCGCGATGACTGCGAAAACATGGGCCAACGGCCAAAATCATCCTTCCGGGTCTGAACATGACGTCACCTTTCGCGGTCTGGCCGCACAGGAACCCCTTCCCTTGCGTAATCTTGCGCCCGATTTCTTAACGGGAGGTTAATTCGTGTGACCCGGTCTGACCCTCGGCGAACCTACGCCGACCCCTCTCCGATTGCCCCAAAGCCATGACCGGGCTATCGGTGGCAAGCCGCAAGAAGCCACACCAACCGGAGCTTTCATGACCACTACGATCACCATCTGCGACACCTGCAAGCGCGACGACTGGAATGCCACATCAGGTGCGACCGACGGCGAGGTACTGGCCAGCCTGATCGAAGCCGCCGCGGCAAACGTGGACAATGTGTCCACGCGGCGCCATTCCTGCCTGATGGGATGTTCCGGGGCCTGCAATATCACGCTGCAATCGACCGGCAAGATGGCCTATACCCTCGGCCGGTTCGACCCTACAAACGAGGCGGCGCAGGGCATCGTGGACTATGCAGCGATGCATGCAGCGACGGATACGGGCGTAGTGCCGTTCCGCGAATGGCCAATAGCGATCAAGGGGCATTTCGTGACGCGCCATCCGCCCCTGACAGAGTAATCTGACATGCCAGGCGGGCAGCCCCTGCGGGATCATGGTGGTGGCCTTGACGCCGCGTGTGCCCGCTGGGGCGGGGCGCGGGAAACATGGCTCGACCTGTCGACTGGCATTAACCCGGTTGCCTATCCAATTCCCGACTTGCCAGCCCACGCATGGACCACCTTGCCGGATCGCGAGGCACAGAAGGCGCTGACCGCTGCTGCCCGCGACTTCTGGGCCGTGCCGGACACAGCCGACATCCTTGCCGCGTCAGGCGCGTCCGCCCTGATCGCGCGACTACCGCTGATTGCGCCTGCAGGGCCCGTCGATATTCCCGCCCCGACCTATAACGAGCATGCCGCCGCCTTTCGGATCTCCGGCCGGAAGATCGATCCGGATGGAACGACGCGCGTGTTGGTGCATCCGAACAACCCGGACGGACGGCTCTGGTCGTCCGACGAATTCAGCGACGGACTGACCATTATCGACGAAAGCTTTTGCGACGTCTGCCCCGAGGCATCGCATGTCCAGACAGCCACCGATCCGAACCGCGTTATCCTGAAAAGTTTCGGCAAATTCTGGGGACTGGCCGGCCTGCGTCTGGGCTTCGCCATCGGTCATCCTGACACGCTGACCCCGCTGCGCGATGCCCTTGGTCCATGGCCCGTCTCCGGCCCCGCGCTGGCCATTGGGGCCGCAGCCCTCAGCGATACCGAATGGGCTGCAACGACCCGAACCCTTCTGCATGCCGATGCCATACGACTGGACGCCTTGATGGCGCGACACGGAACACTTGTCGGAGGCACCGACCTGTTCCGGCTATATGACGTAGGCGACTGCAGGAAGATGCAGGACCATCTTGCGCAGAACAACATCTGGAGCCGGGTTTTTCCCTACTCTGATAAGTGGTTACGCCTTGGTCTGCCGCATCCGAACGCGTGGAATCAACTGGAAAAGGCACTTGCATGATCCTGCCCGTCGCCATGATCCTCGATGCTATCTTCGGGGAACCGGAATGGCTCTGGACGCGTGTCAAACATCCTACAATCGTGATGGGCGTTGCCGTCGATACACTGGACGACCGGCTGAACAGGGGTGGGATGCGCCGCTCAAAGGGAATTCTCGCCATCGCCTTGCTGGTGGCTGCCGCCTTTTTGCTTGGCTGGATCATTGCGTGGGTGCCCGACTTCGGACTGCTGGAAATAATCGTCGTCGCCGTTCTGCTGGCACAAAGGAGCCTGGTCGAGCATGTCCGTGCCGTCGCCACGGCCCTGCGCGAAAGCCCCGAGGCCGGGCGCATCGCCGTTGCCAGAATCGTCGGCCGTGACACATCGGACATGGACAAAGATCAGATTGCCCGCGCCGCTATCGAAAGTGCAGCCGAGAACCTGTCCGACGGCCTCGTGGCCCCCGCGTTCTGGTTCGTTGTCGGCGGCTTGCCCGGCATCCTGATCTACAAAGTCGTCAACACCGCCGACAGTATGATCGGCTACCGAACCCCTCGGCATGAAGACTTCGGCTGGGCCGCCGCCCGGCTCGACGATGTAATGAATTGGGTCCCCGCGCGCCTGACGGCCCTGCTCATTCTCGCATCCAATTTCGCCCTCCGCCACTGGCACCGTGTGCCCAACGACGCGCGGCAGCACCGCTCCCCGAATGCGGGCTGGCCCGAAGCGGCGATTGCCCCCCTGCTGGACCTCGCCCTGGCCGGGCCGCGCAGCTACGGCAGCCGGATGCAGGACTTTCCCTGGGTCAACCCGACGGGACGCAAACAGGCTGACGAAGACGATATCGACGCCGCCATTGCCGTTCTATGGCGGACATGGTTCGGTGCCCTGCTGCTGGTCGTAATGATCGAGCTTTTCAAGGTCGCGCTCAGGTTTGCGACGATGACATTGACCGGGACAGGACTGCCATGACCGACATCGCCCCCGCCGACAGCCATATCGGGGCTGCCGCCTGGAAAAAGTCCTACCGGCCCATGCCCGTCTCGTCCGACCCCCTCGTCGTCTTCGCGGCCCCGCTCATGTCACGCGCCTTCGCCGACGACTGGGGCACGGTCAGCCGAACCGTCGCCCGCGCCGTGGCTTCGCTGCGCGCGCAGACAGACCCGAACTGGCGACTGCTCATTTGTTCGCAGGACCGCCCCGAGGGCATCGACTTCGACGACCGTGTCCGGTTTCTGCCCTTCGAACAGGCAGTGGAAGGCTTCGACAAGAAACCCAAGGTCGAATACCTCTGCCATGCCCTGCCAGACCATATGCAAGGGGACGGCTATCTCTTTGCGTTTGACGCGGACGATGTGATCCACCCCGATCTCGTCGGGTGGATGCGGCGCGATCACAATGGACGCGGCTACTGGCTGCGCGACGGTTACATGATCAACGCGCAGACCGGCGACGTCGGCGTCCTTACATCCCGCCGCCCGTGGGCGCCGCTGCGCCGCCCGTTTATCGCACAATGCGGCTCCAGTGCAGCCATCTACGTCGATTTCCGTACCGACCGCGGGTTCGAGCACGTCGCCTGCCACTTCTACCGGCCTGGGCACCGCGACTTCCGCAAAAGTGCCGCGGCACTGGGCCTGCCGCTGGCGCGGGTGCCGTTCCCGGCGGCATTCTACGTGATGAACACAGGCGAGAACCATCGACAGAAAATCGGCAAACTCGACCGCAAGCTGGTGCAACTGAACCGGGCACGACTGAAGCCTGCGGACGCGCAGGCCGTGCGCGCCGATTTCGGATGGGACGCGCTGGTCTGAACCTTCAGCCGAGCCGCACATTCACCGTCTGCGTCAGCATGTCGGCCTGACCGAAGCTTGTCAGGAAGGATACATCCGCCGCATCCCGACCGACTCCGATCACCACCATCTCGCTGGCCCGTGCCATGCCCGTCGCATCGACCAGATGCCATGCGCCCTCAAGCCAGATTTCGGCCACGGCGTGGAAATCGGGCGGGTCGACATCGGGCGCATAGACCGACGCGATGCGGGCCGGTATTCCTGCCGCCCGCGACAGCGCGATCAGCACGTGGGCATAATCGCGGCAGACCCCCTGACGTTTGACGAAACTTTCGCGTGCCGTTGTGGCTGCCGTGCTGGACCCCGGCACATAGGTGAACGATTCCATGATCCAGTCGCGCATCGCGACGATCAGCGGCCCGCCCGAAATCTCCCCGAACTCGGCCATGACGAAAGCGTTGAATTCGTCGGACGGGCAATACCGCGACGGCATCAGGAAGGATGTCGCCTCGGACGTCATGGTTCGTGGCGCGCTGGCGACCAGATCGTCGAGCATCGGATCGGGCCGATTGACCGAGACCCGCGCCCTGTAGGTCACATCCAACCGCCCTTCGGCCCGCATCCATGCGCGGGTGCCCAGGGCCGCCTCGCCGCCGATGCGCACGAAGCCATCGACCGGCGTGGTCAACAACGCATCCTCCTCGACCAGTTGCCCGGCCATGCGGGCAACCTCGACCTGCAACAACAGATCCGTCGCCTCCGGGAAGTCATACGACAGGGCAGCTTCGATATTGACGATCATGGGAGTTCCTAACGCGGTCCGACTCAGGCCAATCCGCAGGACCGCCGTTCGTTCCATGCGATCGCGGATCAGCGGTGTTTCCGTAACGGCATTCGCCGCGGATCAGGCGCGCGTTCAGGCGACCAGGGCCTCGGCCTTCTTCAGGTCGACCGACACCAGCTGGCTGACGCCCTGTTCGACCATCGTCACGCCGAACAGGCGGTCCATCCGCGCCATGGTGACGGCGTGGTGCGTAATGATCAGGAAACGGGTATTGGTCCGGCGCGTCATCTCGTCCAGCATATCGCAGAACCGGGTGACGTTAGCGTCATCCAGCGGCGCATCCACCTCGTCCAGAACACAGATCGGAGCGGGATTGGCCAGGAACACTGCGAAAATCAGCGCCAGTGCCGTCAATGTCTGCTCGCCCCCCGACAACAGGCTCAGCGTCGAGAGCTTCTTGCCCGGCGGCTGGCACATGATCTCCAGCCCGGCTTCCAGCGGATCGTCGGATTCGACCAGTTCCAGTCTGGCCTCACCGCCCTGAAACAGGTGCCGGAACAGGGTCGAGAAATTCGCATTCACCGTTTCGAAGGCATCCAGCAAACGCTGGCGTCCCTCCTTGTTCAGGGACGCGATGCCGGCCCGCAATTCGCTCACGGCCTGCTCCAGGTCAGCTTTCTCCGCTACCAGCAGGTCATGTTCGCCCTGAACCTCCGACGCGTCCTCTTCGGCCCGCAGGTTCACCGCCCCCAGCGCATCGCGCTGCCGTTTCAACGCGTTCACCTGCGTCTCGATCCCCTCGACCGGCGGCAGGGCGTCCGGGTCTACATCCAATGCGGTCAGCAACTCCGCCGGTGTGCAGTCCAAAGCTTCCGCGATACGTTCTTCGGCATAGGCGAGTGTTTCCTGTGCCGCATCCATTCGCGCCTCGGCCCGGGCCCGCGCCTCCCGCGCTTCGCCTGCCAGCCGCTCGGCATCCCGCAGAGATTGGAGCGCGTTGCGCAGCGTCGTCTCGCCCGTCGCCAATGCATCCGACGCCTGCGCGCGCCGCCCCTCGGCCCGTGCAATTTCAGCGGACAGATCGTCGCGCTGCCGTGCCAGATCATCGGGCATCACCAGCGCCGCAGCCAGTTCCGCCTCCGAGGCCCTGCGCCGCCCGGTCAGCTCGGCCAGCCGCTTGTCTGCGCTGTCCAGACGCAATTGCCAGGATGCTATATCCTTCTCGATCTGCGCCAACCGCCGTGCCCGCACCTCGCTTTCGCGCATCAATTCATCGGCCTGCGCGCGGCGTGCCATCATTGCGATGCGCGCGGCCTCGACCGTAGTGCGGATCGTCTCCAGGGCTGCGCGGGCCTCGTCCAGCGGGGCCAGATCGCGCCGTGCACTTGCCGCCTCACGCTGCGCTTCACGGGCTTCCAGCATTTCGGATTCGAAGCGCGCGACTGCCATCTGCGCTGTCTCCAACCGAGACGCAGCCATCCCGCGCGCACCTTCCGCCTGCGCCAGACGACGGCCCGCATCGGTCAGCGCACGATCGGCATCGCGGCGTGTATCGCGGGCCTGCGCCTCGGCCTCCTTGCGACGGGTCAGCGTCAGAGCCAGCGCATCATGCGCGGCGCGGGTTCCATCGGCGCGCGCTTCGGCCTCCTCCAGATCCTGTCGCAGGGACGCCAGCCGGTTCACCTGTTGCAGACGCAGGGCCGCCGACGACGGCGCGGCATCGGCCGAGGCACGATACCCGTCCCAGCGCCACAGGTCGCCATCGGTCGAGACCAGCGTCTGACCCGGTTGCAGACGTGGCTGCATCTGCGCCGCCTCATCGGGCGAGACCAGTCCGATCTGCCCCATCTTCCGTGCCATCACGTCGGGCGATTCAACGAAACGGGCCAGCGGTTCGATCCCGTCCGGCAACCCGGCTACCCGGTCATAGGGCGGCAGCATGGCCCATCCGGACTCCTCCTCGTCGCCCGCGCCGATTTCCGACGCCCGCAGATCGTCGCCATAGGCCGCGCCCAAGGCTGCCTCGAACCCCGGAGTCACCGTCAGCCGATCCAGCAACGGCTCGCCCTCTCCGGTATCGCGGGTCAGCATCTTGGCAAGTGCCGTTACCTCCGCACCCAGGGTGCTGGCCACGCCCTCGGCCTCCGCCCGCTCGGTGCGGGCGTGGCCTTCGGCATCCTGTGCCGCTTCGCGGGCGGTTTCCGCCTCGGTCGTGGCAGCTTCGGCAGCACTCGCGGCATCCTGCGCGCGGCTCTGGTCGGCGGCGGCCTGTTGTGCCTGCGCCGTCGCCTCCTCCACGGTTGCACGCGCCGCATCGGCCTGCGCGCGCGCCGCTTCGGCCTCCGACTCCACCCGCGACACGCGTTTGTCGGCGTCGTCGGCCATCCGGGTGACCGATTGGTGCCGCGCCGACAGACGTGCCAGATCTTCGGTCAGTGTCGATAACTCCCCCTCGCGCGCCGACAGTACCCGTGCGGCCTCCTCGGCTTCGGACTGTGCCTGGGTCTGCGCCGCCCCCTCGTCGTCTGCGGCGGCGATCAGTTCTGCCTGTTCCGCCACCAGCCGGGCAATCGTCTCACCCGCATCCCGGTTCAGCGTGCTTTCGCGGGCCGCATCCGCGATCAGTTGCGCGATTCGTGCCTCCAGCCCTTCGATCGTCGCCCGCGCCTGACGTTCCCGCTCGGCCAGGGTGTCGCGCTGCACGGTCAGCCGCTGCAGAACGGCACCCGCCACGGCCTCCTCCTCGCGCAGCGGTGGCATCGCTTCCTCGGCCGTCTGGCGCGCCGTGTCGGACCCGGCTGCGACCCGTTCCGCCGCCGCCGCCTCGGTCAGGCGGGTGCGCAGCGTCGCATCCGCCGCTGCCCGCGCGTCTTCGGCCTCGCGCCAGCGGCGATAGAGCAGCAGCCCTTCGGCATGCCGTAACTGCGTCCCGATTTCGCGATACCGCGCCGCCTGCCGCGCCTGCCGGGCCAGCGAAGCCAACTGCGTGGCCAGTTGTTCGACCACATCGTCGACGCGCGTCAGGTTTCCCTCTGTTGCGTTCAGCTTCAACTCCGCCTCATGCCGTCGCTGATAGAGACCGGAAATCCCGGCGGCCTCTTCCAGAATACGCCGCCGTTTCTGCGGCTTGGCGTTGATGAGCTCGGAAATCTGTCCCTGTCGCACCAGCGCCGGGGAATGCGCCCCGGTCGAGGCATCGGCGAACAGCATCTGCACGTCGCGCGCCCGCACATCTCTGCCGTTCAGCTTATAGGCCGACCCGGCATCCCGCGTGATCCGACGCACCACGTCCAGAGCATCGGCGTCGTTGAAGGCGGCGGGCGCGGTCCGGTCCGCGTTGTCCAGTGCCAGTGTCACTTCGGCGAAATTGCGCGCGGGACGGGAGGACGCGCCCGCAAAGATCACATCTTCCATTCCGCCACCGCGCATGGCGGTCGGGCGGTTTTCGCCCATGACCCAGCGCAGCGCCTCCAGAAGGTTGGATTTGCCGCAGCCGTTCGGACCGACGACGCCGGTCAGCCCGTCGGCAATGACGAGGTCGGTAGGGTCCACGAAAGATTTGAACCCGTTCAGGCGAAGGCGAGAGAACCGCATACCGGATTTTCCGCCCGGCCCGGCGGGCACGTCAAGGTCTGACCGCAGGATTTGGGGCCCTTTAGGCAAGTTCTCCACAACATATGCACTGGGCATCCCACATCTGGGGTCGCATCATGACCCACAAAGGGCGCAATCGCGCTTGACGGGCGCAGGTCGTGCGGCGCATCACCCTATGGCAAGGTTCCCCGATGCACCCAAGTGCCAAGGGGATTGAAATGGGAATGCGGTAAGGGGGATCCAATCAGGAACCCAAAGCCGCAGCCGCCCCCGCGACTGTATGCGGAGAGGAACGGGCCATATGCCACTGGGGAAACCTGGGAAGGCGGCCCGTACCATCGACCCGTAAGCCAGGAGACCAGCCCTGCACCATGAAACCGTGATCCCGTCGGGTGTGACGGGAAGAAGGAGATATATTATGACGCCCCAGACCCTGACCACATCGGCCCTTCCTCAGGTCCGCGATGCCGCAGGCCTGACCTTCGCCGCACTGCTGGGCCTGGGCCTTTTGTTCGTGGCAAGCTTCAGCCAGGCTGCGGTCATGCACGACATGGCCCACGATCAGCGCCACGCGCTGGCCTTTCCCTGCCACTGATCTGATCCGAATATGACCAGACATGTGCTGACCGGCGGATTGATCGCCGGGCTGATCGCAGGGCTGTTTGCCGTTCTGCTTCAGCTGACATTCGTTGTTCCCCTTCTGCTGGAGGGGGAGCTTTACGAGACCGGAGCCCGTGTGCATTTCAGGACCGGCGACCCGAAATCCATCGCCGGATCGCCCGGCATCATCGCTGAGGACGTCGCGCGCCATGCGGGCACCCTAGCGATAAACCTCGTATCATGGATCGGCTTTGCCATCCTGCTCATGGTGGGATTCGCGCTAGCGTCCCGTTCCGGTCACCGGATCGACGCCCGCAAGGGGACGGTCTGGGGCATGGCGGGCTTTGTGGCGGTCACACTGGCCCCCGCCATGGGACTTGCGCCGGAACTGCCCGGCACGATCGCCGCCGATTTGCAGGCGCGGCAAATCTGGTGGGCCGCCACTGTCGTGCTGACCGCCGGTGGTCTGGCGGCCTTGGCTTTCGGACGCGGCCCGATTGTCATTTTCGCAGGGGCTGTCGCCATCGCACTGCCCCATATCGTCGGCGCACCGACGCTGGATACCTATCTGGGCGTCAGCCCGCCCGAATTGTCAGCGCAGTTCGCGGCCCGCGTGCTGGCAGTCTCGGCGGCGATCTGGGCTGTGTTGGGGGCGGCTGCGGGGTGGCTTTGGATACGGTCACCAGCGGCATGAAGCCGAAGGTCTAGGCCGGGATACAGCCGCGCAGCATTGTGCGAAGTCGACCGCAAGCCCGTGCATCCGTCACGACACCACCGGGCGCAGCCCGCCACAGCCTGACAAAGGCGGCGATCTCGGCGGCCTGATCCTGCGGATCGGCCTGGGCAAAAAGATAGGCGGCGCGTCCCGGCGCGCGAAACGCCAACGACACGGGGTGGCCACAGGCGTTCAGACACGCGGCCACCTCGACCACAGCATCCGGCACCGCTTCGCGCAGTGTCGCCACCATTCCTGCCGTCCGATCCGGACGGCATCCGCCACAGACGACGATCTTTTCCATTTCTGTCACATTCTTCACTTCCGCTGCCACGAGGCCCCGCCATGCAAACCAAAATCCCAGCCACCATCGTCACAGGCTTCCTGGGCGCGGGCAAGACAACCCTCATCCGTCATCTGCTGGAAAACGCCGGCGGACGGCGCATCGCGCTCATCATCAATGAATTCGGCGATCTCGGCGTCGATGGCGACATCCTCAAGGGCTGCGGCATCGAAAACTGCACCGATGATGACGTGGTGGAACTCTCGAACGGCTGCATCTGTTGCACCGTCGCCGACGACTTCATCCCGACGATGGAGGCGCTGCTGAACCGCGAGACGCCGCCCGATCACATCGTGATCGAAACCTCCGGCCTCGCCCTGCCGCAGCCGCTCGTGCGCGCCTTCAACTGGCCCGGCCTCAAGACCCGCGTCACCGTCGACGGCGTCGTTACCGTCCTTGATGGACCCGCTGTGGCCGCCGGAACCTTTGCCGCCGACATCGCCCGTGTCGATGCCCAGCGCGCCGCCGACGACGGCTTGGACCACGAAACCCCGCTGTCCGAGCTCTACGCCGATCAAGTCGCCTGTGCCGACATGATCGTTGTCAACAAATCCGACCTGCTGGGCGACGGCACCGCGCCGCTGGTTGCCCGCCTGAAATCAGAAGCGCGCGAGGGCGTGCAGGTCGTCCCCGCCACCATGGGCGCGCTGCCCGCCGATGTTCTGCTGGGCCGCGGCCAAGGCGCGGAGGACGACATTTCCGCCCGCCACGAAGTGCATCATCATCACCATCATCACGACGATGACAGCCCTGATGATCACGGCGATCACCATCACGAACACGGCCATGATGCTTTCGAGTCGTTCATCGTCGACGCCCCCGAAGTCACCGACCCCGCCGCCTTCGCTGTCAAGGTCGCGGATGTCATCCGCACCCACGGCATCCTGCGCCTCAAGGGTTTCGCTTCGGTCACAGACAAGCCGATGCGCCTGACGGTTCAGGCCGTCGGACCCCGCGTCGATCATTATTTCGACCGTCCGCTGGGCGGCGACCCGCGCGGCGCGCGGCTTGTCGTGATCGGTCAGGCCGGGCTGGATCAGGCCGCGATCACGCAAGCCCTTCAGTGATCCTCGGGCCCGCCGATCCCCGCGCATCGGGAACGGCGGGTCTGATACGCCCGCCATGGCTTTACTGAATCTGGTCCCTTTGGCGATATCACGCCGACCTCAGCATGTTCCTTGAGCGTGTCAGGCCAACGCCGCCACGGCGACCCGCGCGGCCAGTCGCGCATTGTTCAGCACCAGTTCGATATTTGCCCCCAATGCCTTCCCCTCGGTCACGAGGTTGAGCCGTCCCAACAGGAACGGCGTTACATCCTTGCCGCTGATCCCCTCGTCCTCTGCTGCCACCAAGGCCTCTTCGATCGTCGCACCAATCTCCGCCGCATCTAGCGCGTGTTCCACCGGAATCGGATTGGCCACCAGCATTCCCGTTCCCATCCCCAAAGCCGCATTCGCAGCCCGTGCCGCCGCGATTTGTGCCGGATCGTCGAACCGCTCCCCCGCGATGACGCCGGAATGGGGCGTATAGAACGCCGGAAACTCGTCCGATCCGAAGGTCATGACCGGCACGCGCAGTGTCTCCAACACCTCGATTGTGCGCGGAATGTCCAGGATCGACTTCACACCGGCGCAAACAACCAGCACATCCGTCGCGGCCAGCTCGGTCAGGTCGGCACTGATGTCCATCCCGTCGCCCCGGTGCACTCCCCCGATCCCGCCGGTCGCAAACACCCCGATCCCGGCCAGCGACGCGATCCGCATCGTCGCGCTGACCGTCGTGCCCGCCGTGCGCCCCTTGACGATACAGGCCGCCAAATCGCGAGAAGCTGCCTTGACGACGCCGGTGTCGCGGCCCAGCCGCTCGACCTGATCGGCGGTCAAACCCGCACACAGATGTCCGTCGATCACGGCTATGGTGGCCGGAACCGCTCCTTGATCGCGTACGGCCTGTTCAACCTGCAAGGCGACCTCGGCATTGCGCGGCCAGGGCATACCGTGACTGATGATCGTGGATTCCAGCGCCACCACGGCACGGCCCTGCGTCAGGGCAGTCGCAACTTCGTCAGTCATGTGAACGGGGATCGTGCTGTGTGTCTGCGTCATGGGATGCTCCTGCTTTGGCCCCTCTTGCACCCAACCGGCGGCTCCCGCAAACCCCCGCGTGAAGGAGACCGCCATGCATCTGCTCGCCGCCACACCCGGAGCCATCGACGACGGCGAACCGGTGGATCTGGGCCAGACTCCGGCGGACCTCGTGGTGATCACGGCGGCGGACACCGAACTCGCCGCCCTGTCCGAAGCACGGGCGACGATGACAAAGGCCCCCAGCCTGCGATTGGCCAGTCTGATGCACCTGCGCCACCCAATGTCGGTGGACCTGCATCTGGACGCCTGCGCGACGAAATCGAAACTGGTGGTTGCGCGCATTCTGGGCGGGCGCGGCTACTGGACCTATGGCCTGGAGCAGTACGCCGCCCGCCTGCACGAAGCGGGCGTGCCGTTCGCGGCTCTGCCCGGCGACGACAAACCCGACCCCGAACTGCGCGACCTGTCTACCGTCGCGCCCGACGACTACGACGCCCTGTGGTCCTGTCTGGTCGAGGGCGGACCGCAGAACGCCACCACTTTCCTGACTCACGCCCGTGCGATGATTGACGGAACAGGGCGTCCGGCCCCGGCCCGGCCCCTTCTGCGCGCCGGTCTCTACTGGCCCGGCATATCCGATGCGACCGCCATCACCCTGCGCGACCATTGGACAGAAGACGCTCCCGTCGTGCCGATCGTGTTCTATCGCGCTCTGCTGCAAGGGGCGGGTCTGAACCCGGTCAATCGCCTCGTCAAAGCCCTGCTGCGTGCCGGTCTGAACCCTATGCCGGTGTTCGTCGCCTCGCTGAAGGACCCGGTCAGTCAGGCCAAGCTGGAGTCGCTTTTCACCGCGATGACCCCCGATGCCATCGTCAACCTGACAAGCTTCGCCGTGGGCGATCCCGCTGCGAATCCACTGGCCGCGCCCTTCGCCAACAATGCTCCGGTGTTTCAGGCCGTGCTGTCCGGCGGAACCGAAAGCGCATGGCAGGACGGCCTGACCGGCCTGTCGGCGCGCGATATCGCGATGAACGTCGCCCTGCCCGAACTGGATGGGCGCATCCTGACCCGCGCCATCGGCTTCAAGGGCGAGGCATTCTTCGACGAAGCCACCCAATGTCCCATCGCCACGTGGAAGGCGCAGGGCGACCGCATCACTTTCGTGGCGGACCTCATGGCGAATTGGTGCCGCCTGCGCCGCACGCCCGCGCCCGACCGCCGTGTCGCTTTGGTGCTGGCGAACTACCCGAACCGCGACGGGCGATTGGCCAACGGCGTCGGCCTCGACACGCCTGCCGCAACTGTCCACGTCCTGAACCTACTGGCGCAGGCAGACTACGACACATATGCCCCTGCAGACAGCGCTGCGCTGATGGCGCAGATCATGGCGGGCCCGACCAACTGGCTGACCGACCGCGCCGACCGAACAGGCGGCGAGCGCCTGTCCCTCACCGACTACCGCAGCTTCTACGACACCCTCCCCCTGACAGCCCGCCAACAGATAGAAGATCGCTGGGGACAGCCAGAAGCCGATCCTTTCTTTGCTCCCGACCTATTCCCGCGCGAGGCTCCGACCGACGGCCCGGACGGCACATTTGCCCTGTCCATCCACCGTTTCGGTAAAGTCGTAGTGGCCCTGCAACCGGCGCGTGGTTACAACGTCGATCCGACTGACAGCTACCATTCCCCCGACCTTGTGCCGCCGCACAACTACCTCGCGTTCTACGCCTGGTTGCGCGCCAATTCCGACGCCATTGTCCACATGGGCAAGCATGGCAATCTCGAATGGTTGCCCGGTCGGGCCATTGCCCTGGGCGAGACCGACTGGCCGGAAATCGCACTCGGACCCCTGCCCCACATCTATCCGTTCATCGTCAACGATCCCGGCGAGGGGACGCAGGCCAAGCGCCGCGCCCAGGCCGTTATCATCGACCACCTGACGCCACCCCTGACGCGCGCCGAAAGCTATGGGCCGATGCGCGACCTCGAAGCGCTGGTGGACGAATATTACGAAGCAGCGGGCGTCGACCCGCGCCGTATCGACCTGCTGCGGCAGGAAATCCTCAGCCTCGCGTCTGTCACCGGCCTCGACACTGACGCGGGCATGACCGGCGACGACGGCGACCTTGCCAAGCTCGACGCCTACCTGTGCGATTTGAAGGAAGCACAAATCCGGGATGGCCTTCACATCTTCGGCCAATCTCCCGAAGGCCTGCTGGAGCGGGATCTGCTTATCGCACTCGTCCGTTTGCCGCGCGGCCAAGCTCCGGGGGATGCGTCGCTGATCCGGACACTCGCCAAAGATTGCGGTGTCGATATCGATCCGCTCGATTGCGACATGGCCGCGCCCTATACCGGGCCGCGCCACAAGTTTCTGCACGCAGTCGGAAGCGGCACATGGCGCAGCAACGGTGATACCGTCGAACGGTTGGAGGGCTTGGCGCGGATGGCGGTCCAATGGGATGACCATCCTGCGCATTTCACCAACACCCGCCCCGTCCTCGAGGCGATCCATGCTGACATCCTGCCCCGCCTCCGCGCCTGCGGTCCGGCCGAAGGAACAGGTCTGCTCACTGCCCTTTCGGGGCGGTTTGTCGCCCCCGCACCCTCCGGTGCACCTACACGCGGACGGCCCGATGTCCTGCCAACGGGCCGCAACTTCTATTCCGTGGACAGCCGCGCGGTTCCGACGCCGACAGCCTGGAAACTTGGCTGGAAATCCGCATCGCTGCTGGTCGAACGCCACCTTCAGGATCATGGTGACTGGCCCCGCGCCATGCTGGTAACCGCCTGGGGCACCGCAAACATGCGGACCGGCGGCGACGACATCGCGCAGGCGCTGGCCCTGATGGGCGTAAAACCGCAATGGGACAGCGCCAACCGCCGCGTCGTCGGTTTCGAAATCATTCCCGCCACCGCATTGGGCCGCCCCCGCGTCGATGTGACTTTGCGCGTATCGGGGTTTTTCCGCGACGCCTTCCCGCAGCAGATGGCCCTGGTCGACAGTGCCGCCCGTGCTGTTCAGGCGCTTGATGAACCGGCAGCGGACAATCCGGCAGCAGAGCGTTTTCGCGCAGGCCAGAGCGCCGCCCGCGTCTACGGCTCCAAACCCGGAGCTTATGGCGCAGGTCTTCAGGCAATGATCGATGAAAAACTCTGGGCTGACCCCGCCGATCTGGGCCGCGCCTATGTCGAATGGGGCGGCTATGCTTATGGCACCGGCGAGGGCGCGCCGGATCACGATGGCCTGCGTCAGCGTCTCGGACAGGTCGAGGCCGTGGTTCAGAATCAGGATAACCGCGAACACGACCTGCTCGATTCAGACGACTACTACCAGTTCGAAGGCGGGGCGGCGGCGGCGGTCGAGATGCTGCAAGGTACCAAGCGCCCCGTCTACCACAACGACCATTCCCGCCCCGAACGCCCCGTCATCCGCACGCTGGAGGACGAGATCGGCCGCGTGGTCCGTTCAAGGGTGGTGAACCCGAAATGGATCGAGGGCGTCAAACGCCACGGTTACAAGGGCGCGTTCGAGATTGCCGCGACCGTCGATTACCTCTTTGCCTTCGCCGCCACGACCGGAGCCGTCCGCGACCACCACTTCGATCTGGTCGCCGCCGCCATCCTGGAAGACGATGCGACCCGCGATTTCATCGAAGCCGTCAACGCCCCGGCCCTGGCTGACATCGCGGATCGCCTGTGCGAGGCCATAGACCGAGGACTCTGGCTTCCGAAATCGAATTCGGCGCGCGGTCTGATCGCGCGATATGGGCGCGGTGACGCCGCATCCTAAACCTGAGGCATATCCAGCAGCCTTGACGGAGTTCCAGCATTCCTGTGGATCGAAGAGGTCGCAGATGTCGCCAGGAGCTTCAAACAGAGCGTTGGAAGTTCTGGCCCCGATCCGTCGCAAGTGGGATTTGAGCTTCGGGA
>NZ_JBSXNP010000008.1:0-292152 GCF_056857695.1 Jannaschia sp. L-14R
GAGATGGTGATGCCGGGCGACAACGTATCCTTCGGGGTCGAGCTGATCGCGCCGATCGCGATGGAGCAGGGCCTGCGCTTCGCGATCCGCGAAGGCGGCCGCACGGTCGGCGCGGGCGTGGTGTCGAAGATTACCGAGTAATCGTCGGAACACCAGGACAACGCGATTGCGTCACCGACCCGATAACAAACGGCCGTCCCAAAAGGCGGCCGTTTTTCGCTGACGGCGATGACACTTGCGTCGCGCAGCCCTGATGGTAACGATCCACCCGCATGACAGCCCTGTACGGATATACTCTTTCCGCACCCCGCCGCGGGGAACGCCTTTCCGGCGCGGCGCTGGAATCCGCCTGTCTGTCCAGCGATCTGGCCTGGGCCCATCTGTCCGCGGAACCCGAAGATGTCGCCGACGCGCAGACCTGGCTTGCCCGCGTTCTTCCCGAACTCGACCCATCGACGGTGCAGGCCCTGACCGGAGCCGGGACACGGCCGCGTTCGGTCCATGTCGGGCAGGGCGCGATGATCCTGCTGCGCGATGTCCCCGATGACACCATCGAGGATGGCGGCGACATGCCGTCGCTGCGCCTGTATGTCGACGCACGGATGGTGATCAGCCTGTCACGTCGGCCAGTCGGCGCGCTGACCGTTCAGTCCGAAAGGATCGCTTCGGGAACGGGGGCCGTCACGACGGGCGCCTTCCTGCACGATCTTGTCGAAATCATCGCCGAGCGGATTGATACTACCGTCGACATTCTGACCCGCGCGACAGACACTCTGGAAGATGCGCTGGACGATGGTCGCCCGACCGAAGACGAACGTCAGGAAGCGACCCGGCTGCGCCGTGCGGTGCTGGGTCTGCGCCGTCACGTTTCCCCTCAACGCGACGCGCTGGAGGCGCTGCGCCTGTTGGACCTTGTGCCCAAAGGCGAACGGCGGCGTCTGGCCGAGTTGCACGACCGCCACGTCCGCGCGGTCGAGGAACTGGACCTGCTGATCCAGCGGCTTGTGCTGGCGCGCGAAGGCATTGCCGGATCGCAGGCCGAACGCCTGAACCGGCAGCTTTACATCCTGTCCATCGTGTCGGTCCTGTTTCTGCCGCTGGGGTTCCTGACCGGATTGATGGGTGTCAATCTGGGCGGCATTCCGGGGGCCGGAAGCCCCGTGGCGTTCTGGATATTCGTCGGGTTGCTTGCCGGGGTCTTCGGCGGGCTCGGACTGATCCTCTGGCGGATGCGCTGGCTTTAGAAAATAGGCAGGCGCGGGGGGTTGCGGTGCGACCCGACTCGGGCTATTCGCCGCGCTCCACGAACGGGGATGCGATGCGTCCCCCTGTTCGTATGGGTTCGACGAGGGGGCCGGGTGGTCCGATCTCCTCCTCTCAACTCAAATGACCGCCCCCCGGACTCCGGGACGTGGCGGCTTGTCAGGCGAATGACATGAAAAGCCAGAATATCCGTATCCGGCTCAAGGCGTTCGATTATCGCGTGCTGGATGCCAGCACTGCCGAGATCGTGGCCACGGCCAAGCGGACCGGCGCGCAGGTGCGCGGCCCGATCCCGCTCCCGAACAAGATCGAGAAGTTCACCGTCCTGCGCGGCCCGCATATCGACAAGAAGTCGCGCGACCAGTGGGAAATCCGCACGCACAAGCGGATGCTCGACATCGTTGACCCGACCCCGCAGACCGTGGACGCGCTGATGAAGCTCGACCTGGCCGCTGGCGTCGACGTCCAGATCTCGGTCTGAGGAGGGCACGACTATGCTGCGTTCCGGAGTGATCGCGAAGAAGGTGGGCATGACCCGCATCTTCCAGGAAGACGGGAAACAGATCCCCGTCACAGTGCTGCAACTCGATGGCCTTCAGGTCATCGGCCAACGCACGGATACATCGCATGGCTATACGGCCGTGCAACTGGGTGCCGGCGCCGCCAAGGCCAAGCGCACCAGCCAGGCGATGCGCGGCGTCTTCAAGGCCGCCAACGTCGAACCCAAGCGCAAGATCGTGGAATTCCGCGTCGATGCGGACGCCATGATCGAAGTGGGCGAGGAAATCATCGCCGACCATTACTTCGAAGGTCAGTTCGTCGACGTGTCGGGCACCTCGATCGGTAAGGGGTTTGCCGGTGCGATGAAGCGCTGGAACTTCGGCGGTTTGCGCGCCACGCACGGCGTGTCGATCAGCCACCGGTCGCACGGCTCCACCGGCCAGTGTCAGGACCCCGGCAAGGTGTTCAAGGGCAAGAAGATGGCCGGTCACATGGGGGCCGCCCGTGTCACCACGCAGAACCTGCAGGTCATCAAGACCGACACCGACCGTGGCCTGATCATGGTCAAGGGCGCCGTTCCCGGCTCCAAGGGCGGATGGGTTACGATCAAGGATGCGGTGAAGAAGCCGTTCCCCGAGAGTGCCATCGTTCCCGCCGCGCTGCTGTCTTCCAAGAAGGAAGCCCAGAAGGCCGCCGAGGAAGCTGCATCCGCCGCCGAAGCCGAAGCCAAGGCCGCCGAGGAGGCGCAGGCCGCCGAACAGGCCGCCGCCGAGGAAGCCGCGCTGAAAGCCGCGGAAGCTGAAATCTCCGACGAGTCCGCAGATACGGACAATTCGGACGCCGATAAGAAGGAAGATGACGCATGAAACTCGATGTCATCACCCTGGACGGCGGCAAAGCCGGTTCCGTCGAGCTGAGCGACGACATTTTCGGTCAGGAGCCGCGCCGCGACATCCTGTACCGGGTCGTCCGCTGGCAGCGGAACAAGGCGCAGGCCGGAACCCACAAGGTCAAAACCCGTACCGAGGTCAAGTATTCGACCAAGAAGATCGTTCGTCAGAAGGGGTCCGGCGGCGCACGCCACGGCTCCCGCAAGGCGCCGATCTTCCGCGGCGGCGGTGTCTACAAAGGCCCGACGCCTCGCAGCCATGGCCACGAGCTGACCAAGAAGGTCCGCAAGATGGGTCTGATGCACGCCCTGTCGTCCAAGGCGCAGGCGGGCAAGCTGGTCGTCCTCGACGAGCTGTCGGCCGCGGGCAAGACCGGTGCGCTGGCCCGGCAGGTCAAGGATCTGGGCTGGAAGCGCGCGCTGATCATCGACGGCGCGACCGTCAACGAGGATTTCGCGCAGGCCGCGCGCAACCTCGGCAACGTGGACGTTCTGCCGACGATGGGCGCGAACGTCATGGACATCCTCAAGCGTGATACGCTCGTTATCACCAAGGCGGGTGTCGAAGCTCTGGAGGCTCGGTTGAAATGAACACCTATGACGTGATCCGCAAACCGATCATCACCGAAAAGGCCACCATGGCGTCCGAAGCGGGCGCAGTGGTCTTCGAAGTGTCCATCGACGCGAACAAGCCGCAGATCAAATCGGCGGTCGAAGAACTGTTCGGCGTGAAGGTGAAGGCCGTGAATACGTCCATCACCAAGGGCAAGACCAAACGTTTCCGGGGCCAGATGGGCCGCCGCAAGGACGTGAAGAAAGCCTATGTCACGCTTGAGCCGGGCAACACGATCGACGTGACCACCGGGCTGTAAGGTTCGGTTTGAGTTGAGAGATCAGGAGGCCCCGCTGGAAACGGCGGGGCCTTTTCTATCCTACGTTGCCTTCTTCTTGAATGATCTGCACAAAATCCACAGGGTCGTTGAAATAGTTTCGGTAGGCTGAACGAAGCTGTTTAGGATTGTCAGACCGGACATATACCGCGTTGAGACTATCATCACTTGACTCAAGCTCACTCGCCTTCTCAATCGCTGCTGACGGGCTGCTGAACGGAAGAACGTCCAAAGCCAACCCTCCCCACTCATCGCGATAGATGTTTAGGACATTGTGTCTAGACAGCTTCTCCTCATCTTCGAATTGGCGAAGTACTTTCAATCGTCTCAAGATGCCCATATTGTTCTCGAGCGTCTGTAATTCAGATCGTAGACTTTGGTTTGAGCGGTCTGAATAGGCCTTACTTAGGTTCTCGTGTTGACGAGCAATTATCTCACTTGAGAGCGCGAAAAATCGCCCACGATCCGACTGATCCAATTCAAATTTTGTTTGCTCGCCATCCAAAAGGTCCGAAATTTCGACAGCTGTGGCCCAAGCGTGTTGCGCACGAGTGCGATACTGGATCTCAACTAGTAGACTATCCCACGGTTTTTTTGTTTGGCTTCGTTCGCTTCCACGTGGGAAGTGCCGGTACACATCATGAATACCACGATATCCTGTGAATTTGGGATGCTCGATGTAGTTGTACTTCTCTGGGTTGTCCTCGTGCCGTAGCTGATGTGCTACATTTCTCATTGTAGCAGTTGAGTGAATGTGGCTGCGGAAATCGACGAGTTCATCAATGTTATCGAAAATCATTCGGCAACCGGCAAAATCGTGCATGCTAGACACGTCGGAGATCAATAACTTCCCTTCTGAGTTTCGACGTTCCAGTTTGCCTAGAACCGTATTTCGCCGCTTTAGCCGTTGAGCAAATTCTACGGAATACGACTTCTTGTTGATGTGGCCCTTGAGCCATGCCTGAAAAGTATTGATCACGTATCCATGCGAAGCCCGCCAGCGATCAACAAGATCGAAGTCTTCAGTTGTCGCTCGGTTCTCAGATATCGCGATGCCTGCACGTTTGACAGCTGACTTGCTATTTGGAGGTTCAGGATATGCCATGTTCCAATGTTGCTGCGAAAGTTTGAGGATGCACAAGAGCTAGTGTTGGAGATAGCAATTTCTCTGGGGGCAACCCCTCCCAATGTCCGACCCAGATCACCCGTAGATCACCCGTAGATCACCCGTGCATCACCCCTGAAATCCGCCGTCCGGAAACTCCTTGCCGCCAACCCTTGACCCCACTCCCCACCCCTCCTAAACCGCCCCATCGGCAGGCCCCGGATTCGTCCGGGGCTTTGACGTTGTTCGCTCCGGTCCAGGCCTGCGCGGACAGATCACCGGGGACCTTCGGGGCCCTATACCTTCGGTGGGGAAACCCACCGTTATGCAAAACGGAAGACAGGTAACATGGCACTCAAGTCGTATAAGCCGACGACGCCGGGCCAGCGTGGGCTGGTTCTGATCGACCGTTCGGAGCTCTGGAAAGGCCGCCCGGTCAAGGCCCTCGTCGAGGGATTGACCAAGAATGGCGGACGGAACAACACCGGACGGATCACGATGCGCCGCAAGGGCGGGGGCGCCAAGCGTCTCTATCGGATCGTCGATTTCAAACGTAACAAACTGGACGTTCAGGCGAATGTCGAACGGATCGAGTACGATCCGAACCGGACCGCCTTCATCGCCCTGATCCGCTACACCGACGGGGAGCAGGCCTATATCCTGGCGCCCCAGCGTCTCGCGGTCGGCGATCGCGTCGTGGCCTCGGCCAAGGCCGACATCAAGCCCGGCAATGCGATGCCGTTTCAGGGCATGCCGATCGGTACGATCATCCACAACATCGAGCTGAAGCCCGGCAAGGGCGGTCAGATCGCACGCGCCGCGGGCACCTATGCCCAGTTCGTCGGTCGTGACGGTGGATATGCGCAGATCCGTCTGTCCTCGGGCGAGCTGCGTCTGGTGCGTCAGGAATGCATGGCGACGGTTGGCGCGGTCTCGAACCCCGACAACTCGAACCAGAACCTCGGTAAAGCGGGCCGCAACCGTCACAAGGGCATCCGCCCGTCCGTGCGCGGTGTGGTCATGAACCCGATCGACCACCCGCATGGTGGTGGTGAAGGCCGGACCTCGGGTGGTCGTCACCCGGTCACGCCCTGGGGCAAGCCGACAAAGGGTGCGCGCACCCGCAACAAGAACAAGGCGTCGTCGAAGCTGATCCTGAGATCGCGTCACGCCAAGAAGAAAGGCCGCTGATATGAGCCGTTCCGTATGGAAAGGGCCGTTTGTCGACGCCCACGTCCTGAAGAAGGCCGAAGTTGCCCGCGAAGGCGGCCGCAACGACGTGATCAAGATCTGGTCGCGCCGGTCCACCATCCTGCCGCAATTCGTCGGCCTCACCTTTGGCGTCTACAATGGCCACAAGCATATCCCGGTGAACATCACCGAGGACATGATCGGTCAGAAGTTCGGTGAGTATTCACCGACGCGGACCTACTACGGTCACGCCGCCGACAAAAAAGCCAAGAGGAAATAAGTCATGGGCAAGGAAAAAAATCCCCGCCGCGTGGCTGACAACGAAGCCATGGCCAAGTTGCGGTCGCTGCGCACCAGCCCGCAGAAGCTGAACCTCGTTGCCTCGATGATCCGTGGCAAGAAGGTCGAGAAGGCAATCGCCGATCTGACCTTCTCCAAGAAGCGGATCGCCATCGACGTGCGCAAGTGCCTCCAGTCGGCCATCGCCAACGCGGAAAACAACCATAACCTGGATGTTGACGCGCTGATCGTGGCCGAGTCCTGGGTCGGCAAGAACCTGACGATGAAGCGGGGCCGTCCGCGGGCCCGTGGCCGGTTCGGCAAGATCACCAAGCCGTTCGCGGAACTTACGATCATCGTTCGCCAGGTAGAGGAGCAAGCCTGATGGGTAACAAAGTCAACCCGATCGGCATGCGGCTTCAGGTCAATCGCACCTGGGACAGCCGTTGGTACGCCGACACGAAGGACTACGGCAATCTTCTGCTTGAGGACCTGCGTATGCGCGAGTTCATCGAGGAAGAGTGCAAGCAGGCCGGCATCAGCCGCGTCATCATCGAGCGTCCGCACAAGAAGTGCCGCGTGACGATCCATACGGCCCGTCCGGGTGTGATCATCGGCAAGAAGGGTGCGGACATCGAGGTGCTTCGCAAGAAGCTGGCCGCGTTGACCGACTCGGAACTGCACCTGAACATCGTCGAGGTCCGCAAGCCGGAACTGGACGCGGCTTTGGTTGGCGAAAGCATCGCCCAGCAGCTGGAGCGCCGGGTTTCGTTCCGCCGCGCCATGAAGCGTTCGGTGCAGAACGCCATGCGCATGGGGGCCCTGGGCATCCGTGTGAATCTGGCCGGTCGTCTCGGTGGTGCGGAAATCGCACGGACCGAGTGGTACCGTGAAGGTCGCGTGCCTCTGCACACACTGCGCGCCGACATCGACTATGCCGGCATCGAAGCCGTGACCCCCTATGGTATTATCGGGATCAAGGTGTGGATCTTTAAAGGCGAGATCATGGAGCACGACCCGTCGGCTCGTGATCGCAAAGCCCAGGAACTGCAGGACGGTCCTGCCCCCCGTGGCGCCGGAGGCCGTCGTGACGATCGCGGTCCCCGCGGTCCGCGCCGGTAAGGAGTAGAACCCATGTTGCAACCGAAACGGACGAAGTTCCGCAAGCAGTTCAAAGGCTCGATCAAGGGTGAAGCGAAGGGCGGGTCTGACCTGAACTTCGGCACCTACGGCCTGAAAGCGATCCAGCCGGAGCGTGTCACCGCGCGCCAGATCGAAGCCGCCCGCCGGGCCATGACGCGTCACATGAAGCGTCAGGGCCGGGTCTGGATCCGGATCTTCCCGGACGTGCCCGTCACGTCCAAACCCACCGAAGTCCGGATGGGTAAGGGTAAGGGTTCGGTCGATTACTGGGCCTGCAAGGTCAAGCCTGGCCGGATCATGTTCGAGATCGACGGCGTAAACGAAGCCACGGCGCGGGAAGCCCTGCGTCTGGCGGCGATGAAACTGCCGATCAAGACACGGACCGTGGTGCGGGAGGATTGGTAGCGCTTTGCGCTAACGATCTTTCCTGCGGGGTGTAGGCAGTTCGCTCGCAAACTTTCCGGACCCCAAGCCCTCGCAACTTACAGAACCCCCGCTGGACAACCGGCGGGGGTTTTTTCAATCTGACACCCGGTGTCCGCCCGTTCCCACGAGGTTTTCCGTTGCCCGATATCTCCTCCCTTTTCGTCACGCGCATCTACCGCGCGGCACTTTCAGAACATGCCCCAAAGATCGATCCGCAGGAGTTGGAAACATCTTGCCTGTCGATCGCCGAGGACGACGCGGCCGGGCAGGCGTGGTGCGAAGAGAACGACTTTCCCGGCTATACCAGCTACGCATCGCTGACCGACCTCGGCTGGCGGTTCCCGATCTTCAAAACGCTGGTCAAATCGCTGGACAGGCATGTCGCCGCCTTCGCCGAGGATCTGGAGTTCGATCTGGCGGGCAAGAAGCTGACGCTCGACTCGATGTGGATCAACATCCTGCCCTATGGCGGCATCCACACCGGGCACCTGCACCCGCATTCGGTGATCTCGGGCACGACCTATGTGGCGATGCCCAGTGACACGAGCGCCATCAAGTTCGAGGACCCGCGCCTGCCGATGATGATGGCGGCTCCGGTCCGGAAGACGGACGCGCGGCGCAAGCTGCGGACGTTTGCCTATGAAAAGCCGGAGGTGGGGGAGGTGCTGCTGTGGGAGTCGTGGCTGCGGCATGAGGTGCCGATGAACATGTCCGAGGAGGACCGGGTGTCGGTGAGTTTCAATTACGGGTGGGTGTGAGGCCCGATCCGCGAAGTGGCAAACGCTCCGGGGGAGCGTTTGAGGGCCGAACGGGCGGAGCCACGATAGTTGACCGACAGATCATCAAAGCTCACCCGCCAAATTCGCTGTTCCGGTTTTTGATGCTATCGCGAAGCTTCAATGCTAGTTCTTTGATGCGCTTGGAATCATTCTCATATAGTTGAACTAAAACATGAGACATAATTTCTATCGAGTCGTGATAGTCACCATGTCGAACGTCGTCTCCATGTGCGCCCAAATTTCCCACTTCTTTAAGAGCGAGAAACATCTCAGTGTAATCACCATCTTCTTTCGCCGCATATTCGATACGGCGATGTAGATCTATTCTCTTAGCCCCGCCATTCTTCTTTTCCTGTCTGGGGATCCCCATTTCATCAAGGAGAAGCTCGAGCGAGATGCGAAGGGCAGTAGCTGCAGATGAAACATCTGGCCAGAATAATGAGAAGCTTCGTCTTATTTCTTTTGCGACACGATGTGGGGTCTCACCGGGAATATGAAACAATAGTGGCGCTGGACTTATGCCATCAATGCCAAAGTCTTCGCCCCACTCCATTTCGCCATACTGCCCATAAAGAGGCAGTATAGACCCACGACCAATAGCGTGGGAAATCTCCCCGCAAGTTTTTGAGGTGCATTCTAGTTTAAAGACAAACCGGTACCTGATCCAGTCAGGATCCCAAGCCTCATGACCATGAGCGTCCTTCGAGTGCTTTGGTTCGATGCAGTCAAAACTGCCTTCGACGGGTTCGAGACGCCCATTCTCGCAGTTTGGGCAGATGTATGTCTCATATGGCTTACCGGTAAATCCGGGATCAGGTCTGTCGTTACTCTTAGCCATTTTTGCATGTCCAATCATTCTTCCGAATAGTAGTATCTAACATCACGTCTCGGTAGACACCCCCCCTTGCCAACCCCCCGCGCCTCGTCTATGCGGCCCCTTCTACCGTTGATCTCCACCGGAATCAGGGTCACCCGCGAGGGGCCCTCCGGTGATGTTGCAAAGGAACAGGCGATGAACGCCACTGAACTGCGGGGCAAGACCCCCGATGAGCTGCGCACCGAACTGACCAACCTGAAGAAAGAGGCGTTCAACCTCCGCTTTCAGGCTGCCACCAGCCAGCTAGAGAACACCGCGCGCGTGCGGACCGTCAAGCGTGGCATTGCCCGCGTGAATACCATTCTGAACCAGAAAGCGGCGGATGCCGCACACGCTGATACGCGCGCCTCTGGCGCGACCACGGAGGCCTGAGCCCATGCCCAAACGCATCCTCTCGGGCGTCGTGACGTCCTCGCAGAACGAGCAGACCGTCACGGTTTCGATCGAGCGTCGCTTCAAGCACCCGCTGCTGCACAAGACGGTTCGGAAGTCGAAGAAGTACCGCGCCCACGATGAAAACAACCAATATAGCGTTGGTGATATCGTGCGCATTCAGGAATGCCCGCCCCGGTCCAAGACCAAGCGGTGGGAGGTTATTGCCGAATAGGCAGTAACCCGCGGTCCGCCCGATGATGGGCGTGCCGAGACATAACGAAACCCTGGGGACCACGGCACGCATCGCCGCCCCAAAGGTCGGGAGAAACCAATGATCCAGATGCAAACCAACCTGGATGTAGCTGACAACAGCGGCGCTCGCCGTGTTCAGTGCATCAAGGTCCTGGGCGGGTCGCATCGCCGGTATGCCTCCGTGGGCGACATCATCGTGGTGTCGGTCAAGGAAGCCATCCCGCGCGGTCGCGTCAAGAAGGGGGACGTCCGCAAGGCCGTCGTCGTTCGCACCGCCAAGGAAGTCCGTCGTGACGACGGCACCGCCATCCGCTTCGACCGCAACGCGGCCGTGATCCTCAACAACAACAACGAGCCGATCGGCACCCGTATCTTCGGGCCGGTGGTTCGCGAGCTGCGCGCGAAGAACTTCATGAAGATCATCTCGCTCGCGCCGGAGGTGCTGTAATGGCTGCCAAACTCCGCAAGGGTGACAAGGTCATCGTGTTGTCGGGCCGTGACAAGGGCAAGGAAGGCGAGATCGTCTCCGTCGACCCCAAGGCCGGCAAGGCCGTCGTGGACGGTGTGAACATGGCCATTCGCCACACCCGTCAAAGCCAGGCGGCCCAGGGCGGCCGGATCCCCAAGTCGCTTCCGATCGACCTGTCGAACCTCGGCCTGCTGGACGCAAACGGCAAAGCCACCCGCGTCGGCTTCCGCATGGAAGACGACAAGAAGGTGCGCTTCGCCAAGACCACGGGAGACGTGATCTGATGCTGGACCAAGCCAACTACACCCCCCGGCTTCTCTCCGTTTATCGCGAGACCGTGCGTCCCGCGATGAAGGAAGAGTTCGGCTACAAGAACGACATGCAGATCCCGCGTCTGGACAAGATCGTCCTGAACATCGGCTGCGGTGCCGAAGCGGTGCGTGACAGCAAGAAGGCCAAATCGGCGCAGGACGACCTGACGACGATCGCCGGTCAGCAGGCTGTCATCACCAAGGCCAAGAAGTCGATCGCCGGTTTCCGCGTTCGTGAAGACATGCCTTTGGGCACGAAAGTCACGCTGCGCGGCGCCCGGATGTACGAATTCCTGGATCGTCTGATCACAGTCGCAATGCCCCGTATCCGGGACTTCCGCGGCGTGAACGGCAAGAGCTTCGATGGACGTGGCAACTACGCCATGGGCCTGAAGGAGCATATCGTGTTCCCCGAGATCAACTTCGACAAAGTCGACGAAGTCTGGGGCATGGACATCATCATCTGCACGACGTCGAAGACGGATGCAGAGGCGAAGGCGCTGCTCAAGGCCTTCAACATGCCGTTCAACAGCTGAGGACATAGACATGGCAAAAGTATCCATGATCGAGCGTCAGAAGAAGCGCGAGCGGCTGGTGAAGCAATACGCCAGCAAGCGCGCCTCTCTGAAAGAGATCGCCAACGACGAATCCAAGCCCATGGAGGAGCGGTTCAAGGCCCGGCTGAAACTGTCGGAACTGCCCCGCAACTCCTCGCCCGTTCGTCTCAACAATCGCTGCCAGCTGACCGGTCGCCCTCGGGCATATTACCGCAAGCTGAAGCTCAGCCGCATCATGCTGCGCGATCTGGCCAGCCAGGGGAAAATCCCCGGCATGGTCAAGTCCAGCTGGTAAGGGAGCACACACATGAATGATCCCATTGGTGATATGCTGACCCGCATCCGCAATGCGCAGATGCGTGGCAAGACCACCGTCATCACCCCCGCGTCCAAGTTGCGCGCTCACGTCCTCGATGTGCTGGCTGAAGAAGGCTATATTCGCGGATATGAGAGCAAGAGCGACCGCGCCGGTCACCCGACGCTGGAAATCTCGCTCAAGTATTATGAGGGCGTGCCGGTTATCCGCGAAGTGAAGCGGGTCTCCAAGCCGGGCCGCCGGGTCTATCTGGGCGTCGGCGATCTGCCGTCGGTCCGCCAGGGCCTTGGCGTTTCGATCGTGTCCACGTCCCGTGGCGTCATGTCTGATGCAAACGCACGCAACGCCAATGTCGGCGGCGAAGTGCTCTGCACAGTATTCTGAGGAGGGTATAATGTCTCGTATCGGCAAACGACCCGTCGACCTGCCTTCGGGCGTCGAAGCCTCGGTCTCGGGTCAGACCATTTCGGTCAAGGGTCCCAAGGGCACCCGCTCGTTCACCGCCACCGATGACGTGACCCTTTCGGTCGCGGACAACGGTGTCTCGGTGGAGCCGCGCGGCAAGTCCAAGCGCGCCCGCCAGCAATGGGGCATGTCCCGGACCATGGTGGCGAACCTCGTCACCGGCGTCTCGGACGGCTTCAAGAAAGAGCTGGAAATCACAGGCGTCGGCTATCGTGCCCAGATGCAGGGAAATACCCTGAAGCTGGCCCTCGGTTACAGCCATGACGTCAATTATGAAGTGCCCGAGGGCGTGACGGTGACTGCTCCCAAGCAGACCGAAATCACGGTCGAAGGCATCGATCAGCAACTCGTCGGTCAAGTCGCGGCCAACATCCGCGAGTATCGGAAGCCCGAGCCCTACAAGGGCAAGGGCATTCGCTACAAAGGCGAGTATATCTTCCGCAAGGAAGGCAAGAAGAAGTAAGGACCAGTCAGATGGCAAACAGCAAACGGGATCTGTTCCTCAAGCGCCGCCTGCGCGTCCGGAACAAGCTTCGCAAGATGGCTGCAGGGCGTCCGCGCCTTTCGGTTCATCGGTCGAACAAGAACATCATGGTGCAGGTGATCGACGACGTTCAGGGCAAGACGCTTGCGTCCGCCTCGACGCTCGAAAAGGACCTGGGCGTGGTCGGCAAGAACAACATCGACGCGGCGACCAAGGTCGGCACGGCGATTGCCGAACGGGCCAAGAAGGCGGGCGTCGAAGACGTCTACTTCGATCGTGGCGGCTTCCTTTTCCACGGAAAGGTGAAGGCTCTGGCCGAAGCCGCCCGCGAAGGTGGCCTGAAGTTCTAAGACAGTTGCAGGGGGCCTTTCATGGGCCCCCTCGATGATCCGGGGGTTTCATGCCCACCTGGATCGGAAATTTACGGGCGCTTGCCCAAGCTTGAAGGAATTGCTGCATGGCAGAACGTGACAACAGAGGCGGCGGCAGAGGCCGTGGCCGCGAGGAAACACCGGAATTCGCCGACCGTCTTGTGGCGATCAACCGCGTGTCCAAGACCGTCAAGGGCGGTAAGCGCTTCGGTTTTGCCGCGCTCGTCGTCGTCGGTGACCAAAAGGGCCGCGTCGGATTCGGCAAGGGCAAGGCCAAGGAGGTCCCCGAGGCCATCCGTAAAGCCACCGAGCAGGCCAAGCGCCAGATGATCCGCGTCGCCCTGCGCGACGGTCGCACGCTGCACCACGACATGGAAGGTCGCCACGGTGCCGGTCGCGTCGTGATGCGGACCGCCCCGGAAGGCACCGGTATCATCTCGGGTGGCCCGATGCGCGCCGTTTTCGAGATGCTGGGCATCAAGGACGTGGTGTCCAAATCGATCGGTTCGCAGAACCCCTACAACATGATCCGGGCAACGCTGGATGGTCTGACCAAGGAATCGAGCCCCCGGTCGGTCGCGCAGCGTCGCGGCAAGAAGGTCGCCGAAATCCTGCGCAAGGACGACGGCCCGAAGATCGACGGCGATCAAGCGCCCGTCGCAGAGGAGGCCTGATTCATGGCTAAAACAATCGTGGTCAAGCAGGTCGGCTCCCCGATCCGCCGCCCCGCCGACCAGCGCGCAACGCTGATCGGTCTGGGCCTGAACAAGATGCACCGCACACGCGAACTGGAAGATACGCCTTCCGTGCGCGGCATGGTCAACAAGATCTCGCATATGGTGAAGATCATCGAGGAGAAGGGCTGAGGCCTTTCTGGTCTGTGCTCCGGCATGAACCGCCCGTTAGAATGAAACGCCCCGGCCAGGTATGTCCGGGGCGTTTTTACGTCTATTGAGCGGACCGCAGCATGTCAGTCAGCAGGGGTCTCGACCGGCACGGGTTCGGTATAGATGACTTTGCCGATTGTCGTGTTCAGAGCGAGGTCCCTATGCTTCAGCAGGCCGTCGGCAATATAGAGGCGCGACACTTCGTAGGATCTGAGCTTGTTGGCGTCTTCAAGGTCGCGGACATAAATCACGGGTCCGTCCGCATCCTCCGGCGTTTCCATCCAGAAGTAGTCCGGGTTGGCGGTCCGTTCCATGTCCTGAAGGATGGCCAAAATCTTGTCGCTGTCGGTTACCCGATCCACGGAAAAGTAGCAGGCTCCTTCATAGCTGCCGAGTGCAACCGCGGTGACGGCACCCGCAATGAGCGTGACCGGTGCCGTCGCGATCGAGGCGAGGGTTGCGAGTATGCCAGATGCGCCGGACGCTATCGTAACAGTTTCGGTAACCGATCTGCCGGTGACCGCCCGATTCAGCAGCGACGACCCGGACTGGGTATGGATGAGCGAGTAGGACCCGACCGTTGCATTTGTCACATCGGCGCTCACCGGGACCGCGCCTGTGTCAGTCATCGTTGATGCAACCCTGCCGAAAAGCTTGCTGGGCTTGTAGTCGCAGACTGCGGCATGGCCGATGGATGGGGCGACCGCGATCAGCGCGGCCGTTACGGCAGCGGCGAATGACTTCTGCATGGGGCATCCTCGGAACAGGGTGTGGAATGAAGGCTCAGAAGGATACATAGACCGATTTCGCAGCGTTTTCAGTCTGTCTGGGTGTAGATGAGAATGGGCGGGCGGGAATGCGCCCAACGTTATGAGACGTTACCGCGTAGCGCAGCGGTTCGACGAGTGTCTGCATCGACACGGATCGCTTTGGAGATTTGAGCGCCCCGATTAGTCGGTCAGGATCGGCGGGCCATTCTGGTTGCGTTGCAGCAGGATGCCGGATCGCAGGCCACGCCCAATTCGATGGGCAAGGCGGCTCCAAGCGGCGGCCATATCGGCGGGGAGAGTGGCAAAAAGGGTGGCGTCGAACAATTCCAGCCAGCGGACGAAATGATGGGGCTCGATGTTGCCTGCCGCCATATGAACCTGCATCGGGTTGCCGGAATAGCCGCGCTCCTTGAAAATCGCGTTGCGCCAGAAGGCCGCGATCTTGGCGATATGTGTGTCCCAATCGGTGACATGGCTGGCAAATACCGGGCCGAGCAGGGGGTCAGCACGGACATCGCCATAGAACCGCTGCAGCACCCGGTCCACATCCGCAGGCGTCAGCGACTGGGTCATGCCAGGACGAGCCACAGGACCGCCAGTGCAACGGTGAGATAGATCAACATGTTGAGCATCGACCGCAACAGACCTTGGTCGCTTTCGGGGTCGATGCCCATGGCTTCGCAGATTTTCGTTCCGGGCCAGAGCAGTGCATTTACGATGACCATGACGGGCCCCTTATTGCGTAAAAATTATGCGTAATATATGCGCTCTTTTAATCCGCATTACAAATGCTAAATAAGGGGGCATGCAGCTAGATAAGTTCACCGATTATGCGTTGCGTGTCCTGATGGCCCTTACCGTTCGTGCGCCGGACCGGGTGCCTGCGTCAGAGATCGCGGCGGTCTATGGCCTGTCGGAGCATCACATTGCCAAGGTCGCTTCGGCATTGGTCAAGGCGGGGTTCGCGGTGTCGGAACGGGGTCGATCCGGGGGCCTGCAATTGGCCCGGGAGCCGTCGGAAATTACGGTCGGGCAGGTGGTTCGCGCGCTGAAGGCCGACACGCCGGTGGTGGAATGCATGGGCAGCGACAAATCCTGTCGCATCTTGCCAGCTTGTGGGCTGCGCACGCCTTTGCAAGAAGCGCGGGAGGCGTTTTTTGCCGCGCTCGATCCTTATACGCTTGAGGATATCACGGTTCGCCGCAGCACCATCCGGTTTCAGTTGTGGCCAAAGGCGGGGGCTGCGACCTAGCTGGGGGCCAGCATTACTGCCGGGGTCGATCCGCTTTTCGTCCTTGGTGCGGGTTGTATCTGTCCGATCAACGCGCACCCAAGCGTTTCCTGCAATGCCTCGACCAACTCCTCCACCGTCTGCGTCGAGACGAAGCGCCCGCCGGTCGCATCTGACAGGCATTTCGCCACGGTGTCGCCCTTGGGAATTTGCGAGGCTTCGGGATTGTTCCAGCTGAAGAAGTCGCTTTCCGCCTTATAGCCTATGACGTGGATTGTCAGATCGGCGGCGGTCGCGGCGAGAGTGCGACCCAAGGCGCAGGGGCGGCCGCCGCAGGTTTCGTTTCCGTCCGTCACCAGCACGACAATGGCCGGTTGCAGTCGATAGTTCAGAACCTCCGCCGCGCGCTGTACGGCCGCTGCCAGCGGCGTCAGGCCATTGGGTTCGAGCGCGTCGAGTTCGGCTTTCATCTGGGCTGCGGCGGCGTCGATGGGGGGAAAACGCAGACGGATGCCGTCGCAGGAGCCTTCGGGGCCGGGGCCATAGGTGACGAGACCGATGCGGCGGACCTTTTCGACATCGGGCATGACGCGGGCCATGGCGGCGCGGGCGTCGGTGATGCGGTTGGTCGCGCCGGTGTCGAATCCGATCTCGGCCATGGAGGCGGAACCGTCGAAGACCACCATCGCATCGGTCGCGCACGGGGCTTGTGCTGCGGCTGGCATGGTCAGGGCGAGGAACAGGAAGGCGGCACGCATGGGACGAGTGTGGCGTGGTCCGGCGCATCCGGCAAGCGTTTGCATCATGTCAGACGCTTGCATGAAGACGCGGCGGGGTGTAGGGCTGCGCGGTGTCCTGAGACACATCCGAGAATCAAGAAACGCCGTGTTCGTCCCACATCGCTTCGGGGGCGCTTCCGGCCAAGGAGAAGCGATATGAAACTCAACGATCTGCGCGACAACCCCGGCGCAACCAAGGCGCGCAAGCGCGTCGCCCGTGGCCCCGGTTCGGGCACCGGTAAGATGGGTGGCCGTGGTATCAAGGGCCAGAAATCCCGTTCGGGTGTGGCCATCAAGGGCTACGAGGGCGGTCAGATGCCGCTCTATCAACGTCTGCCCAAGCGCGGCTTCACCAAGCCGAATCGCAAGGAATTTGCCGTCGTCAACCTGTCCAAGCTTCAGGAATTCATCGACAACGGCAAGCTGGACGCTGCCAACATCACTGAAGAGACGCTGGTCACTTCGGGTGTGGTGCGCCGCAAGCTGGATGGTATCCGCCTGCTGGGCAAGGGCGAGCTGACCGCCAAAGCCGTCATCACAGTCACCGGTGCGTCCAAGGGCGCGGTCGAAGCGGTCGAAAAGGCGGGCGGATCGGTCACGCTTCCGGCAGTCGCTGCCGAGTGATGTCCTAAGATTGCTTGTAGGCGGGCGCAGGTCCGCTTACATGAATTCAAGTTTTCCTTGAACGCCGCCTGAGGGAAGACCCGACAGGCGGCGTTCTGCTATCCAAGAGGGGCTCGCATGGCTTCAGCCGCAGAGCAAATGGCCGCCAACATGAGCTGGGGCGCGTTCGGTAAAGCCAAAGAGCTTCGCCAACGTATCCTGTTCACGATCGGCCTGCTGATCATCTATCGTTTCGGAACCTATATTCCGGTTCCGGGCATCGACGCCGTAGCGCTGCGCGACTTTGTCGAGCAGGCGTCTCAGGGTCTGGGGGGCGTGCTGAACATGTTCACCGGCGGCGCGATCGGACGGATGGGGGTCTTCGCACTCGGGATCATGCCCTACATCAGCGCATCGATCATCATTCAGCTGATGACGGCGATGGTTCCGCAGCTGGAGCAGCTGAAGAAAGAAGGCGAGCAGGGTCGCAAGAAGATCAACCAGTATACCCGCTACGGCACCGTCGTGCTGGCGACATTGCAGGGGTATGGGCTGGCGGTATCGTTGCAATCGGGCAATCTGGTGCACACGCCGGGCTGGTTCTTCATCGCATCCAGCGTCATCACGCTGGTGGGTGGCACGATGTTCCTGATGTGGCTGGGCGAGCAGATCACTGCACGCGGCATCGGCAACGGCATCTCGCTGATCATTTTCGTGGGCATTGTGGCGGAATTGCCGGCAGCCTTCGCCCAGTTTTTCGCCTCCGGTCAGTCCGGCGCGCTGTCCACACCAGTGGTTCTGGGCGTGATCGTGATGCTGATCGCGACGCTTCTGTTCGTAGTGTTCATGGAGCGCAGCCTGCGAAAGATCCACATTCAATATCCGCGCCGACAGGTCGGGATGAAGGTCTATGACGGCGGCTCCAGCCACTTGCCGATCAAGGTCAACCCGGCGGGCGTGATCCCGGCGATCTTTGCGTCGTCGCTGCTGCTGCTGCCAACGACGATCAGTACCTTCTCGGGTCAGCAGTCTGGCCCGATCATGTCTACGATCCTGGCCTACTTCGGGCCGGGGCAGCCGCTCTATCTGCTGTTTTTCGGGGGTATGGTCATCTTTTTCACCTACTTTTATACTCACAATGTCGCCTTCAAGACCGATGATGTGGCCGACAACCTGAAGAACCAGAACGGGTTCATCCCCGGCATCCGACCAGGGCAGCGAACGGCGGAATATCTTGAATATGTCGTCAACCGCGTGCTGGTGCTGGGTGCAGGTTATCTGACGCTTGTCGTCCTGATCCCGGAAATGGTGCGCAGTCAGTTGGCGATCACGGCGTATTTCGGCGGCACCTCGATCCTGATCATCGTGTCGGTGGGCATGGACACGATCCAGCAGGTGCAGTCCCATCTTCTGGCCCATCAATATGAAGGGCTGATTGAAAAGAGTCAGCTGCGCGGGAAAAAGCGTGGTCGCAACAAGGGGGCTGCGCGTCGATGAATATCGTTCTTCTGGGACCGCCGGGTGCGGGCAAGGGCACGCAGGCCCGCATGCTGGAGGCCGAACGGGGCATGATCCAGTTGTCTACCGGTGACATGCTTCGGGCGGCCCGGTCGTCAGGCACCCCAATGGGCCGGAAGGTCGCCGCCATCATGGACGCTGGCGAGTTGGTCACGGACGAGATTGTCATCGGTCTGATCGAGGAAAGACTTGAAGGTGACCAGGGCGGTGGATTTATCTTCGACGGCTTTCCCCGGACATTACCACAGGCGGATGCCCTGGGCGAACTGCTGGCGAAGCATGGAACCACGCTGGATACAGTGATCGAAATGCGCGTAGATGACGAGGCGCTGGTCCAGCGGATCACGGCGCGTGCCACCTGCGGCAAGTGCGGCGAAGTCTATAACGACATCACCAAGCCGATTCCTGCGGATGGCAAATGCACGAATTGCAGGGCGTCCGATTTCAGACGCCGGGCGGACGACAATGCCGAAAGCCTGCGGACCCGGTTGATGGAATACTACAAGAAGACGTCGCCCCTGATTGGTTACTATTATGCCAAGGGCAATCTGGCGTCGGTGGACGGGTTGGGCGAGATCGACGCGGTCGCCGCAGAGGTCGCGCAGGCGCTGACCGAGGCCAGACCTGCCGACCTTGCAAAAACTTCTTGACAGGCGGGCATGCATCGCTTGACGCGCCCGTCAAGACTCCCTAAAGCGCAACTTCCACCGGGAATCCCGTGATTCCCGGTTTTCTGTTTGGCCCCGCAAAACAGCGGCGGCCGTTGTGAAAAAAGGTTCTGGCAGTACGGAACCGCAACGATGAAGGAATATTTACTTGGCTCGTATCGCTGGCGTCAACATCCCCACGGGGAAGCGCGTTCCTGTCGCGCTGACATACATCACGGGCATCGGCCCGTCCAAGGCGCGTGAAATCATCGAGGCCACCGGCATCGACGCTTCCCGCCGCATCAACGAGTTGTCGGACGCTGAAGTGCTGTCCATCCGTGAATATATCGACGCCAACCTGACCGTCGAAGGCGATCTGCGCCGCGACACCCAGATGAACATCAAGCGTCTGATGGACCTGGGCTGCTACCGCGGCCTGCGTCATCGCCGGAACCTGCCCGTTCGCGGTCAGCGCACCCACACAAACGCACGCACGCGCAAAGGCCCCGCAAAGGCCATCGCCGGCAAGAAGAAGTAAGGGAGCGCATAGGCAATGGCACGTGAAGCAACTCGTCGCGCCCCCAAGCGCAAGGAACGCAAGAACATCGCCGCTGGTGTGGCGCATGTGAACTCGTCGTTCAACAACACCAAGATCCTGATCTCCGACGTTCAGGGTAATGCCATCAGCTGGTCGTCGGCTGGCACCTGTGGCTTCAAGGGTTCGCGCAAGTCGACGCCCTATGCCGCTCAGATGGCCGCCGAAGATGCTGCCCGCAAGGCGCAAGAACACGGGCTGAAGACCCTTGAAGTCGAGGTTCAGGGCCCCGGTGGCGGTCGCGAATCCGCGCTGCGTGCGCTGGCGGCTGCCGGCCTGCAGATCACTGCGATCCGCGACGTCACGCCCATGGCGCACAACGGTGTACGTCCGCCGAAGCGCCGCCGCGTCTGACGCGACTTAACGAACAGGGCAGGGGGCGCATATCGCGGTCCCTGTTTCGCCGTATATTTACCTCGGGGTTTCTGCGCCAACCGCCCCGGCGCAGGACGGAATTGGAGGGACAGGGCACATGATCCACAAGAATTGGCAAGAACTCATCAAGCCGTCGCAGCTTGACGTTCGTCCGGGGAACAACCCCGCCCGTCAGGCCACCGTCGTGGCCGAACCGCTCGAGCGTGGTTTCGGTCTGACGATGGGCAACGCGCTGCGGCGCGTCCTGATGTCGTCGCTGCAGGGCGCAGCCATCACGTCGGTCCAGATCGACAACGTCCTGCACGAGTTTTCGTCGGTATCGGGCGTCCGTGAGGATGTTACCGATATCGTCCTGAACCTGAAGGGCGTCAGCCTGAAGATGGACGTCGAGGGGCCCAAGCGCGTCTCGATCTCGGCCAAAGGCCCGATGGTCGTCACCGCCGGTGACATCAGCGAGACCAACGGTATCGAGGTTCTGAACCGCGATCACGTCATCTGTCACCTCGACGATGGCGCGGACCTCTACATGGAGCTGACGGTGAATACCGGCAAAGGCTACGTGTCCGCCGACAAGAACAAGCCGGAAGACGCGCCCATCGGTCTGATCCCGATCGATGCGATCTATTCGCCGGTCAAGAAGGTGTCCTACGAAGTGCAGCCGACCCGCGAAGGTCAGGTGCTCGACTATGACAAGCTGACTCTGAAGCTGGAAACCGATGGCTCGCTGGCTCCCGACGATGCGGTCGCATATGCGGCCCGCATTCTTCAGGACCAGTTGCAGATCTTCGTGAACTTCGACGAGCCCGAGGCCGCCCGCGGCGCCGAGGCCGCCGACGATCTGGAGTTCAACCCGCTTCTGCTGAAGAAGGTCGACGAACTGGAGCTTTCGGTCCGGTCCGCCAACTGCCTGAAGAACGACAATATCGTCTACATCGGCGATCTGATCCAGAAGACCGAAGCCGAAATGTTGCGCACGCCGAACTTCGGCCGCAAATCCTTGAACGAGATCAAGGAAGTGCTGTCGGGCATGGGGCTGCATCTGGGAATGGATATCGTCGATTGGCCGCCAGAGAATATCGAGGACCTGGCCAAGAAGTTCGAAAACGAGTTTTGAGTTCGATGCCCCCGAAAGGGGGCGTCTACGACAAATGCCCGCAATTGGCGGGGAAGATCGGGCAAATGCCCCAAGGTGAGGGACCCGCCACGCAGGGGACCCCGGACAAAGTATAAAGACTAGCTACGGAGAAAACCCATGCGCCACGCCCGCGGATACCGCCGCCTTAACCGTACCCATGAACACCGCAAGGCGATGTTCGCCAACATGGCCGGATCGTTGATCGAGCACGAGCAGATCAAGACGACCCTGCCGAAAGCCAAGGAATTGCGCCCCATCATCGAAAAGATGGTGACGCTGGCCGGACGTGGCGATTTGCACGCCCGTCGTCTGCTGCGCTCGCGCCTCAAGGAAGACCGTCATCTGGCCAAGCTGATGGATATCCTCGGACCGCGCTACAAAGATCGCCAGGGTGGATACGTCCGCATTCTGAAGGCCGGTTTCCGGTATGGCGACATGGCCCCGATGGCCATCATCGAATTCGTCGAACGTGACGTCGATGCCAAGGGCGCCGCAGATCGCGCCCGCGTCGAAGCGGAAGACGCCGCCGGGGCCTGATCCTGACCGATATGACATCCTGAAGGCCCCGCCCGATCCGGCGGGGCCTTTTTCGTTTGTCGCCCTCATCACGAGGTGCGCAGTCCTCCGGCTGCCGTTTCGATATCCGCTCCGGTTTGCAGGTCGGAGATCAGACGCTCAAGCTCGTCTTCATCGATCCGCGTCGTTCCCAGAAATTCCAACAGATCGACGCGAGCTTTTGCGTTGAGTTTTAGAACACGCACGAAAAGACGGGGATTCATCTGTTTGTTCATAATACATTAACCAATTTCACCGTTTAAATGGGTTCAAGATACAGTTGACGATGAATTTCTCAACCATTCTAAAAAGACATGCTCGAGAGACGACGCCTCATGGTTCGCTATTTGCAGAGATTGGAACAGCTTGCCCCCATGGGGTACACTGCCGGTATCCATATCCGCTTTGCATCGCCACTGTATCTCCGCAGCACATACCCCAAAGCGTGGCAGGATCTTTATGCCGCCAACAACTACTCGCTTCGCGACCCCCTTGTGTTCTGGGGTGTCAGCAAGTCCGGGCAGATTCGTTGGAGCGAGATCAATTTGCCCGACCCCTTCGGCGTCATGAAACTGGCAGCCGAGCACGGGTTGACCTTTGGCGCCGTGTGTAGCTGCGGCAAGATCACATCCCGCACGATCGTGGGGGTGGCTCGTTCGGATCGGGAGTTTACCGACGCCGAAATCACCGAGATCGCGTCCATTGCCGACGCCCTCCACGAAGTCACAGAGCCGCCCGAGGACCTGACCCCCGCCATGATCGAGGCGCTGCGCCTTGTGGGTGCGGGCGTCCGCCACACGACCGCCGCCGCGGAGATCGGAATTTCGGAAAGCGCGCTGACGGCACGCCTTTCGTCCGCCCGGGATAAACTGGGCGTAAAGACCACGGCCGAGGCACTAAGAATGGCGAGAGAGTTCAGGCTGATCTAGCAGCCCATCCCACAGAGCGAGCATTCCACGGTCCCCTGGTGTCAACGACAACCCGGCAGAGGAAGATATTGTCCATGCAAGTTACCACTCTCTCGTTCCAGAACCTCCACACTTACGGCCCGCTGTTCGCCGACTTGCTGCGCGCGCGCCACAGGACCTTCATCGAGCAGGCCCAATGGGACCTGCCGCAGGCAGACGGAATGGAATTCGATCAATACGACACGCCAGCCAGCCGTTGGGTCGCGGTCCATGAATACGGTCGCATCCTTGCGGGTGTCCGCCTGACGCCGACGACGCATCGCTGCGGCATCTACAGCTACATGATCCGCGATGCCCAGAACGGGCTGCTCGACACCATTCCGACAGACCTTCTTTATGACGAGGCACCGGTCGCTGATAATGTCTGGGAGTCCAGTCGGGTATTCGTCTGCGACGATGTTCCCGCCAAGCTCCGGGTGCGCGTGCAGATGCAGCTAATCGCCGAAATGGTCCGCGCGGGCCGGGAACTCGGTGCGACGTCGGTTCTTGGACTGATCCCGGCGACGTCGCCGCGGCTGGCCCGGCGCGTCGGGCTGGATTGCGTGGCGGCGGGGCCGGTGCTGGACATCGGCGGGTCGGAATCCGTCTGCGTCAACATCTCGATGGCGACCAAGATGCACTGACCGGCGTCTTGCTGCACCGAACGTGAAGCGCGGCGGCTTTATCCGCCGCGCTCGACAGACTACATCATCGTCATGACCGACCTTTTCGACAGCCCTTCGGACAAGTCCGCCGTGCAATCCACGGCCAAGCCCGCCCGCCCCGCGCCGCTGGCCGACCGTTTGCGGCCTGCAACGCTGGATGACGTGATAGGGCAGGACCATCTGCTGGGGCCAGACGGAGCGTTGAGCGTAATGCTGAACGGCGCGATGCCCAGCCTGATCCTCTGGGGGCCGCCGGGTGTCGGCAAGACCACGATCGCGCGACTGCTGGCCGACCGGACCGGCCTTCACTTTGTACAGATCAGCGCGATCTTCACCGGTGTGGCCGATCTGCGGAAGGTGTTCGAGACGGCGCGGAACCGCCGTGCCAACGGCACCGGCACGCTTCTGTTTGTCGATGAGATCCATCGTTTCAACAAGGCGCAGCAGGACGGCTTTCTGCCGCATATGGAAGACGGGACGATCACGCTGGTCGGGGCCACCACCGAAAACCCGTCATTCGAATTGAACGCCGCGCTTATGTCGCGGGCGCAGGTTCTGACGCTGCAAAGGCTGACCCTGCGCGATATGGAGCTGATGACCCAACGCGCCGAGGCGGAGTTGGGCACAAAACTGCCGCTGGATGGGCCCGCCCGTGAGGCGCTCCAGGAAATGGCCGACGGCGACGGGCGCGCGTTGTTGAACCTGGTAGAGCAGGTGGCCGCATGGGGGGCGAAAACGCCCATCGACCGCGATACGCTTGCAAAGCGGCTGCAACGGCGTGCGGCGCAATATGACAAATCGGGCGACAGCCACTACAACCTGATTTCAGCGCTGCACAAATCGGTTCGCGGGTCCGACCCCGATGCGGCACTCTATTGGCTGGCACGGATGCTGAAGGGCGGCGAGGATCCGCGCTACCTGATGCGCCGGATCACTCGCATGGCGGTCGAGGATGTCGGGCTTGCCGACCCGCAGGCGCAGGCGTTCTGCTTGCAGGCGTGGGAGACATATGAGCGGCTGGGATCGCCGGAGGGCGAGCAATCGCTGGGCAACGCAGTCGTGTATCTGGCGCTCGCACCGAAATCGAATGCGGGATACGCCGCGTTCAAGGCTGCGATGAAACAGGCCGGAGAAACCGGGTCCGAGCCGCCGCCCAAACACATCCTGAACGCGCCGACCCGGATGATGAAGGAACAGGGATATGGCGCAGGCTATGCTTATGACCACGATCAGGCGGATGGGTTTTCGGGCCAGAACTATTTCCCCGATGGCATGAAGAGACCCGTGTACTACGTTCCCGTGGATCGCGGGTTCGAGCGGGAGCTGGGACGTCGCGTCGATTGGCTGGTCGACCAGCGCGCCAAGCGTGGCAAAGGTTGACAGTCGTGCGCCGGGGGCAGACAGGACCGCGATGACTTTCTCGCTTTTCTCTGTCGCGCTCGGGGGCGCGCTTGGCGCGTCGTTGCGCTTTCTCGTCGCCACTGCGCTGATCCGCGACGGGTTTCCGGTCGCCATCCTGTCGGTGAACGTTCTGGGCAGCCTTCTGATGGGTCTGGCGGTTATCGTGCTCGATCGGCTTGGCCTGACGAGCTGGCAGCCGTTCCTGCTGATCGGCGTCCTGGGCGGTTTCACGACGTTTTCGGCGTTTTCTCTGGAGACGATCATTCTGATCGAGCGCGGCCTGCCGGGGCAGGCCCTACTTTACGTCCTGCTGTCGGTTGGCTTTTCGCTTCTGGCCCTGATGACGGGCCTCATCATTGCAAGGAGCCTGACATGAGCGGCGTCCAGACTATTACTGTGGCCGCGGGCGAGGGGGATCAACGGCTGGACCGCTGGCTCAAGCGACGCTTTCCGCAGCTCAATCAGGGCAATGTCGAAAAGGCGTGTCGCAAGGGCGAAATCCGCGTGGATGGCGGACGGGTCAAGGCCAACAGCCGTGTGCAGGAAGGTCAGGAGGTGCGGGTGCCGCCGTTGCCCGAGGACCGTGCGCCTGCAGCACCCCGCCGCGACAAGGTGACGGCAGCCGATGCCGAGATGATCCGCTCCTGCGTAATCTACCGCGACGATCATATCATCGCCCTGAACAAGCCGCCCGGTCTGGCGTCGCAGGGTGGCTCGGGTCAGACGCGGCATGTCGACGGGCTGGGCGATGCCCTGCGTTTCGACAGCGACGAACAGCCCCGGCTGGTGCATCGACTGGACAAGGATACGTCCGGCATCATGCTGATGGCGCGTAACCGGTTGACCGCGGCACAACTCTCCGAGGCGTTCCGCGACCGCGAGACGCGCAAGATCTACTGGGCCGCGGTCGCGGGCACCCCGCATCCAAGGATGGGCACAGTACGGTATGCGCTGGTCAAGGCGGGCGGCGGGGGCGACGGCGGTGAAAAGATGCGGACGGTCCACCCGGACGAGGTCGACGACATCCCCGGCGCGAAACGTGCGGTGACGGACTATGCCGTGCTCGACACTTTGGGGTCGCGGGGCGCGTGGCTGGCGCTGGTGCCGGTCACCGGGCGCACCCACCAGTTGCGCGTCCATATGGCCGAGATGGGGCATCCCATCGTCGGCGACGGCAAATACGGCGGATCCGGGCAAGAGAACCAGGGCGATGGCTGGGGGGCAAGTTTCGGCGGCGAGATCAGCAAGAAACTGCACCTGCACGCCCGTCATCTGTCGCTGACCCATCCGATCACGGGTGCCCGGCTGAGCCTTACGGCCCCGCTGCCCGATCACATGGAGCGGACGTGGAAGATGATGGGCTGGGACGGCCTGGATGTGCCGCTCGATCCCTTTGCCGACGAAGAGGCCTGACATGCTCGTCCTGTTCGATGTGGACGGAACACTTGTCGACACCGATGCGCAGATTGGCGGCATCATGATTTCCGCTTTCGAGGCGGCGGGATTGCCACCGCCCAGCCTGGCGCAGGTCGTCGAAACTATCGGCTTGTCGCTGCCCGAAATGGTAGAACACCTGGCGGCGCAATCCACAGTCACGATCACGATCGATTGCTGTGCGAAGATCGTCGCCGGGTATCGGTTGCGCTTTGCCGACGCGCTGGCCCGCAAGGAAGAACCGCCGGTATTTCCCAATACGGAGACAACGCTCCTGCGGCTGAGGCGGGCTGGCATGACGCTTGGCATCGCCACCGGAAAGTCGCGGCTCGGTGTGGACTATGTTCTGGACGCGATGGACTGGCGCGGGCATTTTCAAACGGTGCAATGCGCAGACGACAATCCCTCCAAGCCCGATCCGACGATGGTGGAGAAGGCCCTGGCCGCAACCGGCACCGACCGGACCCAGGCCGTTCTGGTCGGCGATACATCGTTCGACATGGAAATGGCTGCGGCCTGCGGCGTTCGGGCGATCGGTGTCGCATGGGGGTACCACCGACCGGAGCGTCTGCTATCGGCCGGGGCAGAGACTGTCGTGGACGATTTCGAGACACTCGGGACCCTGTTGCTGGAGTCGAACAGATGAGCGAATGGAAGGCGAAACGATTCTGGAAAACTGCCGAGGTCGAGGTCCTGGACGGTGGGTTCACTGTCCGGCTCGACGGTCGTCCGGTGCGGACCCCGCTCAAGACGCAGATCACGATGCCGACCCGCGCGCTGGCGCAGGGTGTCGCACAGGAATGGCAGGCGCAGGGCGATGTCATCGACCCTTTGTCGATGCCATTGATGCGCGCAGTGAACGCAACGCTGGACAAGGTCGTGCCGCAGCAGGCCGAAGTGGCGCAGAACCTTGGCGATTACGGCGGATCGGACTTGTTGTGCTACCGTGCCGCCGGACCCGAGTCGCTGGTGGCACGGCAAGCGGCGGCTTGGGACCCGATGCTGGACTGGGCTGACGAACGCTTCGGTGCCAGGTTGATCGTAACACAAGGCGTTATCCCGGTCGATCAGCCCGCCAATGCGACCGAGGCATTGCGGGCGCACGTCGCGGCGCTCACCCCTTGGGAGCTGACGGCCCTGTCGGAATTCGTGACCCTGACCGGCAGCCTGATTCTCGGACTTGCCGCGATGGACGGACACACAGCGGACGATATCTGGCCACGCAGTCGCGTCGACGAGGACTGGCAAGCCGAGCAATGGGGTGTGGACGAAGAAGAGGCGACCCGTATCGCCCTCAAACGTGCGGCGTTCCTGCAAGCCGGTGAATACCTCGGGCTTCTTCGGGCCGGTTAAACTCTTGTTGGCGTGTCATCGGGCGTTGACCTTAGGGAAACGTTCATTCCTTGAGCAAATGCATCCTTTCGCGGCATCCTCCCTTGACGTTTGACCCTTCATCTAGTCTCAATTGCGCTAGTGGGGAGGGTGAACATCCTCACATCAAAACCAGCCGCGCCGATGAAACGGTGCGGTGCCGGGCGGGTTTTAGGCCGCTCGGTTCATCAGGAAGAGGTTTAACTCATGAAGAATTCCGTAATTCTCGGCACGCTGGCTGTCGCCGGTCTGGCCGCAGCCGGCGCTTCGGCTGCAACGCTGGATGACGTCAAGGCTCGCGGTACGCTGAACTGCGGCGTCACCACCGGCGTTCCCGGCTTTGCCGAGCCGGATGCCAATGGTGTGTGGCAAGGTTTCGATGTGGCCGTCTGCCGCGCCGTCGCTGCCGCCGTCCTGGGCGACGCCGAGGCCGTTACCTTCGTGCCCACGACCGGCAAGACGCGCTTCACCGCGCTGGCCTCGGGCGAAATCGACGTGCTGGCCCGGAACACGACCTGGACCTTCTCGCGCGATACTGACCTGAAGTTCGACTTCGTCGGTGTGAACTACTACGACGGTCAGGGTTTCATGGTTCCGACCGCATTGGGTGTGGCGTCGGCCAAAGAACTGGACGGCGCGACCGTCTGCATTCAGACCGGCACCACGACCGAATTGAACCTGGCCGACTATTTCCGGGTTAATGGCATGTCCTATGAGCCTGTTCCGATCGAAACCGGGGCAGAAGCCGTCCAGCAGTTCCTGGCCGGTGCCTGCGACGTCTATACGACCGACGCCTCGGCGCTTGCCGCCCAGCGTGCCGGTTTCGCGAATCCGGACGATTATGTCGTGCTGCCCGAGATCGTTTCGAAAGAGCCGCTCGGCCCTCTCGTGCGTCACGGCGACAGCGAGTGGGCGGACATCGTCCGCTGGACGCTGAACGCGCTGATTTCGGCCGAAGAGCTGGGCGTCACCAAGGAGAACGTCGAGCAGATGGCCTCGGCCCCTGGCGACAACCCGGAAATCAACCGTATGCTAGGCACCGAAGGTGAACTGGGCGCAATGATCGGTCTGAGCAGCTCCTGGGCGAAGGACGCGATCGCGGCCGTCGGCAACTACGGCGAAGTGTTCGATGAGAACATCGGTGAGTCTACGCCGATCGGCCTGCAGCGCGGCCTGAACGCGCAGTACAAGGACGGCGGCCTGATTTATTCGCCGCCCTTCCGCTAAAAACATCGGGGAAGGGCGCGGAGCGATCCGCGCCCTTCTTCCATCAACAACAATAATCTCACGGGTAAGGAGCGGCCTTTTTGGGTCCGGTCCGGGGCAAGAAGGCGAAATCGCCCTGTCCTGATACCCTACGGGACACGGGGAAAGCTAATGACCACGATGACGGACCCGCCCAAGGCGGACGGCTTCCGCTTTGGGCAGCTGATCAATGACACGCGATACCGGTCCTACACGTTCCAGTTTATCGCCATCGTTCTTCTGTTCCTGTTCTTCGGCTGGCTGATCAACAACGCGATGAACAACCCGGTGCTGCAACAGGTCGGCATCGACTTCGGCTTCCTGGCGGACCCGGCCGGATATGACATCAATCAGAAGCCGATCGAATACACCAGTCAGAGCACGCACCTGCGCGCTGCACTGGTCGGGGGCATCAATACTCTGATCGTGGCCGTACTTGCCTGTATCACGGCGACTATATTCGGTGTTATCGCGGGCGTTCTTCGCCTGTCGAACAACTGGATCATCTCCAAACTGATGGCGATATACGTCGAGATGTTCCGGAACATCCCGGTGCTGATCTGGATCATCATCATCTTTACCGTCGCGGCGAACACTTTCCCCGCGATTCAGGATTACCGTGGTGACAACCCCACCAATACGCCGCTTCTGGGAATGTTCGCCTTTACCAACCAAGGCGTTTTCATACCCAGTCTCGTCTTCGATGGCGCAGGGGGCTGGATTGTCTTTGCCGTGCTTGCCGCATCGATCCTGGGAATTTTCGCGCTGCGTGGTTATGCCCGGAAAAAGCTGTACGACGAAGGCAAGTTGGTCAAGATCCTATGGCCGTCCATCGCATTGCTGCTCGTGCCGGTGGCGCTGGCCTATTTCCTGCTGGGGCAGCCCATCTCGGTGGAAAACCCGGTCATGGGGCGCTTCCGCTTTGAAGGGGGCTTCCTGCTGCGCCCATCGCTGATCGCACTGTGGTTCGCCCTGTCGATCTATACCGGCGCATTCATCGCCGAGAACGTCCGCGCGGGCATCCTCGCCATCTCCAGCGGCCAGACGGAAGCCGCCGCGGCACTGGGGCTGCGACCCGGCCGCATCATGTCACTGGTCGTTTTGCCGCAGGCGCTGCGCGTCATCATCCCGCCGCTGATCTCGCAGTATCTGAACATCACCAAGAACACGTCGCTGGCGATTGCGGTCGGCTATATGGATCTTACCGGCACATTGGGCGGCATCACGCTGAACCAGACCGGACGGGCGCTGGAAAGCATCCTGCTGCTGATGGCTTTCTACCTCAGCTTCAGCCTGATTATTTCGGCAGTGATGAACGTCTACAACAATTCCGTCAAACTGAAGGAGCGATGACATGAGCGATACCCACGCCCAATCCGTTGCCTTCGTGCGCGACACTGAAATCCCGCCGTCCCCGCCACCCGCGCGCGAAACGGGGGCTATCAAATGGGTGCGCGAAAACCTGTTCTCGGGGCCGATGAACTCGATTCTGACAATTCTGGGGTTGCTGATCGCCTTCTGGCTGCTGTCAGGCCTGATCCCATGGGTCGTGAATGGCACATGGACGGGCAACGATATCCGGGAATGCCGCGAGATCCTGCAAGGGTCGGGCGGGGGGTGCTTTGCTGTCGTTGCCGAACGTTGGCCGCAATTGCTGTTCGGGTTCCAATACCCCGACTATCTGCGGTGGCGCCCATCGCTGGCGTTCGTCCTGTTGTTCCTGGCCGTGCCGCCGATGCTGTTCATCATGTTCCTGCCGCGCTGGACGCTGGCATTGTCAGCGGTCTATCCATTCCTGGCCTATTGGCTGATCTGGGGCGGTACGATCCTGACACCGATCTTCATCGCGCTCGCGGTGCTGTTCGGCTATTTCACATTTGCCAAAATCGAAAAGCGTGGCTTCGTGACAGGGTTGCTGGCCGGCATCGTCGTGGCCGCCGCGATCATCTGGGTCGGAGGCCTGGTGGCTGGCGAATTTTCGCGGTTCGGTCGTCTGGAAGCAGTGGAAAGCCGGGCGATGGGGGGCTTCATGCTCAACCTGATACTGGGCATCGTCTGCGTGTCGCTCTCGATCCCATTCGGCATTCTGCTGGCTCTCGGGCGGCAATCGCGTCTGCCGATCGTCAAAGGCTTCTGCGTTGTCTTCATCGAGTTCGTGCGCGGTGTGCCACTGATCACGCTGTTGTTCGTGGCGAACGTCGTGCTGGCATACTTCCTGCCACCCAATGCGAACTTCGACCTGATCCTGCGGGTGATCATCATGATCACGATGTTCTCATCGGCCTATATCGCCGAAGTGATCCGGGGCGGCCTGGCCGCCTTGCCCAAGGGACAATACGAGGCTGGCGACAGTCTGGGGCTGGACTATGCTCAGTCGATGCGGCTGATCATCCTGCCACAGGCGATGAAGATCTCCATTCCGGGCATCGTCAATGTCGCGGTCGGCCTGTTCAAGGACACGACACTCGTCTCGGTCATTTCGATGTTCGACCTGGTCGGCATGATCCGCGGACCGATCCTGTCATCGACCGACTGGGCCGGTGTCTATTGGGAACTGTGGGCCGCGGCCTGTATCCTGTTCTTCACCGTCTGCTACGGCATTTCGCAATATTCGCAGTGGCTCGAGCGCCAGCTGCGGACCGATCATCACTGAGGATTTCCGACATGGCTATGACAGATACCAACCCGAGCGCCATGACCGTCTCCGACGAGGTGGCCATTGAAATCAAGAACATGAACAAGTGGTACGGCAGTTTCCACGTGCTGCGCGATATTGACCTGACCGTGCAGCGCGGCGAACGGATCGTGATCTGCGGACCGTCCGGTTCGGGAAAGTCGACGCTGATCCGGTGCATCAATGCCCTGGAGGAACATCAGCAGGGCAGCATCATCGTCGATGGCACGCCGCTGTCGTCGGACCTGAAGAATATCGACAAGATCCGGTCCGAGGTCGGCATGTGCTTCCAGCACTTCAATCTGTTTCCGCATCTGACGATCCTGGAAAACTGCACGCTCGCGCCGATCTGGGTTCGCAAGACTCCCAAGAAGGAAGCCGAAGAGACGGCGATGTATTTCCTCGAAAAGGTGAAGATTCCCGATCAGGCCAACAAGTATCCCGGTCAGTTGTCGGGCGGTCAGCAGCAGCGTGTCGCGATCGCCCGGAGCCTGTGCATGAAGCCCCGCATCATGCTGTTCGATGAGCCGACATCGGCGCTGGACCCCGAGATGATCAAGGAAGTTCTGGACACGATGATCCAGCTTGCCGAGGAGGGGATGACGATGCTGTGCGTGACACACGAAATGGGCTTTGCCCGGCAGGTCGCGAACCGCGTTATCTTCATGGATGCCGGTCAGATCGTGGAGCAGAACGAGCCGGAGAGCTTCTTCCTGAACCCGCAGAACGAGCGCACCAAGCTGTTCCTGAGCCAGATCCTGGGTCACTGATCCGTGTAAAATCGGATGTATTACGACTGTATGGCAGAGCGTATTACCTGCGTATTACAGTTCTTTCTGTCAGGTATTGAACACCCCGGTCATTTGGCCGGGGTGTTTTCCGGATTGATGGGAACAGATCATTCTGTTTCAGGCGGCGTTTCCGCAGGCGCGTTCTTTTTCGCTTCGATCTTTTGGGCCATCTTCTTTTCCGCCGGGGTCCGGGGGGCAGGGACGGTGATCCCTTCCTCGCGCATGCGATCAAGGAACTTGTCCGAGAACGTTGCCCAATATCGCTCCGGTGGGATCGCCTCGATGACAAGTTTGATCCAGTAGATCGTCAATCCCGCCACTTCGTCGAAGATCGTGACGTTATCGGTTGTGCGGCACTGTGGAAGGATATCGGCAGTTACGATCTGAGTCCCCCGGAGAAGAGTGGCATTCTGGAGTGCGTAAGTCCGCTCGTTGCCGAGTAGTATGTCCGGCTACTTCCTGACCGCCATCAGCGCCGCGGCGCGTTCTTCTCGGGTCAGGAGCTTCGGCTCACGGGCCGGCGCGCCGTCGTCTCCGAAAAACGGCGTCCCGCGCCATTCACCCGAAAGGTTCTTGGCCGCCATGCGCGACACCATGCGACTGACCATGCGGACCATGCCCTTGTGGGTCTGTTTTCCACCGGGGCCGGGAATGAAGGCCTCGGCCATGATCCTGCCGACGTCATCGGGCTGGTCCAGCCGGTCGGCGTTCATGCCGACATGCACCAGCCGCTGCCTGAGCGGCGTGTGGAACAACGGAGTGCCGCAGCAGGTCGCATACCAGCGCAACGCGCCCCTTGGAGTGTGGCGGAAGACGCGGAGATTTTCGCCGCCCTGCTGAATGCGCACGCGATCCTGCGTGGTTTGCAGGATGTCGACCTTTTCCGGGTCGGCCAGTCCAAGGTGCGTATAGGCCGAGCGGCAATCGGCGCAGTGGCAGAGGATACGCGTGTAGGCGGCGGGAGATATGTCGTACAATTCGCCCCGGAGTTGTCCGCATATGCACGCGAAACCGAGGGTTTTGCCCCCCGTCGCCATCAGATGGCGATTGTTCCGTTGGTGTCGAGCGTTTCGGGCATGTCGTCTTTGATCGCCTGGACGGCCTTGAGCTTCGGCTTGCGACGGACAGGTTTGCTGATGCCCGAGTTGGCGTCGATGAAGTCCAGGACCAGGGGCCGGATGTTTCGCCGCCAGCTGCCCCCCGCGAAGATGCCGTAATGCCCGGCGTCAGGTTCGATGTAGCTGGCCTTCTTGTCGTCCGGCAGGCCGGTCAGCATATCGAGCGCAGCGACGCATTGGCCCGGAGCCGAGATGTCGTCCTTGCCGCCTTCGACCGTCTTGACCGCGACCGAGGTAATCTTGCCGATGTCGACCTGATGGCCGTCGACGACAAAGCGGTTCTGCGCGATCTCCAGTCCCTTGAAGATACGTTCGACCGTGGAGAGATAGAATTCGGCGGTCATGTCCATGACCGAGAGATATTCGTCATAGAACTTGTTGTGCTTGTCGTGGTCCGACGCCGTGCCGTTCGCGACGGCGATGATCTGATCGCGCATCGCCTGCCCGTGCTTTTCGGCGTTCATCGAGATGAAGGACGAAAGTTGCAGCAGACCCGGATAGACCTTGCGACCGACGCCCGCATACAGGAAGCCGACGCGTTGAATCATGCTATGTTCCAACTGGCCCATCGTCACGCGGCGGCCGAAGTCGGTGACGTCGGTGGCGGCGGCGTCCGGGTCGATCGGCCCGCCGATCAGTGTCAGGGTGCGGGGCTGGGCATCCGGGTCCTGTTCTGCCAGCAGCGCGGTCGCGGCCAGCGTCAGGGGGGCGGGCTGGCAAACGGCGATAACGTTGATATCCGGGCCGAGCGCCTTCATGAAATCCACGAGGTAGAGAGTATAATCCTCGACGTCGAACTTGCCGGCGCTGACAGGGATGTCGCGGGCATTGTGCCAGTCGGTGATCCAGACGTCGGCGTCAGGCAGCAAAGACGTGACGGTCGAGCGCAGCAGCGTGGCGTAGTGGCCGGACATCGGTGCCACAAGCAGAATTCTGCGCTGCATCGCATCGCGACCCTGAACCTTGAAATGGATCAGATCGCCGAAATCGCCCTTGACCGTTGTTTCCACTTCGACCGGGTGGTCGAGTTGGTCGTCACCCGGAATGGCGGCAAGGTTCCAGTCGGGTTTTACATTCATGCGTCCGAAGCTGCGCTCGGTCACTTCGCCCCAGGCGGCGAGCATCTTGAACATCGGAAGCGGCATAAGCGCGGTCGCAGGATAGCTGCCCATGGTCCGGGCCGTCGCACCCAGCCAGGCATTCGTGTTTCGGAGCGTTTCCATCATGTCGTAGGCAGCCATGTAGCGCATTCGTGGAACTCCTGTCTGGCGGGCCGGGACAGGCCGTGCCATTCGCTTTAGAACTTGGGTTTTTCAGGTATAGTGAACCCATATATTACTTAGCAGTTGCAGCATGGCGACGGGAAGGCAAGCAATGTCGGATGGCGATCGCGCGAATGCGCACGGACGTGACGAGACCGACACGGGTGCGGACGCACAGACTGAAGCCCTGTCGCGGCTGAACGCGAATCTGGAACGAATTGATGAATTGACCAAAAGGCTGGTCGGCGCGCTCGCGGCCAAGCGCAAATCGGACCAGGGTCTGCAGGGTCCGGGGCCCGAGCTTTATGCCAAGGCGATGGCGGCCTACTGGGCCGAAATGGCGTCGAATCCCGGCAAGCTGATCGAACGGCAGGTCGGCTATTGGGGGCAGGCATTGCGCCATGCGTTCGAAGCACAAACAGCGCTGACGTCGGGCAAGCCCGTGCCCGCGCCCGATGGCCAGCCCGAGGACCGCCGGTTCGCCAACAGGATGTGGTCCGAGCATCCGTACTTCAATTTCGTCAAGCAGCAGTATCAGATCAGCGCCGCCGCCATAAAGGACACGGTTCACGATCTGGAAGGGCTGGACCGGGCCGACAAGCAACGGGTGGAGTTCTTCAGCCAGCAAATTGTCGACCTGTTCGCGCCCACCAACTTTCTGGCGACGAACCCCGAAGCCATGCAGAAGGCCGTCGATACCGAGGGCGATTCACTAGTGAAGGGACTGGAGAACCTGGTCCGGGACATCGAAGCGAACGAGGGCGACTGGCTGGTCACCCTGTCGGACCCGGAAGCGTTTCAGGTCGGGGCCAACATCGCCACCAGCGAGGGCAGCGTCGTCTTCCGCAACCGGATGTTCGAGCTGATCCAATATGCACCGACCACCGAGACGGTGCACAAGACGCCGATTGTCCTGTTTCCGCCGTGGATCAATAAATTCTACATCCTTGACCTGAAACCGGCGAATTCGCTGATCAAATGGATCGTGGATCAGGGGTATACGCTGTTCGTGGTCAGCTGGGTGAATCCGGACGAGAGTTATTCGGACGTCGGTTTCGATACATATGTCGATGAGGGGTTCCTCACGGCCGTCGACGTCGCAAAAGAGATCACGGGTGAAGCAGCAGTCAACGCCATCGGGTATTGCATCGCGGGCACTACGCTAGCAGCCACGCTGGCGCTGATGTCGCGGCGCGGCGATACCTCCATCAAGTCCGCGACTTTCCTGACGACGCTGGCCGACTTTTCCGATCCGGGCGAGATGGGCGTCTTTCTGGATTCCGATTTCATCGACGGGATCGAGCGGGAGTCCAGGGCCAAGGGCTATCTCGACAAGTTTTTCATGGGGCGGACGTTCAGTTATCTGCGGTCGCGCGATCTGGTCTATGGCCCCGCTATCAAGAGCTACATGCTGGGCGAGGCGCCGCCGGCCTTTGATCTGCTGTACTGGAACGGCGACGGCACCAACCTTCCGGGCCCTTTCGTGACGGAATATCTGCGCAAGCTCTGCGTGCGGAACGAACTGGCCAGCACGGGCTTCGACCTGCTGGGCCAGTCCGGCCTGACGCTGGGCGACGTATCGGTGCCGCTGTGCGACATCGCCTGCGAAACGGATCACATCGCGCATTGGCGTGGTGCCTGGCAGACGGCGGCGCAGTTCGGGTCCAAGGACAAGACATTCATCCTGTCGCAATCGGGGCATATCGCAGGCATCGTGAACCCGCCTGCGCGCAACAAATATGGCCATTACGTGAACGAAGTTGCGGCCGACACCCCCGACGAATGGCTAGAGGGCGCGACCTTCCACGAAGGCAGCTGGTGGCCGCGCTGGGAGAAGTGGCTGCGGGGCAGGTCCGGTAAGAAGATCGCGGCCCGTGCCCCCGGTGGCGAGGATCACCCGGTGCTGGACGCGGCCCCCGGAAAATACGTTCTGCCCGAACGCAAATCTGCTTAATCAGCGGAAATTGGCGCAGGCGTGAAAAAATCATGCTGCGGTGCAGAAAAAAACTTGCAATGCCGCACTGCAGCATCTATCTGTCTCTCAGCCGATGAGGAACCGGCCCGATGGTCGGGCAGACCTCTCGACATAGGGATGAGGATTATATCATGACCAAGACGCAAGATTTCACCAAGTACATGACTGACATGATGGGGTCGTTCCCCGTTGACACTTCGGCCATGAGCGAAGCCTTCAAGACCCAGGCCGCTTTCGCCGAGAAAATGTCCAAGGTTGCACTTCAGGCTGCCGAGCAGTCCGCCGAGATCAGCCACAAGTGGACCCGCGAGACCCTGAACAAGATGGCGCCCGTCGCTTCGATCAAGGACGAGCCTGCCGATTACGCCAAGTCGGTCACCGACTTCGCTTCTGCCTCTGCTGAAGTCGCTGCCGAGAACATGGCTGCCTTCGCCGAGATCGCCAAGAAGGTTCAGATGGAAACCGTCGAACTGATGATGGCCGCCGGTAAGGAAGCCCAGGAAGACGCGACCGCCGCCGTCAAGAAGGCCTCGGCCGACGTGACGACTGCCACGAAGAAAGCCACCTCGAAGTAAGAGGTCGATCGACCGGGAAACTGGACGATATTGGGGGGGAGCCATAGGGCTTCCCCCTTTTTGTTTGCCCTTTCGGCGTGGTGCGGCGTAGGCTGTTCTGCACTGCAACAATGGGGGGTCGGACATGGCGGACGAATCGAAGCCGCTGCTGATCAAGCGCTACGCCAGCCGTCGGCTGTATAACACCGAGACCAGCGACTATGTGACGCTTGAAGACATCGCCGGGTTCATCCGGGCGGGGCGCGAGGTCAAGATCGTTGACCTGAAATCGGGCGCAGAACTAACGCGATCCTATCTGCTCCAGATCATTGCGGAACATGAGAGCAAGGGCGAATCGGTATTGCCACTGGGCGTTCTGACCGATCTCGTGCGCAGTTATACCGGCACCGCCCAAAGCGTTGTTCCCGAGTTTCTGGCTTCCAGTTTCGAGATGTTGCGGTCCGGTCAGTCCAAGCTGATCGAGAATATGACCACGATCAATCCGATGGCACAGATGCCGGGCTTCAAGGCCATGCAGGAACAGCAGGCCGCCTTCTTCAAGGCGATGACCGGACGCTGGGCTGAAGGCGAAGGCCCGACCGATCAGGCAGCCGCTGCCCCCGATGCGGATGCGGAAAGTCAATCCAAGGAAGAGCTGGACGCCATCCGAAAGCAGTTGGCTGACATGCAGGCGACGCTGGCCAAGATGAACAAGTAACCGGATACATGACAGTATCGGAAGGGGGCTGGCGCCCCCTTGTTCATGCCTGACAGCAGGCTTTATTGCGCCAGGACGTAGCGTTCCATCAGCAACCGCACTGGGCCGGTCTCGCCGTCGCCGACCAGTCGGATCGCCACGGTATAGCTGCCGGGCAAAAGCCGCGAGACGAGGAAGCTGTCCAGACCGTCCGGCCCGTCGTCGTTTTCTCCGATGCGCCGCCCGACACGGTCGAACAGAACGACTTCGGGGTCGAGGCCGTTGCCGATGACTTCGGTCAGCAGAAGGCCGCCTGCAGGCAGCTCGAGCCGGTACCACGTCGCGTCAGACGAAGTCTGGATCTCTTGCAGGATAGCTGTGTCGAGCGTGCCCAGATCTGTGATCGTCACGCTGTCACCCGCCGTCGGTGCGAATTCGGCGGCGTTCAGACGGCGCAGGCGATCGGCGGCGGGATCAAAGGTTTCCAGCCCGACGGTGATCGGGTTTTCGTTGCCGTTCAGATCCTCGATTTCGATGCAATAGTCACCAGGCTCCAGCCTCTGGGTCAGGTCGATTCGGGAGTTCAGTCCATCGAAATCGTCGTTCTCGGCCAGGACGTTGTGCCGGGCATCAAGCAGGCGGATCAGGGGGTCGCCGTATTCGCTGCTTGCGGTGACAGATATCGGCGTCGCCTCAGCCAAGGTGAAGCCATAGGCGGGCGTGGACCCTGCCGTGTTCGATGCGGACAGGCCTTCCGTCAGGCCTGGGATGTCGAGATCAGTGCCCAACGATGCAGTGTCGGGTTCGAAGCACCCCGCACCGGTGCCGCCGGAATCGATCGGCGCAGCGGCTGAGGGAATGGCGGGCGTGCCAAAGTCCTGATCGCCGCGGCCCAGTTTGACCGAAACATCCGTGACGCCCGATTCATAGCTGCGCGCGGCAAGGCAATAGGTGCCCTCGGCAAGTGTTGTCTGCACCGATGCGCCGAAATCGCCGGCGGAATCGTCGTCGGCGGCGACTTCGACCCCGGCGGCATCATAGACCGAGATATAGGGATCGCCTGCCGGGATGGCGCTGACATCGATCCGCACGTCGGTGTCCTGCGAGAGGGTGAACATCCGCACCAGATGGCCCGCGATGGGCACCTGACCTTCGGTATCGAAAATGTCGTCCGCGATGGTCAGGTCAGACGCGGCTTCCTCCCCGCCGACCCATTCGCCCACCAGTGATATCCCGCCGCAGATCGGCGACTGGGCCAGCGCGGGTCCGGAGAGGGCAATCAGAAGGGTGATGCCTGCGAGAATGCGTTTCATGAAATCCCTCCGAAAATTATGACGTTCCGCAACGGTAGGGGGCCGCTGCCACAAGGGCAACGGCGATCACGCCACGTCGGCGAACACCTGATCCAGCGCGGCAGAGAGCTTGTCGAACATTTCGTCCATCTGCGCGTCGGTCATGATGAAGGGCGGGCACAGCACGATGGATTGACCCAGTGGACGGCACAACAGGCCGTGATCGCCGCAGGTATTGGCGATGCGTTCCGACACCGACAGTTCCGATTCAAACGGCGTCTTGCTGGACTTGTCGCGCACCGCTTCCAGTGCGCCCATCATCCCGCGACCCCGCCATTCGCCGATGTGATCGTGTTGCGCCAGCCTGGCCAACCCGGTCTCGAACCGGGGGATCAGGCGATGGACGTTTTCGAGTAGCCCGCCGTTCAGCACGAGGTCGATGGACGCCAGCGCAATGGCGCAGCCGACCGGATGGCCCGATGCGGTGAAGCCGTGCGGAAACTCCTCAATGATGTCGGTCGCGCGTTGCAGACGGTCGGACAGGTCAGGGCCGAGGATCACCGCCCCCATCGGAAAATAACCTGCCGTCAGCGCCTTGGAGGATATGATAGCATCGGGCACGAAGCCGTAACTTTCGCAGCCCCAGACCGACCCGGTGCGCCCGAATCCAGTGATGACCTCGTCCGCGATGATGGGGATATTGTGCGCCCGCAGAACCGGCAGGATCGCGTCGAAATAGCCCTCCACCGGGGGGATTACGCCGCCTGCACCCTGCACGGGTTCGGCAAAGAACCCGGCGATGGTATCGGCCCCTTCGTTCGCGATCAGTTCTTCCAGTTCGGCCACCAGCCGGGCGAGGAAGTCGGCCTCGCTCTCACCCGGCTGACCTTCGCGCCAGTAGTGCGGGCAGGTCAGGTGCAGGAAGCCGGGCAGGGGCAGGCCGAAAACGGAGTTATAGGGCTTGCCGGTCATCGACGCGCTGACCGCCGTTACGCCGTGATAGGCGTTGACGCGGGTGATGATCTTGCGCGCGTTCGGGCGGCCTTCGCTGGCATGCATGAACCACAGCATCTTGACCATGGTATCGTTCGCCTCGGACCCGGAATTGGTATAGAATACCTTGCCGCTCTCGAAGGGTGAAACCTCGACCAGCGTTTCCGAAAGCATCACCGCCTGATCGGACATCCGTCCGAAAAATGCATGGTATCCGGGAAACCGGGCGTACTGGTCCTGCGCGGCCTTGATCAATCCGGGGTCGTCGAAGCCCGCGATCATGTTCCACAGACCGGAATTCGCATCCAGATATCGCCGGCCTTGGGTATCGAAGACATACGGCCCTTCGCCATGGGTCAGAACGGTTGTGCCGCGCGCTTCGATGGACGGCAGGTCGGTAAACCCGAAGAAGCTGTTCTGCTTGGCGCGGGCGTCCCAGGAATTGGGGCGTGTGGTATCGGACATGATAAACCTCGTGCGTGTCGCGGCGACGCTACGCTTGTCCCGATGCGCCGTCCATCGGGGACTTGGGCCGCGACCGCAGGGTGTGTCGCGACGAACGGGCGCGACCTTCCTGCATCACATGCCGGGCAAAAATACCGGGCGGTCCTGCCCCGTCCTTTCAATACCTTGTCCCTGCGGGGCACTGTGCACGCAGGGGGCGATCCGATCATGAGCAACACGTTTTTCGGCGCAATTGCGGACGATTTCACCGGGGCCACCGATCTGGCCGCGATGCTGTCGCGTGCCGGTGTTCCGGTCACCCTGCGGATCGGCTTGCCGGAGGGTCCCGTGGCAAACGAGACCGCGACCGCATTCGAAGTCATCGCCCTCAAGATTCGCACCGTGCCGCCCGAGGATGCCGTGGCCGAGGCGCGCGCCGCACTGCGCTGGCTGCGGGCGCGGGGGGCGAAGCGCATTTTCTGGAAGTACTGTTCGACCTTCGACAGCACGCCACGCGGCAACATCGGTCCGGTTGCCGATGCGCTGATGTCGGATTTGAAAATCGACCGGACGGTGCACTGTCCTGCCTTTCCGGAAAACGGGAGGCGGGTATTCATGGGCAATCTGTTCGTGAATGACATGCCGTTGAGCGAAAGCCCGATGAAGGATCATCCGCTGACTCCGATGCGCGACTCAAATCTGATGCGTCTGCTTGCGCCGCAGATAAAGCGCCAAACCGGACTGGTGACCTTTCCGACCGTCCGCCGGGGCGCCGAAGCCGTTCGCGATGCCATGGCGACGCTGTCCGGCCATGTCGTTCTGGATGCGGTGGAGGATTGCGATTTGGCCACTCTGGCCGAGGCGCTTCACGATATTCCGTTGATCTGCGGTGGATCTGCCATCGCGCAGCCGCTGCCAGCCCTGTGGCGAAACACCGGAACCATTGGACAGACGGCGACCGCGCCATTGCCCAAAGTGACAGGTGGGCAGATCGTGCTGTCGGGGTCATGTTCGGCGATGACGCGGGCGCAGGTCGGCGTTTATCTGAAGGGCGCGGCCGGGTATCGTCTGGACCCGCTAGAATTGGCCCAGGGCAATCTGGCCGATGCACGTGCCTGGCTCAAGATGCAGGACCCGAATGCGCCCAAGATCGTCTTCGCCACGGCCGAGCCAAAATCCGTGGCGGCGGCGCAAGACCGGCTGGGCGTGGCGAGGGCGGGGGCCTTGGTCGAGGACGCACTGGCGCAACTGGCTATCGACGCCCGCAATATGGGCGTGTCCCGGATCGTGGTCGCAGGCGGCGAAACAAGCGGTGCGGTGACGCGCGCGCTGAATGTCGACCGCCTGACCATCGGGCCTGAGGTCGCGCCGGGCGTGCCCTGGTGCTTTACCGGCAATGGACTGGCACTGGCACTGAAGTCCGGAAACTTCGGGGCCGAGTCGTTTTTCAACGACGCCTTCGAAATGCTGGAGCATGGAGTTGCGTCTGCGACGGGCTGACGAGAAGCTTCCCATACGATATGCGATTACACGCGCCACAGAATGCCGGTGATGCCGCGTCAGTTCTGTGTTTGACCGCCTGCGCCTCCGATCGCTTCGAAATTCAGGGCGTGGCGGCGCCGGGCATCCTAGCGTTCCATCGGAACGGTAACGGGACCGTCATTGACCAGATGCACCGCCATATCCGCCCCGAAACGTCCGGTCTCGACATGAATGCCCGTGGCGCGCAGGGCGGAAACGAAATGCTCGTAGAGCCGTTCACCTTCGTCCGGCGGGGCTGCGGCGGAGAAACCGGGGCGATTGCCGCGTGAGGTATCGGCGGCCAGAGTGAACTGACTGACAACCAGCGCGCCGCCGCCGGTTTCGAGCAGCGAGCGGTTCATGCGGCCGTTGTCGTCACGAAAGATCCGCAGTTTGGCGACACGCTCGGCCAGAGCCTTGGCATTTGGCTCGGCATCGCCCTGCATTGCGCAGACCAGAACCAACACGCCCGGTCCGATGCGACCAACGGTGTCACCTGCAATGTCGACGCGGGCTTCGGTGACACGCTGGACGATTGCTTTCATCGGGGCGGCTTCACAATTCCGATGCCCAGGGCGGGTTGGCCCCGGCCCGAGACACGGTAATCGCGGCGGCGGCGACGCCCAGTTCCAGCGCGGCGCGCAGGTCGCCGTCCGACGGGGCCTGCTTGCCCAAAACACCCGCACGATGCAGCCCGGCGAGGAAGCCCGCATTGAACGTATCACCCGCACCGACGGTATCGACGACCTCCACCCTGTGGGCGGGGACACGGACCTCTGCCTCGCGGGTGATCGCACGCACGCCCGCCGCGCCTTCTGTCAGGCACAGGATGCGTGCCCCCGCGTCCAGAACCTCGTCGGGCGTCATGCCCAGCCAGTCGATGTCGACATCCGACAGCTTGACCACATCCGCCACGGCCAGAAGCCGGTCGAGACGGGCGCGGAAGACCTGGGCATCGCGGATGAAGCCGGGGCGGATGTTCGGGTCGATCATGACCGGAAGATGCGCATTCGTGAGGGTCAACGCTTCATACGCCCGCGCGCAGGGTTCCACCGCAAGGCTGATGCCGCCGATGAACAGCGCGGTGATGCCGCCCATGTCCGGCGCATTCTCGGGCGATAGCATGCGGCCCGCAGTGCCTTCGTCATAGAACGCGTATTCGGCGTGGCCATCGGTCAGCGTCACGAAAGCCAGTGTCGTGGGCCGGTCGCTGATCGCGGCGCGGTTTTGGACGTTGGACGCCGACAGCGCGTCAGACAGACGCACGCCGAACAGGTCCGACGACAGGCCGGTGTGCAGGGCGACCGGCGCGCCAAGACGACCCAATGCGATCGCGGTATTGAAGACCGCGCCCCCGGTCGCAGGGTAGAACCCCGGTCCATCGGAGGTTTCGCGGGGCAGCATGTCGATCAGGGCTTCGCCCGCACAAAGGATCATCGGCTTGGTCTTCCTGTTGGGGTTGCCTACTTGGACTGGGCCGCGATGTAGCCCACGATTGCCGCCACGATCAACGCGGCAATGGTGGCGAATGCGATCTTCCATTTGGAATAGGGCCGTTCGCCCTGCACCCGCCCGGTCTGGCCGTTGACCACGAAGCGATAGGATTGGCCGCTGTATTTATAGGCTGCGACCCAGACCGGCAGCAGGACATGCTTGAAGGTGACGTCCGACATGCGTGTGTCAATCCGGTCAATTCGCTGCTGGTCGCCGCCGATGTCCATTCTTACGTCACGGGCGATGACAGCATCCATATGGGCGCGGGCCTCGGTCAATCCGTCTTCCAGCGTTATGCGATAGGCTTCGGCCCGGAACCCGGCCAGGTATTGCGGCGCATAGGGCGAGAGGGCGGACATGTCCCAGGGCTGCAGGCCGTCGGTATGACTCTTTGGCAGCGATGATGAGGCGAGGATGACGACGTCGTCGAAAAACCGTGCAACCCGTCCCCGGCGCGGGCTCCAACGGATCCTGGGCACCTGAACGCGGGTCGGCTTGCCATCCCGCATCACCGTCTGCGTGACGTAATAGGTGTCGCCGCGTTGCCCGGAATAGCTGCTCTCGGTCTGGGCATCGAACGTCCAGAAGGGGACATAGACGCCTGTCATCCTGCGTCCCTTGCGGGCGTATTTCTGCAAACCGTTGGGCGCAAACCACAGGCTGCCCAGCCAGTCATTCATCGCGACATGCGCCTGTCGCTCCTCGAATGCAAAGGGGATCACGGCGGCGGGTTTGATATGGCGGTTGATCCCGGTGCCGGTCACTATGGGAGTCGCGCAGAACGGACACTCGGCGGCATGGATGGCGGGGTCGAATTCGATCTGCGCGCCGCAGTTGGGACAATCGAGGACGCGCGTCTCCTCCTGTTCGGCACCGTCCGCATTCAGACCGCGTTCGATGGCGATCTCGCGGATCGTGTCTCGTAACTGGGGCAGGGGTGTCGTGTTGCCACAATAGTCGCAGATCATCTGGTTGTTACCGGGATCGAACCGCATGTCGCTGCCGCAATTATCGCAGGGGAAGCGATGTTCCTCGGTCTTTGGAACTTCGGGCGGCCGCGGTGGGGTGTCGCGACGAACGGTCGGGATTTTCACAGAAACCTCTGCATCATTTTGGGCACCATGATCCGCAGCGCATTGTCGTGCAGCGCATAGTGTCGCCAGATATGATAGAGCGCGTGGAAGCCGACAACGACAGCGAGCGCGTAGAATTCCAGCGAATGCAGCGTTCCGACCCAGGCATTCGCGTCCGGCAGGCCCAAAGGCGGCGCAATCGGCAGAATGGTCCCGGCGAGCAATACACGACTGGCGGTCAGGCCCAGCAGAAACCCGGTGAAGGCAACCCCGAACAGGCCCCATATGAGAGTCAGATGCAATGGTCTATGAATCCGCCGCGCTGCCCCCCGTAGTTTGGGTCCGGGACGGGAGGCGAGACCCTGTACCAGAAAAGACGCAGTCCAGATCAGGCATATCGTCACGAACACCAGCCCGAATACGGAATGCAGGGTCACGGCCCAATCGCCCCACCGCGCCACATCGCGAGGTTGCACCAGCAAGAACCAAATCAAGAACGGCAGAACGGACCAATGAAGAACCTTCAGCCATGTGCGCCGGGCGGGGAGGGATATGCGTTTCATCGCGGTTGCTGCACTGACTTCAGAGGGGCGAGGAGCCAGCCCCTCGCGCTCCCCGGAATATTTTCAGAGCAAAGACTGGAGACAGGTTCTGTATGACAGTGAAGCGAGAACGTCGGTCCTGTATCGTCATCACGCACCGGGCGGGGGTGGGGGCATGACCGTGAAAAGCTGCGCCAGCTCGTCCACGTCATCGGCCGTTTTCCAGCCGTCCTGACCCTGGGTCCAGACCATCGTTTCGCGCTTGACCTCACCCTCGGCGACCATGCGGCCCAGTCGTGCCTTGCTGAACGGGCCCTTGGTCTTTCCGCCTTCGGCGATATGCCAGACATGTTCTACGGGCGGCGGTGGCGGCGGCGGAGCGGCCGGGGCCTGCGCCGGTCGCGCGCCCCAGGGGCCCGATTGCATCATATTACCCATCGCCATGCCCATTCCGGCACCAAGACCCATGCCCATCCCCGAATTCGGCGTCGTCGCGGCGTCCTGCATCGCCTCGGCGGTGGCATATTGCTGATACTTGTTCAGATCGCCCAGCACGCCCATCGAGGTGCGCTTGTCCAGGGCCTCCTCGACCGCGGGCGGAAGCGAGATGTTCTCGACATAGAGTTCCGGCACGACCAACCCGTATTCTGCTGTGGTCGCGCTGATCTGTTCGGCGATGATGCGGCCCAGATCGTCGGTGTTCGCCGCCATGTCGAGAACGGGAATGCGACTGCCGGCAAGCGCGCGCGATGCGGATTGCACGATCATGTTGCGGATCTGGAACTGGATCTCGTCGCGGGTGAACTCACCGTCGGTGCCGACGATTTCGGTCAGGAAGCGGCCCGGATCGGCGATCTTGATGGCATAGGTGCCGAAGGCGCGCAGGCGGACGGGACCGAATTCCGGGTCGCGCAGGGTAATCGGGTTCTTGGTGCCCCACTTCAGGTCCGTCATCCGCGTGGTCGAGACGAAATAGATCTCGGATTTGAAGGGCGATTTGAAACCGTGATCCCAATGCTGCAACGACGTCATGACCGGCATGTTGTTGGTTTCCAACATATACAGACCGGGCAGGAACACGTCGGCCAGCTGACCTTCGTGGACAAAGACGGCGGCCTGACCTTCGCGGACCGTCAGTTTGGCACCATACTTGATTTCATTTCCCTGCCGTTCGAACCGATAGACGAGGGTGTCACGGGTGTCGTCCGTCCATTCGATGACGTCGATGAACTGGCCGGAGAGGAAATCGAGGATGGACATGAAGTGTTCCTTCGGAAGGGTCGGTCTGTATGATCCAGATGGGGATTATGGTCTCTGGTTCCATACCCGACTTCGGGCAGAGCGGCGCGATAAAATCCGCGACAGGACCATATGACCCGACCGCATGACCGAAACCGGGAGGTATGCGAAAAGCCTTCCGGACATCAGACCGGGTCCGAGCCGACAAGCTGCGCCGCGATTCGCTGGACGATGGGGCGTGCTTCCTCGGCCGTCATGCCGACGCGCAACCGACGATCATACAAAATCTTGAGCAGCAGTTCGTCGTGCCTTGTGAGAAGCGCAAATTCCTCGTCGTCGTTGAAGATCGACGGGCGCACCTGTGGGTTGTCGTTTGCGAGGCCCAGGCCCTGGACGATTTCCTCCTGATAGCACGACTGCCGGAACAGGTTGGGATGTTCGGATCGTACCAGGGCAATGGCCGAGACATAGGCATTCGGCTGATCTGAGGACGACGAGGCATAGACCGCGCAATAGGTATTGCGGTTCAGCGATGTGATGTCCCGTACGGTCTGTCGCGACAGGCCCGGTTCTGCGGCCATGATCTGCGGACCGAGCTTGCGCTGTTCGTCGATCGAGGCGACGAAGACGTGAAAGTTCCCGTTGCTGGCCACGACATCGATGGGGTGCCCGGCCGCCCGGCGCAAGCGGCGGACATAGGCTTCGATCCGCCTGCGATCCGCCTCTTTCACGGCGTCCGGAACCGAGGCTCCGAAGTGCAGTTCAATGCGAACGGGCTTTTCCCACCGTCGCAATTGCGCCCGGCTTTGCTGCGCCACATACCGCCCGCCCATCTGGGTATATTCGGAAAACAGGGCGATCCGTTCGAAGTTGCGGGCCAGGTCCGCAGCACTGAACGGGGTCCCGGCACCGCCGTCCTGACGCAGCAGGCCTTGTGCAACGAGCCGCTGCTCCAGCCGCGCATAAAACAGGGACAGTGCCCTGCTTTCTTCCGATTGGCCAACAGTCAGTGCAGCGACCGCAACAGGTGCCGCGGGCGGTCGGATCGACGTTTCCGGCCCGGCGGATGTATCAAGCGACGACTCGCAGGCGGTCACTGCAAGTACCATCATCAGGGCCGGCAAGAGGCGAAGACCGTTCATCAGGAGTTCGGAACCGCAGAGCCTGCGGTGTCACCGACCTTGTCCTTGCGCGCGCTGGCAGAAGCGAGCGTCGTGCGAAGTTCCTTTTCCATCTGCTCCAGCTCTTTCTCGGCCTCGGCGCGGCGGGCCTTGCCTTCGTCGGCAATCTGCAGGCTTTCCTCGATGGTAGCGACCAGATCCTCGTTGGCCTGACGGACGGCGGCAATGTCGAAGACGCCGCGCTCCATCTCGGTGCGGACGACCTTGTTGGCATCGCGCAGGTTCCGGGCGTTCGCGGTCAGCAACTCGTTGGTAAGGTCGTTTGCATCGCGGACGGCTTCGGCCGCCTCGCGGGAGCGTTGGATGGTGACCGCCTGCGCCAGCTGAGTTTCCCAAAGCGGCACGGTATTCACGAGGGTGGAATTGATCTTGGTGACAAGGCTTTTATCGTTTTCCTGCACCAGCCGGATCGACGGCAGCGATTGCATCGTCACCTGCCGGGTCAGTTTCAGGTCGTGCACCCGGCGTTCGAGATCGTCGCGCGCGGCACGCAGGTCGCGCAGTTCCTGCGACCCGATCATCTTGTCATCCTCGGGCAGGGCCTCGACCTGGGTTTCCTTTGCCGGGATGGTTGTGGCGTCCAGATCGGCGAGCTTGGCTTCGCCCGCGCTGATGTACAGCCCCAGCTCCTCATAGAAATCGAGCGTCTTTTCATAGAGCTTGTCCAGGGATTTGATGTCCTTGAGCAGTACATGCTCGTGCTTGAGCAGGTCATCGGTCACCTTATCGATCTGGCCTTGCACGTTCTCGAACTTGGCGATGAAATTCGAGAACGGTGCAGCCCGGCCCAACAGCTTCTCCCACCACGACCGCTTGCGGCGCACGTCCAGTTCCGACACGGAAAACCCGCGAATTGTGGACACGATGTTGCGCAGACTGTCGCCTGCCGGGCCGACGTCCTTGTTCTTCACATCCGCCAGCATGGCCTGCGAGATCTGCTGCAACTCGGTCTGCGCGTTCGACCCGAAACTGATGATCGACTGGGTGTTGGTCATGTCCAGCTCGTCCATGCGACGGCGGATTTCGGCGGCAACCGGCGCGTCGGCCTTCTCCAGCGGCACGATCTCCGTACCCGGCTCGGGCAGGGCGACGGCGGCAACCTGATCGATTTCGGCTGTAATTTCAGCGGCCTTCTGGCGGGTAACGGTATCCATGTATCAGTCTCCGGTTGGCAGGCCGTCCGCTTTCAGACGGTCCCGCAGAACTTCGATCTCGACATCCAGATCGGTGCGGTCCGAGATCAGCAGCGTTTCGCGTTTGGCCTCGATCCCGCGCTCCAGATCGTCGAGCAGGTTGAAATAATCCGCTTTCACATCGGCATCCTTGCGGGCGGCATAGAGGTCGGCGAACTTCACCGTCGCGTCGCGCGCGCCCATCAGGTAGACGCCCAGGAATTTGCGCGCCGAGGTCAGATCGCGGGGGTCGTCCTCGACCGTGCGGAACATCTCGCGGGCCTTGGCCGACAGGCTGGCGACACGGGCCGTGGCCTCGCGATCGCGGGCGCGCAACACGGCGTCGTTCATCGCGGTCAGGTGCTTTTCCGCCTCGGCAATGGACCGGGCGACCCGTTCAGTCTGGAAAGTATCGACGCCTTCCATTCCCTTGTCGGACATCGGGTCCAAACCGAACGATACGATGTGCAAGACAGCCGCCACGATGCCATACGCCAGTCCGGACAACAGCCCCGACAGGCCGGACGCGGTGGCCAATGCGACGCCGATGCCCAGTACCACTGCGCCGAAAATCTTGCGAGGCACCGCAGGGCGGCGGGCGATGCGGCGTTCGGCCCAGGCGGCCTCGGCCTTCAGGCCTTCGCGGGTCAGCACGGCACCGCCGAAAATCGCGGCGGCCGCGGCAAGGTTCATCGCCAGGCCAACCGGTCCGGGTTGCCCAAACGCGAAAATCACGGGGATCACGGACAAGGCCATCAAAATGGTCGTGCGGGCTCGTCCCTTCAGCGGCGATTTCAGGATCGGCGCGGGTGACGTCGTGATTTTGCCTCGTGCATCCGTCTTTTGCCCCGTGGGACTGAATTCACCGCCGAACCGTTGCGCCATACCTAAAGCCCCCCGCCGTCGAGCATCCCGACGCCCGCCAGGGCGACCAGAACCGCAAGCGCGGCGAAGGCGATCTTCTGTAGTCCCGGCGAACCCATTCGCGTCTTCCCCCAACCCCTGCCGACAAAAAATGAGGCAGTATCACAGTATGACAAGTGACCCCACCTGTGCCAGTGCCACATCCGGCGAATGTCCGCCGTCAGCCCTTTTGCCTGAAAAGAAGATCATGAGATGCAGTTTGCTTGCGCAGATCGCCCCTCAGATCGGCACGAAGCGCGCGACCGGCCTGTACCGCGGGGCGGTCGCCAACCTCGGCCAGCCAGCGTGCCAGATGCGGCTTGTCGTCCAGCGTCTGTTGCTGACCTTCCCATAGCGAGACCCAGCCCCAGAGGCTCATGTCGGCAATGGAGTAGAAATCTCCGGCGACATAGCGGTTGTCCGACAACTGCGTATCCAGCACCCGATACAGCCGCGCGACTTCATTGCGATACCGGTCCTTGGCATAGGGCAGGTCATTTGGCGGGTCCATCGCGGGCGCGTATTTCAGGAAGTGATGCGCCTGACCGGCCATCGGGCCGACGCCGCCCATCTGCCACATCAGCCACTGATCGACGGCGATGCGCTCGCGCTCCGTCTCGCCGCAGAACCTGCCGTGCTTGCGGGCCAGATACTGCAGGATCGCGCCACTCTCGAAGATCGGGATCGGCGCGCCATCCGGGCCATCCGGGTCGATGATGGCGGGCATCCGGTTGTTCGGGCTTATGGCAAGGAATTCCGGCTTGAACTGGTCGCCCGCACCGATATTCACGAGGTTCAGGTTATACGGCAGGTCGAATTCGTGCAGTGCGATAGATACTTTCCAGCCGTTGGGCGTCGGCCAGAAATACAATTCGATGGGTGCGGTCATTGGCGCGTCCTTCAACGGTTCGTGGCAGGTTCGGTCCGATATACGGCGTTTGCAAGCCCTGGTGCGAAGCCGGCTTGAAACCATCGGCGATATTGCGGTAATCCGGCCAGGAGGGGATTTGAACCAGCTTGCGGCCCTCGCGAAATATTCCGCTAAAGAGGTCAGGGGCGCGCGCGAAGCGTCCTCCTCCGAACATCTGGTGCCTGTCAAAGCCCCGAAGGAGGCCGCCATGAAAGATACTCCGCCCGTGTCAAACACGCGCAAGCGCAAATCCCGCACCAATGCCGTCCACGCCGGCACCCGTCGCAGCCAGTATGGAGAGGTCTCCGAAGCGATCTTCCTGACCCAGGGGTTTGTCTACGACACAGCCGAAGATGCCGAAGCGCGTTTTCTGGATGCCGGGCGCGAGGAGTTCATCTACGCGCGCTACGGAAACCCGACCGTCGCCATGTTCGAGGACCGGATCGCCGCGCTGGAAGGGACGGAAGATGCGTTCGCCTGCGCCTCCGGCATGGCCGCCGTAAACGGTGCGATGATGGCTATTCTGAAGGCGGGTGACCACGTCGTCGCGGCCCGCGCCTTGTTCGGATCTTGCCTGTATATCCTCGACGATGTGCTGCGGCGCTTCGGGGTGGAGGTGACGCTGATCGACGGCACCGATATTGACGCCTGGGCTGCGGCCATCCGCCCGGACACAAGGGTCGCTTTCTTCGAGACCATTTCCAACCCGACGCTGGAGGTCATCGACATCGCCGCCGTCGCCGACCTGGCCCATGCCGTCGGCGCGCTGGTCGTGGTCGACAACGTGTTTGCCACGCCGACCTATTCGCGGGCGATGGAGCTGGGTGCCGACGTGATCGTGTATTCAACCACAAAGCATATCGACGGGCAGGGTCGTTGTCTGGGCGGAGTGATCTGCGGCACGCGCGATTTCGTGCGCGGTGTGGCCGAACCCTATATGAAGCACACGGGCGGAAGCATGTCGCCCTTCACCGCCTGGGTGATGCTGAAGGGGCTGGAGCATCTTGATCTGCGGGTCCGCGCCCAGACCGGGACGGCGACGCAAATCGCCACTGCGCTGGAGGGTCATCCCAAATTGTCCCGTGTGATCTATCCGCACCTGCCGTCGCATCCGCAATACGACGTCGCCCTGCGCCAGATGGACGAAGGCGGCACCATGGTGGCGTTCGATCTGACCGGCGGCAAGGATGCGGCCTACCGGTTTCTGAACGCGCTCGATATCATCATCATTTCGAACAATCTGGGCGATGCGAAATCCATCGCTACACCGCCCGCGACGACCACGCACCAACGATTGCCCGACGACCAGAAGGCCGCGCTGGGCATCACGCCCGGCCTGATCCGCCTGTCGTGTGGGCTGGAGGACAGCGGCGACCTGATTGCCGACATTCTGGAAGCATTGGACGCGGCATGATGGCCGTGCGCGAAATTCGCCGGGGCCGGGCGGACGACATCCCCGCGCTGATCGACATCCTCTGGCGCGGCATGCACGAGGGTGCCGTGCCTCGGTATTCAGCGCAACAGTGCAGAGCCTGGATGCCGGTTCGGCAGACGCCCGAAAGCTATGCCATCCGGCTGGCCGGGCAGGCGGTATTCGTGGCCGAACTGGACGGCGTGCCGACCGGGTTCATGACGTTGCGCGGGGATGGCTGCGTCGACTTTGCCTATGTCGTGCCCGAGGCGCGGGGAACAGGCACCGCCGACGCGCTTTTGGCGATGCTGGTGAACCATGCGCGCATCAGTGGCATCGGCACACTGACGGCGCGTGCAAGCGACATGGCCCGCCCGTTCTTTGCGCGCCACGGCTGGACGGCCATCGCATCTGCCCCTCAGGTGCGCGATGGCGTGATGACCCCCGCGACCGATATGACCCTGCCACTTGCGGCATGATCGCCCGCAGGGTGGCTTCCTCAGGGCAGACAAGCCTTGCTATCCTGCATAAAATACCCACATAGCCGTCTGAGCGCGAACCGAAGGGAGGGGCATATGACTGTCCACGCACCGGATATTGAACGCCAGCCGACCGAAGCTGAAGCCCAGGCCGCAATGGCCTTGCTGAAACGATACGCTGCAAGCGGGCAGAAGCCCGATATCGACGATCATCCGCATCTCTCGACCAGCTATCCGCAGATTGTAACGGATGACGCCTATCGCGCGACCTTGCCGGATTTGCAGAATGGTCCCGCCACGCTGATCCGGGGTTCGGATCGCCGGATACAGCATGTCGGCATCTCGAACTTCCGCCTGCCGATGCAGATCGCGACTCGCGACGGCCCACATCTGGCGCAGGTCTCGGTCACCGGCACGGTGTCGCTGGAGGCAGGGCGCAAGGGCATCAATATGTCGCGCATCATGCGGTCGTTCTATGCCCATGCGGAAACGCAGGTAGGGTTCGATGTCGTGGACGCGGTGCTGGCCGGCTACCGCGACGATCTGGACAGCCTCGATGCCCGCCTGTTGCTGACGTTCGACCTGCCGCTGAAGGTCGAAAGTCTGCGGTCCGGCTTGACCGGTTGGCAGTATTACAATGTATCCATGGAAGTCGCTCAGACGGGCGGGACCCGTCGTCGTGTGCTGCACCTCGATTACGTTTATTCCTCGACTTGCCCCTGTTCGCTGGAGTTGTCGGAACACGCCCGCCGCACCCGCAATCAGCTTGCGACGCCGCATTCGCAACGCTCCGTCGCCCGGCTTTCCGTCGAAGTCACAGGCGATACAAGCGTCGAAGACCTTATCGAGATGTGCCGTCGTCAGGTGCCCACTGAAACGCAGGTGATGGTCAAGCGCGAGGACGAACAGGCCTTTGCCGAACTGAACGCCGCCAACCCGATTTTCGTCGAAGACGCGGTCCGGCTGTTTTCCGAAGGGCTGACCGAGCTGCCTGGCGTCGGAGACTTCCGCATTGCCGCCAGCCATCAGGAGAGCCTTCACAGCCATGACGCCGTGTCGGTTCTGACCCAGGGTGAAATGTTCGCCGCCGATACCCTGGACCCGCACCTGTTCGGAACGCTGATCCACGCGGGTTAGCCCCGCTTGACGCACGCGCCCTGTGCATGGTTTGAATCCAGACAGGGGCCGCGCATACCCGTCCGAGGCTTCGGCCCAAGTCGCGCATCCTTGACGTCGTTCATTCGGAGGATGCCCCCTTGGCCGACATATTCATTGTGCTCCCGAAGCCAATGTCGATTTTGTCCAGCACGGTCGTGATTCCGGGCGTCTCTGCTCCGTCCGAGCCCGAAGTTGCGCGGGATCCGATCGCTGATCGGTTGATGGGTCAGCAAGTGCCGGTATGACTCCCGGCTGGCCCGAGATGACGCGCGCCTTCGGGCGCATCGGGGTTCTGTCCTTTGGCGGCCCGGCGGCACAGATCGCCCTGATGCATCACGAACTGGTCGAGGAGCGGGTCTGGCTGGACGAAGATACCTTCCTGCGTGGCCTTGGCTTCTGCACGCTTCTGCCGGGCCCCGAGGCGATGCAGCTTGCGACCTATGCCGGGTGGCGTCTGCGCGGCACGGCGGGGGGACTTCTGGCTGGAGTTCTGTTCGTCCTGCAGGGCGCGCTGGTGATGGTCGCCTTGTCCGCGCTCTACCTTGGCTATGGTCGGCTGCCGCTGGTCGAGGCCGCGTTTCTCGGCATCAAGGCTGCGGCATTGGCCATCGTTGCGGGTGCGCTCTGGAAGCTCCGGGCCAAAGCCCTGAAAGGTCCGCTGGCCCTGGCTATCGCGACTTCGGCTTTCGTCGCGCTGTTCTTCTTCGCGGTGCCGTTCTGGATCGTGCTGGGCTCGGCCCTGGTGCTCGGGTTCGCTGTGCCGTCGGGCAAGACCGGATCCATGCCACCGCCCGCCCAGGCCGGCACTCTGCGGACCATCGTCACATGGCTGGCGATCTGGTGGCTGCCGCTGCTGACCGTGCTGTGGCTGGCCCCAGGATCGGTTCCGGCACAGGCCGGGCTGTTCTTCAGCTGGCTGGCCACGGTCAGCTTCGGTGGAGCCTATGCAGTGCTGGCAGCCCTCGCGCAGACGGCGGTGGAAACGAACGGATGGCTGCGACCGGATCAGATGGTCGACGGGCTTGGACTGGCGGAAACGACGCCCGGCCCTCTGATCCTGGTGACACTCTTTACGGGTTGGCTGGGTGGCGCGCAGGTCGGTGTCGGCACGGCGATCGCGACGGCGCTGGTGACACTCTGGGCGACGTTCACGCCGTGCTTCCTGTGGATATTCGCAGGTGCCCCGCATCTGGAGCGACTGACCGCCAATCCCCGACTGCGCGGCGCACTCGATATGGTATCGGCGGCGGTGGCGGGGGTCATCGCAAACCTGTCGGTCTGGTTCGCGGTCCATATCCTGTTCACTGATGTGCGGAATTCTTCTCCGCCCGTGCCATTGCCAGGATCGCTGGATGGGCGCGCGCTGATGCTGGCACTTCTGGCCTTCGTCTGGCTGCTGGTCCTGAAGCGTGGACTGCCGGAGACGCTGGCACTGGCCGCGCTGGCGGGGGCCGCACTGTTCCTGTTTGTCTAGATTGCCGCGCGCACCGCATCGGCCACATCATCGACGACACGGTTCAGCAGGCCATCGTCTTCCGCTTCGGCCATCACGCGGATCAACGGCTCGGTCCCCGACGCACGGATCAACAGACGTCCGCTGCCGTTCAGCGCGGCTTCGGCGGCGGCAATCGCAGTCTTGACGCGCGCGGTCTCCAACGGCGTGGCTCCGGCATCGTAGCGCACGTTCTCCAGCCGCTGCGGCACCGGGACGAAACTGTGCATCAGATCGGTCGCGGGCAGACCGGTGCGCACCATCTCGGCCAGAAACTGCAGCGCGGCGATCAAGCCGTCGCCGGTGGTCGTGTGGTCCGTCATGACGATGTGCCCCGATTGTTCGCCCCCCAGGTTGTAGCCGCCTGACCGCATCGCCTCGACCACGTGCCGGTCTCCGACTTTGGTGCGCAACAGGCGCAGACCCTTGTCGTCCAGATATCGTTCCAGGCCCAGGTTGGACATGACCGTGGCCACAAGCGCGTTGCCGTTCAGCCGTCCCTCGGCGGCCCAACGGGTGGCGAACAGCGCCATCAGCTGATCGCCATCCGCCACGTTTCCTTGGGCATCCAGGATCATCACCCTGTCGGCATCGCCGTCCAGCGCGATACCCACATCTGCATCATGTGCGACGACGGCCTGCGCGCAGGTGTCGGTCTGCGTCGATCCGCAGTCGAGGTTGATGTTGCGTCCGTTCGGCGCAACGCCGATGGGAATCACGGTCGCACCCAGTTCCGACAGGACGTCGGGCGCGGCGCGATAGGCGGCCCCATTGGCGCAATCGATCACCACGCGCAGCCCTTCCAGCGACATACCGGACGGAATGGTGGTCTTGGCGTATTCGACATAACGTCCGCGCCCGTCTTCGATGCGCTTGGCGCGCCCGATGCTGGGTGCCTCGGCCAGATCCACGCCATCTTTGACCATACGTTCGATCTCGGCTTCGGCCTCGTCGGACAACTTGAAGCCATCGGGGCCGAAGAACTTAATTCCGTTGTCGTCTGCCGGATTGTGGCTGGCGCTGATCATGACGCCCAGATCGGCGCGCATCGACCGCGCCAACAGACCCACGGCGGGCGTCGGCACCGGCCCCAGCAGCAGCACATTCATGCCCGTCGAGGTAAGTCCCGCTGTCAGCGCGTTTTCCAGCATATAGCCCGATTGCCGCGTGTCCTTGCCGATCACAACGCGGTGGGCGGCATATCCCGTCCCCTCGCGCCGGAAATACCGGCCCGCCGCGGCCCCGAGGCGCAGTGCCATCTCGGCTGTCATGTTGCCTTGGTTGGCGCGTCCGCGCACGCCGTCAGTTCCAAACAGGGCCATCGTAACCTCCCACTTCGCGCCACAGTGCGATGCCTTGCGCCACCGCCGTCACATCGTGAACCCGGTGCATCTGGACGCCTTGTGCCACGGCAGCGAGGGTAACCGCCAGAGTGCCCGGCATCCGATCCGCGGCCTGCGGCGCGCTGCCGATTGCGCCGATGAACCGTTTGCGCGATGCGCCCAGCAGAATCGGAAGACCCAGTCCGTGGAACAGTGCGATGCGGCGCAGCAGGTCAAGGTTGTGGTCCTGCGTCTTGCCGAATCCGATCCCCGGATCGACCATGATCCGGTCACGCGGAATGCCTGCCGCCACCGCTGCGTCGACCCGAGATGCCAGGGCGTCATACACATCCAGTGCCACATCGGCATATCGCGGATCGTCCTGCATCGTCTCGGGCGCGCCCTGCGCGTGCATCAGGCAGACCGCCGCGCCAGACGCGGCGATCGTGGCCACCATGTCGGCGTCGAAGGTCATCGCAGACACGTCGTTGACCAGCACCGCGCCCGCCGCCACAGCGGCTTTCGCCACCGGGGCCTTGCGCGTGTCGATGGACAGGGCGCGTCCGCGCAGGGCCGCGATCACCGGGTGGACCCGCTCGATTTCCACAGCGGCCGAGACCTCCGCCGCGCCGGGCCGGGTGCTTTCACCCCCGATGTCGAGAATGTCCGCCCGCGACATTGCATCGGCCTGCGTGCGCGCCGCATCGGGATGCACAAAGAGACCGCCATCGGAAAAGCTGTCGGGCGTGACGTTCAGAATGCCCATGATCGACGGGCGATCCATCGGGATGCCACACAGGGGCGGGCGCGGCGCGATCAGCGGGGCCAGTTCGGCCTCGGGCAGGTCGCCGACCGGGACAATCACGGGTCGGCGGTCACGTTCGCAGATCTCGACCCTGTCAAACCGCATCCAGCCACCGGCAAGACGCGGACCATCCGATATCGTTGCAGGCAAGGGCCGCAGATAGCGCATCAGATCGCGTCCAGCGTCACCGCCTGACGTTCAATCGCAGCGGTGGGGGCATCTGGCGTGACAAGCTCCACCGCGCCGAATGTCTGCGCGAACCACCGCGCCAGGCTGGGCGCGTCGAAACCGTCCGGTCCCTCGGTCGCATCCAGCACCAGCCGTGAGGGGGCCCAGACCGTCAATCCGGCGTGACGCATCGACCAGTCCAGTTCGGTCCGGCTGTCGACGACCACGCAGCGACGGTCGCGGGCCGCCAAGCGCCATGCAGCCTGTTCCAGTGCCAAAAGCGCGATGCGGCGTCCGGCCATCGGCTGATCCGTCGCGGGCGGCACGAAGTCGAGGCTGGCGACCAACACCGTCGGCACCGGATCTGCGGCCAGACGGTCCAGAAGTGCGGGCAAAGCGGCATCGTCCTGTGCACCCGGCGGTAACAGGACCACGCGGGGCCGGGGAGTATCGTCGGACAGGTCGATGGCGGGCGATTGCGACCGCGAACGGACAATTTCCACACCCAGAAGATGCGGCCCGCGGTCCAGCTTTTCGATCCGCACGAAGACACGGGCGGCGCGGTCGTGCTGCAGGACGCGCGCGGCCAGCCGTTCGGCCAGCGTTTCCAGCAGGTTCATGCGCTCTGCGTCCAACACCGTATCGATCGCCTCGATCAGCGTGTCATAGCTCAGGATGCCATCGACATCGTCGCTGACGATGGCTTCGGTGTCGGGGATAACTTCCGCGACGATGTCGAAGCGCACCCGTTGCGTGATGCCGCGTTCCAGCTGGAATGCACCGATCTCGACCTCGCGGATATGATCGCGCAGGGAAATGCGGTCCAGCGGCAGTCCTGTCGCGCGCGCCCGGTCCAGCGGGGCGGCGAAGGCAAGGCGCAGAGCTTCCTGCTCGGACTCAGTATCGCTGGCTGGGGCATGCGGGACGGAACGGACGGACATGGCGGACCTCGCGATCGGAGCAGACAGGGCGTCCCCCTCAGACCACGGCAGGCGCGCGGACGAAAGCCCCGGCGTGTGCCGGAGGGTCCGGAGGCGACCTTCAGGCGTCAGGACCCTGTCTGTGGAAAATGTGCCGCCCGACCTTGACCGTACGCGGATAGGCAGCTGCCCAGTAAGGGTCTACATAATCGGCGTGGTAGAGCGTTGCATTGCGGGTAAGCAGACGTGGAGCGCCATCGATCAGACGCCGGGCAACCCGCCCTGCCTTGTCCCATGCCTTGGGTTCGGTGACCCGTTCGGGGATACCATCACAGGTATAGCTGAACTGACATGCGTTCAGTTTTCCCGTGCCTTGATTGACGACCTCGCAGATCGTGTCCGGATACCGCTTGGAATCGACGCGGTTCAGAACGACTTCGGCCACGGCAACCTGACCGTCCAGCGGCTCGCCCCTGGCTTCGAAATAGATCGCCTCGGTCAGGCAACGCCATTGCGCATCGCCGGTGGCCGGGGGCGTATCAACGAGTGCGGTATCGTTTTGAACACCGGGGTCGCGGTTTTCATCGCGCAATCGTGCCTTTCCCTGTTGCGACAAAGGCTGCGCCGCTCGCACCAGTTCTGTGTCCGGCGCATCCCGCGTCAAGCTGGCGAGGCGGCTGAACCCCCGCATTTCCACCCCGCCGGCCATCGACATGGCCAGCGATTGCGCCTGCGCAGCCTGCGTGGTGGCCAGGATCAACCCGACGCAGACGAACAACAGGCCCGTAAGGGCCTTTTTCCAGATCATCGACAATTCGTACCCCTGAACCGTTTCATCCCGCGCAAGGCCTACACGGCTCGCGTTAGCGAAGCGTGAATCCGGCGCTTGTTGCGTCATGGGGGGAATTGGGACCGGCAACGATGATGCGCAATGCGACCGGTCGCCTTCGCTACGTCACGGCACCAGAGTCCGCGGTATCTTGCCGTTGCGGGCAAATTTCGGCGTCAATCCGCCTTTTTCGCTGCGAGTATCGTGGCTTGTGCTGCGGCCAGCTTGGCGACTGGCACACGGAACGGAGAACAGCTGACATAGTCGAACCCTGCAAAGCGGCAGAAGGCGATCGATTCGGGGTTGCCGCCATGTTCGCCGCACAGCCCCAGGATCACCTTTGGGTTCGCCTTGCGACCGCGTGAGGCCCCCAGCAGCAGCAACTCGCCCACGCCCTCGACGTCCAGCGTTCCGAAGGGGTCTTCCGGGTAGACGCCTTCGTTGACATAGGCCGACATGAACCGGCCAGCATCGTCGCGGGACAACCCATAGGTCATCTGCGTCAGATCATTGGTTCCGAAGCTGAGGAACGCTGCCTGTTCAGCAATTTCCCCGGCCCGCAAGGCCGCGCGCGGCGTTTCCACCATGACGCCAAGGTCATAGTCGAAATCAACGCCGGTTTCGTCACGCACCTTTGCCGCCACCCCGTCCAGCCGACGCTTGACCAGTTCGACTTCGCGTCGCGCGGTTACCAGCGGGATCATGATTTCGGGCCGCACGTCCACACCCTTGGCCAAGGCGGCGACCGTCGCTTCGAAAATGGCGCGGGCCTGCATTTCATAGATTTCGGGCAGGGCAATGCCCAACCGTACGCCGCGCATGCCCAGCATGGGGTTGTATTCCTGCATCGACTCGATCCGGGCTTTTACCTCCGACAGAGGCCGGTCCAACGCCTCGGCCAAAGATCTGATGCCGTCGGTTTCATTCGGCAGAAATTCATGCAGCGGCGGATCCAGCAAGCGGATGCAGACCGGCAGGCCAGACATAAGGCTGAACAAAGCGGTGAAATCGTCGCGCTGCATCGGCAGAAGGCGATCCAGGGCGGCGGCGCGATCGGCCCCCGTTTCAGCGAAGATCATCTCGCGCATGACGGTCAGGCGTCCGCTTTCGAAGAACATATGCTCCGTCCGGCACAGGCCGATACCGTCGACGCCAAATGTGCGCGACAAAGTTGCGTCGGCTACCGTGTCGGCGTTGACCCGGATGCCGATGTCCCGGACATCATCCGACCAGGCCATCAGGTCGCCAAAGGCCCCGTTCAGCGCCGGTTCGGTGGTGGCGACGCGACCTTCCATCACTTCGCCGGTGGAACCGTCGATCGTGATCTCATCGCCTTCGCGCAGCACACGTCCGTCGGCCAGGATCACGCGACGCTTTTTATGGCTGACGTGCAGTCCGATGGCGCCGGTAACGCAGGGCAGGCCCAGACCGCGTGCGATGACGGCTGCGTGACTGGTCGTGCCGCCGCGTTCTGTCAGCACCGCATCGGCGGCATGCATGCCGCGTACGTCGTCGGGCGAAGTTTCACGCCGAACCAGAATGCAGGCCTCGTCGCGCGATTGCGCAGCCTGCGCGGCCGCACTGTCGAATACGATCCGACCGGCCGCGGCTCCGGGCGAGGCGGCGATACCGCGCGCCAGAACAACACGTTCAGCCCCGGGATCGACCTGTCGATGCAGCAGGCGCGACAGCGTATCGGGCGACACCCGCAGCAACGCCTCGGACCGCGGAATGATTCCATCGCGAGCAAGCGCGGCGGCTATGGCGACCGACGCACGGGCCTCGCGCGGGCAGCGCACGGCGTCCAGAACGGCCAGACGACCCTGGTCGATAGTGAATTCGACCTGCATTTCCTCGCGCAGACGCTTGCGACAGCGTGCCCCGACCTTCAGCAGTTCGCCATAGACCTCGGGCAGAAGATCTTCCAGCGAAGGCCCCCGCTCGTCTCGCGTCAGATAGATCGCCTTGTCGCTGTTGCGCAAATCACGTCGGCCCATGGCCTGACCCATATAGCGGCCCGTGACCTTCGGCTCGCCGGTGGCGGGGTTGACGAATTGCACGACGCCAGACCCCGATTGCCCCGGTCCCATGCCCTGCGCCATGCGTTGAACGACCAGACCCAGTCCGGCATCGCCGGGCGCGCCCTTGGCCTGTCGCAACAGACGGGCAGAGGTGCCATCCCAAGCGCGCGCCATCGAGCGCAGAACGGCGGCCAACTGATCGGCGATGGACTGCGGGAAGGGGTCGTCGATCTCTTCCTCGTAGATGATGCAGGCCTCGGACGGAGTCTTGGCGGCGTCAAAAGGTTCTTCGTCCAAGCGCATGACTTCAATGGCAAAAGACCGGATGAATCTCAGATAGAGCTTGTCGGCAGCGGCATGGCCAAGCGTCTTCGACAACCAACCGTGCGCGGCGTCGTTCATGCCGATGTTCAGCACCGCGTTCGGCCCGCCCCAGTCCGCCGCCTCGCTCGAAGAGCGGACGGACAGCAGCATCGGCTCGCCTTCGAACAGGCCGATCAGGGTGGCAAGGTCGGGCATCTGCCCTTCGGCGATTTCACGGACGGTGGCGAAGGGGATGGCAACAGTCTGCGGAACCGGCAGGTCCATACGGATAAGGCGTTGCAGGCACTTGGCACGGTTGCCATGCCGCGCGACCCGAATGTCGGCGGTGGGCGTGACCGGGGTGAAGCCGGGTATGTCGAGCATGGTCTCAACCTCGGACAAGTGTGCAGATGCAGCATAACTTAATGTTGCGCTGCAGCATAGCAAGTTTACGAGGCCGATCCTAAGATTTCCGTAACGTCTGCCTAGCCCTCGATACGTCGAAATGCCGGTGTGTTGCCGGTATGCCGTCGGGTATTACTCCGGTATTACCCGGAGCATACCATATTTACGCGCTGATCCGCGACAGGTCGGCAATCTTGGTGCAGGTGCGCACGATTTCCGACAGCATGTTCAGGCGATTCCGGCGCAGGATCGGAGTATCGGCATTGACCTGCACCGCCTCGAAAAACGCATCCACCGGCGCGCGCAGGTCGGCCAGCGCGGTCATGGCGACGGGGTAGTCCTCGGACGCCAGCGCCGCATCGATCTTCGGACGGGCAGCTTCGATGGCATCGAACAGCGCGCGCTCCTCGTCGGTCTCGGCCAGCTTGCGCTCGGCGCCGTAGCTGTATTCGACACCGTCCTGTTCTTCGGCCTGCGTCAGGATGTTTTTCGCCCGCCGGTAACCCTGCGTTAGGTTTTCCCCGTTATCGGTGGTCAGGAAGGCATTGAGGGCGCGGGCGCGGGCCACAAGGTCGGTCAGGTCGTCGGTCCGGTCGCCGGTCAGGCAGGCGTCGATGACATCGTGACGAATCCCCTCGTCGCGGAGGTGGACCTTGAGGCGGTCGTGGAGGAAGGCGAGGAGGTTTTCTCTGCGGAGGTTTTCTTCTTCGGAAAGTCGCGGTTCTATGCGGTCTTTCTCGTCGACTGGTTCGAGAATATCCAGTGGGTCACTCTTTGGATCGGGTAAACCGTCAGCGGCCGCGAGGACGGATTGCAAAGCGATCCGAGACCGCTTCCTTGCGTTCTCTTCAGAAGAAAGGAGTGCGGAATTAATAATTCGACCGAGAGGAAGCGACAGTTCCGACTGCAACACCAACCGAATAATCCCCAAAGCCGCCCGCCGCAGCGCATAGGGATCCTTCGATCCGGTCGGCTTCTCATCAATCGCCCAAAATCCGGCCAGCGTGTCGAGTTTGTCCGCCAGCGCCACGGCCACCGAGACTGGCGCGGTCGGCACGTCGTCGGACGGCCCGAGCGGCGAATAATGCTCCTGCGCGGCAGCGGCGACTTCCGGTGCTTCGCCTGCGGCTTGGGCGTAGTAGCGGCCCATCAGGCTCTGCAATTCGGGGAACTCGTAGACCATTTCCGACGACAGGTCGGCCTTGGCCAGGCGCGCGGCGCGCTCGGCCAGATCGGGGTCGGCGTCGACGGCGGGGGCGATTTCGCGGGCGAGGGCGGCGATGCGGTCGATGCGCTCGGCCTGGCTCCCCAGTTTGGCGTGGAAGGTGACATTGCCCAGCGCGTCGAGCCAGGGCGCAGCCCAATCGTCACCGCCCGATTTGGCAATGCGCAAGTCATTCTCCCAGAAGAACTTCGCATCGGTCAGGCGCGCGGACAGCACCTTGTTGTTGCCCGCAAGGATGGTCGCGCCGTGGTCTGCCGTTTCGCGGTTGGCGACGGTGATGAAGCGGACGATCTTGCCGGATTTGTCTTTGACCGAGAAGAACTTCTGATGCTCCTTCATCGAGGTCTGGAGCACTTCGGACGGCAGGTCGAGGTAATCGGCCCCGATCTCGCCCATCAACACGACGGGCCATTCGACCAGCCCCGCGACCTCGGCCAGCAGGCCCTTGTCCTCGACCACCTCCAGCCCGGCGGCGAAGGCCTGATTGGTGGCGTCCTGCCAGATGGCGTCGGCGCGTTCTTCGGACGAGAGAACCACTTTCGCGCGTTTCAGCTTGGCCTCGTAGTCGTCGAAGGATTTCACCGCGAAGCGGCCCGGCGCCATGAAGCGGTGACCTTCGGTCGTAACGCCCGAAACGATACCGTCGATGTCCAGCGGCACGATTTCCGCCCCGTCCTCGCGCACGAGAATGCACAGGATCGACCGCAGCGGGCGCACCCATTTCAGCGACCCGGTGCCCCAGCGCATGGATTTCGGCCAGGGGAAACCGCGCACCGCCGCCTCCAGCACCTCGGCCACGATTGCGGGCGCGGCACGGCCCGGTTTCGTGATCCGGGCCATATAGACCTGACCTTTCTTGTCGTTGGCCACGACAAGCTGGTCCTGCGTCAGTCCGGTGGAGCGCAGAAATCCGTCCAGCGCTTTTTCCGGAGCGCCGACCTTGGGGCCCTTGCGATCCTCGGTGGTGGTCGGACTTTCGTCGGTCAGCCCGTGGATCGACAGCGTCAGGCGACGCGGCGTGCAATGGGCGATGGCGCCCGCATAGGTCAGCCCGCCCTCGACCAGACCGTCGGTGACAAGGCGCTTGAGGTCGTCGGCGGCGCGGCGTTGCATACGCGCCGGAATCTCTTCGGAAAACAACTCGATCAGCAGGTCGGACATATCTAGAGGCTTCCCTCGATCAGCGGCTCGTAGGTTTCGCGGTCGGGGCAGGCCTCGCCCACCGGGGTGCCGTCGTAAGCCTTGCGGCCGCAATCGTTCAGTTCGTTCCAGGCCCAGCCGCGCCCGTCGCCGGTCAGCGCGACGACGCGATCCACCCCGTAGGCGACGTTCGGATAGGCCGTGTAGGCCACCGCTTCGCCCGAGGTCAGCAATTCGCCGACATAACCAGCGTCATAACAGTCGAACCAGTCGGGTGCGATGGTTGGGCCGGGGTCGGTCCGAAGGATTACCGGAATTTCCGCGCCCAGGGTGGAGACGTCCAGAAGGTGCTGGAAACAAGCGCGAAACCCCAAGGGGGAGGCGTTGGAGATGATCGCCTCCACGTTCTGGGCCGGCAGGGTCGTCAGTGCGCCGTCCGGTGACGCCAGCGTCAGGGTCACGGGGCCGTCGGCGGGGGCATAATAGCCGCGCGTCTGGGCATACCAGATACCGCCGCCGACAAGCAGCGAGGTGACGAGGATGGCGATGACGGCGAACTTGCCCATGTTGGTCCCTTCCGGGGTTGCGGCGGTCCGGGCGGGTTACAACGAGCCTTGGGCCGGGGCAAGCGCGAGGCAGGGTGCGGTCAGTGCCAGTCCATCTCGATCCTGGGGTGTGTGCGGAATCTGGCGGCTTGCCGGAGCGCATCCGTCCGGGCGGCGAGTTCGGGCAAACTGCGCTCATGGGTCTCGACAAAGATATGGTCGATCCGGTCGCAGACGGGGTCGTTCAGCAGGCGCTCCAGCAGGGCCACTTCGGAGCCTTCTATGTCGATCTTGAGGACACCGATGTCGGTATCGAGGCGCGCCGGGTCGGCATCGAAATCGACCCGGCGATAGAGGGGCACGGTGTCGTCGCGGTCACCTGCGGCGGCGTGGCGCGCCGTGGCGACGGAATATGTGCTGATATTTGCGCCCAGATCGATGCAGACCTGCCCTTACGCCGCTTTCACTGCGGCGTCGAACGCAGCCTGGACAACCGGCTTTCGCGCCGCCTGCCGCTTGCGGGCATAGCGCCGTCCCCTGGCACCCGGAAGCTTGCTTAGCGCAGAATAGAAGGCGACGCGCAGATTGCGTGCCAAGCTCATGCCGCGTCCTCGGTCCAGCCGCCCGCGCGGGTCAGAAGGAAGGCATCCGCGCAGGCCTTGGCCAGCGCCCGGACGCGCCCGATATAGGCCTGGCGTTCGGTGACCGAGATGACGCCGCGCGCATCCAGCAGGTTGAAGATATGGCTGGCCTTGATGCACTGGTCATAGGCCGGGTGAACCATGATGATGCGTTTGCCGGTCTTGGGGTCGTCGGCCGGTTGCGACAGGATTTCGGCGCAATGCGCCTCGGCCTCATCGAAGTGGCGCAGCAGGACGGCGGTGTCGGCTGTGTCGAAATTCCAGCGGGCGTATTCTTCCTCGGTCTGTTTGAAGATGTCGCCATATGTCAGCGCAATCGCGGCGGAGGGGTCGTTGAACGGCATGTCCATGACGTGATCGATGCCAAGCACATACATCGCCAGACGTTCCAGTCCGTAGGTCAGTTCGCCCGACACTGGATGGCAGTCGTGGCCGCCGACCTGCTGGAAATAGGTGAACTGGCTGACTTCCATACCGTCGCACCAGACCTCCCAGCCCAGCCCCCAGGCGCCCAGTGTCGGGCTTTCCCAGTCGTCTTCGACGAAACGGATATCGTGCAGACCGGCGTCGATGCCGATGGCCTGCAGCGAACCCAGATACAGTTCCTGCAGGTCTGGCGGGCTGGGTTTGATCAGAACCTGATACTGATAATAATGCTGCAATCTGTTCGGATTCTCGCCGTAACGCCCGTCGGTCGGGCGGCGCGATGGCTGCACATAGGCCGCGGCCCAGGGCCTTGGCCCAAGCGCGCGCAGTGTCGTGGCCGGGTGGAACGTGCCCGCGCCGACCTCCATGTCATAGGGTTGCAACATGGCGCAGCCCTTGGTCGCCCAGTAGGTCTGAAGCCGCAGGATGATCTCCTGAAAGCTGCGGGGGGCGTCATGCACGGTCATCTGGCGTCTCCGATCCGGTCGAAACCGCGTCTAAGCGGCATGATCAGGCCCGTCAACGCAGGGTGCAGACGCGATCGAAAGGCGCTGATCAGCAGCGCGGACCGAGATCTGCCCGCAAGAGACCCCGGCGGAGCATGTTCGGTTATGAATCCTGACGCTAGGCCGTCCAGAAGCGCCGCGTGAACAATACATAGACCACCATCAGCTCCAGCCGCCCGATCAGCATCGCGGCTGCCAGCAACCATTTCGCCGTGTCGCTCAGCGACGCGAAGGTGCCCGCAGGGCCGATAATGTCGCCCAGACCCGGCCCGATGTTGGCAACCGCCGTGGCCGCGCCCGAAACGCTGGTCACAAGGTCCAGCCCGGTCATCGCCAGTGCCACCGAAAAAACGCCCAGCGTCACGACGAAGAGCACGAAGAACGCCATGACCGAAGACAGCACGTCTTCCGACACCGCCACACCGTCATAGCGCGCCCGGAATATGCCGTGGGGTGAATGCACACGGCGGATCTGTGCCTTCACCGCCGCGAACAGGATCTGGTAGCGGAATATCTTGACCGAACAGGTCGTCGATCCGGCACAGCCGCCGATCAATCCGCTGAAGAAGAAGATGGCGATGATGAATCCGCCCCACTGCATATAGTCCACACTGGCATAGCCCGTCCCGGTCAGGATCGAGGCGATGTTGAACAAGGCTTCGCGTATGGCCTGTTCGATTGAAAAGTCGTCGAACAGGATCAGCGCACCTGCCACCGTCATCACCAGTGTCGCTGCCGTACCCAGGAAGGCCCGCACCTGACTGTTCGACAGGATCGGCCGACCCGACCCGTTCACCAGTTGCACATACAGGACGAAGGGCAGGGCCGAGGCCAGCATGAAGACCGTGGCGATGTATTCCGTCGGACCCTGAAACGTTGCGAAACTGGCATCGTAGTTGGCGAACCCGCCGGTAGACACAGTGGTCATCGCATGGACGATCGCATCGAACATGCCCATGCCCGCCGCGCCATAGGCCAGCGCACAGAGCACCGTGATCCCCAGGTAGATCGAGGATATGGTGGAACTGATCTGTGCCGCACGGGGCAGAACCTTGCCCATCGTATCGAAGGCCTCGGACCGGAAAATCTGCATGCCGCCGACGCGCAGTTCCGGCAGGAATACCATGGCAACGACGATGACGCCGATGCCGCCGAACCATTGCAGCAGCCCGCGCCAGAGCAGGATGCCCGCCGGCAGATCATCCAGACCCGTGATGACGGTCGAGCCGGTGGTGGTCAGGCCGGACATCGCCTCGAAGAAAGCATCCGTATAACTGAGATCGGAGGCTCCGATCATCAGCGGCAGGGCCGCGAAGACCGGCAGCATCAGCCAGACCGCGGTGGTCAGCAGGAACGTCTGTTGCAGCGACAGCCGGTCGCGCACCGCGTTTGCCGTCGCCAGCGAGATGCACATGCCGACAAGAATGGTGATCAGGCCGGATTCGACGAAGACCGGCCAATGGCCGTTCCCTTCGATGATATCGGCGATAAGCGGCAGCGCCATCGACGCGCCGAGGGCCATCAGCAAAAGGCCGATCACGTATCCGACGGGGCGCACGTCCAGCATTCAAGCGGTGTCCGCCGCCGGGACTGCGCTGTCAAGCGAGGCGCGTGCGATGGCGCGGCGTCAGAGGCGTTTGCGCCCACCCGATTGCGACACGGCGAGACCGCTGGCGATCAGCGCCAGCGCCAGATAGAACCGGCCGGGCAGATCTTCGGACAGGATCAGCGCGCCGAACAGCATCGACCAGACCGGCACCTGATAGTTCACCAGCGTCATGAACGACGGCCCGGCCGAGCGGATGACCTGTACCCGGAGCAGGACGGCGAAGGCCGTGGGCACCAGTCCCAGAAAGACGATCGCCGCCATGATGCCGGGGTCCGCCGCGCCCGGCGCGCCCTCGACCACAAACATCGTGGGCACCAGGACAACGGCCCCGACCCCCAGCGTCAGCGCCGACAGCCACATTCCGTCGATGGGTGGGCAGCGGCGCGTCAGGATCGAGCCGACGGCGTAACAAACCGTCGCGGCGATGCAGGCCAGCCGACCCAATGCCACCAGATCGCCGCCACCCGCCGCCGTTATGCCCGGCCCGAGCAGGACCAGAGCGCCCGTCAGACCCAGTGCAAAACCACTGCCCTTGCGCCACGTCAGCCGGTCGCCGGGCACCAGCCAATGCGCCAGCGGCAATACGAACAGCGGCAGAACCGCCATCGACAGGCCCGCGAAGGCCGAGGCGACGTATTGCTGACCCCACGACAGCAGAAGAAAGGGAATCGCCGTGGTCAGCAGGCCCAGCATCACGATGTATCCGGCCAGCAGGCCCGACCATCGCGGCATCGGTCGGCCCATCATCACCACCAGCGACAGCAGCGCCACAGCCCCCAGAGTCGTGCGCGCCGTGGCAACCGTGACCGGACCGTAGCCGCGCAGGGCGATGGACACGACCATGAACGTGCCACCCCAAATCAGCCCGAGGGCGATGACCGAAGCATAGTTGCCGAGGGTCGGTTGCGAAACGGGGGTGTCGGTCGTGCTTGCCATGATCGCGGACCTAGCCTTTGGGCAGGCGGTTGGACAGGGTATGCGGCTCGGCCGCGCATGATCGCCATGCTTCAGTTGCGATCATTAGCGCCAGGGAACCTCATTTCGCCGGAGCTTGAGCATACACACGATGCGAGCAGCCGGGGATACTGGCAGACGCGGGTCCATACAGATCAGGCCCCGCCAGTAAAGAGAAAGGCCACCCTGAGGCGGCCTTTCGTCAGTCATGACTTACAGATATCAGTTGCGCGCTTTGTCGACCATCTTGCCGGCTGAAATCCACGGCATCATGCCGCGCAGCTTTTCGCCCGTCTCTTCGATCTGATGCTCGTCGTTCAGGCGGCGTGTGGCCTTGAACGAAGGTTGTCCGACCATGTTTTCGGCCATGAAGTCGCGGACGAACTTGCCGGTCTGGATGTCGGTCAGAACCTCTTTCATGCGCTTCTTGGTCTCGTCGTAGGGCAGGATGCGCGGGCCGCTGACGTATTCGCCATACTCGGCCGTGTTCGAGATCGAGTAGTTCATGTTAGCGATGCCGCCTTCGTAAATCAGATCGACGATCAGCTTCACTTCGTGCAGGCATTCGAAATAGGCCATCTCCGGGGCATAACCGGCCTCTACCAGCGTCTCGAAGCCCATGCGGATCAGCTCGACCAGACCACCGCACAGCACGGCCTGCTCGCCGAACAGGTCAGTTTCGCATTCCTCGCGGAAGTTGGTCTCGATGATGCCGGAGCGTCCGCCCCCGATGGCCGAGCAATACGACAGGCCGATTTCCAGCGCGCGACCGGAGGCATCGTTGTCGACGGCGACAAGGCAGGGCACGCCGCCGCCCTTGACGTATTCGCCCCGCACGGTGTGGCCGGGGCCCTTGGGCGCCATCATGATGACGTCGACGCCGGGCTTGGGCTCGATCAGGCCGAAGTGGACGTTCAGGCCGTGGGCGAAGGCGATGGCCGCGCCGTCCTTGAGGTTGTCATGGACGTGGTTCTTGTAGGTCTGGGCCTGCAATTCGTCGGGCATGGTGAACATGATCAGGTCGCACCAGGCGGCGGCCTCTTCAATGCCCATGACCTTCAGGCCTTCGCCTTCGGCCTTGGCGCGTGAGGGGGAGCCTTCGCGCAGGGCGACGACGACGTTCTTCGCGCCAGAATCGCGCAGATTGAGCGCATGGGCGTGGCCCTGGCTGCCATAGCCGAGGATGGCGACCTTCATGTCCTTGATCAGGTTAACGTCGCAGTCGCGGTCATAGTAAACGCGCATCGGGAGTCCTCCGTGGGGTGTATCTGGCGGGAGGGATAGCGGCGTGGATGGGGGAAGCCGAGAAGGGTTCCTTGGAAATTTTGGCAAATTTTTGCGATAGTCATTCGTCAATCAATCAAATATCGTGTTTTTCATGTTAGACGATATTGACCGCCATCTTTTGCGCCAATGGCAGGCCGATCCCGATCTGACGGCGACCGATCTTGCCGCCATCCTCGGGTTGCCCGCGGCCCGCGTGTCCCGCCGCATCGACCGATTGCGGGAAACGGGCGTGCTGCGCGGTGTGCATGGTGTGATCGACTGGGGTGCGCTGGGATATGCGGTCGAAGTCAGCCTTCGGATCCAGCTCGACAAGACCGTGCCGGGGGCCTTCGACCGTTTCATGGATGCCGCCCGCAAAGTGCCGGAGGTGACGCAGATGCAGACATTTCTGGGCCGTGTCGACCTGCGCCTGACGGTGATCGCGCGCGATATGGGACATTGGCAGACGCTGTATCGCGACCGGATTCTGACCTTGCCGCATATCGCCGAAATCGAGGCCCTGATGCATGTCGCGAACGTCAAGACCGACCAGAGCCTGCCGATATGACAGACCTTATCGACGCTACCGACCGCGCGATCCTGCGCGTGGTGCAGACCAATGCCACACTGTCTGCCGGGGCCGTGGGCCGGGCCGTGGGCCTGTCGCAACCGGCGGCGTGGCGGCGGCTGCGGCGGCTGCGCGATGCGGGCATCCTGCGGGGGCGGGAGTTGTCGTTCGATATGGAAAAGCTGGGCTTCGGGGTGACGGTCTTCCTTGGGATCAAGCTGGCCACCAAGGGTCGCGTCTCGCTGGAAGATTTCGAACGGGCGGTTGCTGCCATTCCCGAAGTGCGGCGCGTCGAACATGTCTTGGGCCGCTATGATTATCGTCTGCGGATCACCGCCCGCGATCTGGCCGATTTCGAGCGTGTCCTGCGCAGGCGGGTGATGGCCCTGCCCGGTGTCGGCGAAGTGGAGGCGAATGTCCTGCTGTCCGAGGAACGCCTGCCGGGGCCGCTTTGACGGGGTGTCGACAGGCGCATTGAAGGTCCGCGCCCGACATGAAACACTCTTGCGAAATCATTGGCGGAGACGACGCATGGCCCTTCTAGACACGGTCGACCCACAGGGTCTGGACGAATTTTCCGTGGTGTTCACCGACCGCTCGCTGAATTCCATGTCAGCCGGCTTTCAGCAGGTCATGCGCGATCTGCATGCCGGTCTGACCGAGGTCTACAATGCCGAACACCTGGCTATCATCCCCGGTGGCGGCACCTTCGGGATGGAAGCGGTCGCCCGGCAGTTCGGGCAGGGGGCCAAGGCCCTCATCGTTCGCAACGGATGGTTCAGCTATCGCTGGTCGCAGATCATCGAGACCGGAGCCTTCAGCGAGGGGACCGAGGTTCTGAAAGCGCGCCAGTCCGGCAATGACAGCCGCAGCCCCTTCGCGCCTGCCCCGATCGAGGAGGTCACGGCCCGCATCCGCGAAACCCGCCCTGATATCGTTTTCGCACCGCACGTTGAAACCAGCGCGGGCGTGATCCTGCCCGACGATTACGTCAAGGCGCTGTCGGACGCGGCGCATGAGGTGGGTGCGCTGATGGTTCTGGACTGCATCGCGTCAGGATGTATCTGGGTCGACATGGCGGAAACCGGCGTCGACGTGCTGCTGTCCGCGCCGCAGAAGGGGTGGAGCGCATCGCCCTGCGCCGGGCTGGTTCTGATGTCCGACGCCGCATACGCCCGCGTCATGGCGACCACCTCCGACAGTTTCGCCATCGACCTGAAGAAATGGACGCAGATCATGGAGGCCTATCTGGCGGGCGGCCACGCCTATCACGCCACGATGCCCACCGACGCCCTGCGCGTGTTTCGCGACACGCTGTTCGAGACGCGCGCGTATGGCTTTGCCCGGCTGAAGTCGGCGCAGTGGGAGTTGGGCACAAAGGTCCGCGAAATGTTAGCCGCCAAGGGTGTGCCGTCTGTTGCCGCCGAAGGCTTCGGTGCGCCGGGCGTGATTGTCAGCTATGCTCCGTCCGAGGAAATCAAAACCGGCAAGGCCTTCGCCGCCCACGGCATGCAGATTGCGGCGGGCGTGCCGCTGCAATGCGATGAACCGGCGGATTTCTCGACGTTCCGCATCGGTCTGTTCGGTTTGGACAAGCTGATGGATGTGGACGCGACAGTCGGGCGGCTGAAACGGGTCGTGGACCAGGTCTTTCCGGATTGAGATGTGCTTTCAGTCCGTGCCTGACCCCAGCCCCATACGCATCGTTGCGCGCCGTAGCGGGGCCAGGTCGTGCAACAGGGCAAGTCCCTTGCCGCGCAGGGCCTGAACAGGGGCCAGCCCTGCGATGGAGCTGCGGTTGAGCAGGTCGATCCCGGCCATGCGGAACGCGACATCCGCCCGCCGCGACCGGGCGTAAGCATCCAGCATTCCATCCGACCCGATTTCGGATGTGCCACCAAGATCGCGCAGGGCGGCCACATCCTTGAGAGATGTGTTCAGACCCTGCGCCCCGATCGGAGGCATCGCATGCGCGGCCTCGGCAGCCAGGGCGAACCGGCGCGCGGTCCAACGTTCGGCCAAAGCGGAGGTGATCGGCCAGGCGGCGCGGTCGGACAGCACACGCAGCGGCCCCATGACATCTGCGGACCGGTCCTGCACCTGTGCCGTGAAGGCGTCATCGTCCATTGCCATCCGATTTGCCTGCTGTGCCGCGTCGTCCATCCAGACAACGGATGAGCGGTGCATCCCGTCCCGATCCGGAAGCGGCACCAGAGTGAATGGCCCGCCGGTGCGATGCACTTCGATCGACACGTCGCCGTGCGACCGGTCGTGCCCGACGACGAAGACGAGGGCGGTCTGGCCGTAATCGACGCGGCGCACCCCGATCCCGGCCATGCGGCGCAACGGACTGTTCTTGCCATCGCAGGCCAGCACCAACCGCGCCGTCAACCGGCTTCCGTCGGACAGCGTGACGCGCGCGCCGGACGTGCGCTGCAACAGCCCGGTCACCGACCTGCCGAACCGGGTTTCGACGGTGTCCAGTGCCATGACCCGCGAGAGAAGGGCATCGCGCAGGGCCCAGTTGGGGACGTTCCAGCCGAATGGCCTGTCGGACAGGTCGCGGGCCTCGAAGTCGCGGCTCACGGGGGCCGCGCCCGCCGCATCGACGATCCGCATGGTCCAGAGCGGTGTCGCCGAGGCGGTCAGCCCATCCCAGGCACCCGCAGTCGCGAGCAGATCGCGGGCCGGTTGCAACAGCGCCGTCGTTCGCAGGTCGGCACCGGCGTCCGCTTCGCCGGTGACCGGTGGGGCGGGGTCGATCAAGGTGACCCGGTGCCCTTCGGTGCCCAGTACGCAGGCCGCCGCCAGGCCCGCGGGGCCCGCGCCCGCGATTACGATATCGGTGTCGAAAAGCGTCATGGGCAACATCTAGAGCGCGGGGGCATCACGTTCCAGTGGCCACGATAGCGCGCAGAAAGGCCGTCAGGTCGGGCGCGTGATGATGGATATGCGCGCCCGGAGCCCGCTCTGGTCCGACGTGCACCGTGACCAGGCCCAGTTCGTGCGGAACGGACAGGTTGCGGGCGCTGTCCTCGAACATGGCGCTGCGCATCGGGTCCAGCCTGTCCCGCGCGAAGACCGTTTCGAAGGCCGCGCGGTCGGGTTTCGGATGGTGGTCCGCGTGTTCGATGCCATGCACCGCATCCCACATTCCCGACAAGCCACGGGCGGCCAGCACCTTTTCGGCATAGGGCGCGGTGCCGTTGGTATAGATCACGCGTCTGCCGGGCAGGGCGGCGAGCGCGGCACGCAGGTCCGGGTCGGGGCGCAGCACGGAAAAGTCGATGTCATGCACATGGGCCAGAAACGGGGCGGGATCGGCACCATGCTCCCGCATCAGTCCGGCCAGCGTGGTGCCGTGATCGTGCCACCAGCGTCGCCGCAACGCGTCGGCCTGGGCAAGGTCGACGCCCAGTTCGGTCACGATCCATTGCGCCATCCGCGCCTCAATCTGCGGAAACAGGGGGAAGGTCGGCGGATAGAGCGTTTCGTCAAGGTCGAAGACCCAGGTGGTCACGTGATCGAAAGCGGAGGCGAGCGACATGCAGCGGGTGTGACCGGGGGGCGGACCGGGGTCAAGGTCGAGATGACGTCGTGCCGCTGTCCATTGTCCGTTCTGCCTGTCGGCTTGGTTGTCTGTGGCCGATGGCGAGTCTAGCCTGTGGCGCAACAGGGGAGCCGACCATGGGGCAGATCGCTCAGAAGGATGCGCATGCGCTGATCCTGGACGCCATCGACCGGGGTGATTTCCAGCCCGGCGACCGTCTGGTGGAAAGCGAGTTGGCAGATCGGTTTGGCGTCTCCCGGACGCCGGTCCGCGAAGCATTGCAGCGTCTGGAAACGCAATCGGTTCTGGTCCGGGATGGTCGATCCCTGATGGTGGCGACGCTGAACCATGATCAGATGGCGGAGTTATATGCCGTGCGGACCGAACTGGAGGCATTGGCCGCCCGATTGGCAGCACAACATGCCGCCCGTGAGGAAATTCGCGTGCTGCAGCGGATGGTGGACGAGGATGCGGCTTTGCTGGGCGATGCACGGGCTTTGGCGCGGGCGAACCGGCGGTTTCATGGGCAGATCCATCTGGCGTCACATAATCGCTATCTGGTTCAGCAACTGGGGTCGGTGCACCGCTCAATGGCGCTGATGGCAACGACTTCGCTGGCGGTGGAGGGGCGCGGCGCGGCGGCCCTTACGGAACATCTGGCGATCGTCGACGCCATCAAAGCCCGCGACGGCGATGCGGCGGCCGATGCGGTACGCGACCATCTCAGCCGTGCGTTCGAGACGCGCCTTCAGGAAGAAGCGCGGCGCATGTGATCCGAAGGGGCCGGGCCGCTTGCAAACCTGTATGTCGTCAGCCCGATCCGGGGACGTTCGCCGGACGTCAGGCAATCCGCGTCACTCGACCGCTGTTCCGTGTGAGGTGCCCTGCGTCGGTCAAGGCCAGGCTGTCTTCCAATGTTCCGATATCGCCCTGATCTACACCTCCGAACCCGCCATGCGCGGTCTTGTCCCAGTGAAAGGGTCGCAGGACGATTTCGGTAAGAGCCTTGAGAATGGCGATACTTGCTAAGGGAAAGTATAGCTCCATTGTTGGAATCCAGCGGCGCAGGCGACGGTGGTGAAGCGTGGAGCAGGCGATCCAGGACAGGGTGATCGACAGGACGGTTGCGGACGCCATGATCGTGCCAAGCGCAATCGCGCCGTTTCCCGGCAGCCAGTCGCTGATCGGATGCGGGATGCCGAACAGCATGATGATCGTCGACCAGAGGACGGGCAGCAGGACCGCGTTCAGGATCGATCCGAGAAACAACAGATGAAATCCGAAAAAGCGGCGCGGCCCGATGTCTTTCCAAAGCCGGGCCGGACGCCGCGAATGCACCGCCCAGGTCAGAATATAGCCCTTCATCCAGCGCGACCTCTGCTTGATCCAGGCGAACGGCGAGGCGTTCGCCTCCTCCAGTGTGGTCGTCTGGATGATTTCCGTGCGATATCCCATGCGCGCCAGCCGGACCCCGAGGTCTGCATCTTCGGTGACGTTATGCGCATCCCATGCGCCGACCCGTTCCAGAGCGGAGCGCCGGAAAAACAGCGTCGTTCCCCCCAGCGGTACAACCAGACCAAGGCGGGCGATGCCCGGCAGGATCAGCCGGAACCAGTTGGCATATTCGATGGTGAAGCAGCGGGACATCCAGTTTCGCGTCGGATTGTAATAATCCAGCAATCCCTGCAGGCAGGCGACGCGGGCGGGCGCAGCCCTGAAACGTGCGGCGACGGTCAGCAGCTGGTCTGCCGCCGGGGCATCCTCGGCGTCGTAGATGCCGACGATGGTCCCGCGGGCGAAAGTCAGGGCGTAGTTCATGGCCCGCGGTTTGGTGCGCGGATGACCATCCGGCACCGGAATGACCCGCATCCAGACCGGCAGGTCGGCCCGGTTGAGCGCGGCGCGCGTCTGCGCGTCGTCAGCCTCGACCACGAGGCAGATGTCCAGAAGTTCTCTTGGGTAGTCGAGGCGGGCCAGACGTTTGGTCAAGGGCGCTGCGATATCCGGCTCCTGGTGAAGAGGGACGAGGATGGTGATGCAGGGCAGCTTGCGCGCCGATTGCTCGGCCGGTCTGATGGAGTTGAAACCCATGGGTTTTCGCCGCATGGCCAGCGCAGCGGCGACCCGGAGGCCGAGATTGGCGGACATGACCATCAAGGCGAGCGCAGTCGCGATGCGGAGGGCACCAGTCGGCCAGACCAGCGTGGCCAACAACACCGACAACAGGAAAATCGCCAGTATCGCAGCCCCCGGCCGGGAGCCCCACAGGCGACAACTCAGCCCTTCAGGAACGCGACATTCGGCGGACCGGGCCAACGATGCACCGTGAACCTGATGCATGCGTGCGTCCAGCGCGCCATCGGTAACAACCGCGAAAAGGCAGGACCCGAAGCTTTCGGGCAGAGCCGCGCGCAGATCGTCGAGCGCTTCGGGCCGAGAGGTCGCGATCAGGGTCCGTCCGCCGACACGGTCCCAGGGAAGCGCCCGAAATGTTAATGCGACCTGTAACGGAAGTGACCGGGCCAGCGCGTCGATGGCTGGACAGTCTTGTGGCGCGGGTCCGGCACGCCCGAGGCCACGCTGGCGACCGAGCGCATCGGCCAAAACCTCATCGTCAACCAGACCGCGCCGCAGCAGGACATCGCCCAGCCGTGCAGATAACCTGCGTTGAAGAATCAGCGCGTGAGCCAGATCGGAGCCGTTGATCGCCCCCATTTCGAGCAGGATCTCACCCAATTTGGGTCGCCGCACATAAGCCTGTCGCCGGAAGCCTGGCCTACAGGCAAGGCCTGCCGCCGGTCTGACCGAGGCGAAAGACCGCAGCGGGGGAGCAGCCGGATCGCCTGGATCGACGGATGTACGTAGAGCGGCAGATGCAGTGGACGTGGCCATGGAATACCCGGAACTCGATCCGGGGTATCCTTCGCAGCCAAGTCTTAAATGTTTGTTAACAAACGAACGTCCTGATCTTCAGACAGGCCGTGCATCCATCGCGGCGGCGAAATCATCGAACAGATAGGCACTGTCATGCGGGCCGGGGCTGGCTTCGGGATGATATTGCACCGAGAAGACCGGCTTGCCCGACAGGCGGATGCCGCAATTCGACCCATCGAACAGCGAGACATGGGTCTCCTCGACGCCATCCGGCAGGCTTTGCGAATCGACGGTGAAGCCGTGGTTCATGGATGTGATCTCGACCTTGCCGTCGACGCGCCGCTGAACCGGGTGGTTCGCGCCGTGGTGGCCGTGGTTCATCTTGACCGTTCTGGCCCCCAAGGCCATTGCAAGCATCTGATGGCCCAGGCAAATTCCGAATACTGGTATTCCCGATGCGACCATTTCGCGGATCATCGGTACGGCATATTCACCGGTCGCGGCGGGATCGCCCGGACCGTTCGACAGGAACACGCCGTCGGGCGAGAGGGCCTTGACCTCCTCGGCCGTGGCGGTCGCGGGCAGGACCGTGACGTCGCAGCCGACAGATGCCAGAGACCGCAGGATGTTGCGTTTGGCCCCGAAGTCGATCGCCACGACCTTGTGACGCGGCGCATCCAATGTGCCGAAACCGTCGGGCCAGGCCCATTTCGTCTGATCCCAGCGATAGGACTGGGCGCAGGTGACTTCGCCCGCCAGATCCATACCCTCCAGACCTGCAAAGCCGCGCGCCCGCGCCACCAGATCCTCGATATCGAAATTACCTTCCGGATCATGCGCCAGCGCGACATGCGGCGCGCCCTGCTGCCGGATCGCACGAGTCAGGCGGCGGGTGTCGACGCCGCCCATTCCGATGCGCCCGGCAGAGGTCAGCCAGCTTTCGAGATCGTTGGTCGCGCGCCAGTTCGACGGGTCGGTCGGGTCCCATTTGACGATCATTCCGGCCGCTGCGGGCTGTGCCGTTTCGTCGTCGTCGGGTGTGGTGCCGGTGTTGCCGATATGCGGGAAAGTGAAGGTCACGACCTGTCCGGCATAGCTGGGGTCGGTCATGATCTCCTGATAGCCGGTCATGGCGGTGTTGAAACACAACTCGGCCACGGCAACGCCAGTCGCGCCGAATCCGCGACCCTTGAAGATCGTGCCGTCGGCAAGGGCGAGACAGGCGGTCGGGGTCTGGGGCATGGAATACTCCGGATTGGCAGGGATGAGGCAGGCATCGGGCAAACTCGCCGGGTTCTAGGGAGCGTGCGGCGGGCGGTCAACCTCTGGCGGGTGACGTTTCGGAAAAGGATTTACGATCCCGGAAAGGTTTGCCGGGACGCCCGGCTTGGTTTATCTGTCCGCGCCTCAGGCAACGGCACAGGGTGTTCGGATGGAATTGCGGGAACGACTGGGCATGCGCCTGAAAGAGGCGATGCGTGACAAGGATGCGAGACGGGTCGGGACGCTGCGGCTGATCAACGCCGCGATCAAGGATCAGGACATCGCCCTGCGCGCCGAGGGTCGCACCGTCGGCGATGCCGAGGCGACGGCGATCATGGCCAAGATGGTCAAACAGCGTCAGGAATCGGCCCGCGCGTATGAAGAGGGTGGACGACTGGAGCTGGCGGAAGCCGAGCTTGAGGAAATCGGCATCATCGAGGAATTCCTGCCCAAGCGCCTGTCGGATGCCGAAGTCGAGGCCGCCGTTGCCGCAGCCATTTCCGAGACGGGTGCCACATCGGTGCGCGACATGGGCAAGGTCATGGGCGTGCTGAAGGCAAAATATCCCGGTCAGATCGACTTTGGGGCGGTCGGTCCGTTGGTCAAGAACCGATTGAATTAGGGCGCGCCCCTGAGCCTGCGCGGCTTGAACCGGCGGGGCGGGACGGGCATCTAGGACGGGCAAACGCGAGGGACGACCATGGCGCTGCCCATTCGGCAACAGATAACCTATTGGGGCGTGGCGCTGGCCGTCCTGCTTGTCCTGATGTGGTATCTGGGGCCGGTTCTGTTGCCGTTTCTGGTGGGGGCGGCGATTGCCTATATCCTCGATCCGCTGGCGGACAGGCTGGAGAAGCTGGGCCTGCCGCGCGTCGTTGCGACGACCGTGATCACTTTGATCGGCCTGACCGTGCTGGTGATCGCCGTCGCCTTCCTGATCCCGATGCTGGTGCAACAGACCAATGCTCTGGTGCGTGTCGCCCCGGATTACTTCGCCGCCCTTCGGGCCTGGCTGACCGCGCGGTTTCCCGACATGGTTGCCGAAGGCGGCATCATTCAAACGGCGCTGGTTGACATGGGAGAGGCGATACGGTCCCGCGGCGGAGAGCTGGCGCAGCAGGTGTTGGGCTATATCTTCGGTGTCGTGAATGCGGTGGTTTTCATCGTCGTCGTTCCCGTCGTCGCATTCTATTTGCTGCTGGACTGGGACAACATGGTCGCGCGCATTGACGAGATGCTGCCCCGTGAACACGTTGGCCGCATCCGCCGCATCGCCAGCGAAATCGACGCAACGCTGGCCAGTTTCGTACGTGGTCAGCTGACTGTCTGCCTGATTCTGGGCACGTATTATTCAGTCGGCCTGATGCTGGTCGGGCTGCAATTCGGGCTGGTGGTGGGCGCGATTGCCGGGCTGATCACGTTCATTCCCTATGTCGGTGCACTGATCGGCGGCGGCCTTGCCATCGGTCTGGCGCTGTTCCAGTTCTGGGGCGATTGGGCGTCGATCGGGCTGGTGGCGGCGATCTTCGTCTCCGGCCAGTTTCTGGAAGGCAATATCCTGACGCCGAAGCTGGTCGGCAGTTCGGTCGGGCTGCATCCCGTATGGCTGCTGTTCGCCCTTGCGGCCTTTGGCTCGATCTATGGGTTCGTGGGCATGCTGATCGCGGTGCCGGTCGCCGCGGCGCTGGGCGTCGTGGCGCGCCACGGGATCGCCGAATACAAGTCCAGCCTGCTCTATCAGGGCAATCCTCCGGACCCCGAGCCGCAACTCTCCGTGCCCCGTGACGCAGACCGGACGTCAACGGGCGAACAATGACCCAGCTGAGTATCTCGCTGCCACGGTTGGACGCGCGGGGGCGGGATGATTTCATGATCTCGACATCGAATGCGACGGCGCTGGCGCTGCTGGACAGCTGGCCGGACTGGCCGGACCGCAGGCTAGCGTTGATCGGGCCCGAAGGGTGCGGCAAGTCGCATCTGGCGCAGATCTGGGCCGGCGACACCGGCGCGACAACCCTGCCTGCCACCGGACTTCGGGCTGCACAGGCTCCTGATCTGGCGAAAGGACCGCTGGTGATCGAGGATGCAGACCGGGGCGTCGACGAGGAGGCGTTGTTCCATCTGTGGAACGCCTGCGCGCAGACCGGCCATGGCCTGTTGCTGACAGGGCGGACGCCGCCATCGGATTGGCCGGTGAAGCTGCCAGATCTGAAAAGCCGCTTGTCGTCGCTGACGCCCGCGCCCATTGACGACCCGGACGATACCTTGTTGTCGGTGGTGTTGCTCAAGCTGTTCGCGGACCGGCAGTTGCAGGTTAAACCCGCGCTGATCGGCTTTCTGCTGCCCCGGATGGAGCGCAGCTTTGCCGCAGCACGCGCCTTGGTCGACCGTCTGGACGCGCAATCGCTGGAACGCGGCGTGCCTCTGAACCAGGCGCTGGCCCGCGATCTGCTGGACGGCTGAGGCGGGGGCTGCTGGACACCCGACCCAGGCCCGCCTAGCCTGTCGACTTTCCGGTACAAAGCGAAACCAGACGCCCGCCATGACAGCGATTCCCCCAGCCGACTTCCTGAATGCACCGATTCCCGATCCCATCGATCTGGACGAGGCACGCCGGACCACTCCGAAACGGTTTTTCAACCGCGAACGCAGTTGGCTGGCGTTCAACTGGCGTGTGCTGGAGGAGGCCGAGAACCCGCGTGTTCCTCTGCTGGAACGCCTGCGGTTCCTGTCGATTTCGGCGGCGAACCTCGATGAGTTCTATACCGTCCGTGTCGCCGGTCTGCGCGAGTTGGCGCGCGCCGGAAACCGCACACCCGCCGCCGATGGACGCACACCTGCCGAGCAACTGGTGATGATCGACGAGGATGCAGGCCGCCTGCTGGCGCATCAGCAGTTCGTCTGGAAAGCCATCCGCACCGAGATGGAAGGGGAAGGTCTTTCCCTTCTGGCCGCAGCCGACCTGACCGGGGCGGAACGTCGTGACATGGCGAAGCTGTTTCTGAACAGCGTATTTCCCATCGTCTCGCCGCTGGCCATCGACCCGGCGCACCCGTTTCCGTTTCTGCCAAACGAAGGTTTCGCACTTGCGGTCGAATTGCAGCGTACCTCCGACGGACGGACGCTGCGCGCGCTGTTGCCGATCCCGACACAGATCGATCGTTTCTTGCGTCTGGAGGGGGCCGGTGCCGCGGACGCCCCCCATGCAATCCGGTTCCTGCCTTTGGAAGAGCTGCTGCTGTTGCAGATCGAACAGATATTTCCGGGCTATTCCCTCAAGGGTCATTGCGCATTTCGTGTGCTGCGCGACAGCGATCTGGAGGTCGAGGAGGAGGCCGAAGATCTGGTGCGGGAATTCGAGACCGCGCTCAAGCGGCGTCGCCGTGGCGATGTGATCCGCCTGAAGATGACGGCCAACGCGCCCGCCGACCTGCGCCGCGAGATCGTCGAGGAAATCGGCATTGACGAAAACGAAGTAATCGACGTCGACGGGCTGATCGGCCTTGCCGCGCTCAAGGAGTTAGTTGTCGACGACCGCAAGGACCTGCTGTGGCCCAGTTTCACGCCGCGCGTTCCCGAACGTGTGCAGGACCACGATGGCGACATGTTCGCGGCGGTCCGGCAGAAGGACATGCTGCTGCACCACCCCTATGAGACCTTTGACATGGTCGTCCGCTTCCTGACGCAGGCGGCCAACGATCCGAATGTCCTGGCCATCAAGCAGACGCTGTATCGCACATCGCGCGACAGCCCTATCGTCGCCGCCCTGTGCGAGGCGGCCGAGCAGGGAAAGACCGTCACCGCGCTGGTCGAGTTGAAGGCCCGCTTCGACGAGGCCGCGAACATCCGGCAATCCCGTCGTCTGGAGCGGGCAGGCGCGCATGTCGTCTATGGGTTCACCCGGATGAAAACACACGCCAAGATCAGCACGGTCGTGCGCCGTGAGGGCGACAGGCTGGTGACCTATACACACTTTGGCACCGGAAATTATCACCCGATGACGGCGCGCATCTATACCGACCTGTCGCTGTTCACCTGCTCTGCGGCACTTGGACGGGATGCGACCAAGGTCTTCAACTACATCTCGGGCTATGCGCCACCGGATGGACTGGAAAGCCTGTCGATTTCGCCCAGCCAGATGAAAGATCATCTGCTGACCTCGATCGCCGCCGAGGCCGACCATGCGCGTGCCGGACGCCCGGCAGTCATCTGGGCCAAGATGAATTCGGTGATCGAGCCGGATATCATCGACGCGCTTTATGCGGCGTCGCAGGCGGGCGTGCGCATCGATCTGGTCATCCGTGGTATCTGCGGTATCCGTCCTGGTGTTCGCGGTCTGTCGGAAAATATCCGTGTGAAATCTGTCGTCGGGCGCTTTCTGGAACATTCGCGCATCGTCTGTTTCGGCAACGGGCACGGTCTTCCGGCCAAGAAAGCAAGGGTTTACATCAGTTCCGCAGACTGGATGGGCCGTAACCTGAACCGCCGGGTCGAGACGCTGGTCGAATGCGTGAACCCGACGGTCAAGGCGCAGATCGTCAGTCAGATCATGGCCGCGAATCTGGCGGATGTGGCGCAAAGCTGGGTTCTGGGGGCGGAAGGGGCCTGGACGCGTGCGGATCTGTCGACGCTGGTAAACCCGTTCAGCTGTCACCGTTTTTTCATGGAAAATCCGTCCCTGTCGGGGCGCGGATCGGCCGGGGCCAAAGACGTGCCGGAGTTGACCCACTCCAGCGACTAGCTCCGACCCTCAGGGACAGGATTTCCAAAGCATATGGTCCATGCCTGGCAGCCCGCATCCGTCAGAAACATAAGCGGGATTGGGTGACCACAGCTTAGATGTTCTTCTTCTTGAGGTCCTTCGTGGCACGGATGCCCGCACGAACGATGGCAACCATGGTCAGCAGGGTCAGCGCCCAGAAGAACCATGTGATCGGACCGCGGAACAGGATGTCTGGCGAATTGCCCGACATCAGCATCGCCTGACGGAAATTGTTTTCCAGAAGCGGGCCCAGGATGAATGCGATCAGGAACGGTGCCGCCGGAATGTCGTTGCGCAGCATTACAAAACCGACCCAGCCCATCACAAACATCACCCCGACGTCGAAGATGTTATTGTTCACCGCGAACACGCCATAGATGCATAGGACAAGAACGCCGGGAAACAGGACGCCGCGCGGAATGTCGGCCACATACTTGAAGCCACGAATGGCGACGGAGCCGATCATGAGCAGGAAGACCGAGCTGACGATCAGGCCGATGAACAGCCCGTAGATGATATCGACGTTCAGGATGAACATCATCGGGCCGGGTTGCAGGCCATGCACCATGAACGCACCAATGATGATCGCTGTAATCACGTCGCCCGGTATGCCGAGCGCGAGCAGCGGGATCAGGGTGGCCCCTGCAACGCCGTTGTTGCCAGCCTCCGAGGCGGCCACGCCTTCCAGCTCGCCCTTGCCGAAATTTTCCTTCACCGGCGATTTGCGCCGTGCCTCGCTATAGGACAGGAAGGCCGCCGGGGCCGCCCCGATGCCCGGAATCGAGCCGAGGAACACGCCGATGAAGCTGCCTCGCACGATGGATTTGAAGCATCGTCTGTACTCGGCGAAGGTCACGGAATTTTTGCCCAGACTGCGGGTCTTGCCGACATGCGGCTTCGGTTCCCAGACCATCGACAATACTTCGGGGATGGCGAACAGACCGATCAGCACGGCAATGAAATTCAGACCACCCATCAGGTTCGGATCGCCAAAAGTGAAACGGTTGGTGCCGTAGACCAGATCAAGCCCGACGGTGGCCAGAAGCAAGCCCAGCATCGCCGACAGCGCCCCGCGCAACAAGCTGTTGCCCGAAACGCCCGCAATGATCGTCAGCGAGAACAGGATCAGGGTGAAAAATTCCGGCGGTCCGAAGTTGAGTGCGAAGGAGGCCAGCCAGCCCGCGAACAGGATCAGCGCGAGGTTGGAAACCAGATCCGCCGTGCAGGAGGCCCACAGTGCCATGCCCAGCGCCTTGCCTGCCTGACCCTTTTCGGCCATCGGGTAGCCGTCGAGCACCGTGGCACTGGAGGCAGGCGTGCCCGGAGTCTTGATCAGGATGGCCGGGATACTGCCTCCGAAGATGCCGCCCTTGTAGACACCCAGCAGCAGCAGGATGGCGGTGATCGCCTCCATCGAGAAGGTGAATGGCAAGGTCAGCGCGACCGCCATAGTTGCGGACATGCCCGGAATAGCACCCGCAATGGTACCAATCAGAACGCCGAGAAACAGCGCCGCAAAGGCCTCTAGATTGCCGACCAGCGACAGCCCGGCGGCGATATTGTCCAGAAAATTCATGGAAGTCTCACATAATCGCCCTGCGGTATGGCGACGCTGGCGACATGGGCAAAGAAAGCATAGAGCGCCAGTGGCACGAGGACGGCACAGATGAGTGCGGTTTTCGGATGCGAACTGCGGATCAGGGCGGCGGTCGCAACGAAGATCAGCATCGATGTCCAGACCATGCCCAGACGAGGCAGGGCAAACATGGTGATGACCATGATTGCGCCCATGAACGCCAGTCGCCTGTATCCGCCGGGAATGTCGTTCGGTTCATGTGTCAGGTTTTCCGAAGAATAAAAGCCCGTAACCACGAGGCCCAGTCCGATCAGGACTGTCATCCCGCTTAGAATGTAGGGCCAGAAGACTGGCGATAGCACGATATTGCGCACATTACTGGGTGACGAGACCCATGTCGGAATGACGATCAGAATAATGATTGCGGACACCAGCAGCGCCGCAAGGCCGATCACGGTTTGTCTGTGAATGCTTTGCATATCCCGACCTTCTGCAACAAAATGGCGCGCGGAAGCCTCCGCGCGCCTTGCCGATCCAGGATTAACCTTCGATCCGCATGCCGAGTCTGTCGACCAGCGCCTTGAAGGTGCTGTACTGACCGCGAATGAAATCGTTGGCCTCTTCCGGGCTCATCACGTTGATGATAGATCCGACGGCCTCCATGCGGGACACGAACTCTTCGTCGTTGGCTGCGGCCTGCATCCATTCGCCCCATTTGGCGGCGATGTCATCGGGCAAATCCTTGGGACCTGCGATCCCGGTCCAGCCAACCAGCTGTTCCAGCTCGGGCTTGCCCAGATCGGCCGCGGTCGGCGCGTCGAAGCCCACGACAGGTTCGGCCGTGGTGACCATCAACGGTTTCAGCTGGCCGTTGGCCACGAAGCTCGCCAGGGCCGAGGAGTTGGTGCACAGGAACGTCGCTGTCCCCGCCAACACGGCCGTTGCCGCGGCGCCGCCACCATCCATCGGGATATGCGTGACCTGATTGACGGGATCCTCGATGCCGAATGCATCCATGACCATGACGCCACCGAGATGCAGGCCGGAACCTACGCCAGATGACGAAAAGCTGACCCCGCCTTCGCGTGCCTTGGCAACCAGATCGTCCATCGAGTTGATGTCGGAGTCGGCTGCGACGGCACAGGCGAATGGGTTGATTTCATAGACAGTCACATACCGGAAATCATCCAGCGTATAGGGCAGGGTCGCCTTCATCGCGGGGTTTACGGAGTGCGACCCGACACGGGTGAATACCATCGTATAGCCATCGGGCTTGGCATTCATCGCGGCGACCGAACCGGTTGCGCCCCCCGCGCCGGTTACGTTTGCCATGATAAGCGGCTTGCCGACGGCATTGCCGAGGGGTTCCGCGATCGTGCGCGCGGAAATGTCGGTAGCTCCCCCTGCGCCGAACGGGATAATCATGTTGATCGGACGGTCAGGGTATTCCGCCGCGGACGCCACAGTGGCTAGTCCCAGGACGACAGCGCCCAAAGCACTGAATTTCGAAAATTTCATAGTTTCCTCCCAAAAACTTCTGGCTGCTGAACTTCAGCCTCCCTTACCGACAAGTCCAGCGACATGCCGATCCTTGACAAATCCTATTGGTAAGACATTCTTGTATAAAGCGGCAATTGATTACAATTACCGAAAGCTAAACTAACAGTAAACGTGTCGCACATGTCTATCCGGATGCTCAAGACTTTGATTGCCGTCGAGGAAAACGGCACATTCAGTGCTGCGGGCGACGCAGTTTTTGTCACCCACGCCGCAGTTAGCCAACAGATGAAGGCGTTGGAGCAGGAATGGGGCGTCGCCCTGTTCGATCGCACCCGGCGGACACCTGAATTGACCCCCGTGGGCCGCGCCATTGTCACCCGCGCCCGCGAGATTGTGGCCGCTTACGATAATCTCCTTCCCTCGATACTGGGTGATGACGGCCTGCGCGGGAACCTGTCGCTGGGCAGCGTGCCAACAGGTCTGACGAGTCTGATCCCATTTGCCATCACTTCGATCAAGGCGCGCTTTCCGGATCTGCATATCGGCGTGACACCGGGGCAAACCAAGGAGCTGCTGATTGAACTGGAACGTGGAATGCTGGATGCGGCGGTGATTACCAAGCCGCATGTCGTACCCCGAAATATGCGATGGGCACCAATTAGTATGGAGCCGATGGAACTGCTGACGTCAATCAATGTCAAATCTGACGATCCGTTCGAAATTCTGGCCACACATCCCTACCTCCGCTTCACCCGCAAGGCGCTGCTGAGCGATTTCATCGACAATTGGCTGCAAGTGAAGGGGATCATGGTGAAGGACACGATGGAGCTGGAAAATCTGGAGATCATTCTGAGCATGGTCCATGCCGATCTTGGCGTCTCCATTGTCCCGCATCGAAGCGTGCTGCCACCGAACCCCCTGCCGGTAAGGCATATTCCCTTGGGTGATGACGCGCCAGTGCGCGAACTTGGGCTGATGTCACTGGCCAACACTGTGAAATTGCGGGTCCTTCAAGAAGTAGAAACCGAGCTGTTGAATGCGGTCAAAGTGGGTCGGTTTGATCCATTTCCACAGGCAACGAGCTAGGTCATGACCCTGGAATTCTTTGCGATCCTCGCCCTGGGTGCCGCATCGGGCGGTTTTATGAACGGGCTGGCTGGGTTTGGTACTGCTCTGTTTGCATTGGGCTTTTGGCTGCAGATCATGCCCCCCGCGCAAGCGGTGTCCATCGTGGTGGTCATGTCGGTCATCGCAGGCCTGCAAGGGGTCTGGTTGGTACGCGCATCGATCATGGATCAGCCACGTCGTCTCATGCGCTTCGTGCTGCCCGCGTTGGTCGGTGTCCCGCTGGGTGTTGCAGCTCTGTCGGTCCTGCAGCCGAATATGCTGAAGCTGATCATCGCCGGATTTCTGATCCTTTACGGCGGCTTCTTCACCCTGCGGTCGTCCCTGCCAAAGCTGGAGCGTCCGACGCCGGTGGTCGACGTCTTGATCGGATTTTCGGGAGGTGTTCTGGGCGGTGCGGCGTCCCTGTCGGGTGCGCTGCCGACGATGTGGTGCGCCATGCGACCCTGGACAAAATCCGAGACGCGGGCGGTGCTGCAACCGTTCAACGTGGTGGTGCTGGGCGTTGCCGCTTTGGTCTTCGCAGTCAAGGGCACATACACTGTGCAGACGCTGACCTACATCGCGATGGCTCTGCCGGTGACAATGATCTTTGCGCAGATTGGCATCACGGTCTTCAAGCGACTTACGGATGACCAGTTCCGCCGATTGCTGATCGCGATGATGCTGGTTTCGGGGTTGATCCTGATGGCGCGGGAAATTTTGTGATGACTTGCGTGATCGAACGTGTCGAAGCGGTCTGTTTTCGCGTTCCCGTTAAGGTGCCGGTGGCAACCTCGTTCGGGGTGATGCGTGATCGTCCGGCGGTTTTCGTCAAGCTGACGGCCCAAGACGGCGTGTTCGGGTGGGGAGAGATTTTCGCCAACTGGCCCGCCGCAGCCGCAGAACACCGCGCACAGCTTTTGGTGCAGGACATTTGCGATCTGGTGGTGGGTGCGCGCGTCAACAAGGCGGGGGACTTTTTTGACCGCCTCACCGAGCAGACCCATATCCGTGCGTTGCAATCGGGCGAATGGGGACCTTTCCGGCAAGTGATCGCGGGACTGGATATCGCCCTGCATGATATGTTTGCGCGTCGTGACGGCTTGTCGGTGGCGCGGTTCCTGAACAAGGATGCCGCAGATGCCGTTCCAACTTATGCCAGCGGCATCGCGATTGGCGCCGCGCCTGAGTTGACCGCGCGGGCCCGCGCGGCAGGGCATGACGCGTTTAAGGTCAAGATCGGCTTTGACGGCAGGCGCGACCTTAACGCGCTGCACACGATGGCTGAGACGTTGCACACGGGTGAGCAGTTGATGGCCGATGTCAATCAGGCGTGGTCCGTCAAGGAGGCGTTGTCTTATGCCGCCCAGATCGACGCGATGGGTCTGGGTTGGCTTGAGGAACCGGTTCGTGCCGACTTGCCGACCGCAGATTGGGCCGAGCTGGCAGCGGGGTTCAAGACTCCGTTGGCGGGTGGCGAAAACATTGCCGGCCATACGGAGTTCGTCGCCGCAATCTCCGCGCGGCATCTGTCGGTGGTTCAGCCCGATATCGTAAAATGGGGCGGCCTGAGCGGCTGCGCGTCCGTCGCCCGCAATGTCCGTGATGCGGGGCTGCGCTATTGCCCGCATTTCCTGGGTGGCGGCATCGGGCTAATTGCCTCGGGTCATCTGCTGGCGGCGGTTGGCGGGGACGGGATGCTTGAAGTCGACGTGAACCCCAACCCCTTGCGCGACGCATTTGATGCGGCAGGGGTGCAGGGCAGCGGATTGTTCGCAATCAGCGAGGCACCGGGGCTAGGCGTCGAACAGCTGCCCGAAGAGCTGGCTCAATACCAGACACTGACCCTGGAGGCGCGGGTCTAGATCACCTCGTCGCTGCGATCGTCAGTCTCGCCATATCTCTTGAGCGTTGCGGGCCGGGTCCCTTCGTAGACGCGCTCCAGATTCTTCGCGACCTTGGCGTTTTCGCGCTCGAACAGGCAATCGCCGTTCTTGTCGGAGGCGACAATGAACGGGCCCATGTTGTTGCATTTGATCACCCACATGGCCTGGGCCAACCCCAGTTCCTCGTTCCAGTGGACCGCCTCGACCTTCTCCACTCCGCGCCCCAAAAGCGCGCCGGTGCCATAGCCCACTGTCGAGAGGTAGATCGCGCCGTTGGGGACGAAGAAGGCTTTGTAGTCTTTCGACGTCATGCCGCCCTTGCCGATGATCAGCTTGGCACCGGATTTCGCCATCCATTCAGGCAGCCATTTGGCGAAGCGGAACGACGCCGTGGCGGTCACCGCCCCCATCTCGAAGGTGCCGCCAGGGTTGATCCGCGCGGCGGGGGAGCAGTGGAAGTTTGCCGCCGAGTCGCGCGGCAACTCCATCGGAATGTTGGCCTTGTCCTCCAGCGCGCGTTTGTAAACGCCCTCGCGAGCCGTATACATCAGGCCGTCCAGATAGACGATGTCGCCAAGACGCAGATCGTCAAGCGCCTCTTGCGTGGGCGTAGTGCTGAGGCGAATTTTACGCGGGCTCATTGTGCGGCCTCCGATAACAGGATTTCGGCGGTGTCGCGCCCGAACGTCGGGGCGGGCTTAAGCTGGACGGGTGCCCAGGGGGCGCGGAAGCTGAGGCCGGGCACACGGACGGTCTGGTCCAGTTCCGGCACGGGAAGATCGTGCCAGCACGGAGAGTTCTTCATTTGTGGTTGCGCCAAAGCCGCGCCCAGATCGAGGACGGGACCGGCGGGCACATCTGCCTCAGCCAGCAAAGTGTCCCAGTGGGCGACGGTCATGGTGGCAAAAACGCGCTTCAGCGTATCCGCTACGGTCTGAGCGTCGGCTTGCGCCAATTCCGGCCGCCCAAGTGCACGGCACAGTCGGTCCGTTTGCGCGACCGTGTTGGCGGTGACGACCAATTGCCCCTCGGCGCAATCAAACCGGCCGGAGAAAGGCGAGTCCGAGAACGCGCGATTGCCGTCCAGCCCGCGCAGCGCCCCGGTGGTCTGGTGGTTGACCGCATATGCGCCCATCAGGTTGGTCATCGCGTCAAGCATGGAGACGTGAAGCTCTTGCGGCACCGACGGCTGTTTCGCGCGTTGCAAAAGGGCCGCGAGAATGGCCGCAACAAGGGATTGGCCTGCGACGTAGTCCACGATCGGGATGCCAACCCGCAGCGGACCGCTTTCGGGGCTGCCGGTCATGGCCATCAACCCGCTGACGCCCTGCAAGATATGATCATAAGCGGGGCGGGAGGCGAGGGGGCCGTCCGGACCGTAGCCCGACAGGCCTGCATAGATCAGATCGGACTTGTGCGTCGTGGTGGCGTCGAAGCCCAGACCGAGACGCTCTGCCACGCCGGGACGGAAATTCTGCACCAGCACATCCGCCTGCGCGACCAGTGATAGCGCGGCATCCAGGCCCTCCGTGGTCTTCAGATCCAGCACCACGGATTTTTTTCCTGAATTCTGGCTGAGGAAGGATGCGCCAAGCCCTGCGTCGCGCATCGCCTTCGTGCCACCATGCCCGCGCACGAAATCGTCGCCACCGGGGCGTTCGACGCGGATCACTTCGGCCCCCATCAACGCCAGTTGACCAGTGGCATACGGCCCCGCCAGAACATGGGTAAGGTCGAGGATTCTTATGTCTGCAAGCGGTCCGCTCATTCCGCGGCTTCCAATGCAGGGGCGTCCCATTCGACCGTTTCGCGGCGTTGGTAGACGGTGAACCAGTCGGGGTCGGTGCGGTATTCCACTCGTCCGTCCGCATGGACCCGCGCGACCGCGCGGCGCGATGACAGACAGAAGGCGTGGACGGACATCTGCATGCCGCCCGTGTGGCAATAGCCGACTTCGATGTTGCAATCGACCACCATCGACTTGCCGACGAAACCCATTGCGCCCATGCCGATGGAGTTGCCGAGTTCCTTGAACTCCCGCTCCAGCTCTGCGATTTTCGGATCGGAATTCTCGCTGCCCACCGTGCGCAGGCAGGCGGCGCGCTTGCCCAGAACCATGCAGGTGTCCTTGCAGCCGCCAAGCCCGATACCGATGATGGCAGGCTGGCAGGCAAGCCCACGCTTGCCGAAGGCGACAAGGCTGTCGAGGTAGAACCGCTTGATCCCTTCGATCCCGTCCGACGGGAACAGCATCCGGTAGTCCGTGCCGAACAACCCGCCCTTGTGAACGGTGATCAGGTCAATCCACTCACCACCCGGCTCGTAGCCATATTCAATCTCGGGTGCGCCAATGCCCACATTGTTGTTGTGGTCCGTACGCCAGAGCGGATGCACGCGGTTCGGGCGCAGGGGCACACCGTTGGTGGCGTTTGCGGTGGCCCGGCGCAGGGCGGCTTCCAACGCAATCGGACCGCCTTCGATCTGAGTCTCGTTGCCCATTTTCACGTACCAGCGCGGGGTGCCGGTATCGCCGCACATCGCGCGGCGGTCTTCCTTGGCGGCCTCGTAATTTTCCAGCATCGCCTGCAACACGAAGGACGAAAGATCGCCGTCCTCGACCTCTGCTGCGGCTTGCAGCCCGTCCAGATAATCCTGGGGAATTTCGATGGCGGCCTTGTCCATCAGAGTCTCGGCGGTTTTCTGGATGATGTCGATCGGGATCATTCTGCGGCCTCCACCAGTGATATGGGTTCGCCTTCCGGCAAGATGGTTTCGCCGGGGCGAACAATTGTAAACTTCACGTCCTCGCGACTGACGCCGAGTTCCGCGCCAGTCTGCCTTGCAACGGTAAAATAGCTGCTCTCCATCGAGCCGCTCTCGGGGAAATCTTCGCGAAAATGCGCCCCGCGGGAATTTTCGCGGGCAAGACCCGCCTCGGTTATGACTTCGGAAATTTCGCACAGCGACGCCATGTTCAGCCAGTCGTGCCATGTCAGATTGAAGGCGAGGTTGTCGCCCGAGATGCCGGTCTTCAACAGTTCGGCCTGAATGTCGGCGATACGGGCCTGGCCGCGCCGCATGCCGGTTTCGGTGCGCATGACACCGACATCTTCCCACATCGCTTCCTGTAGCTTGTCGCGGAGCGGCTGGATCGGGGCGATCCTGTTCGACAGAGGACGCAATGCGCGGGCGACTTCGGCCTCCAGCACGGCTTCGTCAGGGTCGCGCAAGGCGCCCATGTTGCGAATGTCCGCCCCCATCACATCGCCCGCCACGCCGCCGTAAACGGTCGAGTTCGCCACCCCGTTGCCGCCCAAGCGATTGGAGCCATGCGCCCCGCCCGCATCTTCGCCCGCCACGTACAGGCCTTCCATCGCGGTGCGGGTGTCCGGATCCACGATGACCCCGCCCATGAAGTAATGTGCGGTCGGCACGACCTCGACCTTACCTGCGGCCAGGTCGAAACCGCTGTCGGCGCAGCGTTTGACCATGCCGGGGAATTTGGCGCGGACATTGTCAGGGCCAAGGTGAGACATGGAGATGTAAACGCCGCCGTTCGCGGTCGTGTTGGACTTGCGCATTTCCGCATAGATACCACGGCTGACCACATCGCGGGTCGCGCGTTCGCCTTTGGCGTCGTAGTCGAACATGAAACGGTTCTCGGCCCCGTTCAGCAACCGCCCACCCGCGCCACGCAGTCCTTCCTCCAGCACAGTGCCGGTCATCTTGGTATGGTCGCCCGCCAGCAATCCGGTCGGATGGAACTGCACCATTTCCATGTCGCGCAGCGGCAGGCCCGCCCGCAAAGCCATGGCCAGACCGTCCATCGTCTTGTCGCCACTGGGGGTGTGATATTTATACATGGTCGGCCCGCCGCCGGTGCCCATAAGAACGGTCTTGGCGCGCACGAAACGGAATTTTCCGGTGCGCATGTCAATCATCAGAACACCTGCAAGCGCGCTGCCGTCCTTGGTCGGGATCAGGCCGATGGCGCGGTGTTCCTGCAATTTCTCGACAGGGCGGGCGAGGATCTGCTCCATCAGCCGGTTGATGATCTCGATGCCGGTCAGGTCGCCTTTGTGGACGGTGCGGTCTGCCGTCTGACCCGCGAAGGCCTTCTGGTGCAGGGAGCCGTCGGGATTGCGGTCGAAGAAGCAGCCGATTTCGTTTTCCAGCTCGCGAATGCGCACAACGGCCTGTTCGCAAAGTTTCCAGGCCATGTCCTGATCGGGCAGCCATTTGCCGCCCTGGATCGTATCCATGAAATGCCGCTCGACCGTATCGCCGCCACCTAGGGCCACGTTGTAGCCGCCCTGGACCATACGGGTGCAGCCGCATTTGCCGATCAGACCTTTGACGGCGATCGTGATCTTCGTTCCAGCCGGTGCGCTCTGTTGCGCATGAAGGGCGGCGAACATCCCCGCACCGCCAGTGCCGAGGATCAGGATGTCGGTGTCATGCCTCTCGATCTGCATCAGATTGCTCTCAGAAAGAAGACGCCTGCCACCAGCGTCGAGGCGGCAACCGCGCTTGCAGCCGCAGTTTTCTGGCCCGATGTCCAGGGCAGCCATTCCAGCGCCATAAGGCGCAATCCGCCGAACATGTGGACGGACAGCAGGAAGACGAGGCCGAATTCCGCGAATTTCACGATGCCCAGATCGGTCCAGCGCAGGAGGCCATCCAGCGTTTCGGGCGCGGTCAACGCATAAGACAACACCCAGAAATGCAGCGGCAGGAACAGGGCCAGCGCCACGCCCGAGATACGGTGGAGCAGAAATGCCACCCAAAGCGTGTGGGCCCGGTATCCGCGTATCATGTGGCCGTGACTCCATAGACAGCCTGCATCCCGAGGATCAGGAGCAGGGCGAGGACGGCCCAGGCGGCAGCATTCAAGGCCGTTCCACGAAGGCCCGCCCATTCAAACAGCACTGTGCGCAGACCAATCGCTGCATGGATCGAGACCGCGACGACGAATGTGCCATAAAACAGGAACCACAGGACGCTGCCCTGGGTTCGGCCAAGGATTTCCGCAGCCGATAGCCCGCCCTGGATCGCGTAGATCATCACCGCGATGTGCATCAGCACCAGCGGGGCCATGATCAGTGCGGAAATGCGCTGCACCATGTAGAGCCTGAATGTCATCTTGCGCGTCTCCTGAAGAAATTGCGGGCGGTTTCGCGCTTCAGTCCCGCAATGGCGTTCATCGGGTTCAACTCGTTCGGACAATGCACCGCGCAACTGCCCTGACTGTGACAATTGTGGCAGCCGCCCACGCCGGACACCGCATCGAGGATGGCCTGTTTGCCCGCGTCCTTGCTGTCGTTATAGACGCTCCACGCCCTTTGTAGCGCGGCCGGACCGAGGTAGTCGGGATTGCCGGCGACCGTATCACAGGCGGCATAACAGACGGAGCAGTTGATGCATTCGATGCCCGCATTGACCTCGACACGTCCTGCGCTGGCCGGGTCAATCGCCTCGATCGGATCGTGGCGGGTTTGGGTCGGGTGGTGCAGGCCTTCAGCGGCGACCCATTTATCGAAAAACGGGTCCATGTCGGTGGCCAGATCCTTGATCACCGGCAGATTGCGCAAGGGTGCGATTTCCATGTGGCCGTCGACCAACACCTTCTTGACATGCGTGCGGCAGGTCCAGCGCGGGGTGCCGTTCACCATCATTGCACAAGAACCGCACATGCCCACGCGGCAAGCGTAGCGATAGCTCAGCGTCGGGTCTGCGTGTTGCTGAATCCAGGCAACTACATCGAGGACGGTCTGGTTCTCTTCCATCTTCACATCAAAGGATTGAAAAGACCCGGCAGCCGCACCGCGCCAGACAGAAACAGACATCTGGTGCTTATCCGCCAAACTGCAGCTCCTTCGGATGGAAAGTCAGTGGACAATGGATATAGGTGAAGGTTTTTCTAACACAAAGGAATAAATTCTTACCCATTGTGTAATTAATAATTACAATTATGCGGTCTTCCCAAAGACCGCCCCACCGCTATTGTCGGGCTTGGAACAAGGGGGAAACGGGATGTTCACGCTCTATTATGCCAAGGGCACAGCGGCTTTGCCGGTTCACATCGCTCTTGAAGAAGCCGGTGCAGAATATGAGTTGCGGCTGCTGGATTTCACAGCGAAAGACCATCTTCAGCCGGACTATCTGAATGTTAATCCAAAGGGGCGCGTGCCCGCCTTGGTCACGGACAATGGCATCCTGACCGAGGCACCTGCATTGCTGGCCTATATCGGTCAGACCTATTCTGCTGCGAATCTGATTCCGTCGACGCCGTTCGGGTTTGCACAGGCGCAGGAGTTTAACCTGTATATCGCTGCGACCGTTCATGTCGCCCATGCGCACAAGATGCGCGGCGCACGCTGGTCGGACGACACGGCGTCCCACGATGCCATGCGGATGAAAGTCGCGGAGAATATGACCGGCTGTGCGGAGTTTATTGAGAACCGTTACCTTAAAGGACCTTGGGTCCTGGGCGAGCAATACTCAGTCTGCGACCCGTATCTGTTCTTGGTGACGCGGTGGCTGAAAGGGGATGGCGTGGATGAAAGTGCCTTCCCGAATATTCTGGCGCACCGTGCACGAATGGAAGCGCGTCCTGCTGTGCAGGCCGCCCTGAAATTCCATGAGTGATCCACTTCGCGACGGTTTGAACGCGCGCTTTTCCGATGCGCCCGACGTGCCGGAATCTTTGTGTGGCAATATGGTTTTGCAAGGGATCGCAGGGCGCGGCTCATGCAGGGCGTTTCGTCCGGACCCGGTGCCTGTGGAGGTCATGGAAGTGTTAAGTGCGGTGGCCCTGTCGTCGCCGTCCAAAAGCGACCTGCAACAGCGTGACGTCGTGATTGTCGATGATCCCGATCTCAGAGCGCAACTGCTGGAGCTTGTATCTGCCCAAGCCTGGATTGCAGGCGTGCCAAGTCTGGTGGTTTTCTGCGCAAATAACCGCCGTCAGCGGCAACTGCACGATATGCAGGGGTTAGGGTTCGCAAACGACCACCTGGACGCATTTTTCAACGCCAGCCTGGACGCAGGCATCGCCCTGGCAAGTTTTGTTATCGCAGCGGAAGCGGCGGGCCTGGGCTGTTGCCCCATCAGCACGATCCGCAATCACGCGCCGGCGGTAAGCGACCTGCTGGGGCTACCGGATCATGTCTTTCCCGTCGCCGCGCTTGCGTTGGGCTATCCAGCCAAAGTTCCGCAGATCAGCCCCAGATTGCCGCTTCGTGCGACCGTGCATCTGGACAGGTTCCGCGAGACATCAGACTACGATGTGCAGGAGTATGACGCGCATCGCGCGCAGGTGCAGCCATACAAGACGCAGCGAAGCCCAGAGCGTTACGGGACCAGCGACGCTTATACATGGTCGATGGACAAAGCGCGTCAATACAGTCTGCCCGAACGGGTCGACTTTGCCCGGTTCATAAAAACCAAGGGCTTCAAGCTTGACTAATGCGCTGTCCCGCTGGGGGCGGGCAGGCCCTCGATCAGGACGTTGACGCAAGCAGGCTTGCCGCTTTGCACCGCGCGATCCAGCGCAGCATCCAGGTCGGCCAGGTCGGTTACAAACTCTCCGTGCGCGCCCAGGCCTTTCGCCGCCTCGTCATATCGGGCACCGCTCAAGTCGCAGCCGATCAGGCGGTCTGGGCCGTAATCGCGCAGCTGGATCTGATGCTCGGCATTCCAGCGTTCGTCATTTCCGATGACTACGATATAGGGCTTTCCAACACGGGCGGCGGTCTCGAACTCGGCAAAGTGGAAGCCGACGGTGCCGTCGCCCATCAAAGCGAAAACTGTGGCATCCGGCATCGCGCATTTAGCTCCGAGGCCATAGCAGAGTCCGCCGCCAATCGCACCGGATATGCCGTTGATCACTCTGTGATCGGCATGCGTGGCGGCCTGCGCCCACTGGCCGAACTCGCCACCGTCGCAGATGACAATCGAGCGTTCAGCCTTGCCGATCTGGCGTTGAACCGCAGCGCACAGCTGGGCGGGGGTGATTTTGCCCGACGGCACGTTGTTTTCTGCACTGAAGCCGCGGGCGGCGACAAGATTTGCGACCTCTCGGCGCCAAGCGTCGTGGCCACCTTGGCCAGATCCAGCCAAAACGTCGATGCTGTCGCGAGGATCGGCCGCAAAACATGCATTCAGGCGGGTACCAAGATTGCGGTGGGCGCGATCACGCTCAGTCGCGTCCGCCTGGATCACCATCCATTTGCAGGCGGGGTCAACACCGTTGTTTCCGCCGAAGCCAAGCGTGAAGTCGATGCGTTTTCCCAATACGACGATCAGGTCGGCCTGGCCCAACGCTTTTGCGACATTCCCCAAAGCCGGATCTTTCAGCCCGCGCGGGCTTTCCATGGCGATCGTGGGCGCGCCCAAAGCGCTTTCCAGCGCGGCCAGTTGGCCGGGATTGCGGGTCTCGCTCATGGCGGGGCCACACAGGACCAGCGGGCGCTGAGATTTGGCAACAGCCTGCGCGATGGCGCGCGCGTCAGATGCGGACAAGGGCATCGGTTCCCTGGTCGGCGCGGCAGGAACCACGCCGCCTGAGGCATCGGCTTCGACCAGATCGAAGGGCAGGGCCATGTGTACGGGCCCGGACCGGCCCGACATGGCGGTGCGCAGGGCACGGACAGTGTCGATGCCGAAATCCGTCGCGCGCTTGGGTCGGAAAGACAGCTTGGTCACAGGGGCCGTCATCGGAACCTGATCCAGCTCCTGAAACGCGCCCCAGCCGTCTTGACCGATCGGCGAGTCGCCGGTGAGCAGCAGGACAGGGGTTTCCGATTCCGAGCAGGTGAAAAGTGGGCCCAGAGCGTTCGCCGCCCCCGCTCCGGCTGTCACCATGGCCATGCCGACTGTCCCTGTCAGTTGGGCATATGCCTCCGCCATGAAGACGGCGGCGGCCTCGTGGCGTGTATGAATGATCTCGATCCCGGCATCGAAGCAGGCATCATAGATCGGCATAATCTGATTGCCCGACAGCGAAAATATACGAGTGACGCCCGCTCTCGACAGCGTTTGAACCAGAAGGTCTGCGCCTCTCATGATGTCCGTTCCTTGATTGAGACGCTTGGGATCATCCGTGCGTATCCGCTCGCTGACCTCCAGCGTTTGTCCGGGTAATGGCCGAATGCATGCAGGAATAACCAGATCAGGCGGTCTGTCATCCTATCCTGCCCGTCGTGAAGGTTCGCCATGACCTGTTGCTTGTCAAGCGGCCATTCCAAAGAGGTATTCCACGTAACAGATACGATCAGCGGCACTGTTTTTCCTGAGATGGCTCTGCATGCCGACAGATTTCGGCGAAGCATGACCATCATCCTACGCAGGATATGAGATCGGAACATCTACCTCACGTTGACGAAAGATGTGTTCACGGCGGCATGACGCATCAACGTGTAATTGTGGTTCGGTGCGCCGGAAACTGGCCGGGCCATTACGCGTGGCGCACCGATGCAAGCGAGCCTCCAGTCTTACAGGTGCAAGCAGCAACCCTTTACGTTACGGCGCCCGCAGCCACAGTCCAGTTCCGGCTGCGAGCCGATGCGTCAAGGGCTAGACAACCTTGACCGTCAGGTCGGCCAGGCCTTCAATTGTGACAACCATCGTGTCGCCCCGCGCAACGGGTCCCACGCCAGAGGGCGTACCCGACATGATGACATCTCCAGGGGCCAGTTCGAAATTCTCGGACAGATAAGAAATCATCTCCGGCACCTTCCAGATCATCTGATTCATGTCACCGGTCTGCCGGACCTCGCCATTGACCAACAATTCGATTTTGCCGCTGTCCAGATGCCCGGTATCTGCAACAGGCTGCAACGGCCCAACTGGTGCGGAATGCTCAAAGGCTTTGCCGATTTCCCAGGGGCGCCCCATCTTCTTGGCCAGTCCCTGAAGATCGCGTTGCGTCATATCGAGTGCCGGCGCGTAGCCCCACACGTGATCAAGCGCATCTTCAACCGTGATGTTCGTGCCGCCGGACTTTAGTGCGACGAGCAGCTCGACCTCATGATGCACGTCGCTGCTTTGCGCGGGATAAGGGAAGATGCCCGTAGCGTCCAAGTTGTTTGGGTTCTTCTGAAAGAAAAAAGGCGGGTCACGATCGGGATCATGCCCCATTTCGATGGCGTGGGCCGCGTAATTTCGACCAATGCAATAGACGCGACGAACAGGAAAAGCCCCGCCCCCAACAACGGGGATGGAGGCAATCGGAGGCGGTGTAATAACAAATTCAGTCACTTATGTTCTCCCTGGTCAAAGCGATCATGCCACTGATAGTCGGGGAGCGTGGGCAGATCAATCCCAACCAATATAATATGTGTTGATTTAAGCGCACCAACAGGTAATGGTTTGTGCAGGTGAAGCGGAATCATTCGTGAATTGGTCAACCAGCAGGGGGATACGTGCTCAACGCCAGCAAACTCGTAAAACGCGATCCATCGCTCGAGCTTTTGCGAACTTTCATTGCAGATGGTGGGTATGCGTCGGGCGATCGCCTGCCAGCGGAACGCGAGTTGACCGAGCGTCTTGCCCTGACCCGAACAGAACTGCGCAAGGCACTGGACACGCTTGAACGTGAAGGCGCAGTTTGGCGGCACGTAGGGAAGGGGACTTTTCTTGCCGAGGAAGATGCGGCGGCCGCTTCATCGGATGAAATTGTCGACCTGGGTCGTAAGTTAACTCCATTCCGGATGATGCGATCCCGATTGGTAATCGAACCTGCGATTGCGCGAGAGGCGGCGATCAATGCATCGGGTGATGACCTGCGATTGATGGAAAGAGCGATGAATCGCACAAGGGATGCCACCACCTGGGCCGAATACGAAGAGCAGGACGATCTGCTGCACCACCATGTTGCAACCGCCAGTGATAACCTGCTTCTCGTTGCGCTGTTTGAAAAGTTGAATCTGGTGCGGAGAGCCGTTTCCTGGGGAAGTGTTGTGCGCTCAAGTGTACGGCCATCGCCAACCCACACAAGCTTTGCAGAGCACGATGCAATCGTGGCAGCGATCGCCGCCCGGGATGCTGATGCCGCACATGATGCAATGCGGACCCACTTGCGTTCGGTTTCGGACCGTCTTTTCAAGGACGCATAGCAACTAAATACAGATCGAGGACAAGCTTCAAACGGCGCCACCCCGGCAAGAATAATCAAGATTAGAGTTCACTGGGAGGAGAACCATGAAACATTTTGTCAAGAAATTCGCGCAAACTGCGCTGGCTGTTCCATTGGCTGTTGCCATGACGTTTACAGCAGCACAGGCCGAGCCAATCAAGATTGCGCTTGCTGAAACACCGTCGGATGAATTGGCCGCTTTCTTCGTCGCCCTGGAACGGGCCAAGGCAAATGGCCTCGAATATGAATGGACCGCGTTTTCAGATGAAGAGCTGGCTATCCAGGCAATCCTGAGCGGCCAGATGGATATCGGCTTCGGCACGCCCTATTCCGCAATGCAGCGCAGCCGTGCACCGCTCCGTATCATCTTTCAGCTTTCCAAGCTGAAATTCTTCCCCGTCGCCGTCGAAGAATACACCGAACTCAACCAGCTTGATGGTCAGCCGATCATGCTGCATTCGCGTGGCGGCGGCACTGACTCCATCGCCAATGTTATTGAAAGCCGGTTGGATATGAAGTTTGGAGAGCGGTCTTACGTACCAGGATCTTCCAATCGGGTTGTGGCAATGCTTGCCGGTCAAGCGCAGGCTACGATCCTTGATCTGTCAAACAAGAACAAGATCATCGCAGAGGCTGGCGACCGTTTTAACGTGTTGCCCATGTTCGATGTCGATGCCAGCGATGAGGCGCTGTTTGCTAATCTCGACTGGATTCAGGAAAACAGCGAGCAGGTGAATATTCTTGTCGCAGCCTTGGTCAGCGTTTGGCAGGATATGGCAGAGGATCCGACGATAATCAGCCGCGAAACCAATCCCGATGGCCCTATCGGTCAGCTTCCTGGCGAGATATTGGCCACGCTTGACGACTTTTACACCGAAGCGGTGGAAGGTGGTTTGTATGACCCCAATGGTGGCGGTCGTACCGCGGCAATGGCCGACCTCGAATGGTATTCAGCGTCCGGGCAGCTGGACGGCGATCCTGCCGAAATGAATATCGAGGATTTCTGGTATCTTGCTCCATTGGATGCCGTAGCGAAGTAACCTGACCGCTGTCACTGGCATTTCAATTTGTCGGTGACAGCTCCTTACTCGCCTTTGCAGTCCTCCGAGGTGTCATGAAACATCGATCGCTCCTTTTGAAAGTCCTCTCCGCGCTCTTGGTTTTCGGCGCGTGGGAAATTGCGGGCCGTATCCCCGTCAGCTATGCCTTTCCTACGTTCATTGAATCTATGACCGCACTGGCTCGCATGACATTCGATGGCAGCATATTCGTGGCTTACGCCGAAACGCTGAAACCCTTGATTACAGGTGTTGCAATATCGACCGTTCTTGGCATCGGCTTTGGTCTTTGGATCGGCTTGAGTACACGGTTCGAATGGCTGTTTTCTCCTATATTCATTGTGATGCAGGCTGCCCCACTTGCGGCCTTGATCCCGCTATTGGTCATGGTCTACGGGATTGGGCTGACGTCGAAGGTATTCGTTGTCTGCATCATGTCCATGCCTGTAATCGTGCTGAGCACCAGCAGTGCCGTGCGAAATACACCTGCGTCGATGAAAGAAATGGCAAAGTCGTTTCTAGCAAAGGATCGACATATTCTGCTGAAGATCATTATTCCCGCAGCCAGTCCGGTGATTTTTTCTGGTCTTCGCCTGGGTGTGTCTGCCGGATTCATCGGTGCAATCCTCGCCGAGTTGAAAATCACCCCGACCGGTGTCGGTGACATCATATCCTACAGTCGCTCTATCGCCGATTATCCCAGCATGTATGCGGCCATCTTTTCTATTATTCTACTCGCTGTCCTGTTTCTGAATCTGCTGGAAAAAACAGAAAATATTCTCTTCAAAGGAAATGATCGTGGTTATGTCTCAGACTGAGAGTGCCTTCGCCGACGCGCAATCGCTGGAACAGGACATCGCCGTTTCAGTGCACGGTGTATCCAAAAACTATGGCGCAGTCGAAGCGCTCAAGAATATGTCACTCGATTTTCCACGCGGGCAACTGACCTCTCTCCTCGGACCATCCGGCTGTGGCAAAACTACACTTCTGAAGATCATTGCTGGCCTGCTAAAGTCTGATACCGGAAAGATTATCGTCAACGGCAAACCCGTAACCGGTCCAGGTCCAAACCGTGCCTTTGTCTTTCAGGATTTCGCATTGCTGCCCTGGGCCAGTGTCATGCGCAATGTGGCATTCGGGTTGGAATTGCGTGGCGTAGCGAAATCGGAACGTGAGGACAAGGCGGCCAAGTATATCAACGACGTTGGACTCGCAGGGTTTGAAGGAGCGTATCCTCACGAGCTTTCGGGAGGTATGCGTCAACGTGTCGGCCTTGCTCGCGCCCTTTCGGTTGATGCAAATGTGTTACTGCTGGACGAGCCGTTTTCAGCCGTTGATGAACAGACCCGGCGCAAGTTCCAGGAAGATTTGCTGGCACTTGTTGCGAATGAGAACAAAACATTCATTTTTGTCACCCACTCTATCGAAGAAGCGGTCTACTGTTCCGACCAAATCGCCTTGCTATTACCGCGGCCAAGCCGCGTTCACGAGATTATACGTCCAAATATCAATCGTTCCATAGGGGTCGAAAGTATTCGTCGGGCCCCTGAATACCTTGATATCGTGGATCAGATATGGGCGTCACTGCGCGCTTATGTGGAATAGGGGGCTCAAGTGTGGTTCAAGGGATATAAGCTTCCAAATATGTCATCCCTGCTTATATGGGGTCTACTTTGGGAAATTACCGGTCAGTTGGAGCTGACGTTCTTTGTCCCGCCACTGTCGGAGGTTTTTGTAACGCTGTTCAATATCATCGGCACGCCTGCTTTTACCAAAGCACTATATGAAACCGCTGTTGCGTTCCTTGGTGGAGTTTTCTTTGCTATCGTAATTGGCATTCCCATCGGAATTTTCATGGGTCGCAGCCGTCTACTGGATGAGTTGCTGCTGCCCTGGGTGAATATTTTTGTCAGCGCACCACTGACTGCGCTGGTTCCCGTGCTCATGGTATTATTTGGGTTTGGGCTAAAATCGATCATCATCACTACGACACTATTTGGCATATGGATCATTATCCTGAACACCCGCGCAGGTGTACGTCAGATCAACCGGTCCCTGATTGAAATGTCCACCAGCTTTGGTGCGTCACCTATGGATGCCTTCACGAAAGTCTATTTCTGGGCCGCCTTGCCGGAAATTCTTGGTGGAGTGCGGATTGGAGTTATCCGCGCCGTTAAGGGCGTTATTATCGGGCAGCTTCTGATATCAATCGTTGGCTTTGGCGCATTGTTTGAACTTTATGCTTCGAATTTTCTGATGTCGCATTTCTGGGCAGTACTTATCGTGCTGTTCGCACTGGCATTTACCATTTCCGAATTCCTGGGTTATCTGGAAAGGAAAGTGTCATATTATGCTGCAAGCCGATGATCAGATCCATTGAAGCGGGGTTTTGAAATGTCAGCGACCCTGCATTCACTTCTTGCGTCTCATGATGCTGACCTTCCTGCTATCGGCGCGCCTGACCGCGATTGGCTGACCTACGGGGGGCTGCGGGCGTTAGGTGATCAAATCACCGGCCAGCTGCGCGCAGCCGGGATCGGCGCGGATGACCGTGTCGCGATCGTGTTGCCGAACGGACCAGAGATGGCGACAGCCTTTGTGACCGTCGCGCAAGCGGCCATTACCGCGCCGCTGAACCCGGCCTACCGACTGGATGAATACGCATTCTATCTTACGGATCTGAAGGCCAAAGCATTGGTCGCGCAGGCAGGCGACGATGGCCCTGCGGTGCGGGCCGCACAGGACTGCGGGGTCGGCATATTACGGTTGCATGCTGATCCAAGCGATCCGGCGGGGGTCTTCCACCTTGTGCCCGACGCTGCGGCAGATATCCCTGCCGCAGCGGGGTCGCCGGGACCGGATAGCACCGCGCTGATCCTGCACACGTCTGGCACGACATCGAGACCCAAGATCGTACCCTTGTCACAGTCAAACCTTGTCGCATCTGCCCGCAACATTCAGACGTCTCTTGCACTGACATCGGTCGATCGCTGCCTGAACGTGATGCCACTGTTCCATATACACGGGCTGATCGCGGCAGTGTCTGCATCGCTGGCCTCGGGTGCATCCGTTTGGTGCGCCCCCGGCTTTGACGCGCTGAAATTTTTCGGCTGGATGAAAACGGCAACGCCAACGTGGTACACGGCCGTTCCGACAATGCACCAGGCGATCCTGTCACGTGCGGCGCGGAACGCCGACATCATAGCGACCACACCGTTGCGGTTTCTGCGATCGTCGTCAGCCTCGCTTCCCGCGCAGGTAATGACGGCACTGGCCGATACGTTCAACGCCCCGGTGATCGAGGCCTATGGCATGACAGAAGCCACGCATCAGATGACCAGCAACCCTCTGGCACGCGGGGCGCAGATCCCCGGATCGGTTGGCATCGCAGCCGGACCTGTGGTGCGCATCGCCCATGAGGCCGAGAACCGGATCATCGATGGCACCGGCGAGGTCGTGATCTCGGGGGCGAATGTCACATCGGGCTACGAAAGCAACCCGGACGCGAATGCAAAGAATTTCTTCATCGCCGACGACACGCGTTGGTTTCGCACAGGGGATCAGGGGGCGATTGATGATGCCGGGTATCTGCATCTGACAGGACGCTTGAAGGAAATCATCAATCGCGGCGGCGAAAAGATCAGCCCGCTCGAAGTCGATGGTATCTTGCTTGATCACCCGGCAGTGGCCCAGGTCGTCACCTTCGCCATCCCCCACGCTAAGTTGGGTGAGGACGTCGCAGCAGCGGTCGTCCTTGTCGAGGGGCAGAGGGCCACTGACACCGATATCCGCAGCTTTGCCGCTGAACGGCTTGCCGATTTCAAAGTGCCGCGCCACGTCATCATTCTGGATGAAATCCCAAAGGGGGCGACGGGCAAGATGCAGCGTATCGGTTTGGCCGAAAAGCTTGGGCTTGCCACAACATGAAGGTCTGCATTTTCGGGGCGGGTGCCATCGGTGGTTACCTGGGCGCGAAACTGGCGCTGGCCGGTGCGGATGTCAGTCTTGTTGCGCGCGGACCGCATCTTGCTGCAATGCAGGACAAAGGGCTGACGCTGCTGGAGCACGGGGCCGACCCGGTGACGGTGCCAATTACGGCCAGCGATGATCCCGAGAAACTCGGGCCACAGGATTATGTTGTCGTCACGCTGAAGGCGCACTCCGTTCCGCCTGTCGTTCCGTTGATGAAGCCGCTGCTGGGGCCTGACAGCACGGTTGTAAGTGGCGTTAACGGTGTCCCTTGGTGGTATTTCCACAAAATCGGCGGCCCGCTTGAAGGAACGCGTTTGACGTCTGTCGATCCGGGAAACGCGCAGTGGGACGGTATCGGACCTGACAACGTATTGGGCTGCGTGGTCTACCCTGCGGCAGAGGTGAGTGAACCCGGTACAGTCCGCCATATCGAAGGTAACAGGTTTTCACTGGGCGAACCTGACGGCAGCAAGTCGGACCGCGCAGTGGCCCTGTCACAATTGCTGACCAACGCCGGACTGAAGGCACCCGTTCGCCCAAAGCTGCGCGATGAGATTTGGGTCAAGCTATGGGGTAATCTGTCGTTCAACCCGATCTCGGCCCTGACCGACTCCACGCTGGATGTGCTGTGCACCGATCCCGGAACACGCGCCGTGGCGCGCGCCATGATGGTGGAGGCGCAGACGATTGCTGAAATCCTGGGCGTGAAATTCCCTATCGACGTTGACCGCCGATTGGATGGCGGGGCCGCGGTCGGTTCGCACCGCACATCGATGCTGCAAGACCTTGATGCGGGTCGCCCGATGGAAATCGACGCACTGGTGGGGTCTGTCAAAGAATTGGGAATGTTGACCGGCACGCCCACACCGACGCTTGATACGGTATTGGCGCTGGTGAAACTCCGGGCGCGTTCAGCTGGATTATACACTTGAGAAGAAGCCCCGCCAAATTACTCTGGCGGGGTCGTGTATCAGTTCACCCGATGATGTCGTTCAGCGTAGCGGAGGGGCGCATGACCGCCGCAGTTTTCGCGGCATCCGTGTTGTAATAACCGCCCGTATCGACCGCACGTCCCTGCACGGCGGCAAAATCGGCCACAATTTTTTCCTCGCTATCGGCCAGTGCCTTGGCGAGCGGTTCAAATGCAGTTGCCATTTCAGGGTCTTCAGTCTGTGCCGCCAACGCCTGCGCCCAGTAGAGCGCAAAATAGAAATGGCTGTCCCGGTTGTCAGGTTGGCCAACCTTGCGGCCAGGTGACTTGTCATTGTCCAGAATGCCTTGGGTTGCGGCATCGACGGCCTTGCCCAGAACCATTGCCTTGGGGTTGTCCTTTACCTGTGCAAGGTACTTCAGGCTTTCCCCCAGCGCGCAGAACTCACCCAGTGAATCCCACCGCAGATGGTTTTCTTCAACCAACTGCTGGACATGTTTCGGTGCCGATCCACCTGCACCGGTCTCAAACAGTCCGCCGCCCTGCATCAGCTTGACGATCGACAGCATCTTGGCCGATGTGCCCAGTTCAAGGATCGGGAACAGGTCAGTCAAGTAGTCGCGCAATACGTTGCCCGTGACCGCAATCGATGTATCGCCCTTGCGGATTGTATCGAACGACAGGGCCGTGGCTTCACGCGGGGCCAGGATCAGGAACTTGTCTGCAACACCAGCCTTATCAAGCAGAGGTTTTACGTATTTCAGCAGTTCGGCGTCATGTGCGCGTGACGCGTCCAGCCAAAAGATCGCCTGACATTCTTCCAGCGCCTGCCGGTCGATTGCCAACTGCACCCAGTCTTCGATTGGAGCCTGCCGCGTCGAAGCGGAGCGCCAGATGTCGCCCGCCTCGACCTCGTGTTCGTGCAGTACATCGCCAGACTCGAGAACCATGCGGACAGTGCCAGCCTCTGGCATCTCGAACGTGGTGGGGTGCGACCCATACTCCTCGGCCTTCTGCGCCATAAGGCCGACATTCTGAACTGTACCGGCGGTGGACGGATCCAGCGCGCCGTTGGACTTACAGTTCTTGATCGCCTCGTCATAGACTGCGGCGTAAGAGCTGTCGGGGATCACGCAATTGGTGTCCGATTCAGACCCGTCAGGTCCCCAGCCCTTGCCGCCCGCCCGGATCAGCGCCGGTATCGATGCGTCGATGATCACATCAGACGGAACGTGCAGGTTGGTGATGCCTTTGTCTGAATTGACCATGTATAATGGTGGGTTGTCAGCAATGGCTTCCTCAATTGCCTTCTGTATTTCTGTGGCTTTCGGCGATGTCGCCACTACGTCCAGCAAAGCGCCAAGGCCCGAGTTCGGGTTGACACCGGCCGCTGCCAGATCATCGCCATATTGATCGAAGACAGGTTTCAGGAACGCTTTAACCGCATGTCCGAAAATGATCGGGTCCGACACCTTCATCATCGTGGCCTTGAGGTGGATGGAAAACAGGACACCAGCCGCCTTGGTCGCGGCAACCTGATCCAGCAAGAATGCATCCAGTGCCTTTGCCGACATGAACGTCGCATCTACAACGGTGCCGGCAGGATAGGACACGCTGTCCTTCAGGACCGTTACGCTGCCATCCTTGGCCACCAGTTCGATCCGCACGGTCGCCGCCTCGGTCAGCGTCGCGGATTTCTCGTTCGACCGGAAATCGTCGGCTGACATGGTGGAAACAGTCGTCTTGCTGTCGGCGGACCACGCTCCCATCCGATGCGGGTTGGCCTGCGCATAGTTTTTGACGGCCACAGCCGCGCGGCGATCAGAGTTACCTTCCCGCAGGACAGGGTTCACAGCCGATCCCTTGATCGCGTCATATCGTGCGCGGATGGCATTTTCGGCGTCGGTCGCGGGATTTTCCGGATAATCCGGAAGGTCGTAACCCTGCGATTGCAGTTCAGTGACCGCGGCAACCAGCTGCGGAACAGATGCAGAGATATTGGGCAGCTTGATGACGTTCGCCTCGGGCGTTTTCACCAGTTGACCCAAGTGTGCAAGATCGTCTGTCTGGCGCTGTTCCTCGGTCAGGTTTTCGGGGAACGTCGCGATGATGCGCCCGGCCAGTGAAATGTCGCGCGTCCCGACAGTAACGTTCGCCTCTGACGCAAACCGCTGAACGATGGGCAGAAAGGACGCAGAAGCCAATTCCGGGGCCTCATCAACTTTGGTGTATACGATGTCAGGATTATCCATGGGCTGTCGTCCTCCTCAGCTTTGATCTGTTGGGTATCGCCTTATCCAGCAGCCTCACCAAGGTCCACACAAAGCGGTCGCCTTTATGACTGTGCCGACGTTTGACGAGGCCCGTACCGCAGAACTTCCCCAGCCTGGACGGAGGTTTCGGAATCAAGGGCAGGGCCTGGGACTGCCTTTTATCCATCGTTGGCCTTGAGATGGCAACGAAGCCCGACCTTGGCTTATCGCAACATGACGCCTGTCTTACTGGCAACCTGCGCCACCAATACACGCCCGCAAAATGAATCGATACTTACTCATGAATACCTATACTGCGGACAAAATATCATCGCACTGACAAGGATCATGCACATGAAATATATGGTGGGCGAGACGGCGAACGGTGCCGCCGTGTTTGCGGTCACAGGTGACGAAGCCATTAATCTTACGGCATTGGACCCTGCGGTCGGCAATGATCTGAAGGCGCTGATCGCCGCTCCCGCGCTCGCAAGGTCAGTGGCTGTAAAAATGAGGGGTGCATCCCGCGTCCCGGTCGCATCGATCACCCCTGCCTTGCCCGTTGCCGATCCGGGCAAGATCATCTGTCTGGGTCTGAACTATACTGATCACATCAAGGAGGGCGGTTATGACATACCGGATTACCCGGCGCTCTTCATGCGGGGCAGGAATTCCATCATGGCCGCAGGAGCACCGATGGTGCGGCCATCCTGCTCCGATAAACTGGACTATGAAGCAGAACTGATGCTGGTTATCGGCAAAGGTGGGCGTCACATTCCCGAAGCGGATGCCTTGGACCATGTCTTCGGCTATACCGTATTCAACGATGGGTCCGTGCGCGACTACCAGCGCAAGACGCACCAGTGGACGCCGGGTAAAAACTTTGACGACACAGGCGCGATCGGTCCCTTCGTTGTGACCCCGGACGAACTTCCCGCTGGCGCATCAGGTCTCAGGATTGAAAGCCGCGTCGGTACCGAGATTTTGCAATCCTCCAACACGGCCAACATGATCTGGTCCGTGGCGCAGACGATTGCGACGATTTCGGAATACGCGACACTCGATGCGGGCGACCTGATCGCTATGGGCACACCGCCGGGAGTTGGTCATGCCAAGACGCCAAATCCGCGTTGGTTGCTACCCGGTGAGATCATCGAGATCGAGATCGAGGGTATCGGCATTTGCGCCAGCCCGATTGTCGACGAGAAGGATCTCGGTGTGAAAGCTGCTGAATGAAGACATCCAACGATGCAGAACAGCAGTCAGTGCGGCCCGGTTTCTTTCACCGGCTGGGATGGGCAAGTGACGATATATCCCTCCGGCCCTTCGGATCGGCAGGTCTGGTGTCCAACGTCGTTTGAACCGTGCAGCCATCGGACAGACCGAAAGCGGTCCTAAGTCTCGAAGAGGCCGGTAGCCACCGGGAAATTTGTTGTTCAGTGCATATTTGATGTGCAACCCTGTTTCAGGGGGCTTCGATGACAGCGGAGATAGCTGAGCAAAGAAAGAAACTTAGCGCTGCCGAAATCGGCGCGATTGCGCACCTGTATCGTGGCGAGGTCTACAGGTCGACGCTCTGGCGGACGCGGCTCGACACCACGACCAACTGGGCCGTGGTCACTTTGGGCATCGCATTATCCATCGCGTTTTCGTCGCCGGCCGCATCGCCACTGCCCTTGATACTCGTGGGCGTCTTGATCTTCTTCTTTTTGATGCTGGAGGCGCGCCGCTACCGATATTTCAATGTATGGCGCGCGCGATGCAGGTGGATGGAGGTGCATTTTTATGCGCCGATGCTGCACGACGGCGATCTCCATATGGAAGACGGCTGGCAAAAAGTCCTGGCCGAGGATTATTTATATCCAATGCACCATGTTTCCATATGGGTGGCGCTCGGACGGCGCATCCGACGGAATTATTTATGGATCCTGCTGATTCAAAGCGCGGCCTATATTGGCAAGTTGGTCGTCCACCCCGAACCTTTGACAAACGCGTCGCAGTTCATAGATCGCGCCGCAATTGGTCCATTGGATGGAAAATATGTCATTGGTCTGGGCGTCGCCTATTGCCTGACGTGGGGCGCGGCTTCGCTGTGGAGTTGGAGGGACGATAAAAACCGAGCCATGAAACGGCCCGCACGCTCCAGTATGGGATGAGTGACGTGCCGAGTGGGAGGTGGAGACCGGAATGGCATTTGAAGAGACGCTAGCCGCTGGTTTTCAAGAAACCGCAGGTCCCGGTCTTCAATATCCGCGCCAGATCCAGCCACCGCCCAGAACGCGCGTATCGTCCAGGTCATAGAACACGCAGGCCTGTCCGGGCGAGACGCCTTCCTCCGGCGTCAGCAGTTCGACTTCAGCCAGATCGTTTGCTTTGGGCCGCAGGATCGCTTCGCGCGGAGGGCGCGTGGATCGAACCTTCACGCCGATGTGCCATTCCCCTCGAGAGGCCAGCGGCGCGTCGCCCAGCCAGTTGATTTCGCGCAGCGGCACCAGGCGCGTGGCGAGCGCGGATTTCGGGCCGACGACGACGTGGCGCCTGTCGGGGTCCAGTTTCACCACATACAGTGGCTCGGACAGTCCGCCGATCCCGAGACCGCGACGTTGGCCAACAGTATAGTTGATGATGCCGTCGTGACGGGCCAGTTCGCGCCCGTCCATATCGACGATGGCACCGGGTTGCGCGGCATCGGGGCGCAGTTTTTCAATGACGGCGGCATAATCACCGTTCGGCACGAAACAGATGTCCTGACTGTCGGGCTTGTCGGCGACCGGCAGGCCATATTTCGCGGCCAGAGCTCGCGTCGCCACCTTGTCGTGCAGATGGCCCAGCGGAAAACGCAGATAATCCAACTGTTCTCCGGTGGTGGAGAACAGGAAATAGGACTGGTCGCGCACCGGGTCGGCGGCGCGGTGCAATTCGGGACCGCGCGCGCCCATCTTGCGCTGGATATAATGGCCGGTCGCCATGCAGTCGGCATTCAGATCCCTGGCGGTTTCCAGCAGATCGCGGAACTTGACGCGCTCGTTGCAGCGGATGCAGGGCACCGGTGTCGCGCCACCAAGATAGGCATCCGCGAATTCGTCGATCACCGACTCGCGGAAGGTGTCTTCATAGTCGAGGACATAGTGGGGAAAGCCCATGGTCTCCGCCACGCGCCGCGCATCGTGGATGTCCCGGCCCGCGCAACAGGCCCCTTTTTTTGCCAGCGCGGCCCCGTGATCGTAGAGTTGCAGCGTGACGCCCACCACGTCGTAGCCCTCTTCAGCCAGCATCGCGGCCACGACCGAACTATCGACGCCTCCGGACATGGCGACGACGACCCGCGTGTCGGCGGGGGCCTTGGCGATGCCGAGGCTGTTGAGCGTGGGTTGATCCAGGGGCATGTGCTTCTCCGGCAGGAAACGCCGTCAGATATAGGAAAATGCGAGATATTCACAAGGTGGCGCTTCATCTTGGCTTAACGACTGTCGCTCAGGAAGGCGGTAACCTACGGAGGAGCATGCCATGTATCTCAGAAAGGGGCCGGGACCACATGTGGTGACGCTGCCCGACGGCACACAGATGTCTCGGGCCGATCTGCCGCCCATCGGGACGACGCGATGGGTCGCCCGCCGGAAAGAGGCTGTCGTGCACGGTGTGCAGGCCGGACTGATCACCCGAGACGAGGCGATTGAACGCTATGATCTGTCGGACGAGGAACTCGCAGGCTGGGAGGAGGCAAGGAATGCCTTTGGAGCCAATGGCTTGAAGACGACGCTGATCCAGAAATTCAGACAATCTTAGAGGGTTTGAAGGCTGGTTGGAAAACGTGGTAACGATAAGTTAACCATTTGGGTGAAAGGATGACAGCATCCCTAAGTTCTCCCTGGAGAGAGTTAATGCGTATCCTGCTCGTCGAAGACGATCCCACGACCTCCAAGAGCATTGAAATGATGCTCGGCAGTGCGAATCTGAACGTCTATTCCACCGATATGGGGGAAGAGGGGATCGATCTCGCCAAGCTGTACGATTACGATCTTATCCTGCTGGATCTGAACCTGCCCGACATCAACGGCCATGAAGTGCTCAAGCAGTTGCGCCTCAGCCGAATCGAAACCCCAATCCTGATCCTGTCCGGTTCCGACGATACCGAGAACAAGATCCGCGGTTTCGGCTTCGGTGCAGACGATTACATGACCAAGCCCTTCCACCGTGACGAATTGATTGCCCGCATCCACGCGATCGTGCGACGCTCCAAGGGGCATTCGCAGTCGGTGATCCGCACCGGGTCTGTCGCGATCAATCTTGATGCCAAATCGGTCGAAGTCGACGGGCGGACGATCCACCTGACCGGCAAGGAATATCAGATGCTGGAGCTTCTGAGCCTGCGGAAGGGGACGACCCTGACCAAAGAAATGTTCCTTAACCATCTCTATGGTGGCATGGACGAGCCGGAATTGAAGATCATCGACGTATTTATCTGTAAGCTTCGCAAAAAGTTGTCTGAGGCTACGGGCGGTGAAACCCATATCGAAACCGTATGGGGACGCGGCTATGTTCTGCGCGACCCTGAAGGAAGCGAAAAGGGAAAACATCTGGTCAGCGCCTGATCGTGGTCCGCGACATGCCGGTATCAACGGGAGGGTTAGCCATGACGATCAACTGACTCATATCATGCATTCCGGGCCGAGCGACAGGATCATACGGTCCTGACCCGATGGAATGGACCCGACCGGCAGGTTTTGACACTTCGGTCGCCGGTCATAAACGCCCTCCGCTCAAATATGCGAAGCGATGCGCACCGCCGCTCCCGGATTAACGGGGGCGGCGTTTCGATTCACCGAACGGTCCGGCTTGATGTCCGCCCATCCCGAATCGGTGGAAAGCGACGGAGAGGAGTCTTACTACCGTACGGCGAGGCGATCGGTCGAAGGGGGCAGGGTGGCGCGGGAACGGGACATTGCGGTCGACGATCTGACCGAAGCGCAGGCCAGGTCGGAACTGGCGGCGCTCGGCCCAGTCTTGGCGCAGGCTAATACGGCCTATCACAGCGCGGATGATCCGGTAATGGACGATGCCGCGTTCGACGCGCTCAAACGCCGGATTGCCGCGATAGAGGCGCGATTTCCAGACCTCAAACCTGATGACAGCATCACTGAACAGATCGGTGCCGCGCCGTCCGATGGCTTCGGCAAGATCCGCCATTCCGTTCGCATGCTGTCGCTGGGCAACGCCTTCGACACCTCCGACGTGCAGGACTTCGATGCCCGCATCCGGCGATACCTCGATTTGAAACCGGACGCGCCGCTGGCCTATACCGCCGAGCCAAAGATCGACGGGCTGAGCCTGTCGCTGCGGTATGAGGCAGGCGCGTTGGTCCATGCCGTGACACGCGGCAATGGCGAGGTCGGCGAGGATGTGACGGCGAACGCCCGCACGATTGCGGATATCCCCCAGACGCTGGTCGACGCGCCCGATGTTCTGGAAGTGCGCGGCGAAGTCTATATGACGCATGCCGACTTCGCCGCGCTGAATGCCCGGCAGACAACGGCGAATTCCAAGGTCTTTGCCAATCCGCGCAACGCCGCCGCGGGCAGTCTACGACAGTTGGATCCGACGATAACGGCGGCGCGCCCGCTCCGCTTTTTCGCCTATGCCTGGGGCGAGGTCAGTGCGCCTTTGGCCGACACGCAATTCGGGGCATTGGAACGCTTGGCCGACTTGGGGTTTTCGACCAATCCGGTCACGCGCCGGTGCAGCGGACCGGATGACCTGCTGGCGCAATACGCGCAGATCGCGGCCACGCGCGCCGACCTTGGCTATGACATCGACGGCGTCGTCTACAAGGTCGACAACCTGAAGCTGCAGGAAAGGCTGGGTGTCCGCTCGACCACACCGCGCTGGGCCATCGCGCACAAGTTTCCCGCCGAAACCGCATGGACGCATCTGGAGGGCATCGACATCCAGGTTGGTCGCACGGGGGCGCTGTCGCCGGTTGCACGGCTGACGCCGATCACAGTCGGGGGCGTCGTGGTTTCGAACGCGACGCTGCACAACGAGGATTACATCGCGGGGCGGGACGCCAACGGCCATCCGATCCGAAGCGGTGATCTGAGGGTCGGAGATCGGGTCGAAATATACCGCGCCGGTGACGTCATCCCCAAGGTCCGCGATGTTGATGTGTCAGCACGTCCGGCGGATGCGGTGCCATTCGTATTTCCCAAAATCTGCCCCGAATGCGGCAGCCCGGCGCAACGCGATCCGGGGGAGTCTGTACGGCGATGCACCGGTGGACTGATCTGTCCGGCGCAACGGGTGGCGCGACTCAAGCATTTCGTGTCGCGCGGTGCGATGGATATCGACGGTCTGGGTGACAAGGAGATCGAGCGCTTCCACGATCTGGGTTGGGTATGCACTCCGGCCGATATTTTTATCTTGCAGGCGCGGCATGGCAGCGGGCTCAAGACTGTCGCGAACCTTGAAGGCTGGGGCGAAATATCGGCATCGAACCTGTTTGCGGGGATCGAGGCGGCACGAACGCAAGGTCTGGCCCGCGTCCTGTTCGGGTTGGGCATCCGGCATCTGGGCGAAGTTTCAGGCCGCGATCTGGCACGACATTTCGGCGATTGGGCTAGGTTCGCCACCGTCGCTGACGCGGCGATTCCCGCCGCCGAAGCGCATCGAGCGGCGGAAGCCGCCATCATCGACGAACGCGCCGCCGCCGAGGCCGCGGGCCGCCGTGCCAGGCTGTCCGATGTACGCACCCCGATCTGGTCCGCTGTTTCCGACGCGGCCCGCGCCGCATGGGACGAGCTGACAGGGATTGACGGTGTCGGCGCGACCCTGGCGCTTGCGATCTGCGACGCCATGGGGGCAGCGCAGGAACGCGCGGCGATTGACGCCCTGATGGCGGAGCTGGACCCCGCAGCACCAGAAGCAGTCGCCAGCGCCAGTCCGATCGCAGGCAAGACAGTCGTGTTTTCCGGCACCCTGGAGCGGGTCACTCGGGCCGAGGCCAAGGCGCGCGCGGAGCAATTGGGGGCCAGGGTCTCGGGCTCGGTCTCGGCCAAGACGGACCTGCTGATCGCCGGGCCGGGTGCCGGATCGAAGCTGCTCAAAGCGGCGGAACTGGGGATCGAAACACTGGACGAAGCTGGCTGGATCGCCCTGACCGGCAATAGATGACGGGACGTCCTGAACCCCTGTTTCCCCTGTTCGCCAGTCTGGAAACCTTGCCCGGCGTCGGACCGAAGACGGCCAAACTGATGGCCAACATGTCCGTGGCGACGCCCAGGGACCTGATCTTCACATTGCCCACCGGGGGCGTCGACCGCACGCCGGTCGTGTCGGTTCGGGATGCGATCCTTCCAGGGGTTGTAACCGTACAGGTGACGGTCGGGCGCCACATCGCGCCATCGTCGCGCGGGCGGCCCTATCGTATTGAGGTAGAGGACGCGAAAACGACGTTTCAGGTAGTGTATTTTCGCGGTTCTGCCGACCTCCACGCCAAGACGTTGCCGACCGGGCAAAAGCGGATTTTGTCTGGAAAGGTCGAGCTTTATGACGGCATCGCGCAGATGCCACATCCCGATCATGTGCTGGTCGAAGGCGAACGGCTTCCTGCCTTCGAACCGGTCTATCCGCTGACCGGCGGGATTTCCTCGCGGATCATGGCACGGGCGGTCGAGGCGGCGGTGCAGCGTGTGCCCGAATTGGCCGAATGGATCGATCCGGCACTGGTTGCTGAAAGGGGCTGGCCCGCCTTTGGCGACGCCCTGCGGCAGGCCCATCACCCGGAGGATGCGGGCGATCTGTCGCCCGGCACGGCGGCGCGTCAGCGATTGGCATACGACGAATTGTTTGCGCATCAGCTGACGCTTGCACTGGCCCGGTCGACGGACCGCCGGCGGGCCGGGGTCGTGACCGAAGGCGACGGCCGATTGCGGCGCAAGGTTCTGGCATCATTGCCATTCGAAGCGACCGACGCGCAGAAACGTTGCATCGGAGAGATCGCGACCGACATGGGGCAGCCCCGTCGGATGAACCGCTTGCTGCAAGGCGACGTGGGGTCGGGCAAAACGCTGGTCGCCCTGATGGCGCTGCTGACGGCGGCCGAGGCGGGCGGGCAGGGGGTGTTGATGGCGCCTACGGAAATTCTGGCACGGCAACACGCCGAAGGGTTGCGGCCCATGGCGGATACGGCGGGCGTGGTGCTGGAACTGCTGACCGGGCGCGACAAGAACCGGGAGCGGCAGGCCAAGCTGGATGCGCTGGCGCGGGGAGACATCGCCATTCTGGTCGGGACCCATGCTGTATTCCAGCGCGACGTGGTCTTTGCCGACCTGCGGCTGGCGGTGATCGACGAACAGCATCGGTTCGGGGTGCGGCAACGCATGTTGCTGGGCGAAAAGAATGCGGCGACGGACGTTCTTGTCATGACGGCCACGCCGATTCCGCGATCGCTGGCGCTGACGCAATACGGCGATATGGACATAAGCGTTCTGGACGAAAAACCACCGGGCCGAACGCCGGTGCAGACGGCGACGGTGCCGGTGTCCCGGATGGACGACGTGATTGCCAAGCTGCGCCATGCGGTGGCTGAGGGGCGGCAGGCCTATTGGGTCTGTCCGCTGGTCGAGGAATCGGAGGTCGTGGACACGACGTCTGCCGAAGAACGGTTCCGCAGTTTGCGCGCGGCCTTGGGCGAGGGGGTCGTGGGCCTGGTTCACGGTCAGATGCTGCCGTCCGAGAAAGACGCTGCGATGGCCGATTTCGTGTCCGCCAAGACGCAGGTTCTGGTGGCGACGACGGTGATTGAAGTCGGGGTGGACGTGCCGAATGCGTCGATCATGGTCATCGAGCGGGCGGAAACCTTCGGTCTGGCGCAGTTGCACCAGTTGCGCGGCCGGGTCGGGCGCGGGGCGGCGGCCTCGACGTGTCTGTTGATGTACAAAGCGCCGCTGGGTGAAGCGGCAGAAGCGCGATTGCGGATTCTGCGCGAGAGCGAGGATGGATTCCGCATCTCCGAAGAGGACCTGGCTCTGCGTGGTGCCGGCGATGTGATCGGAACAGCGCAATCCGGATTGCCTCGGTTCCGGATTGCCAACCTGGAACGTCATGCCGGACTGATGGAGCTGGCCAGTCGGGATGCGCGATCCCTGCTTGCGAAAGATGCCGATCTGGCGAGCGCGCGGGGACAGGCTGCCCGGTTGCTTCTATGGTTGAACGAACAGGATCGGGCGCTTCGATTACTGTCTGTCGGGTAGCGACAAAACCAAGAACAAATGCAGTTTGTTCACTAATGTTCTAAAAAAGTTCTTTACTTACTGTTAGGGAAATGAGAACAAAGGTGAAACAAAGCAGCACGGAAGGTGACAGAAATGGCCCGCAGAATGAAAACTTCCCTGACCCGTCTCAGCGATGAACCACTTGGCGATATTCTTGGCGGAATCTGGCTGGTGACTGTGATGCTGGGCCTTCTGAACCTTCCTTCGCTGATCTCCTGATCCTGCCTTTTCCCGGTTACTGTCTGCATCCCCTAGGTCTCGAACCCTGATCCGGACCTCCCCCTCGTCCGGTCGGTCGATCGCCGTCTCTGTCCCCCGGAGACCCCCGATCCGGTCCCGTCGTCCCGCGCCCCGGACATCGGTCCCTCGAACGTAACGGGATGCCACTTCACCGCCGCCTCCGCCCTACGGAGTGCGGCGGTTTTTTTGGCTCATACCCTGTGTGGTGCCTCTTGCACGGTGTTGCGATACCCTATGCGCAGCCCGCCCCAGTGACGGCCCCGCACAGTGATCGGGGCGGAAATATCCTTCATCATGACCATCCCCTGTGCGCCCATATCTCTACGATAGACCTGCATAAGGAACGGCGCGCGGCTGGCTCCGGCCTGCCGCCCGGTCCGGTCGTCGAACAGACGGCGATTTCGGCAATTCGCTGCATTCCACGCCGGATCGTCCGACTGCAGCGCGGAAAACTTGCGGTTATGGGTGGCGATGTACCCCTGTCGGTCACAGGGGCAGGTAAACAGGATGTTCGGGTCGAACCTCAGCGCATCCTCGATGATCGGCGGGACGACGGTGTCGGTCAGCCGGCTGTGGCGGGCCATGAATTGAGGAGGGTCTGAGCCGGGGATAGGGGCAAGCCCGGTATCGAACAAGTCTTCTTCGGTGATCTGACCGGTTTCGAGGGCCGTCTCGAAGGCGGCGGCAATCCTGCCGGCAATGGTCTGGGCGTGGGCGATGAAAGGACGATCCGGGCCGTCGGTTTCGACCTCCGCAACGCGCTGCAACAATGCCTCGCATCTGTCCATCATGTGGTTCGTGCGGTTGCGCGCTTCGTCCACGCCGGTCGCGGTGTGGCGCGTGCCCATGTCGATGATGTCGCAAACCTCTCCAACGTCTTTTTCGGCACTGGCAAGAACGTTGACAGAGGTCTCCAATGCTTCGATCCGGGTACGTGCGGCGGACATCTGATCAGCGATCATGGCAACGGCATCCTGCGTGCTGGCCGCGATTTCCAGACCACGCGCGAACTCCGGTGTCAGGCGGCGGCTGTCTTCGCGCATCGTCCGGGTCCATCCGTCCAGCGAAGTTACCGCAGTCCTGATGCCGCCGGCGGCGTCTGCGGTCTTGTGCGACAGGTCCTTGACCGCTTCGGCGACGATTGCAAAGCCGCGACCGGCATCGCCTGCCCGCGCCGCTTCGATCGACGCATTTATGGCCAGAATGTTCACCTGCCGGGCGATCCGCGTGATGTCGTCGTTGGATGCGACGATCCGGGACAGGACGTGTTCCAGGTCTTCGGTGCGCGGCCCGATGCCCGTGCCCCACGCCGAGAGCTCCTGATAACGGCGTCCGTTTTCCGCGATGGCATCGAGACGCTCCGCCGCTGCCGCCTCGGTCTCGAGAGCCGACGTCCCAAGTGATCTGAACCCGTCGTGCAGGGCGGCAATGGCACCACCGAAATCCTGTGTTGCCCGCCGCAACGTATCGATTTGCACAAGGTTGGCCCGCGCGTTGCCGTCGATTCCGTCCACGAAGGCGGCCAGATCGGCCACCAGATATCCCAGCGGAGCTATTTCCTCAGCCAGGCTGGTGTCTGCGACGATTGCAGGGTCCGCCGGATTGGTCGGTACAGTCGCTAAAGGCAGGGGCTGGGCCGTCATGCATCCTCCTCGGTCTCGACAGAGGGGAATAGAACCTGAAGATTACCTTGCGGTTAATCGCCGGTCATCGAGGCTTTCAACCGCTTCGACCGTCGCATCCAGTGCCAGCAGGATAGAGGCATGTCGATTGCGGAATTCACGCGCGGGCAGCATCACTTCCAACCCGTCGAACGGCGCATCCGGCACCGGCCCGCCGTCTTTCAACATCGCGCGCAACTGATCGCGGGCAGTGCGAACCTGCTCCAGATCGCAACCGATCACCCTGCGCCCAGATACCGACGCGGAAGCCTGGCCCAGCGCGCAGGCCTTCACGTCCTGAGCATATCGGATGATCCGCCCATCCTCGACATCCAGCGATACAGTCACCGTCGATCCGCAAAGCGGCGACCGCTTGCGCACGCTCACCTGCGGGTCGGTCAAAGGCTCGGTCGCTGGCATGTCGGCGGCCAGGGCGAGGATGCGTCCGGAGTAGAGCTTGACCAGATCAGTTTCGGACATTCACGTGCCTCCGGCTTCTGGCCGACCTCAGGAGACTTCCCTCGGACGGTCCTGACCCTTAGGTAGCCCCCCGAACCCCGGTTGCAAAGGTGTGGCCCCGATGACTTTTGACCCTACTACGCTGAAATACGATGCCAACGGTCTGATCCCGGCCATTGCGCAGGATCATGTAACGAACGAAGTCCTGATGATGGCCTGGATGAATGCAGAAGCAATCGCGAAAACCCTGGCGACGGGGCAGGTGACCTATTGGTCGCGATCACGGCAGGCTTTCTGGGTCAAGGGCGAAACGTCGGGGCACGTTCAGGCGCTGGTCGATCTGCGGGTCGATTGTGACCGGGATTGCCTGCTGCTGATCGTCGAGCAGACCGGGCCTGCCTGTCACACAAATCGGCGGAGCTGCTTCTTCACGGCCGTCCGGGATAAAGATGAGATCGAGCTGATGCGACCGATTGGCTAGAGTAAGTGTTCGAAACGGATGCCTTATTGGGATGAGGTTCCAGTCCGGCGCAAATACGCCGTAGATATTGATGGTAACAAAGCTGCGGGACCGGATTCGTGCGCGGTATACCGACGCCGAAAAGGGCAGGAGTCGAACACGCCCCTTGAACCGTTAGCGCTAACGGTGCATTTGTTCCCCAAAGGAGGCCCATCATGCCGCTGGACAGCCGAATCGATGAAATTACCGACCGTATCCGCGAACGCTCCCGCTCGACGCGAGACCTATATCTCGAACGTATGCGGGAACAGGCGCAGAAAGGCCCGCGCCGCGCCCATCTGGAGTGTGGCAACCAGGCCCACGCCTATGCCGCGATGGGCGAAGACAAGGGCGATCTTGTCGCTGACCGGGCGCCGAACATAGGCATCGTGACAGCCTACAACGACATGCTATCGGCGCATCAGCCTTTCAAGGATTATCCCGACCGCATCAAGGCCGCCGCCCGGTCCGTCGGTGCCACGGCACAGGTCGCGGGCGGTGTTCCCGCGATGTGCGATGGCGTCACGCAGGGCCAGAACGGCATGGAGTTGTCGCTGTTTTCGCGCGACGTGATCGCCTTGGCCACGGGCGTTGCGCTGTCGCACAACACCTTCGATTCCGCGCTGTATCTGGGCATCTGTGACAAGATCGTGCCGGGCCTGGTGATCGCCGCTGCGACCTTTGGCTATCTGCCGGGGATATTCGTGCCCGCGGGTCCAATGACGTCCGGTCTGGGCAACGAAGAGAAATCGCAGGTTCGCCGCGATTTCGCCGAGGGCAAGATCGACCGGGCTGAGCTGATGAAGGCCGAAATGGCCAGCTACCACGGGCCGGGCACCTGCACATTCTACGGCACCGCGAATTCCAACCAGATGTTGATGGAGTTCATGGGCCTGCACCTGCCCGGCGCGTCTTTCATCAATCCGGGCACGCCGCTGCGCGATGCCCTGACCGATGCCGCGACAGTGCAGGCGACGAAAATCACGGCGCTTGGCAACGCCTATACGCCGGTCTGCGACGTGCTGGACGAACGCGCCTATGTGAACGGTCTGGTGGGCCTGATGGCGACGGGCGGGTCGACCAATCTGGTGCTGCATCTGATCGCCATGGCGCGCGCCTCGGGCGTTCAGTTGACCTGTGCTGATTTCGATGCCGTGTCGGACGTCACGCCGCTCATGGCGCGGGTCTATCCGAACGGTCTGGCCGACGTGAACCATTTCCATGCCGCCGGAGGCCTGCCGTTCATGATCGGTCGGTTGTTGGAGGCTGGCTTGCTGCATGAGGATGTGCAGACGGTCGCCGGGCAGGGCCTGTCGGCTTATGCGACCGAACCAAAGCTGACAGGCGACCGCATCGAATGGACGCCCGGCCCGAAGGACAGCCTGAACGACAGGATACTGAAAACTCCGGATGCGCCCTTCGACCATCATGGCGGTCTGAAACAGGTGCATGGCAATCTGGGACTGGGAGTCATTAAAATCAGTGCGGTAGCGCCCGAACTTCATGTGATCGAAGCGCCCGCCCGCATCTTCCACTCGCAGGACGACGTAAAGGTCGCTTTCCGCGCCGGAGAGCTTGACCGCGACGGCGTCATCGTGGTCCGCTATCAGGGGCCGCGCGCCAACGGGATGCCCGAACTGCACGGCCTGACACCTGTTTTGACGGTTCTTTTGCAGCGCGGATACAGGGTCGCGCTGGTGACCGACGGGCGCATGTCAGGGGCATCGGGCAAGGTCCCCGCCGCGATCCATGTCGCGCCCGAGGCACTGGACGGCGGTTTGATCGGCAAGTTGCAGGATGGCGACCTGATCCGCGTCGATGCGGTCAAGGGCACGCTCGACGTGCTGACCGAAGGCGTGGCCGGTCGCGATGTTCCGCGGCCCGACCTGAGCCATAATGAGTATGGGCTGGGACGCGAATTGTTCAGCCTCTTCCGGGCCAGTGCAGGGCCATCCGACCGGGGGGCGGGTGTGGTCATCTGACTGCGCCTGCGCCACACCTGATCCAATCCAGCCGCCCACCAAAGGCACCGCAAAGAGGCACCGCCATGACCATGACCCCCGCCGAACAATCCAGGGCCGCCCGCGACATCGCCACCCGCGCACCCGTCATCCCCGTGCTTGTGCTGGACGACGTGGCGCATGCCGCGCCGCTGGCCCGCGCGCTGGTCGCCGGTGGGTTGCCCGCATTGGAGGTCACGCTGCGGACGCCGGTCGCGCTCGAGTGCATTCGTGAAATGGCCAAGGTGCCGGGCGGGATCGTCGGGGCAGGCACGCTGTTGACCCCCGCCGACGTGAAAGCGGCAAAAGCGGCGGGCGCGATGTTCGGGGTCTCGCCCGGCGCGACCGATACGCTGATCCAGGCCTGCATCGACGAAGACCTGCCCCTGCTGCCCGGCGCGACCACGGCGACCGAGGCGATGATCCTGCTGGAAAAGGGCTATGACATGCTCAAGTTCTTCCCCGCAGAGGCCTCCGGCGGCGCGCCCGCGCTCAAGGGTATCGGCGCGCCGATACCGCAAATTTCGTTCTGCCCGACGGGCGGTGTCAGCCCACAGAACAAAGCCTCCTACCTGAGCCTGCCGAACGTGGTCTGCGTCGGCGGAAGCTGGGTCGCTCCCAAGGACATGATGGACGCGGGCGACTGGGACGGGATCGAAAAACTCGCGCGCGACGCCCAGACCTGACCGTCACACCAGCAGATCGAACCGGGCGCGCAGGCTTCGTTCCAGTTCGGGCGCAAAGGCGGCGATGTTTGGCCCGGCCATGATCTCCGCCCGCCGCACGCGCGCCTTTGCGATCAGGTCGGGCCGACCGGCCTCCTGCCATTCCTTCGGGCTGATCCGGCATCCCAGCGTCGGATAGACATATTCGCTCTGCATCACCGACAGGGTCGATTCGGTGCCCAGATAATGCCCCGGCCCCTCCAGGCAGACGGCGCGCATCGCCTCGAGTGCCAGCGTCTCGTCGGTGACTTCGACCCCCCGCACGCAGCGCAGCGCCGCCCCGATCATGTCATCGCCCAGGATCAGGCTCTCGGGGCAGAATCCCATCAGCGATCCGTGCATCCCGGCGGCCTCATATACCATGTTCAGCCCGGCCAGACCGGCCATCACATCGCTCATGCCCTGTTCCCATCCGGCCTGCATGTCGGGCAGCTTGGCGTCCGCCATCCCCGCCGCCGCGCCACCCGGCAGGCCATAGAACCGCCCCATCTGCGCACAGGCCGCCGTCAGCACGGCCTGTTCGCCCGATCCGCCCGACATCGCGCCGGTCCGCAGGTCCGACACGAAAGGCCAGGTGCCGAAGACCGCCGGATGCCCCGGCGCGATGCTGTTCACATAGACAACGCCCGCCAGACATTCGGCCACGGCCTGCATCACCGCGCCCGCCAGCGTCGCGGGGGCCGTCGCCCCGGCCTGACCGGCCGACAGCAGCAGCACCGGCATCCCGCCCCGGATGCAGGCCTCCATCACCTCGCAGCTTTCGGTGGCGAAGCGCATCGGCGGCACCACGAAACAGTTGGAGTTCAGCACGAAGGGTCGCGCGCGGAACGCATCTTCGCCCCCCGCGACCGCGTAAAGGTAGTCCAGACACATCGGAACCGTCGCGGCGGTGCAAAAACTCGTACCGACATGTTTGCGCGTCCCCGTCAGACAGGCGTGCAGCGTGTTGAGGTCCAATGTCTGGTCATCCGTCATGTCGCGCGCCACCATGGGCCGCTGCAGGAAGTGGATGTTGTCGAGCGCATCGGCCAACCGCGCCGCCTCGTGCAGGTCGGCGAGCGTGCTGTCGCGGTAATCGCCGGTCATGGCATCGACCACGCTGACGGCGGCCCCCGCGGTGCCATAGTGGACGCGCGCGCCCGTCAGATCCAGATCGAAGGCCGGATCGCGCGCGGGCAGGGTGATGTCGCGCGCGGCGCGCGCCAGCATGTCCTCGACCAGAGCGCGCGGGAACCGCAGACGACCGTCATCCGATTGCACGGCCCCGGCGGCGGTCATGCTGGCCACGCCCGATGGCGGCGCACCGGACAGGCCGATCTCTTCCAGTGCGGTCAGCGCGGTCTCGTGAATGCGCGCGACATCGGCCTCGGTCAGCGGCTTGTACCGACCGCCGGTCAGGCCAGGGCGGACGGGGCGGGAGGCGTCAGGCAGCGGCGCGGCGCGGGCGGCGTGACGGGCGGCGCGACCGCCGGTGCGGATGGGACGTGTCATCGGATCTCCGGGTAAGGAACAGACGGGGACGGGATCAGTGCCCGACAGGTCGTCCCCGCGCCGCACGCCCCCGCCGCGCGCCGATCACACGCAATACCAGAAGATGCATGGTAAAATATCCCATGCAGTCAGGGTCGCGCGTCTCCGCGCCCCTGTCGCGTCCGTTTGCGACATCATCGCAGGTCGCGGATGACCTCCCGGACGGCCATCACATCGTCACGGGTGCAGTCCCATGTGCCGCATGTGAAGCGAATGACGAACCGGCCCGCATGTGTCGTCTGCGTCAGATAGATGCGTCCGTCCGCATTGATGCGCGTCAGCAGGGCTTCGGTCGCGGCACAGCCCCCGGTCAGCGCGAAACTGAAAAGCGACAGGCGCGGTTCGGATGTGATCTCGAGGCCCGGCTCGCCCCGCAGAACCTCGCACAGCTCCCGCGTCCAGGCGACGTGGTTGCGGATGCGGATGCGAATGCCGTCCAGCCCGTGCGCGCGCAGCACGAACCACAGCTTCAGCGCCCGCATGCGACGGCCCAGCGGCACGGTCCATTCGTTGAAATTGGTGACGTCCTCGCCTTCCAGCGTCTGGAGGTAATCAGGCCTCAGCCCCAGCGTGCGGATCTGGTCGACCGGGTCGCGGATCAGTTGCACGGCACAGTCGAACTGTGCGCCCATCCACTTGTGCGGATTGAAAACAAGACTGTCGCAGTCTTCCGCACCTTTCAGAAGCGTCCGGAACTCGGGGCAGATCATCGCACTGCCCGCCCATGCGGCATCGACGTGGGTCATCAGGTCGTGCGCACGTGCGACCGGCAGGCAGGCCGTGATCTCGTCGAAGGCCCCGACCGCCGTGCCGCCCGCGCAGAACACGATACCGGCGGGCATCAGCCCGGCGGCGACATCCGCCTCGATCGCGCGCGTCAGCGCGTCCGGGTCCATCGACAGGTCGTCACGGGTGGGAACCTTGACCAGATTGTCCTGTCCTATGCCCGCCAGCCGCACGGCCTTGTCCACCGATGAATGGGTCTGCGCACTGGCGTAGATGCGCAGCCGCGGCTGGTCCGACAACCCCTCGGTCAGGCCCGCAAAGCCGAGCGCCCGTTCCCGCATCGTCAGCACCGCCGACAGTGTCGCGGTCGTCGCCGAATCGTGGATCGTGCCGGTCCAGTCTTCGGGCATGTCCAGCGCGCGGATCAGCCAGCAGATCATGCCCTGCTCCAGTTCGGTCGCCGCCGGAGAAGTCTGCCAGAGCATTGCCTGCGCCCCGATGCCGGACATCAGCTGTTCGGCCAGCATCGACGCGGGTGCCGCATTGGCCGGGAAATAGGCGAAGAAGCGGGGGTGCTGCCAATGGGTCAGGGCACCGGGGATCAGCGCCTCGAAATCGGCAAGGATGTCTTCGGGCGTCTCGGCCATGTCGGGGGCCGTCGCAGGCAGTCGGGCCAGCACATCGCCGGGCGAGACCGGCGCGCGGACGGGCCGGTCGCGCAGGGTGGCATGATAGTCGGTGATCCAATCGGCGGCGCGCTTGGACCAGTGGTTCAGATCGTCGTGATTCACTTCGACCCTGCCGCCAGATAATCATCGACCTCGCCCGACCCGATGCCGCCCAGACGGGTGAAATCGCCCGCGCCGAACATATCCCGTGCGGTGTCGCGGATCACCTGATGCGTGGCGCGCGCCAGGGCCGACCCGAGCGAGATGCGGGCGACCCCGGCGGCGGCGAATTCGTTGCGGCTGGTCTGCGTCCACGGCCCGGCGGCCAGCGCGTTGACCGGGGCGGTGACCGACGCGCAAAGGCGGGTCAGACCTTCGATGGTTTCGGGCATCGGGCAATACAGAACGTCTGCGCCCACGGCTTCGAACGCCTGCAACCGGCGGATCGCTTCGTCCAGATCATAGGTGCCGTGCATGACGCCGTCGGCGCGCGCGCAGAAGACGAAGTCGTGGTTGGCCCGGCGCGCGGCCTTCACGGCGGCATCCGTGCGCGCGACCGACAGATCGAAGTCATAGGGCGCGCCGTTCGGGGTCACGTCCTCGATGCAGCATCCGGCCAGACCGGCAAGCGCGGCCAGTTCGACGGTTTCCGCACAATCGGCGGGGTCGGGGCCATACCCGTCCTCCAGATCGGCAGAGACCGGGACCGACAGGTGATCGGCCAGATCCCTGGCATGGGCGATGGCCTCGGTCCGCCCCACTTGACCGCCGTCGGGCAAACCGCGGGTGAAGGCGTATCCGGCGGATGACGTGGCGATGGCCCTGGCACCCAGAGCCACCAGCATGCGGGCCGATCCGACGTCCCAGGCATTGCCGAGGATGAAGGGATTGCCGGGTTGGTGCAGGGCGCGGAAGTCGGTCATCGGGTCGTCTCCTTGGCGAAGGTCAGAAGCGGGCGCGACGCTGCATATCGCGTACGAGCCTGCCGTGGCCGTTGGGGCGGTGCAGCCTCGGAGCTGGTAAGACGCCACTGTCGGCACCGGACACCGGCGGCACGTCCATGTCAAATCGTTGATCGGCGGCCATGCCGCGGCGCTTGGCAGGGCGGCATCGCCATGTTAGGCGCAGGCTATGGGCACGTGCATCTGCATCATCTGCATTTCAACCGCCCGCTGACAGGATCGGCGGGCGCTGGTTGCCCGTTTCCCATCCGGCATCCATCCCCGCCATAAAACGACAGGAAACGCCCGGATGACCGCGCCGAATGCTATCCCGATGCTCCGACTTCGCAACTCGCTGACCCGAAAGGTCGAGGAGTTCGCGCCGCTGGATGCGTCCAATGTGCGCCTCTACCTGTGCGGACCGACCGTCTACGACCGCGCCCATCTGGGCAATGCGCGCAACGTGATCCTGTTCGATCTGCTGTTCCGCCTGCTGCGTCACGATTATGGCGTGGACGCCGTGACCTATGTGCGCAACTTCACCGATATCGACGACAAGATCATCGCGCGGGCGGCTGATACCGGCCGCGAGGTCGAGGATATCACCGCCGAGACGACACAGTGGTATCTGGACGACATGGCCGCGCTGGGCACGCTGGAGCCGACGCATATGCCGCGCGCGACGGACTACATCGAACAGATGGTCGAAATGATCGAGGGGCTGATTGCGTCCGGTCACGCCTATGTCGCCGACGGGCATGTGCTGTTTTCGGTCGGGTCGTTCGACGGCTATGGTACCCTGTCGGGCCGGACCGTGGACGACATGATAGCGGGCGCGCGGGTCGAGGTCGCGTCCTATAAACGCGACCCGATGGATTTCGTGTTGTGGAAGTCGTCGTCGGAAGAAGAACCGGGCTGGGAGACGTCGCTGGGCTACGGCCGCCCCGGCTGGCATATCGAATGTTCCGCCATGGCCAAGGCGCTTCTGGGCACATCGTTCGACATTCACGGGGGCGGCAACGATCTGCTGTTTCCGCATCATGAGAACGAGCGGGCGCAAAGCTGCTGCGCCGACCCGGACGGCGATTTCGCGCGGTACTGGCTGCACAATGAAATGCTCCTGGTCGAGGGCCGCAAGATGTCCAAGTCGCTGGGCAACTTCTTCACCGTCCGCGACCTGCTTGACCGTGGCGTGCCGGGCGAAGTGATCCGCTTCGTGTTCCTGTCGACGCATTATTCCAAGCCGATGGACTGGACCGAGGCCAAGGCGCTGGAGGCCGAAGGCACATTGCGCAAATGGCGCGCCATGGCCGGGGATGGCGGAACCGTGGATGACGCCGTGCTGAGCGCGTTGCGCGATGACCTGAACGCGCCCGGCGCGATTGCGGAACTGCACCGTCTGGCCAAGGCCGGAGACGGCGCGGGGCTGAAGGCATCGGCCGGGATGCTGGGATTGCTGGAGGACGGGATGGGCGATTGGATCGACGGGGGCAACGACGAGGTGGTGGAAGCGGTTCTGGCGGCCCGGATCGCCGCGCGGGCCGAGAAGGACTGGGCGCACGCCGATGCGTTGCGCGATGCGCTGGTGGCGGCGGGCGTCGTGGTGACGGACGGGCTGGGCAGGGGCTGGGAGGCCGGGCCGGGGTTCGATCCGTCGAAGCTGGAGGGTCTGTTGTGATCACATTTACGTCCGACGTGGATCACCCGTGGATCACCCGTTCCGAATATATGGATCGGAGGACGCGATGACCGAACGTCTCTACCTCTATGACACCACCCTGCGCGACGGTCAGCAGACGCAGGGCGTGCAGTTCTCGGCCAGCGAAAAGCGCGAGATCGCCGCGATGCTGGACGGTCTGGGTGTGGATTACGTCGAAGGCGGCTGGCCCGGCGCGAACCCGACCGACAGCGATTTTTTCGACGACGCGCCGAAGCTGCGCGCCACTTTGACGGCCTTCGGAATGACCAAGCGCGTCGGACGCTCGGCAGAGAACGACGACGTGCTGGCCGCCGTGCTGAACGCCGGAACCTCCGCCGTCTGTCTGGTCGGCAAGACCCATCCGTTCCACGTCACGACCGCGCTGGGCGTAACGCTGGAGGAAAACCGCCTGGCCATCACCGAGTCGGTGGCGCACCTGGTGGCGTCGGGCCGTGAGGCGTTGTTCGATTGCGAGCATTTCTTCGATGGCTACGAGGATGACCCGAAATATGCGGTATCCTGCGCCAGGGCGGCTCTGGACGCGGGGGCGCGATGGGTCGTGCTGTGCGATACGAATGGCGGCACCATGCCCGCGCGCATCGCCGAAGTGGTGCAGGCCGTGATCGCGGCGGGCCTTCCGGGCGACCGTCTGGGCATTCATACGCACAACGATACCGAACAAGCCATTGCCGGATCGCTGGCCGCGATCGAGGCCGGGGCGCGACAGGTGCAGGGTACGCTGAACGGGTTGGGGGAGCGCTGTGGCAATGCCAATCTGACGTCGCTGATTCCGACACTTCTGTTGAAAGAGCCATTTGCCAGCCGCTTCGAGACGGGCGTGTCCCGCAAGGCGCTGCCGGGACTGATGAAAGTGTCGCGACGGTTGGATGACATCCTGAACCGGGTGCCACGGCGCGAGGCGGCCTATGTCGGTGCCTCGGCTTTCGCGCATAAGGCGGGCCTGCATGCCAGCGCGATCCTGAAGGACCCGACGACCTACGAACATGTGCCGCCCGAAACGGTCGGAAACGCGCGGATCGTGCCGATGTCCAATCAGGCCGGGCTGTCGAACCTGCGCAAGCGGCTGGCAGATCTGGGGTTGGACGGCACAGCTGACCAGTTGCGGCGCATTCTGGAGGTCGTGAAGGAGCGGGAGGATGCGGGCTATGCCTATGACGTGGCGCCCGCCAGTTTCGAGCTGATTGCACGGGCCGAACTGGGCCAGTTACGCGAATTGTTCGAGGTGAAGCGCTACCGCGTCACGGTTGAACGGCGCAAGAACAAGCGCGACCAGATGGTCACCCTGTCCGAAGCGGTGGTGGTGGTTAAGGTCGACGGCGAAAAGCGGCTTTCGGTGTCGGAGTCGATGGATGAGACGGGCAATGATCGCGGTCCGGTCAACGCGCTGTCGAAAGCCCTGGCCAAGGACCTCGGGTCGCTGTCGGGTCACATTGAAGACATGCGGCTGAAAGATTTCCGCGTTCGTATCATGCAGGGCGGGACCGAGGCCGTGACCCGCGTCATCATCGACCACGAAGACGATGCCGGGCGGCGCTGGTCCACGGTCGGCGTCTCAGCCAACATAGTCGACGCCAGTTTCGAAGCGTTGCTGGACGCGGTGCGCTGGAAGCTTTTGCAGTGATGACCGACGCCGAGGTGTCGGCCTGCGCAGGACTGGTGGCGCGCGGCGACCCGGACCGGTTCCGCGCGGTAATGGCCGCGCCTGTGGACCTGCGTCGGAGGCTGTTTCCGCTTTATGCGTTCAACCTTGAAGTCGCGCGCGCGCCATGGGTCACGAAAGAGCCGTTGATCGCCGAGATGCGGCTGCAATGGTGGCGCGATGCGCTGGCCGAGATCGGATCGGACGGCGCGGTCAGGCGGCATGAGGTCGTCACGCCGCTGGCCGCTGTTCTGGACGCGCAGGCGACGCTCGATCTGGACGACCTGATCGAGGCACGGCGGGGTGACATAGAAGGATGGTCCTTTGCGTCGTCAGAGGAAGTGACGCGTTATATCGACCGGACGGCGGGAACGCTTCTGTGGACAGCGGCGCGACTGGCAGGGGCGTCGGATGCGCCAGCAATCCGTGATGCCGGGCTGGCTCATGGGATTTCGGCGTGGTTGCGCGCCGTGCCCGACCTTGTCGCCAAGGGACGGCATCCGTTGCCGTCGGGCGAGGCCGAGGCGCATATTGCGGCACTGGCGGAGACGGGGCTGGCTGCACTGGATCGGTTCCGGCAAGCGCGGCAACCGACGCAGGCGCGCCCGGTATTTCTGGTCTTGAGTGACACGCGGGCAGAGTTGCGCGCGTTTGCCGCAAATCCGGGGACGCAGCCACGACTCAATCCACTCGTCAGCCGTCTGCGGCTGGGGTGGCGGGCGGTGACGTCCTAGGCTTTTTCAGCCCGCAGATAGCTGCGCATTCCATAGATCAGGGGCGCGCCGTCATCGGACACGCGCACGGCGCGGACGGCACCGATGATGACGTGGTGTGTGCCGACCAGCTCGGCTGACTGAACTTCGCAATCGAAGCCCGCCAGCCCGTCCAGAACCGGCGCGCCCGTCACCATGGTGGTCCAGGTCCCGGTGGCAAACCTGTCGTCGCCCGTAGCTCCCGTGCGCCCGGCAAATACGTCGGCCACGTCGCTCTGCTCGGACTGCAGGACGCTCACGGCGAAGCAGGCATTCGCAAGGATCGGCTCGGCCGCCGAAGCGCCCTTGTTGATGCAGACCAGCATCGTCGGGGCTTCTCCATCCGCCGACACGCTTGTCATGGCCGATACCGTGACGCCCGCGCGGCCCGCTGGCCCGTCGGTCGTTACCACGCTGACGGTGGCGGCGGCGCGGCTCATGGCGTGGATGAAATCGGTGCGGAGCTGGGTGTCGTGCATGATCCATGCACCTAACGCACCGGGGCGCGGAGTCGAGAGGGTTTTCCTTGCCGCACTCTCGTGGTGTGGTCGTGCCGAACAGAAGGGAGTCGATCAATGGCACTGCAGGACGCGCGCGATCAGGTGGACGGGGCCTTTGCCCGGGACGCTCGCCGGGGGTTGGCGTTCGAGAACGCCTTCGGCGGCGCAACCTCGGCGTTTCGGCGAACGTATACCAAGGATCTGACCGGATATGATCTGGCGATTACAGGCGTGCCCTTCGATCAGGCGGTGACCCACCGGCCTGGTACGCGGTTCGGGCCACGCGCGATCCGCGAGGCGAGTGCGCTGCAACCCTTCGATCCGCCATATTACTGGGATTATTCGCCACTGGATGAATTCGCCGTGGCGGATTATGGCGACGTGGGCTTCGATTATGCCAAGGTCGCCGACTTTCCAGCCGCCTTGCGCGACCATGTGAAAGGCATCCTGGATCAGGGAGCAGGTTGCATCGCGATGGGCGGCGACCATTACATCAGCTTCCCGATCCTGCAGGCGCATGCCGAAAAACACGGGCCTTTGAGCCTGATCCATTTTGACGCCCATTCCGACACATGGCCCGACGACGACATGAGCCGGATCGACCATGGCACGATGTTCTACAAAGCGGTCAAAACCGGCGTGATAGACCCGGCGACCAGCGTCCAGATTGGCATCCGCACCGTGAATCCGAACACGATGGGAGTGACGACCATCGACGCCCGTGCCGTCCATGAGGCCGCACCCGGAGAGGTTGCGCGCCGCATCAAAGAGGTCGTGAGCGACCGGAGTTGCTATCTCACCTTCGATATCGACTGTCTTGACCCGGCCTTCGCGCCCGGCACAGGCACGCCGGTCTGGGGCGGGCTGTCGTCGGCGCAGGCCGCGGCGATCCTGCGAGACCTGGCCGGCGTCAACCTGGTCGGGGGCGACGTGGTCGAAGTCTCCCCGCCCTACGACACGACAGGGGCAACGGCGATCGCGGGCGCGCATGTGCTGATGGAACTGGTGTGCCTGTGGGGATGGACACGGCGTCAGTCGAAGTGACGCAAAAGGTTCAATGCACTTCTGGGGCGCATGAAACTTTAACGTCACTTCGTAGATGGTTGATATATTTACCTAACACGTAAATTTATCGCTGGCAGAAACTTTGGCAAATTCCAGGGGTTCCGGTTCAAACAGATCCGCCCCCCGGATTTACGCACGGGAGGCGGGCACCGGTCAGGCCCCGAAGTAGTTGGCCGAACCGGCGTAGCTGTCGACGGACACGACGTTCCCGCCGATACTGTAATTCTGGCCGTCGTTGCTGGTGTAGATGACGTTGCCGGAATCCGGATCGGAGAGCGGATTGTCGAAATTGTAGCCGTCGGGCGCGTCAGATATGGCCGCTTGTTGGGCGTGATAATAGACTGCGCCGTTGTTGCCGGGCGCAAGGGACTGTCCATAGGCAACATAATCCGAGGCCGTGCGACCCGAAAAGACCGTCGTGTTGCTTGCGGAGGCAAGTGTCATGCCACCGAACTGTTCCGAGAATTTGCTTTCATCTTCGAGGGCCGCGCTGACGTCGGTCGAGAGATCTTCGATGCCGCCCGAAACGACGCCCATCACAGCAAGCCCGAGGCCTACGAGCGCTGCCGTCAGGACAACCCAGTCGACCGTGACCGCGCCGGCTTCGTCATTCAGAAAAGTGGCATTCATATTCTTGTTCCAAAAATTACTACATTTCACTGTGCCTTGATGGCTACGGGGGCATTGGAACATGAATTTTCGGCATATTTCTGGCGGGATTGGGGAAAAATGTCTGTAAAAACATGCATCGGGCGCAACTCTGCGGTTCTGTGGTGGCCGACACTGGAACGCGGGGCCGGCTTGCCTTAAGTGAAGATGGAACAACCCTGGGAGACCGCGGATGCGCGACCTGAAGATCCCCGCCGAACGTCACCCCGAAAAGGCCAGGCGGCCGGATAATCCGCAGCCGAAGAAACCGTCCTGGATTCGCGTCAAGGCGCCCGTTGGCGAAGGTTACAGGCAGACAGCTAAGATCATGCGCGAGCATAAACTGGTGACGGTCTGCGAGGAGGCGGGTTGTCCCAACGTCGGGGAATGCTGGTCGCAGGGCCATGCGACCATGATGATCATGGGCGAGGTCTGCACCCGTGCCTGCACGTTCTGCAACATCGCAACCGGCAAGCCGCCCGAAGCGCTGGACGTGTTCGAGCCGGGGCGCGTTGCGGATGCGGTGCAGAAACTGGGGTTGAACCACGTCGTCGTCACGTCGGTCGACCGGGACGACGTGGACGATGGCGGTGCGGAGCATTTTGCTCAGACGATCCGCGCGATCCGCAAGCGGGCCCCCGATACGACGATCGAAATCCTGACGCCCGATTTCATCAAATGCGATCCATCGGCTCTGGAAGTTGTCGTTGCGGCGAAACCGGACGTGTTCAATCATAATCTGGAAACCGTCCCCGGCCTTTACCCCGAGGTGCGTCCCGGCGCGCGGTATTTCCACTCCCTGCGGCTGCTTCAGCGGGTCAAGGAACTGGACCCGACGATGTTCACCAAGTCCGGTATCATGGTTGGGCTGGGTGAGGATCGACAGTCTGTGTTGCAGGTCATGGACGATATGCGTGCAGCCGACATCGACTTCCTTACGGTCGGGCAATATCTGCAACCGACACCCAAACATCACGCTGTTGACAGGTTCGTCACGCCCGAGGAATTCGCGGGCTATGAAAAAGCCGCCTGGGGCAAGGGATTCCTGATGGTTTCGGCAACACCCCTGACGCGCTCCAGCTATCACGCGGGAGAGGATTTTGCCCGTTTGAGGTCGGCGCGGTTGCAGAAGCTGAGCGGGGGCTGACACGGCAATCCTGCAGGGCGAGCGCCGGGGACGGGCGCGCCGCTGTTGCCGCTTCCTTCAGCGCTGGAGGAGCGATCAGACGGTCACATTTGGTGCAGCCTGATTCATCGGGCCGGGCCGGCCCATCAGCCAGCCCTGGCCGTAATCGGCACCGATCATGCGCAGGCAATCCCATTCCGCGCGCCGTTCGATCCCTTCGGCAGTGACCTTGGCACCGGTTTCCGAGGCGAAGCTGACGAGGGCCCCGGCCAGGGAGCGGCGGGCGGTGTCGGTATCGATGTCACGCACCAGCGACATGTCCAGTTTCAGAATGTCCGGCCGGAGTTGTAGTATCTGTTGCAGTCCGGAATAACCCGCGCCGACATCATCGATGGCGATCCACGTTCCCCGCGCGCCGATCGCCTGTACCGCGCGCAGAAGGCGATCGAAATCGTTTGATCGTTCGTGTTCGGTAATCTCCAGCGTCAGACGGGTGGGGTCGACCCGCGACAGGATCGGCAGCAACGCGCCGCTGGCCACGGTATCCGGGGCGGCGTTTACGGCCAGTCGTGCATGCGGTGGCAGACCGGGCAGGGCTTTCAGCGCCGCGTCGATGACCTTCAGCTCCAGTTCGGTTTGCAGACCGGCGGTTCGGGCATCGTCGAACCATTTGTCGGGGCTGCGATAGGGGTCGCTGCGAAACCGGCAGAGGGCTTCGAAGCTGGCCAGACCGCCGTCCGCAAGGCGATAGATCGGCTGAAATAGCATGTCGAACGCCGCATCGCGGAGCATGTCGCGGATGATATTGCGGGTGCCTTCAAGTTCGCTTTGTCTGCTGTGGTTCAATCGCACCTGATCGGCGGCAAGGTCGGCGAAGAGGCGCATGACCTTGATATCCCTGTCATTCAGGCTGGGGTTCGCCACTGGGGAAAGGCAACAGAACATTCCGTAGACGGACCCGTCCGCCCGGTGGATCGGCAGGCTGACGTGGCTGCCTATCTGGGCCGTGTTCGTGATCGGCAGCGACTGTGCCAGGGGAAAGGCGGCGGTGTCGGGGATCAGCTCCGGCAGGTCGCCGCGAAGGATATGCTGGCAATATACCTCGTCCAGATGGCGGGAATCGCCCGGCTTGATAAGGTCTTCCATACCCGGTGCGCTGACATTGCGAAAAATGGTCTGATCCCCGACGAACTCCGACAGATAGGCGATGGGCATGTCCAGATGTTCCCGTACAGCGGTAAGGGCGCTGTCGATGATGGCTTGATTTTCTCGGTCTCCGACCGGAAGCGCATCAAGCATGTCTATTTTGTCCTGAAGCACCTTAACCCCAATCCGTAAAATCTCGTCTCCTTTGTGGCATGCCAGCCATTAAGGGAGACCGAAGATATTCCCGCGAATTATCCGGGTTCGGCGTTTTGCTCCTCCACAGCGGGCAGGGCCTTGAGATAGGCCGCGATGGCGGCGCGGTCACTTTCAGGCAGCTGGGCAAGGTTCAGGATCGCCAGGGCCATCTGACCTGCCGCGACGTCGAACTCGGGTGTGAAGCCGTCGGCCAGGAACTGCGTTATTTCGGTTTCGGACCAGTCGAGTGTGGCGGGCGTGATGCCCGGTATGCGGCCCAATCCCGATGGGTTTGGCGCGCCTGCCATCCAGCGGCTGCGGTCCAGCCCACCCAGGGCGTCACGGGGCGTATGGCATTCTGCGCAATGGCCCAGGGCCTCGACGAGGTAACGGCCGCGGATCAGGGGCTCGGTATCGGCGGGCATGGTGAAACCGTCCGGCACATAGAGCAGCTTCCAAAGCCCGACGCCCCGGCGGATGGAGAAGGGGAAGCCGAGGTCGTGCGGCAGGCTTTCGGTATCCGACGCGGGCAGTGTCTGCCAGAATGCCCAAAGATCGGCGATATCCTGAGGCTGGGCCAGGGCATAAGCGGAATATGGGAAGACCGGATAGTAGTGCGTGCCCTCGGGCGATACGCCGCGCTGCACGGCGCTGGCGAATTGCGCGAACGTCCATGCACCGATCCCCTGATCGGGATCCATCGAGATATTGGGCGCGCGGAAGGTGCCGAAGTCGGATACGAAACCGATACCTCCTGACAGGATCAGCCGGGCCTCGCCCTCCGCGTCCTTGGCTGCGTGGCAGGACGCGCAGCCACCGGCGTAGAACACCATTTCGCCCTGTGTCGCATCGCCGGTCAGACCGGCCAGGTCACCCTCGGTCAGGGCCTGGGCGCGCGTGAGCCAGAGGCCCGCGGCAAGGCCCAGCCCTCCCAGAATGAGAACACCGATCAGCGCCCGGCGCACGGGTCAGTTCTTGGCGCGATACGTATCGTGGCAGGCACCGCAGGATTTGCCCAGATCGCCCATGGCGGCCCTCATCGGGTCCAGCCCGTCGCCCGCGACGGCCTGAAGGTTGGCGGCAGCCGTGCCGAAGCCTTCCCACGCGGTCTGGAACCCGGCAGGGTCCGACCAGATGGCGGGCAGGGCGATCGTGTCGGTCAGGGCCCCGTTGTCGGTTCCTTCGGGAAACAGCGTCGACAGGTTCAGGTTCGACACCGCCACAAGGTTGTCGGCGGCGGTCTGCGCCACCCCGGCGTCGTAGTCGGAGTTGCCGCGTGCCATTTCGCCAAGAAGGCCGGTGTGCAGAGAGATGACCTGCATCGCGCCCTGACGACCTTTGACCGAGGGAGGAACTGTATGGGAAGCCGCTATGGCTACAGTTCCGATGGCGGCGGCAACACAGGCGCCGGCGACAAGGGTGAGATTGGGTCGATACATGAGCGCTCTCCGGATGTTGCAGTCAGTCCGAGTTTGCGCCGAGCTTTGTCCTCGGGTCAATTCAATACCGGCGTCGCCCCTGTCTGCGCCAATATCCGGCTTCTTCGGATCGACGGATCGGCTACGGGGGCGGTTCGAAGCCTGAATGCCATGCAGGTCAGCGATGCCCGTGATGCAGGCTGGTCAGCCGCGGCCCGCACGCCATTCTGCCCAGGCCTCGGGTGTGTCCAGGTCGGTCGTTGCCGCGCGACCGGGCAGGGCGCAGGTTGCCCCGCGATAACGGGCGATGATGTTCCGCGCGCCGGTATCTCCCGTCAATGCCAGCAGTTCCGGGAACAGCTCGGAGGCGAATACGACCGGCTGCCCCGGTGTGCCATCCGCATCCGTCGCGCGCAGGATAGCAGCGTCGGAGGCCTGCCATGCGGTCGAGAGGCGGGTGAGTGTCATGGCGTCGATGTCCGGCATGTCGGCCAGATGGATCAGAAGCCCCCCGGAGTTACAGGCGGCTACGCCCGCGCGGATGGAGGCCGACATCGCGCGATCCGCGACTTCGACAATCTGCGCCGGGCTGTCGCCCAGCCATGCGCGCCGGGGCGAAGCGGGAGGCAGCGCCACGATCACACGGTCGCTGACCGCGCAGGCCGCACGGGTCGCGCGCAGGATCAGCGGCGTGCCGTCCACTTCTTCCAAGAGCTTGTCGGCCCCGCGCATCCGGGTGGACGCCCCGGCGGCAAGGATCAGGATGGCAGGCGCGGGCCGGGTCATGCCGGGCGTCGGACCGGGGTGACCCTGCACCCACCGGGCCGGGCGTGGACTGGATGCAAAGATGATCCATCGGGCATGTCGGCGTCCCTTGTTCTGACGTCCTGTTCGGACGTTCCATCCTGTCACCCCACGCAAAGCAGTGCAATTCGGCTGGACTGCCGGGTCGGGCTGGTTCGAAATCCGGAAATGGCATAGACTTGGCGCAGCCTTCCGGTTTTCCCGGAAGGGGTCTTGTCGATGAACGAGAGGACTTCATGCTGCCCGAACCCCTTCTGCCGTTGGTCCTGGTACTGGCCCTCGATGCCGCTGCGCCCGAGCCCTGCCGTCTCTTGATCGACGGCGCGAACGGACGGTATGAGGTGACCGCCGAAATCACTCCGCCCGATGTCGGCCAACTGACCTATGCCATCGAGATTACCGTCGAAAGCGGCGCATCGCGGTCTCGGGCCACCAATCGCGGTACGGTGCAGGTCCTCGAAGCGGGCAAGTCGATGGCTCTGTGGCAGGGTGCCTTCGGTGGCACCCCCGAGGCCACGATGCAGGTGAGACTGATAGCGACCATGGGTGACGCGGAAATCACCTGCGAGGCGACATTGCCCTGAGTTGCGGTCGGGTGTTCAGGCTTGCCTCCGGCCCAAGATTTTTACGCTTCTGCCTTGGTCAGGAAATAACACTCATCAGCAACCTGTTTGGCTGAAAGCAATGCAGCAACTGCCTGTTGTGGCACCATATGGCTGGAAGGAGTTATCCTTCTGACCGTTCCACAACCACCTGCGTGGCCCAGGCTTCGCATTGATCCGCCAGATCGCGAGACACCGGGTGGTCGGTGAAGAATACGTCGATGTCACCCAGCGACGCGATGCGCGCCGGGGCAGTGCGCTGAAACTTGCTGTGGTCGGCGACCAGCATCTTGCGATGCGAACGGTTCAGGATTGCCTGACTGACCCCGACCTCCTGCACGTCGAAGTCCAGGATATCGCCGTCTGTGTCGATCGCGCTGCACCCGATGACGCCGATATCGAACTTGAACTGCCGGATTGCTGCCGTGGTGATGTCTCCGATCAACCCGCCATCGGACTGGCGCAGCGTCCCGCCGGTTACAATGACCTTGCAATCGGGATTCTGCGACAGGATGTTGGCGACGTTCATGTTGTTGGTCACGACCAGCAGGTTGCGGTGGTGCATCAACTCGGCCGCGACCGCCTCGGTGCTGGTTCCGATGTTCAGGAATACGGCGCAATCTTCGGGGATCTGTGCGGCGCAGGCCCGCGCCATGGCGATCTTGCCGCGAGCGTTCAGGCGTCGGCGCTCCTCGTAGCCGATGTTGACGGTGCCCGAGGGCAGGACCGCGCCGCCATGTACCCGTTCCAGCCGCCCGGCTTCGGCCAGATCGGCCAGATCCCGGCGAATCGTCTGTAACGTGACGCCGAAATGTTCGGACAGATGCTCGACCGTGACCTTGCCGTCGCGGCGCGCGATTTCGAGGATTTCAGGATAGCGAATGGTCTGTGTCATGGTCCGGTTCCAATGTGCTGCGACGTCACGCGATCATTCGGTCTGCTGTCAACGGTCTTTGACTGAAAGTCGCGCTGTCCGGAGGGTAAGAGAGTATACTCTTGGCTGATGCTCGGGGGACCCACGACTAGTCGGTCCGGAGATTCGCATAATATCAGTGCATTGGGAAAAAACGAACATAAACGAAAATTATCCTGTTCCTTTTGAGGATGTTTGGTTAGATAGACTAGCGCAAACGAGGATTTGGGAGGATCCTAGAGTGGCACATGAGGAGGATACCTGCGACTTGCTCGTGATCGGCGGCGGCATCAACGGCTGCGGTATCGCGCGTGATGCAGCCGGTCGGGGCCTGTCCGTCACTCTGGCCGAAATGTCCGATCTCGCCTCCGGCACATCCTCCGCGTCGACCAAGCTGTTCCACGGCGGGCTGCGGTATCTTGAGTATTTCGAGTTCCGGCTGGTCCGCGAAAGCCTGATTGAACGCGAAATCCTGCTGCGCGCCATGCCGCATATCAGCTGGCCGATGCGCTTTGTTCTTCCATATCACAAGGATATGCGGTTCGAGAGCGACACTCCGACGTCTCGCCTTCTGAACGTCGTGATGCCGTGGATGCGCGGACGACGACCCGCATGGCTGATCCGGCTGGGCCTGTTCCTGTATGACCACATGGGAGGCCGGGACATCCTGCCCCCGACCAGAACGCTTGACCTGACGTCCGGTCCTGAAGGCGCGCCACTCGACGATCGTTTTGCCACGGCATTCGAATATTCAGACTGCTGGGTCGAGGATGCGCGCCTTGTCGTCCTCAACGCGCGTGACGCCGAGGCGCGGGGCGCGACGATCCTGACCCGTACCAAGGTCGTATCCGCCGATCAGCAGGACGGGCAATGGAACGTCACGCTGGAAGACAGCGAGACTGGCGAGACGCGTGTTGTGAGGGCGAAAATGATCGTCAATTCAGCGGGTGCCTGGGTCGGCGACCTGATCCGCAACACGATCAGATCCAGGAGCAAGGATGGCGTGCGGCTGGTCCGGGGCAGCCATATCGTGACCAAGCGACTGTTCGATCATGACAAATGCTATTTCTTTCAGGGGACTGACGGGCGGATCATGTTCGCCATCCCCTACGAGACCGATTTCACCCTGATCGGAACAACCGATCAGGATCACGACACCCCTGATCATACGCCGTTCTGCACTCCCGAGGAGCAGCGGTATATGATCGATTTCGTGAACGGGTATCTCAAAACGCCGATCTCGACCGACGATATTGTCTGGACCTACTCCGGTGTCCGCCCGCTGCATGACGACGGCGCGTCCTCCGCGTCGGCGGCAACGCGGGATTACACGTTGAAGGTCGACACCAGCGCCGGTGCGCCCGTGCTGAACGTCTTCGGCGGCAAGATCACCACTTATCGACGGCTGGCGGAAAGCGCACTCGACAAGATCGGCACGCAGTTCGCCGACCTCCCCGGCCCATGGACCGCCGGGTCGCCGATGCCGGGCGGCAACTTCGCCGTCGACGGCGTCGATGCGATGATCTCCGGTTTGCGGCGCGATTATCCGTTTCTGACATTGCCTTGGGCGCAGCGTCTGATCCGGGCCTATGGCACGGACGCGCCTCTGATGCTGGGCGACGCGCGGACCGCAAATGATCTGGGTCAGGATTTCGGTGCAACCTTGACGGAAGCCGAAATTGACTGGCTCATGACACGGGAGTTCGCGCGCACATCCGAAGACATCTTGTGGCGCCGGTCGAAGCTGGGGCTGCGGATGTCCGCGGATGCTGTGACAACGCTTGATAAATATCTGACCGACGCGCGATCGCCCCGCGTTGTAGCCGCTCAGCGGCAGAGAGGAGAGGCTCGTGGCACTTGAACTGGACGGCGTGACGCATACCGTCGGCGCGCAGACCCACATTCACACGACGTCCCTGACGCTGGAAAAGGGAACGATGAATGTCCTGTTGGGTCCGACCCTGTCCGGCAAGACATCGCTGATGCGTCTGATGGCGGGACTGGATCAGCCGACCCGGGGGCGCGTCTTGTGGAATGGAGAAGACGTGACGGGTCAGCGGGTTCAGGACCGAAAGGTGGCGATGGTCTATCAGCAGTTCATCAACTACCCCTCGATGACCGTCTACGAGAACATCGCTTCGCCGATGAAATTGCTGGGGCTGGACAAGGCCGAGATCGACCGCCGCGTCCGTGCAACGGCGGATCTGATGCAGCTGACCCCGATGCTGAACCGCAAACCGCTGGAATTGTCGGGCGGTCAGCAACAGCGCTGTGCCCTGGCGCGGGCACTGGTCAAGAATGCCGGACTGGTCCTTCTGGACGAGCCGTTGGCCAACCTCGATTACAAACTGCGTGAAGAATTGCGCGCCGAGATCCCGCGCATCTTCGAGGAATCCGGCTCGATCTTCGTCTATGCGACGACCGAACCCGAGGAGGCGCTGTTGCTGGGCGGTCATTGCGCCACGCTCTGGGAAGGCCGCGTAACACAGTTCGGTCCGACCGCGCAGGTCTATCGCCAACCTGCCGACGCGACGACGGCGCGGGTGTTTTCGGACCCGCCGATGAACTTCCTCACGCTGAAAAAGCAGGGCGACATGATGACCTTCGCCAAGGGTGGCAGCCTGCCGGTGCCGCGGTCGGCGGCCAACATGCCCGACGGAACATATATGGCCGGGTTCCGGCCAAATCACCTGACGCTGGAGGAGACTCCTGGTGCTGTCCGCTTCGACACCAGGCTGACCGTGACCGAGATCACGGGGTCGGAAACCTTCGTCCACCTTGAACACGCGGGCGATCGATGGGTCGGATTGATCCACGGTGTGCGCCAGCTGCGGGCCGGACAGGACCTGCCGGTTTATCTGGACCTGTCGCGCGTTTACCTGTTTTCCGAAGACGGCCGTCTGGCCGCCACTGCCCCCTATGCGGAGGCTGCGTAGATGGCCAAGATCACACTCGACAATCTCGCGCATTCCTATCTGCCGAAACCCAGGTCCGAGGATGACTTCGCCCTGAAGGAGTTGAACCACGACTGGGCTGACGGCGAGGCCTATGCTTTGCTGGGCGCGTCGGGCTGCGGCAAGTCCACGCTTCTGAACATCATCTCGGGCCTGTTGATCCCGTCGCAGGGCCGGGTGCTGTTCGACGGTGTGGACGTAACCACCGCACCCACGGCGGACCGTAACATCGCGCAGGTGTTCCAGTTCCCCGTAGTCTACGACACGATGACAGTGCGTGAAAACCTAGCCTTCCCGCTCAAGAACCGGGGCATGGATACGGCCGAAATCACACGCCGGGTCCAGAAGGTCGCCTCGATGATCGACATGGAGGATCGTCTCGACCGCAAGGCACGCGGCCTGACGGCGGACGCCAAGCAGAAGATTTCGCTGGGGCGCGGGATGGTCCGCGAGGACGTGAACGCACTGCTTTTTGACGAACCGCTGACCGTGATCGATCCGCATATGAAGTGGGAACTTCGAACCCAGTTAAAAAAGCTGCACAACGATTTCGGGCACACGATGATTTACGTGACGCACGATCAGACCGAGGCGCTGACCTTCGCGGACAAGGTCGTCGTCATGTATGATGGCCGCGTCGTCCAGATCGGCACGCCGCAGGAATTGTTCGAACGGCCCGCGCATACCTTCGTCGGCTATTTCATCGGCTCGCCGGGCATGAACCTGTTCGACGCGCAGATCGACGGACGCACCGCCCGCGTCGGCGACACATCGGTCGATCTGGGGCAATCCTACACGGCGCAGGGCAAGACGCAGATTGGTGTGCGGCCCGAATTCATCCGCCTGCAATCGGGCGGCGAGGGTATCCCCGCACGCATTCGCCGGGTCGAGGATGTCGGCCGTCACAAGATCGTCCGGCTGGACGTCGAAGGGCGCCCCGTCAGCGCCATAGCGGGCGAGGGGGATACCATCCCGGCGGATATCGATCACATCTCGTTCGCTCCCGAAGGAGTGAATGTCTACGCCGACGACTGGCGTGTGGAGGGCAGGGCATGAACAAGACCGTCAACCAAAAGGCATGGTTCCTGGTGCTTCCGGTGCTGGTGCTGGTCGCCTTTTCCGCCGTCATCCCCCTGATGACAGTGGTGAATTATTCGGTGCAGGACACCTTCGGAAACAACCAGTTCTTCTGGGCGGGCCTCAGCTGGTTCGAGGATATGTTGTCCAGCGACCGGATGTGGAACGCTCTTGGCCGTCAGCTGATGTTCTCGGCGATCATCCTGGCCATCGAGGTGCCACTGGGCATTTTCGTGGCGCTCAACATGCCCAAGGGTGGCTTCTGGGCATCGTTCTGCCTTGTCACCATGTCGCTTCCGCTCCTGATCCCGTGGAACGTGGTCGGCACCATCTGGCAGATTTTCGGGCGTGTCGACATTGGCCTGCTGGGCTATGCGCTCGACGCGATCGGCATCGACTACAACTATACGCAGAACACGCTCGACGCCTGGATGACGGTCATCGTGATGGATGTCTGGCACTGGACTTCGCTGGTCGCGCTGCTGGCCTATGCAGGTCTGAGATCAATTCCGGATGCTTATTATCAGGCCGCCAAGATCGATCAGGCCAGCCGCTGGGCCGTGTTCCGATATATCGAACTGCCCAAGATGGCGGGCGTTCTGATGATCGCGATCCTGCTGCGCTTCATGGACAGTTTCATGATCTATACCGAGCCTTTCGTCGTTACAGGCGGTGGCCCCGGCAATGCCACGACATTCCTGTCCATCGACCTTGTGAAGATGGCGCTGGGTCAGTTCGATCTTGGACCGGCAGCGGCGTTCAGCCTGATGTATTTCCTCGTGATCATGCTGATCTCGTGGGTGTTCTATACGGTCATGACGACCCTTGATGCACGGGAGGGCAAATGATGTCCGATACCGCAGCCCCCGGCGCCGCCCCCCTGCCGGGCGACGTGACGGCAAAGTCGATGACCATGACCGGATCGCGGACGCGCTCGCGCCGCTTCCGACCCTCCGGATCGCTTATCGTAATGGGACTTTACCTGTTGTTCCTGATGCTGCCGATTTATTGGCTGCTGAACATGAGCCTGAAGACAAACTCGGAAATTCTGGGCGCGTTCTCGCTCTGGCCGCGCAATTTCACCCTCGAGAATTACGAGACGATCCTGACCGACCCCAGTTGGTACATGGGCTACGTCAACTCGATCATCTACGTGGTGATGAACACGGTGCTCAGCCTCGCGGTGGCACTGCCTGCGGCCTATGCCTTCAGCCGTTACAGCTTCATGGGCGACAAGCACCTGTTCTTCTGGCTGCTGACCAACCGGATGGCACCGCCTGCGGTATTCGCGCTGCCGTTCTTCCAGCTCTATTCCTCCATCGGGTTATTCGACACCCATATCGCAGTGGCGCTAGCGCACACGCTGTTCAACGTGCCTTTGGCAGTCTGGATTCTGGAAGGGTTCATGCGCGGCGTCCCGAAAGAAATCGACGAGACGGCCTATATCGACGGCTATTCCTTCCCGACCTTCTTCGTGAAGATATTTACACCGCTGATCGCCTCGGGCATCGGCGTGGCCGCGTTCTTCTCGTTCATGTTTTCCTGGGTGGAGCTGCTGCTGTCGCGGACGCTGACGTCGGTCGATGCCAAGCCCATCGCCGCGACGATGACCCGCACGGTCGGCGCGTCGGGCGTCGACTGGGGCGTGCTGGCGGCGGCGGGTGTCCTGACCATCGTGCCGGGGGCGTTGGTGATCTATTTCGTGCGCAACTACATCGCCAAGGGCTTTGCCCTGGGGAGGGTATGATGGAACTCAGAGATTTCATCCAAACTTCGACCCAGGAAATTCTGGAAGGCGTTCGTGCTGCGGAGAACGAAGACTCTGCGGTCGCTCCAGCAAGTATCGAAGGAAAATCAATCTGGACCGAAAGGCCGATTTCATTCGAGGCAGATGTGACAACGGATGCATCTGCAAAGAGTGGCTTGCGAGTTATGCAGATTGCCGAGGCTGGTGGTGAAGTGGAGCGAACTAAGGCGAACCGCATTTCCTTTTCAGTGCCTGTGCACGTGAATGTTCGTAGTGGCAAGGAGGCTCCCCATGCTTGACTGGATGGCCTGGACCTGGCCCACCGCAACCTTCTTCATCATCATTGCGGGCATCCTGCTGACCTTCACGGTGCTCGCCATCAAATTCCCGGAGACGCCTCGCACCGGCATCCTCCGGATCGCAACGACACGTGGTGACAGATTGTTCATCACGCTTCTGGGTTCGGCCTTCATCAATCTGGCCTGGCTCGGTCTCAGCGGTCTGCCCCAATGGGGCGCGCTGGTCGTCTGTGCCGTCTATGCCGCAGCGGTCTTCCGCTGGGTCTGACGGCCCGTTTCCATCGTTCACACGTTCAGGGAGGAACACATGAACAAGACCCTTACAACAACCTCGGTACTGGCCCTGGCGCTGTTCGCAGCACCCGCCTTTGCCGACATGGAAGCCGCGCAGGCCTTCCTCGATGCGGAGATCGGCGATCTGTCGACACTGACCCGCGAAGAGCAGGAAGCCGAGATGCAATGGTTCATCGACGCGGCCGAGCCCTATCAGGGCATGGAGATCAACGTTGTCTCGGAAACCATCACCACGCACGAGTACGAGTCGCAGGTGCTGGCCAAGGCCTTCGAGGAAATCACCGGCATCAAGGTGAACCACGACCTGATCGGCGAAGGCGATGTCGTTGAGAAGCTGCAGACGCAAATGCAGTCGGGCGAGAACATCTATGACGCCTACGTCAATGACAGCGATCTGATCGGCACCCACTGGCGCTATCAACAGGTTCGCAATCTGACCGACTGGATGGCAGGCGAAGGTGCCGACGTGACGTCGCCGACGCTGGACGTCGACGATTTTATCGGTACCAGTTTCACGACCGGACCCGACGGCAAGCTCTATCAGCTTCCGACACAGCAGTTCGCGAACCTTTACTGGTTCCGGTACGACTGGTTCAACGACGAACAGAACAAGGCCGATTTCCAGGAGAAGTACGGCTATGAGCTGGGCGTTCCGGTAAACTGGGCCGCCTATGAAGACATCGCCGAGTTCTTCACCGGTCGTGATCTCAGCCGTCTGGGCGTCGAGGGCGAAGTCTTCGGCAACATGGATTATGGCAAGAAGGACCCGTCGCTTGGCTGGCGCTATACCGATGCATGGATGTCCATGGCCGGTGCCGGAGACGTCGGTGAACCCAACGGCCTGCCGGTCGATGAATGGGGTATTCGCGTCAACGAGAACAACCAGCCGACCGGCTCTTGCGTGGCGCGCGGTGGCGACACCAACGGCCCGGCTGCGGTCTATGCCGTAACCAAGGCGATCGAGTGGCTGAACAAGTACTCGCCGCCGACCGCCATGGGGATGACCTTCGGCGAGGCCGGTCCGATTCCGGCGCAGGGCAACATCGCCCAGCAGATGTTCTGGTACACCGCCTTTACCGCCGACACGGTAAAGCCCGGCCTGCCCGTGATGAACGAGGACGGCACGCCCAAGTGGCGCATGGCCCCCTCGCCGCACGGTGTTTACTGGCAGGAAGGACAGAAGATCGGCTATCAGGACGCCGGATCGTGGACGCTGATGAAATCCACCCCGGTGGATCGGGCGCAAGCCGCCTGGCTCTATGCCCAGTTCGTGACCTCCAAGACGGTGGATGTGAAGAAGTCCCATGTGGGCCTGACCTTCATCCGCGAGTCGACGATTCAGGACGAATCCTTCACCGAGCGGGCCGACAAGCTGGGCGGTCTGGTTGAATTCTACCGCTCGCCCGCGCGCGTGCAGTGGTCACCGACCGGAACCAATGTGCCTGACTATCCCAAGCTGGCGCAGCTGTGGTGGCAGAACATCGGCGACGCGATGTCCGGTGCGAAAACTCCACAGGAAGCACTCGACAGCCTTTGCGCCGATCAGGAACGCGTGCTGGAGCGTCTGGAGCGTGCCGGTGTCCAGGGTGAATTGGGTCCGGTCCTGAACGAAGAGCGGGATGCGGAGTACTGGTTCGCCCAGCCCGGCGCACCGCAGCCGAAGCTGGAGAACGAGGATGAAGAGCCTATCACCGTCAGCTACGACGAGCTGATTCAGTCGTGGAACCAGTAAACCACTGATCCGATGACACGGGCCGGGGCGTATTTTGCGCCCCGGCCTTTTTTACGGATGTCCTGTGGTCAGCGCACCCGTCAGCCCATCGCGCGGAGCTTTGCCGCCACGGTCTTCAGGTCGGGATCGGATGCCTTGGGGATAACGCGATAAGCGGCGTTGACGAAGCAATAGAAAGCAAACCCGATCAGAGCGATACAGATCGCAATCACCAGAAAATTACCGAATGACTGATTTTCAAGAAAATCGAATGCCCGTTCGACGCCGCCGCTTTCTTCGGCCTGTCCCGTCCAGGCGGCGAACACCAGGAATGCACCGATGATCACGATCAGCACACCCTGCGCGATAACGCCTGTCCGGACGGCCCAGTCCCAATTTTCGGTGAACGGATTTGCGGCCAGATGTTTCCGGTGGCTTGCCTTGACGCCTTTGCGGATTTCATAGACGCCTGCGCCAAAGGTCAGAAGGCCGCCAAGGCCGACGATCAGCCATCCACCCGGCCAGCCCAGGACTGCCGAGACGAAGCCCGGAATGCCGCCGCCGCTTCCCTCGATGCCGAGTGCAGCAAAGGCCGCCAATCCGGCCAGCGCTCCGTGAACCAACCCGGTCGTGGCCATTCCGATGCGCGACACGATGCCCTTGGCGTCAGTCCCGTAATCCTCCAGATCGTTCCATGCATCCACCAGCCGCCATATCATGTAAGCCGCCAAACCGAGCGCGATAAGCCAGAGCGTCAGAACCCCCCAGATCGAACCTGACAGCGCCTCCATGGTGGAACTGGTGCCCTTCGCGTCGCCGCCGCGCCAAATCGCGAAAAGCGAAAGGCCCGCAACCGCCAGATAAGTGATGCCGCGTCCAGCATAGCCCGTGCGCATGATCGGAATCGTCCAGCTTGAATCGGACATTCGAGGGGTCTCCTGAGGAGGGAATACGCGTAACAACGTCTGGCAACCCTATATCGGTTCCGATCAGATCGATGCGACCCGCCGCGCCTCGGCGCGAAAGGCCGATGGCGTCTGCCCGGTCTCGCGCCGGAAGGCCCGCGTGAAATAGGCAGGACTGCTGAATCCCAGGTCGGCCGCGATCATCGCCGCGGACGCGTCGGTGTCCGACAGGCGGCGGCGCGCTTCGTGCATCAGACGCGCCTGCATATAGGCCGCCGCTGTCATTCCCGCGGTCTCGCGAAGGGTGCGGGTCAGATGGGTCGCGGTGACGCCCAGTTCCGCGCCGATATTCTCCAGTGTGACGCAGCTGCCCAGATGCGCCTCGACCGCGCGGGCAAAGCGCGCCGCAAGCTGTGCGGGGCGGGGCGTCGGCGGAGCCTCGACCGTCCGCGCCTCGCGTTCGACCAGCGCCGACAAGAGGATCACCCGACCCAGTGCCGAACGCCCGGCGGGCGGATCTGCCAGGTCGCCATGCCGTCCCAAGCGGTCGATCAGGCCGGACAACTCGCCCTGCACCGCGACATCCGACAGTCGCAGATGACGCGGTGTGTCAGGAAGCGGAGCCTCGAACAGGGCGGGCATACGGATCAGCGTGCCTTCGGTCATCGTCCCCGGCACTAGCGCGAAAGGTGTCCCCGGCGGCAGGGCGATGGCGGTTGCCGGTCCGAACCCGCGGGTGCGTCCCAGAACGGTGATGCGACCCTGGCCTCGCTGAATCCAGATCAGAACGGGCAGGGGTTCGACATGGGGCAGGGTGCGCCGCCAGCGGCCATGCCGCTTGAGCGCAGTGACCATTTCCAGCGTCAGACCTGTCAGACGCTCGGCCTCGGACAGATCCCGCGATTCGAAGAGGCGGATGCGCGACATGAAACCTAGGGGACCACGGGCGGGACACGACTGTCAAAGAAACAAAATGTCGTCAGATGTCTTCTGCGTCCAGTAGCGTCCAGCCTGCCCGCCTTGCACGGAACCACGTGCGTTGTCGCTTGGCATAACGGCGGGTGGCAATGATTGCTTGTTCGCGGGCTGTCGCAAGGTCGATTTCGCCGCGCAGATACGAGATCAGCTCCGGCGCGCCAATGGCCTGCGCGGCATTCAGTCCGGGGTCCCAGTTCGGCAGAACCGCGCGCGCCTCGTCCAGCGCGCCGTCGTCCAGCATCAGATCGAAACGGCGTTCGATCCGGGGCGTCAGCCAGTCCTTCGGCGCGTCGATCATCAGCGGCACTGCCTTCGCCAGCGGCACCAAAGGCGGCGGCGTATCGGCCTGCCAGTCGCGGATCGACCGGCCAGTGTGCCGCGCCACTTCCCAGGCTCGCATGACACGCATCGGATTAGACAGGTCCAGATCAACGCGCACGTCGTCCGACAACTCCGCAGCCAGTGCGGTCAGACCGATGTCGACCAACCGGGCCTGCGCCTCGGTCCGGACGTCCGGGGGCGTAGGGGGAATGTCGGCCAGACCTTCAGTCAGGGCGCGAAAGTAAAGGCCGGTTCCGCCGACCACGATAGGACGCATCCCGCCGAGCAATGGCGTGACGTCGCGCAGCCAGTCGCCCACGGAATAGGCACGCATCCATTCGATGTGACCATACAGAGCGTGCGGGGCCAGCGTCTCCTCCTCGGGAGAAGGACGGGCCGTCAGGCTGCGCCAGTCGGCAAAAACCTGAAGCGCATCGGCATTCACGATGCGCCCGCCGCCCCGCCGCGCGATCGCCAGCGCCAGCGAAGACTTGCCAGATGCCGTCGGTCCAGCGATCAGGACCGGACGATCTTTGGGTATATCATCTATAAATTGCAGCATCTTGTGGCGCGTTCTTCATGTCATTCTGGATGTTGTCGGTTGCGGTTGCCCGTTCCCGGTTAATCCGGCATACCCGTCACCGCAACGGCCACGAGGGGAGCCCAGGATGCAGGACCAGGACACCGGGACCGCAGGCGCAAAGCCCCTCAAGCGTGTAATGCTCAAGATTTCCGGCGAGGCGCTGATGGGGCCGCAAGGCTTCGGTCTGCATCCCCCGACCGTCGAACGCATCGCCCGCGAAGTGCAATCTGTCCATGAAATGGGCGTCGAGATCTGCATGGTGATCGGCGGCGGCAATATATTCCGCGGCCTTCAGGGCAGTGCCCAGGGGATGGAGCGGACGACAGCCGATTACATGGGCATGCTGGCCACAGTGATGAATGCGCTGGCAATGCAGGGCGCGATGGAAAGCCTTGGTATCCATACTCGGGTCATTTCGGCCATTCCGATGGATCAGGTCTGCGAACCGTATATTCGCCGCCGCGCTGTGCGGCATCTGGAGAAAAAGCGGGTCGTGATCTTTGCCGCCGGAACAGGCAATCCGTATTTCACGACCGACACGGCGGCAACGCTGCGCGCGTCCGAGATGTCCTGCGGCGCCATCTTCAAGGGCACCAAGGTCGATGGTGTCTATGACAAGGATCCCGAAAAACACCCCGATGCCGTGCGATACGAGACGATCACCTATGACGAAGTGTTGCAGAAGCACCTGAAGGTCATGGATGCGTCGGCCATCGCCCTGGCGCGTGAAAACGGCCTTCCGATCATCGTCTTTTCGCTGGACGAGCCGGGTGGTTTCCGGGGAATTCTCGCGGGGAAAGGCACCTATACCCGTGTCGAGGGCTGAGGTCGCCGACAGCCTTCCACAATTATCCATATCTAACCAAGCATAAGCGCGGCAGGACCGGCCCGCCCTGCATCTATACAAGAACTCTCGCGGGCCGTATGAAAGCGGGCGACGACGAACCTGACGGAGAATTGGGAATGGCCGAAGAATTCGACCTCGACACTGCTGACATGACCCGTCGCATGGACGGCACGCTGGCCAACCTGCGCACCGAATTCGGTAGCCTGCGGACGGGCCGGGCCTCGGCTTCGATGCTGGAGCCGGTGATGGTCGATGCCTACGGCAGCCCGACGCCGATCAACCAGGTCGGCACCGTCAACGTCCCCGAGCCGCGCATGGTCACCGTGAACGTCTGGGACAAGGGGCTTGTCAGCAAGGTGGAAAAAGCCATCCGAGAGAGTGGCTTGGGCATCAATCCGCAGCTCAACGGCACAATCATTATGCTGCCGATTCCTGAATTGAACGAAGAGCGCCGCAAGGACTTGACCAAGGTCGCCGGCCAATATGCCGAAGGCGCGCGCGTCGCGATCCGGAACATCCGCCGCGACGGTATGGACAAGATCAAGAAGGCCGATGGGCTGGCCGAAGACGAAGCTAAAATGTGGGAGTCGGAGGTGCAGGATATGACCGACGCATACATTAAGAAGGTGGATCAGGCGCTGGACGACAAGCAAGCCGAGATCATGCAGGTTTGAATGCTGAACTGACCCACAGGGACAGCAAGCGATCCGATGGATCGTTTGAGCACATAAAGAGCGGAGCCCCGGATGATGCAGACAGACCGCGAGCCTGCGCATGACCCGTTGGCCTGGATGCCTTGCGGACATTGGCGAGACTTTGGGTCGCGGGAGCGGTCCGGTATTGCCAGTCCCGGCTGACGCCGGAACGAAGGATCAGACGATGAGTAAGGGCGTTTCCGCTTCCAGACCCGGTCCCCGGCACGTTGCCTTCATCATGGATGGTAATGGTCGCTGGGCGGAACAGCGGGGTCGGCCGCGTCTTCTGGGCCACCGGGCGGGCGCGCGCCGGGTTCGGGAAATCGTCGAGTCCTGTCCCGAACTGGGGGTTGAGTACGTCACGATCTTCGCTTTCTCGACCGAAAACTGGAAGCGGACTCAGGCCGAGGTGTCGGGCCTGATGACGTTGTTCCGTCGGTATATAGAAAGTGAAGCGCAGACCCTGTTGAAGCAAGGCACGCGGGTGCGGTTCATCGGCGACCGCCTGCGTCTGGACAAGAAGCTGCGCGGTCTGATGGACATGATCGAAGCGCTGACCGCGCATAACGTTCGCTGTCACCTGACCATTGCATTGAACTACGGTGGCCGGGACGAGGTGGCGCGCGCCACCAAGCGTCTGGCCCGTGACGTGGCCGATGGTAAACTGGACCCGGACGCAATCACCGACGAAACGCTGCCGCGCTATCTGGATACCCATGTCCTGCCCGACCCAGACCTGGTGATCCGCACCAGTGGCGAGGCGCGGATCTCGAATTTCCTGCTGTGGCAATCGGCTTATGCCGAGTACGAATTCGTCGATACGCTCTGGCCCGACTTCACCCGCGCGAAGTTCGAAGAGGTTCTGGACCGCTATGGCAGCCGAGATCGCCGCTTTGGAGGTGTCAAGGCATGACCGATCCTTCCGACCTCCCCGAAGACGAACCGCCGTTGTTCGATTTCACCCTCGACCCGCCGATCGAACCACAGGTGGCGGGACGGTTTCAGGATCTTGCGCCGCGCATGGGAACCGCGCTCTTTCTGCTGGTGATCGGCGGTGTTGCGATCTGGGGGGGCGGTTTTTGGTTCGTGACGGTGATATCCATCTGCGTCGCGGTAATGCTGTGGGAGTTGGCGACGATGCTACGCTGCGGGCGGAAACGCGCGCGGCTGATGGCGGTCGTGGGCGGCGTCGCGCTGTTCGTGGCCAACATCATGCCGGTCGGGTTCGGCCTGCCGCTTCTGATGCTGGTGCCGATGACGGCGATTGCGTTCATCCGCAACGACCGCCGGATCATGGTCGGGTTTTCCGCCGCCATCGTGCTGGCCGGTCTGGCGCTGACGCAGCATCTGGCGCAGTTCGGTCTGATCTGGATGATCTGGCTGATCGCCGTCGTCGTGATGTCCGATGTGGCGGGGTATTTCGCGGGCCGGATGCTGGGCGGGCCGAAGTTCTGGCCGCGCGTCAGCCCCAAGAAAACCTGGTCCGGCACCATCGCGGGCTGGATCGGCGCGGGACTGGTCGGCTGGGTCTGGGTCGTCTGGCAGAATGCGGGGTGGGAAACGATCGGCATTTCCATAGCGCTCGCCATGATGGCGCAGATGGGCGATATCGCGGAATCGGCGGTCAAGCGGAAGGCCAGCGTCAAGGACAGCTCCAATCTGCTGCCGGGCCATGGCGGGCTGTTCGACCGGTTCGATGCGATGCTGGGCGCGGCATTGATGCTTCTCGTGATTGAATCGCTGATGGAATTTCCGCCGGTTCCGGGGGTCTAGATGAAGCGCGTCTCCATCTTCGGCGCGACTGGTTCGGTCGGTCAAAGCACACTCGACCTGATTGGGCGTGGTGATTACGATGTCGTGGCATTGACCGGCGGACATAACGTCGCCTTGTTGGCCGCCGATGCGATCCGCCTGCGGGCGGATGTTGCTGTCACAGCTTACGACGATCAACTCTTCACATTGCGCGAGGCCTTGGCCGGCACCGGTATCGAGGCCGCCGCCGGGACTGCCGCGCTGGAGGAAGCGGCGGACCGCCCCGCCGATTGGATCATGTCGGCCATCGTCGGGGTGGCCGGTCTGACCCCCGGACTGCGCGCCCTGCGGCATGGCACGACGGTCGCGCTGGCCAACAAGGAAAGCCTTGTCTGTGCCGGGCCGCTTCTGATGGCCGAGGCGACGCGGCACGGCACGACGATCCTGCCGGTCGACAGCGAGCATTCCGCCGTGTTTCAGGCACTTGCGGGCGAAGACATCGCAGCGGTCGAGAAAGTTGTCATCACCGCATCGGGCGGCGGCTTGCGCGATATGCCGCTGGACAAATTGGCCGGGGCGACACCGGATCAGGCCGGTACGCACCCGAACTGGGACATGGGCCAGCGGATCACCATCGATTCCGCGTCGATGTTCAACAAGGCGATGGAATTGATCGAGACGAAGGAATTCTTCGGATTAAACCGTTCGCAGATCGAAACCATCATTCACCCGCAAAGTCTGATCCATGCGTTGGTGCAATTCGTCGACGGTGCAATGATGGCGCACCTTGGCGCGCCCGACATGCGTCATGCCATCGGTTATGCGCTCAATTGGCCCGACCGCGTGGCGCTGCCGGTGGCGCGGCTGAACCTTGCGGATATTGCCCGCCTCGATTTTCACGCGCCTGACGCGGCGCGCTATCCGGCACTGGCGCTGGCCGATTTCGTCATGGCAAGGGGCGGACTTGCAGGGGCCGCGTTCAACGCCGCAAAAGAACATGCATTGGACCTTTTCATCGACCGCCGCATCCGGTTTACCGACATGGCACCGCTGGTCGAACGGGCACTTGATCGGCTGGATGGGCAGGGAAGCCTTGAAGCTGCCATGCTTTCACTCGATATGGTGCAGGACACCGATCGACTGACGCGAGCCATCGTGCAGGAGCTTGCGCAGACCCTCCGCGCCGCCTGAGCAGGAAAGACCTTACATGTTTGCAGACCTCATCCCGCAGTTCGGCGGCCTGATCTGGACGATCCTCGCGTTTGTGCTGGCCTTGTCCATCATCGTCGCTATCCATGAATATGGCCATTACATCGTCGGACGCTGGTGCGGGATCAAGGCGGATGTTTTTTCCATTGGCTTCGGCCCGATCCTGTTTTCGCGGATGGACCGGCACGGCACACGCTGGCAGATGGCGGCGTTGCCGCTGGGAGGATACGTCAAGTTTCGCGGCGACGGCAATGCCGCGTCGGTCGGCGATGACGGCACTTTGGAGGAAATGACGCCCGAGGAACGCGCCCAGACCATGACCGGCGCATCACTCTGGCGCCGCGCGGCGACCGTCGCGGCGGGTCCTGTTTTCAATTTCATCCTGTCGATCCTGCTGTTCGCAGGGATGGTCATGTTCCTGGGGCGTCCGACCGAAATGCCCACCGTCGGCGAGACTGTTTTGCTTCCGCCCGAGATGATCCAACTGGAACCGGGCGATCAGATCCTGTCGATTGCTGGCAATCCGATCGAGACATTCGCAGATCTGAACAATGTGGTGCGCGATCTGCCGTCGGTCCCGTTGCTGCCCTATGAAGTGCTCCGCGACGGGTCCGTGATTGAGGTCGAGGCGACGCCACCGATGCCCGCGCGTGCCGATACGGTGCAGCCGCGATCTGCCGCCTGGGATATCGGGATGCGTCCTGGCGATGTCATCCTGACGGCTGAAGGTAACCCGCTTTACTCGTTCTCGGACCTGCAAGCGGTCGTCAAGGCGGCGGACGGGGGGACAGTCACGTTGACGGCCTGGCGCGACGGCGAAATCCTCGACTTCATTCTGCAACCGCGGATGCGCGACGTGCCACTGCCCGATGGCGGGTTCGAGCGTCGCGCCCTGATCGGCATCACCAGCTCTCTCGCGTTCGAGCCTGCGACCGTCAGGTCCGGTCCGATCGAGGCGATCAGTTTCGGCGGTCAGCAGGTCTGGTCGATCCTGGGTCGGTCGCTATCGTCGCTGGGCTATATCATCACCGGCAAGATCAGCACCTGCAACCTGTCGGGGCCGATCGGAATTGCCCAGACCAGTGCGGTCGCTGCCAGCCACGGCGCCGCGACCTTTATCGGTTTCATTGCGCTGTTGTCGGCGGCAGTGGGAATGCTGAACCTGTTCCCCATACCGGTGCTGGACGGCGGACATCTGGTGTTCCACGCTTATGAGGCGGTGCGCGGCAAGCCGCCGTCGGACAATGCGGTGCGGATCTTGATGATGATCGGAATCGCACTCATGGGGGCACTTATGGTGTTCGCATTGTTTAACGATCTGACCTGCGCATGATCGGCGGATAGCGGCGCGGGCGCGGGCAATCCTTCGCCCCGCCATCGGCTTGTTTACTGTTCGGCAACCGAAACGGTCCGAAATCGCCCGATGGTCGCCCCAATCCCGCCCCATTCCGGCGGCATCAAGAGGGACATGTTTTTATAGGGTTGTCCCCATGCGCCAAATGCAAAATGGATATCGTGGCCTCTCGGTCTTCATGGGCTTGAACATCGACCGCTTTCTGTCGGCTTTCGCCATTCTCGGTGCGGTTCTGCTGGCGGCGTGGGTCCAGTCGCTCTGATAGACGAACCATACGGCTGAGGGAGTTGCGCAGAAACCCTCTGCACACACATGAAACAATTCATGTAACCAAGGCCCCATCCGGGGCTTTGTCGCTTTGACATGCAATCCACCGTTCGGTAGTGACATTCCAAAGAATGTCGTAACGGGGCGGTAAAGACATGATCGAGCACGGCAAGGCGCAGAATGGCGTCGGTCGGAGGGCAACCTCCATCCTCACATCCTGGATTTACGGCTTGCGGCTGACGCTGTTGGCCCTGCTTGGCGCAGTCCTGATGGCCGGAGCGGCACAAGCGCAGACCTTCCAGTTCCAGACCTTCGAAGTACAGGGCAACACCCGCATCGAAACCGCGTCGGTCCTGTCCACACTGGGCGTGACGCCGGGACAGCCGATTTCCGCGGGCCAATTGAACGATGGCTTTCAGCGGCTTCAGGCGTCGGGTCTGTTCGAGACGGTCGAAATCGTGCCGCAGGGGTCCAAGCTGCTGGTGATCGTGAACGAGTATCCGACGGTCAACCGCATTTCCATCGAAGGCAACAATCGCATCAAGGACGAACAGATCGAGACGCTGATCGGAAGTCAGGTGCGTCGCGTCTATTCCCCGGCACAGGCCGAACGCGATGCCGCCGCAATCAGCGAAGCTTACGCGATCGAGGGACGGTTGTCCGCCACGGTGCAGCCCAAGATCATCCGCCGCAGCGATAATCGCGTCGATCTGGTTTTCGAAATCGCAGAAGGCCGCGTATCCGAAGTGGAGCGTTTGAGCTTTGTCGGTAACCGAGCCTTTTCCGACCGCCGCCTGCGCCGCATCCTGGAAACCAAGCAGGCCGGTCTGTTCCGCACCTTCATCGGTTCGGACACCTTCATCGCCGACCGGGTCGCGCTGGACACGCAACTCCTGCGGGATTTCTATCTGTCGCGCGGATATGCTGATGTTCAGGTCCTGTCTGCCACGCCCGAACTTGCGCCCAGCCGCGACGCCTATTTCCTGACGTTCCGCATTCAGGAGGGGCAGCAATTCCGCTTCGGACAGGTCAACGCCGTATCGACCCTTCCCGATATCAATGTGCCGGAATATCAGGCCGAAGTCCGGGTAAAGCCAGGCGATATCTTCAATCCGCAGTCAATCGAGCGGCAGATTCAGCGGCTGGAGCTTCTGGCTACGCGGCAGGGCCTGACCTTCGTGCGGGCCACGCCCCAGATCACGCGCAACGATGCCGCCCGGACGCTGGATGTCGATTTCGTTCTGGAACGCGGCGAGCGTCTGTTCGTCGAGCGGATCGACATCGAAGGCAATGCCACGACGCTGGACCGGGTCATCCGCCGCCAGTTCGATACCGTCGAAGGCGATCCGTTCAACCCACGCGAAATTCGCGCCTCGGCCGAACGCATTCGCGCCCTGGGGTATTTCAGTCAGGCCGACGTGGAGGCACGTGAAGGCACGACGCCAGAGTCCGTCATCGTCGACGTCAACGTCGAGGAGCAGCCCACTGGATCGCTGGGGTTCGGTGCGAATTACTCCGTCGAAAGCGGCGTCGGCGTATCGTTCAACTTCTCGGAGACGAACTTTCTGGGGCGCGGCCAGATCCTGAGTTTTTCGATCGACACCGGCTCGGAAAATTCAGCTTCGAACCTCACGTTCGTGGAGCCGTTTTTCCTGAACCGCGATCTGGCGCTGTCATTCTCGATCTTCTACAGCGAAAGCTCGCAGGATTCGCGGACCTTCGACTCGCGCAGCGCCGGCTTCCGCACCGGGCTGGAGTTTCCCGTCGGCGAATTCAGCCGCCTGAACACCTACTACAGCTTTGCTACCGACAAACTGACCGAACGGTCCGGGACCACGTTGTCGCCTGTTCTGTTGGCCGACGTCGGCGAGGCGATCACTTCTTCGGTCGGCTATAACTATACCTACAGCACGATCAATACCGGTCTGGACCCGACGCGCGGTGTTCGCCTGCGCTTCGGTCAGCAGTTCGCGGGCGTTGGCGGGGACGAGGAATTCATCAAAACGACGTTTCTGGCGTCGGCCCAGCGCACCGTTCGCAACGACGAAGTGACCCTGAACGGCACCTTCGAAGGCGGCGTTCTGACGTCGCTTGGCGATGGCATCTCGCGCAGCTCGAACCGGTTCTTCAACAATCAGTCGATCATTCGCGGCTTCGAGTCGGGCGGCATCGGTCCGCGCGACCTGAACTTCGACGATGCGACGCTGGGCGGCAATTATTTCGTCGCTGCAAGGTTCGAGGCGCAGTTTCCCCTTGGGTTCATTCCGGAGGAATATGGAATAACGGGTGCTACGTTCCTCGATATGGCGTCGGTCTGGGGGCTGGACGACATTCCTGCTGGCTCGAATGTGGATGACGACTTTTATCTCAATTCGGCTGTTGGGGTTGGTGTTCTCTGGGATACGGCGATCGGTCCGCTGCGCTTCAACTTTACCCGCGCGATCAACAAGCGGTCGTTTGACCGGGAGCAGACGTTCGACCTGACGATCCAGACGCGGTTCTGATGCGGCGTGCCGGGCTGTTGCTGGCGACCATTGTCGCTTGCGCTACGGGCTCGGGGTCGGCGCAGCAGGCGGTCGACCCACCACAGGCCGTGGGCGTGCCGCAATCGGCGGTTGTGGTTCTGGACCGTGATACATTGTTCAGCAACAGCTTGTTCGGACGGCGGGTTGCCCGCGATATCGAGACGGCCTCGACCGAACTGGCCGCCGAGAACCGCCGTATCGAGGCCGAGTTGGAGGCCGAGGAACGCGCTCTGACCATAAGACGCGACGAAATGGACGTCGTTGCTTTCCGCACCCTTGCGGACGACTTCGACAGCCGCGTTACCGGGATCCGACAGGCGCAGGACGCAAAGGCCCGCGCCATTACACAACAGACCGAGCGCGCACAGCAGATATTCTTCGAGCGTGCCAACCCGGTTCTGGTGGATCTGGCCCGCGAAACCGGCGCCCTGGTGATCCTGGACCGGCGGATTGTCATCGCGTCTGCCGATCAGGTCGATATTACCGCGCTGGCGCAAACTCGGATCGACGCGATGCTGGGGGACGGCAGCGGGCTTCTGGATCGGACCATACCCGAACCCCGTCCTACCCCCGGCGCTGCCCCCGGCAAATAGCCCACGCTTGCCCCGACCGCCCGCCGCACGTTAACTGCCGATCGCAACACGAAGGGGCCGCGCATGACCACCGAAGCCGATATTCACCTGATCCAGCGGATCATTCCGCATCGCTATCCCTTTTTGCTGATCGACAAGGTGCGCGATATCGTCGCCAATACTTCGGCATGCGGCATCAAGAACGTGACTTTCAACGAACCGCACTTTCAGGGCCATTTTCCAGGCGCTCCGATCATGCCGGGCGTCACCATTATCGAGGCGATGGCGCAGACGGCGGCAGTCATGGTGGGTGTGTCCAACGATTTGGCGGATAAGGAATTCCTAGTCTATTTCATGGCGATCGATGGCTGCAAGTTCCGTCGCAAGGTCATCCCCGGCGACGTGCTCGAACTGAAAGTCGATGTCACCCGCGGCAAGCCCGGCGCCAAGGTCTGGCGTTTCCACGGCGAAGCGACGGTGAACGGCGAAATGGCGGCTGAGGCCGATTTCACCGCAATGATGGATCTGCCGAAGTGAGCATTGATCCGACGGCCAGGATCCACCCGTCAGCCGTGATCGAAGACGGCGCGGAGATCGGCGCGGGCGTCTCGGTCGGCGCATTTACCTTAATTGGTCCCGAAGTCGTTCTGGCCACGGGCGTCGACGTTCGCAGCCACGCCGTCGTCACGGGGCAGACCGAGATCGGTGACGGCACGGTTATCTTCCCCTTCGCGTCCATCGGTGAAGTGCCGCAGGATCTGAAGTTTGGCGGCGAAAAGACGCGACTGATCGTCGGCGCGCGCAATCGCATCCGCGAACATGTGACGATGAATACCGGCACTGCACAGGGCGGCGGCGAGACGGTGGTGGGCGACGACGGCCTGTTCATGGCCGGATGCCACATCGCGCACGACTGCCGCATTGGCGATCGGGTGATCGTGGTGAACCAGACTGCCGTGGCGGGCCATTGCCAAATCGAGGACGACGTCATCATCGGTGGGCTGTCGGGTATTCATCAATGGGTGCGCATCGGGCAGGGCGCAATCATCGGTGCACTGTCGATGGTGACGAACGACGTGGTTCCCTATGGCCTCGTGACCGGCCCGCGGGCCGAGCTGGACGGACTCAATCTCGTCGGGTTGAAGCGCAGGGGCGTTGACCGTGCGGACATACAGGCATTGCGAGTCGCGCTGCTGACCCTGAAACAGGGAGAGGGCACATTTCTGGAACGTGCTCGCCGTCTTGGCGACGAAACCGATAGCGATTACGTCCGGCGCATGGTCGATTTCATCACCGGTGCTTCGGATCGCAGCTTTCTGGTTCCGAAGTGACGCTGGCACTGATTGCAGGGCAGGGGGCGCTGCCGCAGTTACTGGCCTGCGCAAGACCCGATGCCATTTGTTACCATCTCGACGGATTTGCACCGGACGATGTGTCGTCGCAACCGTTCCGCATCGAACGCCTGGGCAGTTTCATCGCCGCGTTGCAGGCGAATGGCGTGACCGAGGTTTGTTTTGCTGGCCGGATCGCACGCCCCCTGTTAGACTCATCGGCTATCGATGCGGCAACATTGCCGCTGGTTCCACGCATGATGCAGGCTTTGCAGGCAGGTGACGACTCGGCATTGCGGGTCGTACTGGAGATATTCGAGGAGGCGGGGCTACACGTTATTGCCGCGCAGGACGTGTTGCCGTCGCTTCTGGTTGTCCCTGTGCAGGGCACCCCTTCGGATCGTGACAGGAAGGATATAGCGCGCGCCATGCAGGTTCACGCTGCCCTTGACCCGCTGGACGTCGGGCAGGGCTGTGTCGTCGCGGGGGGGCAGGTGCTGTCCATTGAGGCGATGCCGGGAACCGACTGGATGCTGGCCAGCCTGAGGCATTTCGATGGACCTGTTGGCGGCGTTTTGTTCAAAGCGGCAAAGGCCCGCCAGGACCGCCGTGTCGATATGGCGACCATAGGCCCGGATACTGTGACCGGAGCTGCAGCTGCGGGTCTGTCAGGTATCGCGGTGGTGCAGGACGACATTCTGGTTCTGGACGCACAGGAAATGACGCATCGCCTGACCAGGACCGGACTGTTTCTGACGACGTGGACCCAGTGACGCGGCTGTTTCTGATCGCCGGGGAGCCGTCGGGCGACCGATTGGGTGCTGCGCTGATGCGTGGCCTGCGTGTGCTGGAGCCGGAGATCGGGATCGCGGGCATCGGCGGTCCGGAAATGATTGCCGAAGGCTTGCAAAGCCTGTTCCCGATGGAGGTTCTGTCGGTCATGGGTCTGTCCGAAGTGCTGCCCCGTCTGCCCGACCTGTTTCGCCGACGAGATCAGGCGGTTGACGCAATTACCGAGATGCAGCCGGACGCCCTCGTGACCATCGACAGCCCCGATTTCTGCCTGCGGGTCGCGTCCCGTGCCCGGGCCGCCACTCCGACGCTCAGGACGATCCACTATGTCGCTCCGTCTGTCTGGGCATGGCGCAAAGGGCGGGCGGCAAAAATGGCGCGTTCGATCGACCATGTTTTGGCCTTGTTGCCGTTCGAGCCGCCCCTCATGGAAGCCGTCGGGATGACCTGCGATTTCGTCGGCCACCCGGTCGTGTCCGAGCCGCAGGCAACCGATGCGGAAATCGCATTATTCAAGGCGGCCCATGGTGACCGCATCGCCCTTGTCCTGCCAGGGTCACGGCGGGGCGAGGTTTCGCGGCTGGCGCCGGTCTTCGGTCGCGCCCTGGAGCAATTGCCGAAGGACGCCCGCGTGGTCGTACCAACCGTGCCGCACCTGGCCGACATGGTGCGCGACCTGACCCGGCTCTGGCCCGGCAATCCTCTGGTGGTGACCGACACGGCGGAGAAACGCGCCGCCTTCGGTGCGGCGACGGCGGCGCTGGCGGCCTCGGGCACGGTGAGCCTGGAATTGGCGGCCTCGGGCACACCGATGGTCATTGCCTACGATATGAGCTGGCTCAGTTGGCAGATCATCAGCCGGATGATGAAGATCGACACCGTCACGCTGGTCAATCTGGTGACCGAACAAAAGGCCGTGCCGGAATTTCTTGGCCCCGCTTGTCTGCCCGGCCCTGTCGGCACGGCCTTCGCGCGGCTGATGTCGGTCCCGTCCGAGCGAATGCGGCAGGCCGAGGCACTGGAGCTGACGATGCGGCGGTTGGGCCGGGGTGGCGAGGCACCAGGCCTGCGCGCCGCAAAGTCGGTGCTGGCGCAGGTGAAAAAGCACCATGCGAAGTGACTTGCAGAGGTCGGGGTTCGCGGCTATCCCCTGCCGCGCAGGGTCCCATAGCTTGGCAGGATATAGCGTTACCGCTTTGAAGGATAAGTAAAGGGGCAGTTTTGAATGGAAATGAGGAAACTTGGTCAAGAATTGACTGCTTATACTGGCAGCGATGAGATGGTTGGAACACTGATATATCTCGCGTAAGCATCGTATAAGCAGCTGAATCAAGATACGCACCCGTAGCTCAGCTGGATAGAGCGCCGCCCTCCGAAGGCTGATGTCAAGGGTTTCGTGTGTGAAGGCGAGTGAAAATAAACGTTTGGAATCAGTGGTTTGCGGGGCTGCCGATCTTTGCTTTAATCCCGTGGAAAATTGAAGTAAGCACTGCGTAAGCAGTTTGCACCCATAGCTCAGCTGGATAGAGTGTCGCCCTCCGAAGGCGAAGGTCGTAGGTTCGAATCCTACTGGGTGCGCCACTTCCCCCCTAAAACCCGCGAATTGCTTGCCATCGACGGTGTCGCTGGCTCCTGCTTTTTGACGTCTTGAGAGTCAGAGGCGGGCAGGGAGGGCCGTGACGGATTGAGGGCTGGAGGAGAGGCCTCCGGCGCCCGTCGCGGAGGTTTCCCCATGAATACCGAAATCATCGATGCCGGGCGTGATATCAGCGGCGGCTACAAGGTGGATGTGTCGCGCGGCAAGAATGTGGACCGCGTGTCGTCCGAATGGTTCTCGCGGCCGGATGACGAGCGGTATCTGTCGCTCGATGATCTCTTCGCCTCGGTCAAAGGCCGGGCAGAGCGGAGCCGGACGCGCACGGTGGAAAGCGCAGCGATCCGGGTCGAGGCGCATCGGGACAACCCGGAGCAGCTGGGCCTTGTCCTGCCCGATGCGGATGAACCCATCGCGCCGACGCATTGGTCCTTTGGCCAGCTCTCGAGCCTCGTCGGCGCGCCGGCCGCCTATCTGCGGCAACTGCCCGCGCCGCTGGCTGGGATCAACCTGCAATACGGGCTGACCAACCACCGGGCCGAGCAAATCAAAACCATGGAGGTCGCGAATGGCCGCACCGAGCTGCGCGCCGTGACCGGCCCCGACTACGGCCGCATCTACGACCACGAACTCGTCTCCGCCGTGCAGCGCATCGCGGGCAACGGCACGGGCGACACGCGCTGGAAGCTTCATTGTAATAGCACGGACAGATGCCAGCGAAAGTTGCAAGTCGGCATCTTGTTTGCCTCGACGGCCCGATCGGGGGATGCTGTGTCTTGAGAGAGCACGCAACTCGGGGAGTGACGGGAATGTGGAAGAAGAGCGAACAAGTTTTGGAAAGCCGCATCGGCTTGTCTTCGTTCCTGAAGTCTCACCCAAACTCCGGAAGCATGGTCGTGCACAAGGGGAGACGCCTTCTCTATATGAAGGCGGCCAAAACGGCTGGGACCAGCATCCTGAGGAAGACTCTTGAACCGAAGCTCGGTGGTTTCATCCATAAGAAAGATGCACCCATAAGATTGACCGTTGGCTAAGGAGGATCGACGATGCTGAGCTGTCGAGATATTTCATATTCGCCGTCGTTCGAAACCCTTACGATCGCTTCCTGTCGATGGCCGGCTACTTCAAAATGTCAGTAGAAGATTTGATCGACCAGTACGACGATCTCGTCAAAAAGGAACCATACAAAACCCATCTGGCTCCACAGTTCAACTATACGCACTTGGGAAATGTTCAGTTTGCAGACCGCATACTGAGATTTGAGAAGTTGAGCGACGACTTTTCAAAACTTATGACGGATCTGGAGTTGCCTGATTGGGATCTGCCGCACGAAAATAGGTCTGACCGGAGCAGTTTGCCATTGGAGCTTACGGGTCAGCACGCGGATTTTGTCGCCCGTGCGTATCGTCGTGACCTCGAGCTATACGAATACGAGGTCTTACGGTGAGGGCGATGTCGGCATCGTCAAAGCAGCGGATCGGGCTCACGAGAAAGTTGGAAGTCCGGATCGTAACCCATTGATATGTTTAGGGCCGGAAACTTCCAACTTTTCCTCGCAAGCCTTTGATCTGAAAGCCATTTAGCTCCATCTCTCGGGTGCGCCATTTATATCTTAATATAAGTATGTCGCGATATCGGTGGTTCTGTCAGGCGGATTCGAACTAGTCTCTGCAAGGACAGCATCGTGCCAAAACGATTCCACCAATACCGCACCGTTTCGTGACTGATGTCGATGCCACGCTGGTGCAATAGATCTTCGACGTTTCGAAACGAAAGTGGGAAGCGGACGTACATCATCACCGCCAGGCGAATGACTTCGGAGCATCTGTGAAAATACTTGAACGGGTCAGGTTTTGTCATGAGCAAAGGCTATGAAACAGACCTGCCCGCCTCAAGTCGATTTGTTCTGACAGCACCCTCAGCGGGCATAATGCTAACCCGCGGAAAGACGGCAGAAATTGCGGTGAAATAGAGGACACCTCAGAGAGAAAAGGGAAGATGGCGGGGGCGGTGGGATTCGAACCCACGAGACACTCTCGCGCCTGCCGGTTTTCAAGACCGGTGCCTTCGACCGCTCGGCCACACCCCCGTGCGCTGCGTCTTATACCGGGATTTTCAGCAAGAAAAGCGTGACGGCATCGTGACTGTCACCAAATTGTCATGCAAGTCGCCTATCCGACCCACATTGCGGCCGGAGATGACTAATGAAAGCAATCCTGAACGGTCTCGGTCGTATCGGAAAGCTCGCCCTGCGCGAATTGCTGGACCAACCGGGACAGATCGAGATCGTCGGCGTTAACGACGCGGGTGGCGATGCCGAGCAACACGCCCTGCTCATGGAATTCGACAGCGTTCACGGACGCTGGTCGCGCGCATGTCACGCGCAGGGCGACATGCTGGTTCTGGGCAATGACCGCATCCCATTCACCAACCGCCGCACGATTGCGGATCTTCCGCTGAACGGTGTCGATATGGTCATCGACTGCACCGGCACCTTCAAGACCCAAGCCACGATCCAGCCCTATTGGGACGCCGGGATCGCAAGCGTCCTGGTATCTGCCCCGGTCAAGGGCGATGGCGCGCTGAACCTTGTTTACGGGGTAAATCACGACCGCTACGACGGGTCGCAGCGGCTCGTGACGGGGGCCAGTTGCACCACCAACTGCCTCGCGCCGATTGTGGCCGTCCTGCGCGATGCCTTTGGCATCAGACACGGCAGCTTTACGACCATCCACGACGTGACCAATACGCAGACGATGGTTGACCGTGTTCACAAGGATCCGCGCCGCGCCCGTTCGGCCTTGACCAATCTGGTGCCGACGACGACCGGATCGGCCAAGGCGATCATGGATATCTTCCCCGATCTGGAAGGCCGCCTGACGGGCCATGCGGTCCGCGTGCCGCTCCTGAACGCTTCGCTGACCGACTGTGCCTTCGAGATGGCACGGAATGTCACGGCGGAGGAGGTAAACGATGCCTTCCGCGCAGCCGAAGCCGGGTCCATGGCAGGTATTCTGGGGTTGGAGGACCGTCCCCTGGTCAGTTCCGATTACCTGAACGACCGACGCTCCGTGGTGATCGACGGGCCATCGACGGTGGTGGTGCAGGGCACGCATCTGAAAATTTATGCGTGGTATGACAACGAATTCGGTTATGCCGTCCGCCTGTGCGACATTGCACGGATGATGGCCGCGTGACATCCCTTCGCGGCTACGCGGCAGTCACGGCGGCCTATTGGGCGTTTATGCTGACCGATGGCGCCTTGCGGATGCTGGTGCTGCTGCACTTCCACCGTCTGGGGTTTTCGCCGCTGACGCTGGCATGGCTGTTCGTATTGTATGAAGTCGCGGGCATCGTCACCAATCTAACGGCGGGCTGGCTGGCGGCACGTTTCGGTCTGGCCTCGACTCTGCTTGCCGGACTGGCGTTGCAGATCGTGGCGCTGGCGGCTTTGACGCAACTTGATGCGGGCTGGGCCATGGCCACGTCGGTCGTTTTCGTGATGCTGGTGCAGGGCGCGTCGGGGGTGGCCAAGGATCTGACCAAGACGGCGTCGAAATCTGCGGTCAAGCTGCTCGCACCGCCGGGGCAGGGGCTCTATGCCTGGGTCGCGGCGCTGACCGGGTCGAAGAACGCGGTCAAGGGCTTGGGCTTCTTTCTGGGCGCGGCACTGCTGGGCGGAGTCGGGTTCGTCCCCGCACTCTGGACTCTGGCGGGCAGTCTGACAGTCGTGCTGGTGGCTATCGTGACCTTCCTTCCGGGCGGGCTGACGGTGCGCGACAAAGGTGCGAAATTCACCCATGTCTTCAGTACTGACAGCCGCATCAACTGGCTTTCGCTGGCGCGCCTGTTCCTGTTCGGTGCGCGCGACGTCTGGTTCGTCGTCGCCCTTCCGATCTGGCTGACCGTCGCGCTGGCGCAGGATCGCGGCCCCGAGGAGGCGTTCTTCCTGACCGGCGGCTTCATGGCTTTCTGGATCATATTCTACGGTGCGATGCAGGCTACGGCCCCGCGTCTGGGGGCAGGGTCGGCACGTCGCGCCCTGTTCTGGGTCGGTGCGCTGGCCGTCGCGACGGGTGCATTGGCCGCACTGGTGGTCGCGGCTCCGAACGCAGTCTGGCCGGTGCTGGCCGGACTTGTGCTGTTTGGCGCAGTCTTTGCCGTGAACTCTGCAATGCATTCTTTTCTGATCCTGGACTTCGCCGGAGACAAGCGGGTCACGATGGACGTGGGGTTCTATTACATGGCGAACGCGGGCGGACGGCTGATCGGCACGGTACTGTCGGGGCTGACGTATCAGGCGGGCGGACTGGCGCTGTCACTGGCCTGTGCGGCCGTTATGGCACTGCTGTCGGGCATGGCGCTGACGCGCCTGACCTTGCAATCCTGACGCAGAAGCGCTTTGATCCTCACGGTCTTTTGCCTTGTCCGCCCCAGTCGGCGATGCAAGTGAATGCATTGGATTTGTCTGCCAGAGGCCCGATGCTCGACCGATTTGCCAGACCCCTCATCAATCCGCCTCTGAACCGGCTGGGTCGGACACTTGCACGGGCGGGCTGGACGGCGGATGGCGTGACGCTGACCGGTCTATCCCTGGGCCTTGTCAGCGCCGCCGTGATTGCTGCGGGCGCGCCGGGCTGGGCCTTGCTGCCCTTGCTGGCGTCACGACTGCTGGATGGGCTGGACGGTGCGGTTGCTCGGGCCACACAAACGACGGACTTCGGCGGCTACCTCGATATCTGGTGCGATTTCGTTTTCTACGGCGCTGTGCCCTTTGCATTCGCAGTGCTCGATCCGGCGAATGCGCTATCCGCTGCATTCCTGCTTCTGACGTTTTATGTGAACGGAAGCAGCTTTCTCGGCTACGCTATAGTCGCGGAAAAGCGCGGGCTGTCGACGTCAGCCCAGGGCGTCAAATCGCTCTATTATTCTGCGGGACTGCTGGAAGGAACCGAGACGATCGCTTTCCTCGTTCTGCTATGCCTTCTGCCGCAGTACTTCATTCCTATGGCCTGGATCTTTGGTTCACTTTGCTTGCTCACCGCCGTCGCCCGCGTCATCAATGCACGAAACTTGCTGAAATGAGAGATTGCCATGCGTTTTCCGACTTTTCTGACGGCCCCGCTGATCGCTGCACTGGCCTTCGCCTCTCCGGCTGCCATGGCCAACCCAGACGTGTCGGACTGGGACGCGGTTTCGCAGGCTGCGCAGGGACAGACCGTCTATTGGTACGCCTGGGGCGGATCGACCGCGACGAACGATTTCATCGCCTGGATCGGCGACCGGGCGGAGCAACAGGGTGTCAGGCTTGAACATGTCAAACTGTCCGACACCGCCGATGCCGTCGGTGCCGTTCTGACCGAATTGCAGGCCGGGCGTGAAACCGGCGGGTCGGTCGATCTGATCTGGATCAACGGGGCGAATTTCGCCTCGATGAAATCCGTTGGTCTGCTGTTTGGCCCTTTCGCCGAGCAATTGCCGAATTGGCAATACGTCGATGTGGACGGCAAGACCGTCACCCGTGACTTCACCGTCCCGACCGAAGGTTACGAGAGCCCGTGGGCAATGGCCCAACTGGTGTTCGTCTACGACAGCGCCCGCGTGCCTGAGCCGCCAAAAAATGCCGCCCGGCTGCTGCAGTGGGCACAGGAAAATCCGGGCCGTTTCACCTATCCGCAGCCGCCCGATTTTCTGGGCACGACGTTCCTGAAACAGATGCTTATCGAACTGGTGCCGGACCCCGCCGTGCTGCAAAATCCGGTGGACGAGGACTACGAAGATGTGACCGCGATCCTTTGGGACTATCTGGACCAGCTGACGCCGTATCTGTGGCGTCAGGGGCGCGCCTATCCCGAAACGGGTCCGCGCCAGTTGCAGCTGATCAACGACGGCGAAACCGACATCGCCTTCAGCTTTTCGCCCGGTGAGGCAACGACCGCCATCGCCAACTTCGATCTGCCGGAAACGGTTCGAACCTATGTTCTGGACGGTGGCACGCTGGGTAATGCCAGTTTCGTGGCGATCCCTTTCAATTCCTCCTCCAAGGAAGGCGCGATGGTCGTGGCCAACATCCTGCTGTCGCCCGAGGCGCAACTGCGGGCGCAGACGCCAGGCATTCTGGGCTATGGTACGGTTCTGGACATGGACAGGATACCCGAGGCCGATCGGGCCGCTTTCGAAGCGCTCGACCTTGGCATCGCCACCCTTTCGCCTGCAGAACTCGGCCAGGCCCTGCCGGAACCGCACCCAAGCTGGGCCACTCGGCTGGCCGACGATTGGGTCGCCCGCTATGGTGTTGCGGAGTAGTCGTCCCAGGTGCTACGCCCGCTGCCCCTTCTGACGGCACTCGTGCTGGCGGGACCGGTGCTATTCGGCCTGATCGGGACAATCCTGCCCGCCTTCGGTTATCTGGTGCCAGGGGCGGATCGCCCGATGACAATGGCACTGACCTGGCCGGGCCTGCCGCGAGCTCTGACCGTCTCGGTAACATCAGGCATATTGTCCACGCTGGGCGCGCTGTCGGTGGCGGCGCTAATCACGGCAGGCTGGCATGGTACGCGGGTCTTCGTCTGGCTGGAGCGGATGTTGTCGCCGCTTCTCGCCGTGCCGCATGCGGCGGCGGCGCTCGGGCTGGCGTTTCTTGTGTCGCCCTCGGGCTGGATCCTGCGAATACCGGCAAACGTGATGGGCTGGGAAGCCGCGCCTGACCTGCTGATCCTGAACGACCCCTGGGGTCTGTCCCTGACCGCCGGGCTGATCGCGAAAGAGATGCCGTTTCTGCTGCTGATGATGCTCGCCGCCCTGACGCAGGTGTCCGCCGGCCCGCGCCTCGCCGTGGCGCGGTCGTTGGGGCAGGGGCGGGTATCGGCATGGATGAAAGCGGTCTTTCCCGACGTCTATGCCCAGATGCGCCTGCCGGTTCTGGTCGTGCTGGTTTTCGGCATGACCAACGTTGATGTGGCCGTGATCCTGGGGCCGACGACGCCGACGACATTATCGGTGCAGGTGACCCGCTGGATGATGGACCCCGACCTGTCGGCCCGCGCGGTCGCGGCGGCAGGTGGGCTGATCCTGTTCGCGGCGACGCTGGTCGTGCTGGCCGTATGGCTGGTCGCGGAACGTCTGATGGCACGGATCGGCCGCGCCTGGGTCTGGTCGGGGCGCGGTGCGCCGGAGCGGCTGGCGCGGGGGTGCGGGCTGACGCTGGCCACCGGGTCCGCCGCCATGGTGCTGGCCGGTCTCGCGGCGCTGGCGATGTGGTCTGTCGCGGCGCGATGGGCCTATCCCGACTTGCTGCCCGAGGCGCTGACGCTGCGCAGCTGGTCGCGGTTCGGACCGGACATGGCGCGCACGGCATTCGGTACGCTGGCGCTGGCCGGGGCCGCGACGATAATCTCCCTGACCCTCGTGGTCGGCTGTCTGGAGGCCGAACATCGCTTTGGTTTGACGCTGGGTCAACGTGCGCTCTGGCTACTGTATCTGCCGCTGCTGATCCCACAGGTTGCTTTCTTGCCCGGCTTGCAGCTTCTGCCGCTGACGCTGGGGTTCGGGCCCTCCGTCTGGCTGGTGCTGGCGGGGCATGTCGTCTTTGTGCTGCCCTATGTATTCCTGTCGCTGTCCGGGCCGTTCCGCGCGTGGGACGCCCGACTGGCCCGCATCGGAGCGGGGCTGGGGGCCAGTCCGAACCGCACACTCTGGCGTCTGCGGCTGCCGATGCTGACCGGTCCTGTGCTGACTGCCGTGGCAGTAGGCGTGGCAGTGTCCGTCGGACAGTATCTTGCCACGCTGCTTCTGGGCGGGGGCCGGGTAACGACATTGGTGACCGAGGCGGTGGCCCTGTCGTCGGGCGGCGACCGCCGCGCGATCGGCGTCTGGGGTCTGGGGCAGGCGTTGGCGGCCTTGCTGCCCTTCGCGATGGCACTGACCGTTCCTGCGATCGTTTTTCGACATCGCCGGGGACTGCACCGATGACCGACGGTCTGACGATCCAAAACATTGAGATCTGCCGGAACGGTCTGCCGCTTCTGGCGGTCGATGCGCATGTGCGGCCGGGCGATGTACTCACCCTGATGGGACCATCCGGGTCGGGCAAGTCCACGCTGCTCAGTGCCATAATGGGCGATCTTGCCCCCGCATTCCGAGCCACGGGGCATGTCCTGCTGGATGGTCGCGATCTGACTGACATGCCGCCCGAAGCCCGGCATATCGGCATCCTCTATCAGGACCCGCTGTTGTTTCCGCATCTCGATGTCGCCGCGAACCTTGCTTTCGGATTACCGCGTGGCGGCACGCGCAAGGCCCGGCGCGATACCGTCACTGCTGCCCTGGCGGAGATCGGGTTGCAGGGTTACGGCCCCCGCGATCCGGCCACCCTGTCGGGCGGACAGGCGGCGCGCGTGGCATTAATGCGGACATTGCTGTCGAAGCCCTGCGCCCTGTTGCTGGACGAGCCGTTTTCGAAACTGGACGACGGCCTGCGCGACCAGATACGCAAACTGGTATTTGACCGTATCCGCGCGGTCGGCATCCCCGCGCTGCTGGTGACCCACGACAAGGCGGATGCGACGGCGGCGGGTGGGCAGGTCATCCGACTTTAGAATGTCGGGTCCAGCCCATTCGCGAATTCGCCGCCGGAATGTTTCAGAGCAAGGACAGACCTAGCGGCGACGCCTGCGCCCCTCCGACGCGGTGTTCCAGCTGACATCCGGCAGGGTCAGTTCCGCCATCAGATGCGGGAACGGGGCCGTCGCATGGGGGATCGCGTTGGCGGCCACGAAGTGTTCCTGAAAACGCGGAGCCACGGCGGTCTCGATCTTTTCGATGCGCCGTACCAGACCCTCGATGTGCGCGCGGGCCGCGCGATTGCACAGCGCGATGCGCGCCCCGTGCCCGGCGGCGTTGCCGGCGCTGGTCACGGCGGTCAGATCGGCGTCGGGGATCATGCCCAGAACCATTGCGTGCTTGGGCGAGATATGCGCCCCGAAGGCCCCGGCCAGCGTGATCTTGTCGACCGTATTCACACCGGCTTCGTCCATCAGCAGGCGCGCCCCGGCATAGAGCGCCGATTTCGCCAGCTGGATTGCACGGATATCGTTCTGCGTGACCTGAATGCGGCGGTCGTCGCCTTCCCACAGCAGATAGGAATGCGTGCGTCCGTCCAGTTCCAGACGCGACGACCCGACCTGCGCGGGCGAGCCGATCAAGCCCTTGGCATCGACGATGCCCGCCATCCGCATTTCGGCCACTGCCTCGATGATGCCCGACCCGCAGATGCCCGTGATACCGCTGGCCTTGGTCGCCTCGGCAAAGCCATCCTCGTCGGACCACAACTCGCTGCCGATCACGCGAAAGCGCGGCTCCTTGGTGACCGGGTCGATCTGCACACGCTCGATGGCACCCGGCGCCGCGCGTTGCCCGGCGCTGATCTGTGCCCCTTCGAACGCAGGCCCGGTGGGCGAGGAACAGGCCAGCAGTCGCTCGCGGTTGCCCAGAATGATTTCGGCATTGGTGCCGACGTCGACGATAAGGGTCAGCGGGTCGGCCTGATCGGGCGCTTCGGCCAGGGCGACGGCGGCCGCATCCGCCCCGACATGGCCCGCTATGCAAGGCAAGACATAGACGCGCGCGCCATCGGCAATCGAGGTCAGACCTATGTCCGAAGCCGCCAGTCGCAACGCGTCAGACGTGGCCAGCGCGAAGGGCGACTGGCCCAATTCCACAGGGTCCACGCCCAGCAGAAGGTGGTGCATGACCGGGTTGCAGACGATCACAGCCTCGACGATATCGCCGGAGGGAATACCGGCTTCGGTCGCCAGTTCGACGGCCAACGCATCCAGCGCCTGACGGACTGCGGCGGTCATCTCGAGGTCACCACCGGGGTTCATCATGGAATAGCTGACCCGGCTCATCAGGTCTTCGCCGAACCGGATCTGCGGGTTCATCATGCCGCCCGACGCGCGCACCTCGCCGGTCGACAGATCGCACAGATGCGCGGCAATCGTTGTCGAACCGAGGTCGATGGCCAGCCCCAGCAGGGGTGCTTCCCGCAAGCCGGGAAACAGGGCGGTGATCCGGTTCTCGTCATGGTTGACGGCCACAGTAACCTGCCAGTTTCCAGATCTCAGAACCGGCTGCACCTGACGCAGAAGGGGCAGGGCGATATCCAACCCATTCAGCCCCCATTGAGATTTCAATGCATCGCGCAGCCGTTCCAGATCGCCCGACGGAGCGTCCATGTCTGGTTCTTCGACGGTAACGAAATGCAGCCGCGTGGCCGGGTCCATGACGATCGCTTTGTCGCTGGCGGCCTTGCGCACGATCTGTCGGTGGACCTGGCTTTCCGGCGGCACGTCGATCACCACGTCGCCCTGCACCGTCGCCTGGCAGCCCAGGCGACGACCGGGTTTCAGTCCGCGCTTCTCATCATATCGGCGCTCGACCGCGTTGAATTCCGATAATGCGCCCGGCGATACGGTGACGCCCAGCTTCGAAAACGATCCTTCGCCCGGCTGGACCTGACATTTCGAACATATGCCCCGCCCGCCGCATACCGAATCCAGATCGACGCCCAACTGGCGCGCCGCCGTCAGCACGGGGGTGCCGGTGGGAAAGCGGCCCCGCTTTCCCGATGGCATGAAGATGACGTGGTGGTCCGTCATAGCATCAGGCGCGCCGCCGACCGCCGCGCCGCCCCCCGGACCTGGCGCCGGAAGCGGCGGCGGCCTGAGCGGCTTCGGCAAAGGTGGCACCCTCCTTCACCGCATCCAGCACACGGCTGAAGCCGATCCATTTGCCACCGTTGGGGTCGTGGTTCATCAACAGGTTGGCTGCGTTGATCGCCTCCATCTCCTGATGACGGATGGGATTCATGATCGCGCTTGTCATACCCGCCGCCATCGCCATCGGCAGGAAGGCCGCATTGACGCCGTGACGGTTGGGCAGACCGAAGCTGATGTTCGATGCGCCACAGGTGGTGTTCACGCCCAGTTCGTCGCGCAAACGACGGACGAGGGTGAAAACCTGATGTCCGGCGGTCGCCATCGCGCCGATTGGCATGACCAGCGGGTCGACCACGATATCATGCGCCGGAATGCCGAAATCAGCGGCACGTTCGACGATCTTCTTGGCCACGGCGAAACGCACGTCTGGATCTTCGGAAATGCCGGTGTCGTCGTTCGAGATCGCGACCACGGGCACGTTGTATTTCTTGACCAGCGGCAGAACCAGTTCCAGCCGCTCCTCCTCACCGGTGACGGAATTCAGCAGGGGACGACCTTCGGCGGCCATCAGACCGTTTTCCAGCGCGCCGGGGACCGAACTGTCGATGCAAAGCGGTACGTCGACCAGAGCCTGCACCCGCTCGATCAGCGCTTTCATCAATGTCGGTTCGACGAAGTTGTTGTCGGCATAACGCGGATCTTCGGCCATCTTGTTGGTGAAAACGGCGCCAGAATTGACATCGAGAACCATCGCCCCGCAGGCCACTTGTTCCAGCGCATCGCGCTCGACCGTCGAGAAGTCGTCCATCTCCAATTCGGCCGCCAGCTTCTTTCGGCCCGTCGGATTGATGCGTTCGCCGATAACGCAGAACGGTTCATCAAAGCCGATGACAACGGTCTTTGTTTTTGATTCCAGTACGGTACGCGTCATTCTTCATCCTTCGCATGAACCTTGAGCCAATCGGCCGAGGTCTTGATCCCGCCCAATGGGAAAATGTGGACCGCTGCAATGTTGAAGTCGGGGTTCGCGGCCTTGTGGCGCGCAAGATCGGTTGCAATTTCGGTGGGCTCATAAGGCAGCAGCAGCTTGGTCACGTCCATCGCGCGCTTCTGCAACACACGCAAGCTGGGACCGACGCCGCAGGCAATGGCGAACTTGATCAGGGTCTGCAACTTGGCAGGCCCGGCAAGGCCGATATGGACAGGCAGATCGATGCCAGCCGCCCGGATGCCGTTCGCCCATTCGATCACCGGCGCGGCCTCGAAGCAGAATTGCGTGGCGATGGCCATCTTCGCATCTGTGCGTTCGGAAAACTTCTGTTTCCAGACAAGCGCATCCGAGACGTTCTTGTCCCCGCCGTCGATATCGATATCCCGGTTGCCTTCGGGGTGGCCGGCGACATGCAGACGCTCGAACCCGTCGAACGCACCCGATTCCATCATCTGCATGGAGTTTTCAAACGCCCCGGCCGGTTCCGCTACGCCCCCGGCCAGCAAAAGGGCCTGCCGGACATCGGCCTCGCCCCGGTATCGGGCGATCCAGTCGGTCAGCATCGCCCGGTCCTTGATGATACGCGCCGGAAAGTGCGGCATCGGGGTCATACCGTCAGCACGCAGCCGCGCGGCGGTCGTGACCATGTCCTCGACGGGAGTGCCGTCGATGTGGGCAATGTAGACACGGGTGCCCTGCGGCAGGATTGCGGCGAAATCCTCGACCTTTTCGGCGGTGCGCGGCATCACCTCAATGGAAAAACCGTCCAGAAAGTCTGCCAGAACGCCGTTCTTCGGGGTTGGTGCCGGGGCCTTGCGGAAACCAAGAATGCTCATGTTTCGATTCCTCCGGCCAAGGCCACTGTTTTGAGACGCTCCGGCGTCCAGGCGGCTTCCAACGTGGCGGCGTGTGCTTCGGCGGCGGCATGATGATCGCCATCTGCTTCCCCATGGGGCACTTTGCGCCAGTCTGCGAGATAGGCGTCGGTTTCCGATGCGCCCGATTTCATGGCGGCCCGGTCGATGGCCTGTTCGAAGCGTTCGGACAATTGCACCTTGGCCGCGCGCCTGCCGCTTCCGCAGATGACCTGCGCCGGGATGTCCCGCCAATACACGACCGTGATCTGCGTCATGAGTGCCACCCTTGGGTTTTCGTGATTTCCGCTGATTTCCGGCGTGTATAGGGCCCCGGCTCCCCGCCGCCCGTCCCGATTTCGACGTGGTGCCGCCCGATGGCGACACCGATCAGATATGCGAACTTGCCGCCGGGGACGAGGGGCGGTGACCCCCGAATACTTCAAGTTCAAGATGAAGAATGCTTGTGTCATGGGACATCGGGCGGCTACGGTGCTCGCAACCATATATGCGGAGGCGGCGATGCCACCGGAAAACCCGGCCAAGGGCGCGGGATCTGATGCCGGTGCCCAGCGCATCGCCAGGTCCGGACCCGTAGTGCGGCCGACACCAGACACGCGGACGCCCGGCGACCGCCCCGACCCGGCAGAGCTTTACGCCGCGCTGGATCTTGGCACGAATTCGTGCCGGATGCTGATTGCTCAGCCAAAAGGCAACCAACTGCATGTCGTCGACAGTTTCTCCAAGTCCGTTCAGTTGGGCAACGGTCTGGAACAGTCGGGCCGTCTGAGCCGCGCGTCCATGGCGCGCACGATCGGCGCACTGAAAATCTGTCGCCGGAAACTGGAAACCCACGACGTCAAGCGGATGCGGCTGGTCGCGACCGAGGCCTGTCGCCGTGCCACCAACGCCAGCGAATTCATCGATCTGGTGTGTCGCGAGACCGAACTGCCGCTTGAAATCATCGAGCCGGAGGAGGAGGCGCGACTGGCCGTCGTGTCCTGCGCCCCGCTGGTCAGTGCCAAGACCGAACAATTGCTTGTCGTGGATATCGGTGGCGGGTCCACCGAACTGGTCTGGATCGACCTGACTCGTGTCCCACGGCACGACCGCTCACGGGCGATCATGCGCCTGCATGCGGGCTTCAAGGGCAGCGCAGACGACCCGTTCCCCCGTGCCAAGGTCGTCGACTGGATCAGCATCCCTCTGGGCGTTGCAACGCTCAAGGATCAGTTCCGCGATGTCACCGACGACGCGGCACGCTTTGCGCTGATGTCCTGGCATTTCGAGGAATGTCTGGCTGAATTCTCGCCCTACGCGGATGCCGAGGGCGACGCCGATCCCGGCTTCCAGATCGTCGGCACCAGCGGCACGGTCACGACCGTGGCGGCCACGCATCTGAACCTGCGTCGATACGATCGCAACAAGGTCGACGGGTTGCGGATGACGACCGGTCAGATCGACCGGGTGATCCGGGGCTATCTGGCCCAGGGCCCCGACGGGCGGCGCAACGACCCGCGTATCGGACGAGACCGGCATTCGCTGATCATGTCGGGTGCGGCGATCCTTCAGGCGCTGCTACGGGTCTGGCCCACCGACCGGCTTTCCGTGGCAGACAGGGGCCTGCGCGAAGGGTTGCTCTATGCGCAGATGTCGGCCGACGGGGTGCTGGACGACGGGCCGCTTTAAGCCCTTCAGGAACGGACTTTCAGAGGTTTCATTGAAGACTTCTGCAAAAAGGCTTCCGCGAAGGCTTACGATCCAGCGTTTTGCGCATTACGGGGTATGGCATGGCAAAGAAACCCACCAAAGGCGTCTCATCGGGCAATGCCTCCGGACGCGGCTATCGCGACCTTACCGTCAAGGTGAAGACGGCGCGCGGGCGCAAGATGTCGTCCAAGCTGTGGCTGGAGCGGCAACTCAACGACCCTTATGTCGCTCGTGCGCGGGCCGAAGGGTATCGTGGTCGCGCGGCGTTCAAGATCATGGAGTTGGACGATAAATACGGATTCCTGATCCCCGGTGCGCGGGTCATTGATCTGGGCTGTGCGCCCGGTGGCTGGTTGCAGGTGGCGGTGCCGCGGATCAATTCATTGGGCGAAAACCCCAAGAAGAAAATCGGCCGCCTTATCGGCCTTGACCTGCAGGAAGTGGACGATGTGCCTGGTGCCGAGATCCATGTCCTGGATTTCCTTGCCGAAGGCGCGGACGATACCATCAAAAGCTGGCTGGACGGTAAGGCGGATGTCGTCTTGTCGGATATGGCCGCCAGCAGTTCGGGTCATAAACAGACCGATCACCTGCGGATCATCGCGCTCTGTGAAGCGGCGGCGGAGCTTGCGTTCGACGTGCTGGCTCCCGGCGGCACCTTTGTCGCCAAGGTTCTGGCAGGCGGGGCCGAGGGCGACATGCAGAAGCTGCTGAAACAACGCTTCACCAAGGTCTCGAACGTCAAACCGGGGGCAAGCCGGTCCGACAGTTCCGAGAAGTTCGTGGTGGCGCAGGGCTTCAAGGGACGCCCCGAGCATAACGCTGTCGCCGACACGGATTAATCTTTCGGCGACTCGTTTCCGCGAATTGGTTTGTCGCGCTCCTCGTCGATGACGAAATCGTCCGCGGGATCGGACGGCTTGTCGTATTTTCCCTTTTCCTCCAAGGGCTTCTTTTCGACTTTGACCGGGCCATAGCTGTCCGATTTGGCCGGGCCGGGCGCGTTGGGACGCTCGGGAATGGGTTGCTGGTTGCGGCTCATGCGATGACTCCTGCGATTGTCATCACACATAACGCACCGGGGCCGCGCCGGTTCATCGAGGCGGACAAATTGCCGTCCCGCGCGGGGTTCAAGCCGTGTTCATGTCGGCGATGCAGAGTATCGAGAGTGGCGCGCCAGGGGCCCCGTTCAGGTCATCCACCATTACACTTCGGTCATGCCTCCGCGGCCGCGAACTTGGTCGCCTTGCCGTTTTCGAGGAACGTTTTCAGGCCTGAGGCGATCCGTTCCCAACCATCGGCATAGCCTTCGCCACCGGGCGGGATGTCGTAATGCTCCAACGTCAGGCGGCACTGGCCGTCGCCCGGCTCGATAATCCAGACGAAATGCGATTTGGGAACGTCCGGCGCCCATCGCGGCTCGAAGATCGATTCGATCCGGGTCTTGGGCTTCAGCTTGGTCTCGCGGCAAATCAGCATTTCGTTGCCATCGGGCGCGACATAGGTCAGCGCGGCGCCGTCGCGGGTGACATGACTGGCGTGGAAGTGGTATTTCGCCATCTGGTCCGCATCGGTCAGCGCGTCCCAGAGCGCATCCTGGGTACAGCGGATATAGGTCCGCATGACGTAATCGGGTCTCCGTTCCATGGTGTCCTCCATTTGAGCTTTCAGGTTCAGCACCCCCTGGACGGCGGGTGCTACGCGATAGGGCTCGATCCAGCGTCCCAGTGCTTCGGCCAGGGGCACGGCGTTCAGATAGTGATGCGTGAAACGTCCGCGTTTCACCCGTGTCACCAGCCCGGCTGTTTCAAGAACACCCAGATGTTTGGCTACACCAAACCGTGACAGGGGCAGCGCCGCCTCCAGTTGCGACAGCGTCTGACCGTCGGTCTGCCGCAAGGCATCCAGCAAATCGCGGCGCGACGGGTCGGCGAGGGCTTTGAAGATCGAATCCATGGCGGATTAATACGAGACCAAACGGTCACACGTCAAGACACGTGACTAATTGGTCACCTGTTTGCGCTGGATCGGCGTTCCGGTTAGGCCGGGGGCGACCGACGGCGGAGGCGACCATGCAGACCATCGAACGAGCCGGCAACACGCTGGCCTTCCACGCGACCCAAGGGCAGGGGCCGGGCATCGTGTTCCTGGGCGGCTTCAAATCCGACATGGAAGGCACCAAGGCCATCGCGCTGGAAGTCTGGGCCAGACAGCAGGGCCGTGCCTTTCTTCGTCTGGATTATTCGGGCCACGGTCAGTCGGAGGGCGCGTTTGCCGACGGCAGTATCGGCGATTGGACGGAAGATGCGCTGGCCGTGATCCGCGCGGCCACCACCGGGCCGCAGGTTCTGGTCGGCTCCTCCATGGGCGGTTGGATCGCCCTTCTGATCGCGCGGGATCATCCCGATTTGGTTGCGGGCCTCGTCACCATCGCAGCCGCCCCGGATTTTACCGAAGACGGCTATTGGGCCGCGTTCAATGCGGATCAACGCATGCAATTGGCCGAGATCGGGCACATCGCTGTCCCGTCGGACTACGGCGATCCCTACATCATCACGCACCGCCTTATCGAAGAAGGCCGCAGCCGTCTGGTCCTGCGATCCCCGCTGAACCTGCCGTTTCCCGTACGGATGATGCAGGGAACGGCCGATACTGCCGTGTCGACCGAAACCGCACTGCGCCTGCTCGACCGTGCCGAGGGTCCGGACATCCGCCTGACCCTGGTGCGGGGTGCGGATCACAGGTTTTCGGGCGATGACGATCTGGAACTGATCCGACATAACGTTCAGGATGTGCTGAGCCGTCTGCCCTCTTGAGGCGTGCGCCCCCGGCGAACCTGACCGCGGCAGGGGTATGTCGGTGCGTATGTTTTTCAGATGGATGGCATGGACGGGTGGAACACTGGCGGGTTGTGTTTTCATGTCATTGCGGGCGATATCCTCGGCCAGTCGGGCATGCCGTATGCAATTACTGCGATGACCCGCTGGAACGAAGGCCTTTGAAACGCAGCATTGCAAGCGTATGCAAAAACCGCTTCACTCTTGCGCGAGGTGACATGTACACCTGACGTCCGCGATCGGAGGCTGCCATGGCACAACATTTCAAGACATCGAAATCCGCCACCGACCGCGCTGCAGACGACGCCAAGGTCCGCACCGAAGTCGAAGAGATTCTTGCGGATATCGAACGTCGGGGCGACGCTGCGGTACGCGATCTGTCCGCGATGTTCGATAGCTATTCGCCAGAGAGCTTTCGCCTGACGCTGGACCAGATCGAAAATCTCATGGGTGAATTGTCGCAGCGCCAACTCGCCGACATCCGATTTGCGCAGGAACAAGTTCGCAACTTCGCGCAGGCACAACGCGACTCGATGCAGGATATCGAGGTCGAGACGATGCCAGGCGTTATCCTCGGCCATCGCAACATCCCCGTTCAGTCCGTCGGATGCTATGTTCCCGGCGGTAAGTTTCCAATGGTTGCCAGCGCGCATATGTCGGTCGCCACCGCGTCCGTTGCGGGTGTGCCGCGCATCGTCGCCTGCACGCCACCGTTCCGCGGGCGTCCCAACGCCGCCGTCATTGCGGCGATGCATCTGGGTGGGGCGCACGAGATTTATGTTCTGGGCGGCATCCAGGCCGTCGGTGCCATGGCCATCGGCACCAAAACCATCACCCCGGTCGATATGCTGGTGGGGCCGGGCAATGCCTATGTGGCCGAAGCCAAGCGGCAGCTTTACGGTCGCGTCGGCATCGACCTGTTCGCCGGGCCGACCGAGACCATGGTCATCGCCGACGACACCGTGGACGGAGAACTGGTCGCAACCGATCTGCTGGGGCAGGCGGAACACGGATACAATTCGCCCGCTGTCCTGTTGACGACCTCGCGGAAGCTGGCCGACGACACCCTGTCCGAAATCGACCGGCTGCTGACGATCCTGCCCACCGCCGAAACGGCGCGGGTCAGTTGGCAGGACTATGGCGAAATCATTCTATGCGAAGACCATGACGAGATGCTGACCTGCGCAAACGACATCGCATCCGAGCATGTGCAGGTCATGACCGACCGCGACGACTGGTATCTGGAGAACATGCACAGCTATGGCGCGCTGTTCCTTGGCGCGCGCACCAACGTGGCCAATGGCGACAAGGTGATCGGCACGAACCATACCCTGCCGACAAAAAAGGCCGGACGCTATACCGGAGGGCTATGGGTTGGGAAATTTCTGAAGACACACAGCTATCAGAAGATCACCACCGATGCCGCAGCCACCCTGATCGGGGAATACGGATCGCGGTTGTGCATGTTGGAAGGCTTCGTCGGCCATGCCGAGCAATGCAACGTCCGGGTCCGTCGATATGGCGGCGTAAACGTGCCCTATGGCGAGGGTGCGCCGTATCGTGACGACGCCGACTGAGGCACGTGCGGCGCACATGAATATTCAAGGAGCATAGACAATGGACCTGACGGCCCTGTCCGATTGTGATGCGGCCCGCATGGCAGAGGTGATCGAAAGTGGCATCACGCCAGATGCCGTTGTTCATCTGTGCCATCCTTTCGGGGACGTGACCGGGGGCGCAGGATTCGTCGATATCGCGCTTGGTCCTCTCTGGGCGGCGATGCCGGATGTGGAACGCCGTGTCGATATCTCCATGACAGGGGTTGATGGTCACGGACAGGCGTGGCTGGGGCAGGCGGGGCATTATGCCGGTGGGTTTGCCGCACCTTTCCTGGGTATCCCGCCAACAGGACGCCTGGCCCACCTGCGGTTTCACGAATTTTACCGTATTGTTAATAAGTTGGCCGTCGAAGTTCAGGCGATCTGGGACCTGCCCGATCTGATGTTGCAGGCCGGTGTCTGGCCGATGGGACCGCCTCTGGGGCATAGCGGACGGGTGCCCGGCCCGATGACACAGGACGGGTTGCGGATCGGTGGCAATGGCAGCCATGCTCTGCGCGTTGTGGGCGATATGCTGGACCGGCTGCACCTGTCGCCACAGGGCGAGGCGGCGATGGACCTGCCCGCCGCATGGCACCCGCGGTGCACGTGGTACGGCCCCGGCGGCATTGGCACCGCGCGGGGCATCCGGGGGTTTCGCGACCACCACCAGATCCCGTTCCTGAATGCCATGCCCGACCGGCGCGGACTGATCGAGCGGGGACACTTCTTCGCCCAGGGCGATTACGTCGCTTTTACTGCGTGGCCGGGGATGGAGATGCACGTTACCGGAGACGGATGGCTGGGAATTGCCCCATCCGGTCAGAAAATCACCATGCGCAGCCTCGATTTCTGGCGCGTAGAGGGTGATCTGATCCGCGAAAACTGGGTCTGCGTCGACCTTCTGGACGTCTGGCACCAGCTGGGTGTCGACGTGCTGGCCCGGATGCGGCAGCTGACCTAGGGCCAGAGTTTCCACACGGCCCACAGCGCGATTGCCGACGCCGCCCAGGCCAGCGCCATGACCCGGCCATCCCGCGTCACCAGAGCCAGACCGAACAGCACGATCACTCCCATGGGAATCGACGATGCGAAAGGCACCAGTTCCAGGGGCGGCACCAACGCGCAAAGCACGAGAATCGCCACGGCAACGATGCGTGGAGCAGGCTCGTCGGTCAGCAGATGCAGGTGTTTTCCAAGATGCCTGTCGGACCATTCGGCGGCGGGGCGCAATTTATCGACGGCATTCGTCAGCTTTGCGGCTGAGATGTTCCGCCGCTCCAGAAACCCTGGCAGCCACATATCCTCGCGACCGAATGCAATTTGCACGGCAAAGATTGCAACGATGAATGCCAGCGTCGAGGGTACGAGAGGGATGCCGCCGATGGGGGTGATTTCCAATGCGGCCGGAATCGCCAGAAGGGCACCTGTGCCACGATGCCCGATTTGGTCATTGACATGGCCCAATGTCACTTCGGACTGACCCTCGGCGGCATCATTCAATGCGGACAGGATTTCTGTGGCTTTGGTCATGGCGTCCATTTCTAGGCTTTTAGCTGGATCAATGCGGCAAGAACCGAAAAGGTTCATCGCTAAGCTCTTGCCTCGTGTAGCCAAGATGTGTCTGCATACCTATGCAAATAACACTGCCCCGTGTCGGAGCCGCCAGATGTCACTTCCCTGCACCCCATCCTTTCGACTGGATGGCCGTCGCGCCTTCGTCCCCGGAGGGTCTCGCGGGATCGGCCTTGCGAGCGCGGCCGCTCTGGCCGAAGCCGGGGCCCATGTCGTGATCGTCGCGCGCGGCCAGGCGGGTGTGAACGACGCTGTGGCCCGGATCAACGAAGCCGGGTTTTCCGCCGAAGGCACTGCGCTCGATGTCGCGAACCTGTCGAAGGTAGACGATTTTCTGTCCGGGCAGGCCCCTTTCGACATCCTGTGCAACTCTGCCGGGGTCGCCCGTCACAGCCCGGCGCTGGACACCACTCCAGAAGATTTTGACCTGGTCACCGGCCTGAATTTGCGCGCTGCGTATTTTTTGGCCCAGAGTGTCGCGCGCGGCATGTCGAACGGTGGCTGCATCCTTCAGATCAGCAGTCAGATGGGCCATGTCGGCGGGGTCGACCGCGCAGTCTATTGCGCCACGAAACATGGGGTCGAGGGCATGACCAAGGCCATGGCCATCGAATGGGGACCACGAAACATACGCGTAAACACGATTTGTCCGACCTTCATCCGGACGCCCCTGACCGAAGCCACGTTCAGCGACCCTGTTCGCCGCGCCTGGATCGACGACAAGATCAAGTTGCCCCGCGTCGGCGAGGTCGAGGATATCATGGGCGCGGTCCTGTTCCTCGCCTCCGATGCTTCGGCGATGGTCACCGGGACGTCACTGCTGGTCGACGGTGGCTGGACGGCGGATTGATGGCGCGCAAAGTCACTTCTCAGGATGTGGCCCGGAAAGCCGGGGTCAGCCAATCCGCAGTCAGCCGCGTTTTCACCAGGGGCGCGTCGGTCAGCCCCGACATGGCCGCGCGCGTGCGGTCCGCCGCTGACGAACTGGGCTATCGCCCCAACGCGCTGGCCCGTGGCCTTATCACCGGACGGTCGCGTATCATCGGGCTGGTCGTCGCATATCTGGACAATCCGTTCTATCCGGACGCCATCGAAAAGCTGTCGACCGTGTTGCAGGCGCAGGGCTATCACCTGTTGATTTTCACGACCGGAAAACACGGTATCGACACCGATCGCGTGATTTCCGAACTGCTGGATTATCAGGTCGACGGTATCATCACGGCATCGATCAACCTGTCGGGCGAGTTGTCCGAACGGTGCGCTGCGGCGGGCATCCCTGTCGTGTTGTTCAACCGGGCCATCCCCGGATCGGGTCTGTCGGCGGTCACCTCGGACAATCTGGCCGGAGGGCGCAAGGCAGCGGAGTTCCTGCTGGCGGGCGGGCATGTCCGCATTGCCCATATTTCCGGTTTCATGGACGCCTCGACCAGTCGTGACCGGCTGGCCGGTTTTCGCTCCGCTCTGGACAGGGCAGGCGCGCAGTTGCACGCGCTGGTCGATGGCCGCTACGACCGTGCCACGGCAGCCGAGGCGGCTCGCGACCTGATGGCGCGCCCCGATCCACCCGACGCGATCTTCGTGGCCAACGACCACATGGCCTTGGCGGTGATGGATATGCTGCGCTTCGATCTTGGCCTGAAGGTCCCGCAGGACGTCAGCATTCTGGGTTATGACGATGTGCCGATGGCCGGGTGGCCTGCCTATGACCTCACCACACTGCGCCAGCCGACGCGGCGCATGGTCGATGCCACGGTGGACGAGTTGATGGCCAAGCTTGACACCCCCAATCGCGCCGCCCGACGGATCGAGATCGACGGACCGCTCGTGGTTCGCACCTCGGCTCGCATACCCGAAGGATACACGCCATGACCTTCAACGACCGCTGGAAAGACCTGCCCGACTACATCCTGTCGATCACGAAGGAGATCTGGGAGGACAGGGGCATCGCGACCCTGCACCAGTATTACGCACCCGATATTGTCGTCCGCTCGCCCGCGTCTGTGGTCGTCGGCAACCAGAACGTCATCGGTGCTACGATGGCGACGCTGGCAGAATTTCCCGACCGCACCCTGCTGGGTGAAGACGTCATCTGGTCAGGCGACGATCCCCGGACAGGCATGCTCTCGTCGCACCGCCTGCTGTCCACCGCGACGCATCTGGGCGACGGCATCTATGGCCGCGCCACAGGCAAGACGCTGATCTATCGCATCATGGCCGATTGCCACGTTCGGGGCATCGCCATCGACGACGAATGGCTGATCCGCGATCAGGGTGCGATCGTCCGGCAATTGGGGTGGGAGCCATCGGCCTATGCCGCCGACCTGATCGAACGCGAGGGCGGCAAGGACGCCGCGATCCGCCCGCTGACGCCCGATACGGACAGACCCGGCCCGTACCAGGGGCGCGGCAACGACAACATTTGGGGCGCGCGGCTGGCCGAAACGCTGACCCGCATCATGTCAGCCGACATGCGTGTCATTCCGGACGTGTATGACCGCGCGGCGCAACTGGAATACCCCGGTGGTGTCACCGGCCACAGCCACGGCGATGCCGACCGCTTCTGGATGTCGCTGCGCGCCGCCTTCCCGGACGCCGAATTCACCATCGAACATGTCATCGGTCGCGACGATCCGATGATGCCGCCGCGTGCCGCCGTGCGCTGGTCGCTCTGGGGCAAACACTCCGGCTGGGGCGCCTTCGGGACACCGACCGGCGCGCAGGTCTATGTCATGGGCATCACTCACGTGGAATTCGGCCCCTTCGGCCCGGACGGCTGGAGCATAAGACGCGAATGGACCGTTTTCGACGAAACGGCGGTCTGGAAACAGATCCATCTGGGAGGCACGTCATGACCCGTCATTTCACCGTCACCTGTTCCCGCGATTTCAAACATTCGGCATCGAAAGTCTTTGCCACATGGCTCGACCCCGATGCCCGCGCCCGGTTCGAGACGCCCGCAAGCTCCGGCATGTCGCACGTGACTTACGCCACTGCGGAGGGCGACAATGGCGAGATCCTGATCGAATGCCCGACCGGTTCGCTGCCGTATTGAACGCCGCCTGACCGCCCCCCGACCACGACATGACAGGAGCTTCCGCCATGACCGCCCCCACAACTGTCCGCTACGGCGAATTGATCCCCTGCAAGACCGCTTTCATCGACGCCCATACACCCGGCAGCGACCAGAAAGAGAATTTCACCATCATCGGCGGCGGCGTCAGCGAATCCGCCGATCAGCATGTCCACATCACCACGCCCCACGGCTTCAACATCGGCGCGGCCGGCCAACCGCCGAAATGCCGGAACTCCCTGCACAGTCACCGGACGGCCGAAGTGTTCTTCGTCCTGTCGGGCCGCTGGCGGTTCTTCTGGGGCCGACATGGAACGGCCGGAGAAGTGGTGCTGGAAGAAGGCGACATTATCGACATCCCGACCGGCATCTTTCGCGGGTTCGAAAATATCGGCACCGACTACGGGATGATCATGGCCATCTTGGGTGGTGACGATGCGGGCGGCGGCGTGATCTGGGCGCCGCAGGTGATCGAGGATGCGCGGGATCACGGGCTGATCCTGGGCGAGAACGGCAAACTCTATGACAGCAAGGCAGGCCAGACCCCGCCCGAGGGCGTCCACCCGATGCCGACCCTGACCGACGCCGAATTGGCCGATTTTCCCGAACTGTCCCCGATGCAGGTCGTCGGATGGGGCGTGCGGCGCTATAACGACATGACGGCGCTGGCCCGGCACAGGCCCTGCAAAGTGATCGGTGCCACCGGCATCATCCGTGACAAGCCGGGGTTCGAGGTCGACCTGATCACCCGCACTTCGGCCACCGACACACCACATGCGCACGACCGCCCATCGGTTCTGATGCCGATGCGCGGCCATTGGCGTGTCACCTGGGGGCAGGGGGCCGACGCGGGCGTAGAAGTCCTTGCACCCGGCGATACCATGTCCGTCCCCGCCGGTCTTCCGCATGGGGCGGTTCCGTCGATGACGGGCGAGGCGAGCCTGTTCCATATTGTCTCGACCGACGATCCCGCGGGTCCGTCATGGCTGCAATGAAAACCGCAGAATACCTGCAAAGGAGCCTTTCATGGCGATAAAATCCACTCACGTCGGCTCTCTGCCGCGGACGCAGGCGACCGTCGACATGATTTTTGCCCGCGAAAACGGCATGCCCTACGATGCGGATGCCTTCGCCGCCCAGATGACCGCCGCTTGCGACGAGGTGGTGCGCCGTCAGGTCGAAGCGGGCATCGACATCGTGTCCGACGGCGAGACGTCGAAGATCAGCTATGCCACCTATGTCAAGGATCGCTACACCGGATTTTCCGGCGATTCCCCGCGCAATGCGCCCGCGGACCTGAAGCTCTTTCCCAGTTTTCTCAAGCGTCTGGCGGCGGATGGGGGCACGCCGAAATATGCCCGCCCGATGTGCACCGGCCCGGTCAAATCCAAGGGTCAGGACGACCTGCTGACCGATATCGCCAACCTGAAATCTGCGATGGACACGCACGGCGCGCGCGAAGGCTTCATGAACGCCGCCAGTCCTGGCGTCATTTCGCTGTTCCTGCAAAACGACTACTACGCCAGCCGCGATGAATACCTTGCTGCCCTGTCCGACGCGATGCGCGAGGAATACCGCACCATCGTCGACGCAGGACTTTTCCTGCAACTCGATTGTCCCGACCTTGCCCTGTCGCGGCACATGCTGTTTGCCGATCTGACCGATGCAGATTTCCTAAAGATCGCGCAAAGCCATGTTGAAGCCCTGAACGGTGCCTTGCAAGGCATTGATCCATCACGGGTTCGCGTGCACATATGTTGGGGGAATTACGAGGGGCCGCATGTCTGCGACATCCCGATGGACGCGGTATTCTCGACCTTCCTCGGGGTGAACGCCAGTCAGCTTCTTTTTGAAACATCGAACCCGCGCCACGCCCATGAGTGGCAGGTGTTCCGCGACAGGAAATCGGAAATTCCCGACGACAAGATCCTCGTGCCGGGCGTGGTCGACACCACATCGAACTTCGTCGAACACCCCGAAGTCGTGGCCGAGCGGCTGGGCCGGTTCGCCGATATCGTCGGCCCCGATCGCGTCATCGCCGGAAGCGATTGCGGCTTTGGCACATTCGCCGGTTTCGGTGCGGTCGATCCTGACATTGCATTCGCCAAGCTCGGGGCCCTGTCGGACGGGGCGGCCCTTGCAAATGCGCGGCTTTCGGACCGGGTCTAGCGGCTGACCGACCGGCGGTTCATTTCGCCCTGCACCACGATCGTTCGGATGCCTGCAAGGTCCTGCGTACTATAGGTCGTGCCGGCCAGCACTTCGCGCGACGGCTGCGTGCCCACCGGCTCGGGCGTGATCGGCGGCAGAATGCGGAAATCCAGCAGCAACACCGACGGATCGTCGGTCGGGACGCGGACCAGATCGGCTTCCCAGAAGCCCTGCGTCGGAGGCAGGCCCACGGCCGAGATGATCGCGCCGCTGCGCGTCTGCGCCACCTCCAGCGACACGACCTGTTGCACGACCGGTCGCGCGGTTGCGACGCGGGCGACTTCGATCCGCTCCTCGCGGTCGTTGCCGAACCAGTTGAACGGGTTCAGGCGCGTCTGCCCCAGCCCGCATCCGGCCAATGCCGTAACTGCCAGAACCGCCCCGATGCGCGCCGTCATTCCCATGTGAACCCCCGTCAATCCCTAGCCTTCGGCTTTGCAATACGGGCTAGCCCATCGGCGGGCCTTTGGGAAGCGGGCTGGACCTTTGGAACGCCCGCACCTACCTCACGGGGGTAAAACGGGGGTGAAAATGGCACAGGAACGGTTCGAGGATCTGGTCGAAACATTCGAGTTTCTGGACGACTGGGAGGACCGCTATCGACATGTCATCGAACTGGGCAAGGCGTTTCCGCCGCTTGACGATGCGCTCAAGGTTTCTGCCACCAAGGTCGACGGCTGCGCCAGCCAGGTCTGGTTGCATCCGCGTATCGAAGGACAGGGGCCGGATGCGACCTTCGATTTCGCGGGCGAATCCGACGCCATGATCGTGCGCGGACTGATCGCTATTTTGCACGACCTCTATGGCGGCATTCCCGTGGCACAGGTCGGTGCCATCGACGCCCCCGCCGAACTCGCCCGTCTTGGTCTGAACGATCACCTGTCGTCGCAACGGTCCAACGGGTTGCGGGCGATGGTCGAACGCATCCGCGCGGTGGCAGCGTCGGCAGCGGCGTAATCGCCACGAGCAAAAAAAAGGCCGAGCTAAAAGCTCGGCCGAAGTCCAACAGGGAGGTGAAGGGGCGCAGAAGCACCGTCCTTCGATAGCCTAAATATTGCGCGACATGCCGGGTAACAAGGCGGAACGGAACCAATCGGTGCAATCCCGCTATGCGTTTCGTGCATGCCTTACCGCGCCGCCGCGCCCTGCCGCGCCTTTCGATAGGCCACGACCTCCTCGACCACGAAGTCGCGGAACGCCTGAACCCGCTTCGATCCGCGCAACTCCTCGGGGAAGGCCAGAAACACCGGCACCTCGTTCGACTCGGTGCCCGGTAGGACGCGCACAAGCTGCGGAAAATCCTGGCTCAGATAGTCGGGCAGGACACCGATGCCCAGATCGCTCAGTACACTTTGCAGCACGCCGAAATAATTGTTCACCGTCAGCGACCGCCCGATGTCATAGGTCATCAATTCGCGCACCAGCATTGCGCCCGCGCTGACCTGCGTCACGCCCAGCGATTGGCTGATCAGCCGGTGCTTTGACAGATCGTGCAGCGAATTGGGTACGCCGTTCGCCTCCAGATAGGCGGGTGACGCGAAAAGCTGCATCCGGATATCCATCAGGCGCTTGCGCACCAGGTCGGCCTGACTCGGTTCTTTCATGCGAATGGCCACATCGGCCTCGCGCATGGGCAGGTCCAGCACCCGCTCCTCCAGCATCAGGTCAATGCTCAGGTCGGGATATTTCGCATAGAGCTTCGACAGTCGCGGCGCCAGCCAGATCGACCCGAAGCCGATGGTGGTCGTGACCCGCAGGTTGCCGAACACCTCCTCCTCCGAATCGCGGATCCTGGCGCTGGCGGTCTCCAGCCGCTTGGTCATCGCCTGCGTCGCGTCGAACAGCAATTCGCCCTGTTCCGTCAGGATCAGGCCGCGTGCGTGCCGGTGGAACAACGTCGTGCCCAGCATCTCCTCCAGCGCGCGAATCTGGCGGCTGACGGCGGATTGCGACAGGTGCAGCACGTCGCCCGCATGGGTCAGAGACCCCGCATCCGCAACGGCGTGAAAAATTCTCAGTTTATCCCAGTCCATCACATGCTCGCTTTTGACGGTCTCCTCCCGTCGCCTCTCCCTATAGGGAAGTGCTATAAGAATGTCTGAAGAAGATTTCGCTTTATGGGTCAGTAAAGTTGACCTATAATCCCGTCAGGAGGAGATTTTCATGCGCCACGACGTGTCCTTGTCCGATCGGTTCGATCTTGAAAAACGTGACGTCCTGTTGAACGGGACCCAGGCGCTGGTGCGTCTGATGCTGATGCAGAAGGAACGCGACCGCCGTGCCGGTTTGAACACGGCAGGGTTTTGCACCGGCTACCGAGGCTCGCCGTTGGGGGGTGTCGATCTGAACATGGAGAAGGCCCGCAAGGTTCTGGACGCCAATGACATTACCTTTCGCCCCGGTCTGAACGAAGACCTTGCCGCCACCGCCGTCTGGGGCAGCCAGCAGGCCGAATTGCGCGGCGAAGGCACGCATGACGGCGTTTTCGGCCTGTGGTATGGCAAAGGACCGGGCGTCGACCGGTCGGGCGATGTGATGCGCCACGCCAATATGGCCGGCACGTCCGAACACGGCGGCGTCCTGATGGCGATGGGTGACGACCACACGGGCGAGTCCTCCACCACCTGCCACCAGTCCGACTGGGCGCTGGTCGACGTCCACATGCCCGTCCTGTCGCCCGCCGGCGTGCAGGAGATCCTTGATTTCGGCCTCTATGGCTGGGCGCTGTCGCGCTACGCAGGCGTCTGGGTCGGACTGAAGACGATGAAGGACACCGTCGAAGTCACCTCTGTCGTTGACGGGCGCCCCGATCGTATGTCCTTCGTCACACCGGACTTCGACATGCCGCCGGGCGGGCTGAACATCCGTCTGAACGACCACTGGATTCCGCAGGAAGACCGTCTTCTGGGCTATAAGCGCTGGGCCGCCGAGGCTTTCAGCCATGCCAACAGGATGGACAAGCGGATGCACGGCAAGGCCGGGGCCAAGATCGGCTTCGTCGCGGCGGGCAAGAACTGGCTCGATCTGGTCCACGCCCTGTCGCTGCTGGGTCTGGACGACGCGGAATGCGAACGCCTCGGCATCACCACCTACAAGGTAGGGCAGACCTGGCCGCTCGATATGAAAGGCTTCCACGACTGGGCCGAAGGTCTCGACCTGATCGTTTGCGTCGAGGAAAAGCGCAAGCTGATCGAGGTTCAGGTCAAGGAGGCCATCTTCGACGACCGCCACGGTCGACGTGTCTACGGCTACCGCAAGCAGGCTGACGGCCCGATCCTGTTCCAGCAGGCCTATGCCCTGTCGCCCACCGATATCGCCGAAAAGATCGGCGGCATCCTCAAGGAGGAGGGGCGAACGACCCCCCGAATCGAGGCAGGTCTGGCCCGCGTGGCCGAGGCCAGGCGGGCCGACAATGCCCCCGATATCGCCAGGCGCACACCATGGTTCTGTTCGGGATGTCCGCACAACACCTCGACCAAAGTGCCTGACGGGTCGCGCGCGGGTGCGGGCATCGGCTGTCACGTCATGGCGCTCTGGATGGATCGCAACACCGAAGGCTACACCCACATGGGGGCCGAGGGCGCGAACTGGATCGGTGAATCGCTGTTTTCGACCCGCAAACATGTGTTCCAGAACCTGGGCGAAGGGACGTACAACCATTCCGGCATTCTTGCCATCCGCGCCGCCTTGGCCGCGAATACCACCATCACCTATAAAATTCTCTATAACGATGCCGTTGCAATGACGGGCGGGCAACACAACGAGGGCGATCTGTCGCCCGAACGGATTGCGCGCGAACTTCAGGCGATGGGCGTCACGACCATCGCGGTCGTCTACGATGAAAAGGAAGGCGTTGATAAATCGCGCTTCCCGGCGGGCCTTGACTGGCACGAACGCGAAGAGATGGAAATCGTGCAGAAGCGCATGGCCGCGATCGAAGGCGTCTCGGTCATTCTGTTTATCCAGACCTGCGCTGCCGAAAAGCGCCGCCGCCGCAAGCGGGGCCTCTATCCCGACCCGGACCGTCGCATCTTCATCAATACCGACGTTTGCGAAGGCTGCGGCGATTGCGGTGTGCAATCGAACTGCGTCTCGCTCGTGCCCGTCGAAACGGCCTTCGGCACCAAGCGCGCCATCGACCAGTCGTCCTGCAACAAGGATTATAGCTGCATCAAGGGGTTTTGCCCCAGTTTCGTGTCGATCCAGGGTGCGGAGCTGAAGAAAAGGGCCACGACGGATGTCGATATCGGCGATCTGCCCGAACCGGAATTGCCCCCGATCGACGGCACCTGGAACACCGTCATCACCGGCGTTGGCGGCACCGGCGTCGTGACCATCGGGGCCGTCATGGCCATGGCCGCACATCTGGACGGCAAGGGCGCCGGCCTGATGGAAATGGCCGGACTGGCGCAGAAGGGCGGCGCGGTCGCGTTGCACTGCCGGTTGTCGAATGCGCCTGCCGACATCAGCGCCATCCGCGTGGCACTGGGCGAGGCCGATGCCCTGATCGGCGGCGATCTGGTCGTCAGTGCCGACAACAAGATCCTGTCCCTTACGATGGCGGGCCGTACGGGGGCGGTGGTGAACAGCCACGAGATCGTCACCGGCGACTTTACCGGCAACCCTGACTTCAAGCTGCCTGCCGACCGGCTTGCCCTGTCGTTGCAGGCCCGGCTGCGCGATCGCCTGACCCTGTTCGATGCCTCGAAACTGGCCGAGAAACTGTTGGGCGACACGATCTTTTCTAACATGATGATCATGGGTGCTGCGTGGCAAAGAGGTCTGATCCCCCTGACCCGAGAGGCGATCCTGAAAGCGGTCGAGATGAACGGGACTGCTGTTGACCGCAATCAGCGCGCGTTCGATCTGGGCCGCTGGGCTGTTGTCCACCCTGACAGGGCCGGAGAATTGCTGGCCGACACTGTCACCCGCCTGCCGGACACGCCCGAAACGCGCATCGCGGCGCGGGTCGATCATCTGACCGCGTATCAATCGGCGCGCTATGCCCGTCGCTATACCGCGATGCTGGACCGGATCGCCGATCCTGTCGTGCGGGAGGCGGTGGCGAAGGGGTATCACAAGCTGCTCTCCTACAAGGACGAATACGAAGTTGCGCGCCTGCTTCGAACGACCCGCGCCAAGGCGGCGGAGACCTTCGACGGCGACCTGAAACTGACCTACCATCTGGCCCCTCCGGTGATATCGAAACAGGGCCCTGACGGGCGGCCCGTCAAGCGGGCTTTCGGCGAATGGATCGAACGGTTCTATCCTCTCCTTTCAAGGGGCAAGGTCCTGCGCGGCACATTCCTCGATCCCTTCGGTCGGACTTCGGAGCGTCGGATGGAGCGTGCGCTGATCGAGCAATACGAGGCAGATATTGAGGAAGTGTTACCGCAGCTGTCCGAGGCCACCCGCGACGCCGTGGTCGCCTTGGCCGAACTGCCGCTTGCGATCCGCGGCTTCGGCCCGGTGAAGGACGCGAACGCGCGGGCCGCCGCCAAGCGGCGCGAGGAGTTATTGGCCAGTATCCGTGCCGGGGGGCCGGACATGGCGCAGGCGGCGGAATAGGGGGGTACGAACGTAATACCCTGGTATGCATCGTCGTAATACGCCGGTATTCCTATGCTTTTTCGATGGTGAAGGTGTGCCCATCGACACCGACGAACCGGTGACCGGTTTCGGCGCAGAAGTGAGGCACATCGATCAGCGCAGCCGGATCATCCGCCAGAAGCCTGACGCAAGCCCCTGATTTCAAAGGCTGCATACGTTTTTTCAGGCGCAGCACAGGCAGAGGGCACAATAGTCCGAGCGCGTCGATTTCCAGATCCGGCTTACTGTCCATCACTTGTCCTTATTTCCGCCCGATGGTTGTGTCATCCTGTCCCGACCCGACGCAAGGCACGATCGCCAGATGACCCAGACCGTAGCCACCCGCCGCGTCCTCTACATCCCCGGTTTCGATCCGTTTCATCCGCGACGGTATCGCGAATTATATCGCAAGGAAGGCGCGCAACAAGCTGAATTATCAGGATATTCAATCAGCCAACAAAAGGGCGAAAACGCCTTTTCCTGGCAGGTCGAGGCACAGATCGACGGGGCACGGGTCACCACGGATATCGAGGTTCTGGTCTGGTCCGACATCGTGTCGTCCAGCATGGCCGCCTCCATCCCGGCGACCTATTGGCATCTTGCCCGCACGGCCTGGATCTATATCGCATCGGGGGCGTTGTTCCGTCTGATGCGCCTGCGGCAGGGGCCGGTCATCGCCGCGCTGTATCCTGTTGTATTCCTTATGTTGCAGCTTGCCGCTGCGATCGCTGTGGGCGGTCTGGTCGCCTGGGCGATCATATGGGCATCGGATCTGATCATGATCACGCCCGGCGCACGACGGCCTCAGATCCTGTCTTATGAGGTGCCACGCTATTTCGCGGCGATCCTGTTTGGTACAGGGGCAGGCTGGTTGGTCCTGCGATGGTTCAAGGCCAAGGATTCCAAGGTCTTCGCATATTACCTTATGTATGATTATGCATTCTCGGCCCGCTGGAACGGGGCCAATCCGCCGGAGCTGGAGGCCAGGATGGCCAGCTATGCGGACCGCATTGCGGAGGCTCTCGCTTCCAATGTCGACGAGGTTCTGATCGTCGGCCACTCCTCGGGTGCGCATCTTGCCGTCTCGGTTCTCGCAGACATGATCCGGGAGTCACGTATTCCCCCCGGAAGGTGCAGTTTCCTGAGTCTTGGGCAGGTCGTTCCAATGGTAAGTTTTTTGCCAGATGCCAAAAGGTTACGTGCCGACCTTCATGTTATGGGCGGACAGGACCTGATCCCTTGGGTCGACGTTACCGCGCCCGGCGACGGATGTGCCTTCGCGTTGTGCGATCCGGTGTCTGTCACCGGCGTCGCGCCACATCGGCAGACCGGGCCACTGATCCTGTCGGCGGCCTTTACCAAAACCCTGACACCCGAAACATGGCGCAAGCTGAAGCGGCGATACTTTCGCCTGCATTTTCAGTATCTTTGCGCCTTCGATGCGCTTCCGGGAAGCTCATCGGACTATGACTATTTCCGCATAACGGCCGGTCCGCATCGCTTGGGCGAGCGGTTTGCCGGTCGGGCGCCCAGCCCATCGACCAAGCGCACACCTGTCAACCGATACACCGCAATGGCCCCATGATTCCGCCCAAACCAACCTCACGCGACGGTCGCGTCGGCCTGTTTGGGTACATGCGCCGCTTTCGGGCCGATATTCTGAGTGCCCAGCCTGCGCGCCTGTATCGCGCCTGGATGGCCGAGTTTCGAACCCCGTTCTTCAGAAGCTACATGATGAACGACCCTCAACTTATTGATCTTGTGCTGAAAGAGTGCCCGGACGACTTTCCCAAATCGGACCGGGTGCGCGAGGGTCTTGCGCCGCTGTTGGGTCGGTCTGTCTTTGTCACCAATGGCGCGGAATGGAAGCGGCAGCGGCGGATCATTGATCCGGCGTTTGCGGGTGGCAGATTGCGCGACGCCTTTCCGGGAATGCTGGACGCTGCCCAGGCGATGATCGAACGTGCCACCGAAGGCGAGCACGAGATCGAGGAACTGGCCAGCTATGCCGCCGCCGATGTCATCTTCCGCACGCTGTTTTCCGTCCCGATCGAGGATGCCCTCGCCGCGCAGGTGTTCCGCGAGTTCCGCAACTATCAACGCACGCAGCCGCTTCTGAACATCGCCGCGCTGATTCCGATGCCGCGCTGGATGCCGCGTATTCACAGGCGCAGGACGCTGGCGGCGGCTCGTTCGATCCGGTCCGCCATCACCGCGCTGGTCGACCGCCGTGCTGTCCAGATCGAAGATGGGTCCGCGCCCGACGACCTTGCAACCAAGATCATGACATTTGCCGACCCGGACACGGGCCACCGGTTCTCGGTGCCGGAAATGGTCGATCAGGTCGCGATTTTCTTTCTGGCGGGGCACGAAACCAGTGCGTCCGCATTGGCATGGGCGCTCTATCTTCTTGCCACGCACGAGGAGGCACAGGACCGTGTCGCGGCCGAAGCCACACGAGATTGGCAAACATTCACGTTCAGTGATCTCAGCCGGTTGCCCTATACCCGCGACGTTTTCCGCGAAACGCTGCGTCTTTATCCACCGGTCCCGATGATGGTCCGCGAGACGACCCGGCCCGAGACATTTCGCAACCGGCAGGCCCCGACGGGCGCGCAGATCGTGCTGTCACCATGGCATCTGCATCGGCACGAACGGATGTGGGATAATCCTGACGGCTTCGACCCCGACCGCTGGCAGACAGGGGCCACGAGGGAGAGTGCGCGTCAGGCCTATATGCCGTTCAGCGCCGGGCCACGGGTCTGCACAGGCGCGGGGTTCGCGATGGCCGAGGGTGTGCTGCTGCTGGCGCGGCTGATCGGTGCATATCGCGTCGCGCCAATCGGCGATCCGCCGGTCCCGGTGGCGCACCTGACAGTGCGGTCGCGGGACGGGATCAGACTGCGGCTGACATTGCGCCAGTGATGATTCTGCGGCCCTGTCCGGACATCGCAAGATCGGAGCATTCCCGATGCGACGGATTCGGCTGGCGGCACCGCACTGTCAGTCCTTGCCGCGATACGGCTCGACGTATTGCAGCGCCATGTCCCAAGGGAAAAATATCCAGGTATCCTGACTGACGCCGGTGATGAAGGTATCGACCATGGGTTCGCCCTTGGGCTTGGCATAGACGGTGCCAAAATGCGCATTGGGATAGAGGGCGCGTACAACTTCCAGTGTTTTCCCTGAATCGACCAGATCGTCGATCACCAGAACGCCCGTCCCGTCGCCCATCATTTCGGGGTCGGGGCGCGACAGGACCTGCGCGTCGCCCTGGGCCTGGTGGTCGTAGGACTTGATGCTGATCGTATCGACCAGGCGGATGCCCAGCTCGCGCGCGGCGATCATTGCCGGAGCCATGCCGCCCCGGGTGATCGCGACGATGGCCTTCCATGCGCCACCATCGCCGGGGCCGCGTCCGTCCAGCCGCCAGGCCAGCGCACGGCTGTCGCGGTGGATCTGGTCCCAGCTGATGTGGAAGCCTTTTTCATGGGGCAGTTGGTTGGACATTGCGCAGACCTCCGGGTCAGGACGTGATTAAAAGACGCAACCCCAGCCCGCCAAGTACCAGGGCCATCGCCCGCGTCAGCGATGGTTTGAACGCCATATACCGGGCGCGAACGGTGTCACGTGACATCAGGGTGGCCAGAACGGAATAGACCACCGTTTCCAGGACAATCTGGTTGGCCGTAATCAGTGACATCTCGGTCGCAGAAAGACCGGGGGGGAAGATGACCAGCAGGACACCCGCTGAAAACAGGATGCTTTTCGGATTGCCGAGGTTCAGGAGGAGGCCGCGCAGGACCGCCCGTCGTGACGAGGCCGGGGGCGCGGTCACGATGGCCTTCGCTGCCCCGCGCCATGTCTGCACCGCGATGAAAATGACCAAGAGCGCGCCGCTGATTTTCATAACCGTGTAGGCATAGGGGAACAGGGTAAAAATCGTATCCAGCCCCAGAAGCGCCGCCAGCGTCCACAGTCCGGCCATCACCGCCAGCCCGAGGCCGGTCAGGATGCCTTCCTGCCGTCCCCCCTGTAAACTGGCCCGGACGCAGACCAGAAACGCCGGTCCGGGGGACGCGACCGCCAGCAACAGTGCCAGGTTGAAGGCCAGCAGATGCGCAACGCTCAGCACCTGGTCAGGTGGCCTTCTTGTCTAGCGTCATGTCGGGTGCATCGACGTTCTTCATACCGACGACATGGTAACCCGCATCGACATGATGGATCGTGCCGGTGACCGCCGACGACAGGTCCGACAACAGATACATCGCCGATTTCCCGACTTCGTCCTGAGTGACGGTACGGCGCAGGGGGGAATTGTATTCGTTCCACTTGAGAATATAGCGAAAGTCGCCGATGCCCGACGCGGCGAGCGTCTTGATCGTACCCGCCGAAATGGCATTCACGCGGATGCCGTCGCGGCCCAGATCTTCCGCCAGATACTGAACCGAACATTCCAGTGCGGCCTTCGCCAACCCCATCACGTTGTAATGCGGCATGACCTTTTCCGCACCGTAATACGACAGCGTCAGGGCCGACCCGCCTTCGGTCATCATCTTCTCGGCGCGCTGCATGACGGCGGTGAAGGAGTAGACCGAAATATTCATAGTCATCAGGAAGTTGTCGAGCGACGTTTCCAGATAGCGCCCGCGCAATTCGTTCTTGTCCGAAAAGCCGATGGCATGGACCAGGAAGTCCAGCTTGTCCCAGCGTTCCCCAAGGGCGGCGAACATCGCGTCGATCGACGCGCCGTCACCCACGTCGCAGGGCAGCACGATGTCGCTGCCGGTCTGCGCGGCCAGCGGATCGACCCGCTTCTTCAAGGCCTCGCCCTGATAGCTGAAGGCCAGTTCTGCCCCCTGATCGGCGCAGGCCTTCGCGATGCCCCATGCGATGGACTTGTCATTCGCCAGACCCATGATGAGTCCGCGCTTGCCTGCCATTAAGCCTGCCATATTCCCCTCCGACTTGCCTTGACGCAGGCTTAGGCGAAAGGTGTATGTGCAGCAAGGTTTACGGGGCAGGGGCGGTACGATGGCGGAACGCGACGGCATATTCGCAGGCGACGACCCGGTCGCCATCGCCGCCCGCTGGCTGGAGGAGGCCACGGCGTCCGAACCGGAAGACCCCAATGCAATCGCCCTTGCCACGGTCGACCCGGACGGCCTGCCGAACGTCCGCATGGTCCTGCTGAAAGAGATCGAGATCGGACAAGGGGCCTTTGTTTTCTATACGAATTTCGAAAGCAAGAAGGGGCGGGAACTGGCCGCCAACCCGCAGGCCGCCTTCGTGATGCACTGGAAAAGCCTGCGCCGTCAGGTCCGCGTACGCGGTCCGGTAGAGCGGGTGTCGGACGAGCAGGCGGATGTCTATTACGCGTCCCGGTCGCTGCAATCGCGGCTGGGGGCCTGGGCCTCGGCGCAATCCCGCCCTCTGGAAAGTCGGGGTGCCTTGATGGCCGAAGTGGCGAAGGTCACGGCAAGCAAGGGCGTGTCTCCCAGGCGCCCGCCGTTCTGGGGTGGATTTCGGATCCGGCCCGTAGAGATGGAACTCTGGGCCGACGGTGCGTTTCGCCTGCACGACCGGTTTCGATTCACCCGCGATACCCCGCAGACGGGGAATTGGGCGGTTGCAAGGCTCAACCCCTGATTGCAGCCGACCTGGCTGCGGTCTGCCTGATTGTCAGATCGACAGGCGGAGTTTCGCGGCTGACCCGGCGTCATCGCGGGATTGTCAGGCTTTTCCGGACATGCACCCTTGAATGCCAGCCCGGCTGGCCAATATCGATCTTTTCCATCAACTGGATGGGGGCACGATCTAGTGGTGTTTTGATGGGTATGAGCGAGACGGATTTCACAGAGCTGACGATTTCGGGAATCGTGAAATGGTTCGATCCGGTCCGCGGTTTTGGCTTCGTCGTGTCCGATGAAGCGGAGCAGGATATCCTGTTGCACGTCAATGTCCTGCGCAACTTCGGGCAGAGTTCCGTCCTCGACGGCAGTTTGATCCGGCTCACCTATCAAGTCAGCGACCGGGGCCTTCAGGCAGTTCGGATTCTGTCGATCGACCCGGTCGGATCCGATACTCCGTCCGAGGCTCTGACCTCCCCCGAATACCTGATGCCGATCCCTGATGATCTTCCGTATCTGCCGGCGCGGGTGAAATGGTTCGACCGGAGCAAGGGCTTCGGCTTCGTGAATATCTTCGGCGATACTGCTGACATCTTCGTTCATACCGAAGTTGTGCGCCGTTTCGGCCTTGCGGAATTGCTTCCGGGCGAGGCAATCTGCGTCCGCGTCATGGATGGCGCGCGAGGACAACTAGCGGTAGAGGTGCGCCGATGGGAATATTTCACCGACTGAACGACCGGCTGATGGGTGGTTTGCGTCTGGCCCTGATCCTGGCGGTTCCGGTTTTTGCCGCGACCGATGTTGCAGCTCTTTCATCGGGCGAATGTCAGGATGGCATGGTCGATGTGCGCGGGGATTTCGGACAAGTCCGTTTTCGCGTCGAACTGGCCCTGACCCCGGCAGAGCAGGCAAAAGGCCTGATGAATCGCGAGTCGTTGCCCCGCCTTTCAGGGATGCTGTTCGTCTATCCGCGCGAATCCGATGTCGCATTCTGGATGCGGAACACGCTGATCCCGCTCGACATGATATTCGCCGATGACGAAGGCCGCATCGTGCGGGTCCACGAGAATGCCGTGCCATTGGACGAAACGCCGATTCCCGCCGGCGCGCCGACATTGGCTGTGCTGGAGATCAATGGCGGCATGGCTCGGACGCTGGGCATCGACGCGGGTGACGAACTGCGCTCCATCGCTCTTCCACAGGATACTGCCGCCTGGCCCTGCGATTGAAGCATCAAGGCTTTTCCCCGTCGCAAAGCCCTGCTAAGCGGCACGTGTCGGGGCGTGGCGCAGCCTGGTAGCGCACCTGTTTTGGGTACAGGGGGTCGGAAGTTCGAATCTTCTCGCCCCGACCATGCGATACATCTGGTATCGCAAGTGGCAACATAAGCCACACTGCAGATATCCTGGATATCTGTCCCGCCGGGGTGACGGTGATCAAACTTCATGAACGCGTGACATGCCGGGTGATTCCCGGATCTAACATCCTGTGGACAACTTTGTATGACAGCAGGCGTTGCAGCCGTGCCACGGTTTCCGTTTCGCCCCCCGACCGCACGGCGACCGCATCCGTTTTGCAGGTTTCCAAGGCACTTCGCATCGTTACCCGACCCAGGTGAATGTGAGTCGTGGCTGTCCTGAATTCGTTAACCTGCGGTCAAGAATTTTCTTTGCGAGTTATCCCCGTTATCCACATTGACCGCCCCCGAAAACCGCAGCTATTGGTGTCTTGGCAAAGAGAGGCCACCAAATGTAGTGGCTCAATGCGACAAGACCGGGCAGCAGCTCAGACATTCCATTTCCCCCGTGTCCGACCGGACGCGACGGTCGAGGTGCGTCGGAAAACTGCCGTGCGGGACAAGGGACGGGGCCGATAAGCACCGATTTGTAACAAGACGATTTTATAGGGGACACCACGATGCGGCTTGAGCGGAAATTCACGGAAAGCGGTAAAGATGCCTATTCGGCACTCACCTTCACCACCACCACTTCGGAGATCCGCAATCCCGACGGTACCGTGGTGTTCAAGCTGGAAGCAGTGGAAATCCCCGAAGGCTGGAGCCAGGTCGCATCCGATGTCATCGCGCAGAAGTATTTCCGCAAGGCAGGCGTTCCGGCCCGGCTGAAGGCAGTCAAGGAAAAGGACGTTCCCGAATTCCTGTGGCGCTCGGTTCCCGACGAAGACGCGCTGGCCAAATTGCCCGAGAACGAACGCTTCGCTGGCGAGACGTCGTCCAAACAGGTGTTCGACCGTTTGGCCGGGGCCTGGGCCTATTGGGGCTGGAAGGGCGGTTACTTCACCACCGAGGAAGATGCCCGCACCTATTTCGACGAAATGCGCGTCATGCTGGCCCGACAGATGGCCGCGCCGAATTCGCCGCAGTGGTTCAACACCGGTCTGCATTGGGCATATGGCATCGACGGCCCGGCGCAGGGGCACCATTATGTCGACCCGAAGACCGGCAAGCTGGTCCGCTCCAAATCATCCTACGAGCATCCGCAACCGCACGCCTGCTTCATCCAGTCGGTCAGCGACGATCTGGTGAACGACGGCGGCATCATGGACCTCTGGGTCCGCGAGGCGCGTCTGTTCAAATACGGCTCGGGCACCGGAACCAACTTCTCCTCGCTTCGCGGTGAGGGCGAGGCATTGTCGGGCGGCGGCAAGTCGAGCGGTCTTATGGGGTTCCTCAAGATCGGCGACCGGGCGGCCGGGGCCATCAAATCCGGCGGCACCACGCGGCGGGCAGCCAAGATGGTCATCGTCGACATGGATCATCCCGATATCGAAGCCTTCATCGACTGGAAGGTCATCGAGGAGCAGAAGGTCGCGGCCATCGTTGCCGGGTCCAAGGCGCACCAGGCCCAGCTGACCAAAGTCATGGAAGCGGTTCGCGCCTGGGACGGCACGCTGGACGATGCGACCGATCCGAACGTCAACGAGGCGCTGAAGGACGTGATCCGGGCCGCCAAGAAGCACATGATCCCCGAAGCCTACATCCTGCGCGTGCTGCAATACGCCAAGCAGGGTTATGACAGCATCGAATTCCCGACCTACGACACTGACTGGGATTCCGAAGCCTACAGCACCGTTTCCGGACAGAACTCCAACAACTCGGTCCGGGTGACGAACGCCTTCCTGCACGCCGTTGAAAAGGACGCTGACTGGGAACTGATCAACCGTCGTGACGGCAAGGTCGCCAAGACTGTGCCGGCCCGCGAATTATGGGACAAGATCGGCCATGCCGCCTGGGCCTGTGCCGATCCGGGCATCCAGTTCCATGACACCGTCAACGACTGGCACACCTGCCCGGAAGACGGTGCGATCCGCGGGTCGAATCCGTGCAGCGAATACATGTTCCTCGACGATACGGCCTGCAATCTGGCCTCGATGAACCTGCTGAAGTTTCTGAACGCCGACGGCTCCTTCGACCACGAAGGCTATATTCACGCGGCGCGCTTCTGGACCGTTACTCTGGAAATCTCGGTCGCCATGGCGCAGTTCCCGTCGAAGGAAATCGCCCAGCGGTCGTATGACTTCCGCACCCTGGGTCTGGGTTATGCCAACATTGGTGGCCTGCTGATGAACATGGGTCTGGGCTACGACTCGCGCGAAGGTCGCGCGCTGTGCGGTGCGCTGACCGCCGTCATGACGGGCGTGTCCTACGCCACGTCGGCCGAAATGGCCGGTGAGCTGGGGCCATTCCCCGGCTACGCCAGGAATGCCGACCACATGCAGCGCGTGATGCGGAATCACCGCAATGCCGCCAAGGGTCAGACGGATGGTTACGAGGAACTGGCGGTCAAGCCCGTCGCGCTGGACATCGACGGCTGCCCTGATGCGCGCCTGATCGCACTGGCCGCCGAAATCTGGGACGGGGTCGTCGAGGCGGGCGCGAAGAACGGCTTCCGCAATGCCCAATCCACTGTGATCGCGCCGACCGGCACCATCGGTCTGGTCATGGATTGCGACACCACCGGGATCGAGCCGGACTTCGCCCTGGTGAAGTTCAAGAAGCTGGCCGGCGGCGGTTACTTCAAGATCATCAACCAGTCGGTGCCCGCCGCCCTGCGCAAGCTGGGCTATGGCGAGGCGCAGATCGGCGAGATCATCGCCTATGCCGTCGGTCACGGATCACTGGGACAGGCGCCCGGCATCAACCACACGTCGCTGATCGGGCACGGCTTCGGCAAGGCGGAGATCGCCAAGATCGAAGCGGCGTTGCCCTCGGCCTTCGACATTCGTTTCGTGTTCAACCAGTGGACGCTGGGCGAGGAGTTCTGCACCAAGGCGCTGGGCATTCCGGCGGCCAGGCTGAACGATCCGACCTTCGACCTGCTCCGGCATCTGGGCTTCTCGAAGAAAGAGATCGAGGCGGCCAACGACCACGTTTGCGGCACGATGACGCTGGAAGGCGCGCCGGATCTGCGCGACGAGCACCTGAGCGTGTTCGATTGCGCCAACCCCTGCGGCAAGAAGGGCAAACGATTCCTGTCGGTCGACAGCCACATCCACATGATGGCGGCGGCGCAGAGCTTCATCTCGGGCGCGATCTCCAAGACGATCAACATGCCCAACAACGCCACCATCGAGGACTGCAAGGCCGCCTACGAACTTTCGTGGTCCTTGGGGGTCAAGGCCAACGCGCTCTACCGTGACGGATCGAAACTGTCGCAGCCCTTGGCCGCGGCCCTGGTCGAGGATGACGATGAGGCCGCCGAGATCCTGGAAAGCGGTACGCCACACGAAAAGGCCGGCGTTCTGGCCGAAAAGGTGATCGAGAAGATCATCGTCAAGGAGGTCGCCCGCGCCGCGCGCACCAAATTGCCCGAGCGGCGCAAGGGCTATACCCAGAAGGCGGTCGTCGGCGGTCACAAGGTCTATTTGCGGACCGGCGAATACAAGGACGGCAATCTGGGCGAAATCTTCATCGACATGCACAAGGAAGGCGCGGGCTTCCGGGCGATGATGAACAACTTCGCCATAGCCGTGTCGGTCGGCCTGCAATACGGCGTCCCGCTCGAGGAATTCGTGGACGCCTTCACCTTCACCAAGTTCGAACCTGCGGGCATGGTGCAGGGCAACGCGGCAATCAAGAACGCCACGTCGGTTCTGGACTACATCTTCCGCGAACTGGCCGTCAGCTATCTGGACCGGGAAGATCTGGCCCACGTCAAACCCGAAGGCGCGACCTTCGACTCGATCCACAACGGCGGCGAAGGCACCCCCGACGCGGATGGCAACGTCTCGGCCCTTGGTCAATCGGCGGCCACCAAGTCGCTGGAGGTCATCAAGTCGGTCACCTCGTCAGGGTATCTGCGCAATCGTATGCCGCAGGATCTGGTCGCGCTTCGTGGTGGCATGGACCGTGTCGCGGCGGAACTTGCCGGATCGACCGCGGCGTCAGGCTTCTCGGAGACCGCGCAGGCCACGTTCACCACCTCCACCACGACGGTCGCGGCCACGGGTCTGAACGCGCGGGCCAAGGCGAAGATGCAGGGCTACGAGGGCGAGGCCTGTGGCGAGTGTGGCAACTACACGCTGGTCCGCAACGGCACCTGCATGAAGTGCAACACCTGCGGCGGGACGTCCGGTTGTAGCTGAACGGATTGATGCCGGGGGCGCGGGGACGGCATCCCACGCCCCCGGCTTTTCTGCGGCTATCCGGCACGCCGAACGGTCTCGGAGGCCGGGCATGAACACCCGAGATATTGGGGTTCGGATCCCCCGAAGAAGACCGGGGCAGGTTTTCGGGGTCGGCGGGTAACGCCGAAGCGAAAGCGCGAAAGGTCCGTCATGGCCACCGGGCGCCCCGCCCGCCATTTGCCGACTTGCAGGTCAAACGCAGATGCTCGACCTTGGCCAGCGATCCGCTATCGTCGGCGCAACACCATCTTGAGAGGCAGAGACCCATGGATACTTCGGATTTCAGGAACCGCATCGCTGTCGTGACCGGCGGTGCGCAGGGGATCGGCGGGGCCGTCGCTACGGAGCTGGCCCATCACGGCGCGCGTGTCGCGATCTGGGACATGGACAAGGAACTGGCGAGAGAAGCTGCCGCGACACTGGGCAACGGGGCCATCGCCGTGCCCTGCGATCTGGGCGACTGGGCCTCGGTGCAGGCGGCGCACAAGCAGACCGTGGATGCGTTGGGCGAAGCAGACATCCTCGTGAATTCCGCCGGGATCGCCGGGTCAAACGCGCCCCTTGCCGATTATCCGGTCGAGGAATTTCAGCAGGTCGTCGCGATCAACCTGACCGGCACGTTCCTCGTGAACAAGGCGGTGGTGCCGGGGATGCGGGCCAAAGGATACGGTCGCATCGTCAATATCGCCTCGGTTGCAGGCAAGGAGGGGAATCCCAACGCCTCGGCCTATTCCGCGTCCAAGGCGGGTGTCATCGGCCTGACCAAATCGCTGGGAAAAGAGCTGGCGGATATGGATATCGCGGTGAACTGCGTGACCCCCGCCGCCGCCCGCACCCGCATCTTCGACCAGATGAAGCAGGAGCACATCGACTACATGCTGTCGAAAATTCCGCGCGGTCGCTTCCTTGAACTGGGCGAGGCGGCGGCGATGATCCTCTGGCTCTGCTCGAAGGAGAACAGCTTTACCACGGGCGCGGCCTTCGATCTGTCGGGCGGACGCGCCACCTATTGATCCAACCGATGCCACGGAGCTTTCGATGACCCTTTCCATCTATCTGTCCGGCGAAATCCACACCGATTGGCGCGACGAAATCATGCAGGGCTGCGCGGATGCGGGTCTGGATGTCACCTTCTCCGCCCCGGTGACCGACCACGCCGCCTCGGACGATTGCGGCGTGGCCATTCTGGGGGCCGAGCCGGACAAGTTCTGGCACGACAACAAGGGCGCCAGACTGAACGCCATCCGCACGCGCACGGCACTCGCCGCTGCCGACATCGTGGTCGTGCGGTTCGGTGACAAGTACAAGCAATGGAACGCGGCCTTCGATGCGGGGCAGGCGGCGGCCTTGGGCAAATCGCTGATCGTGCTGCATGGTCCCGATCATCAGCACGCGCTGAAAGAGGTCGATGCCGCCGCGCTCGCCGTGGCCGAAACCCCGGCGCAGGTCGTCCAGATCCTGACCTATGTGCAGACCGGCGCGCTGCCTTAGGAAAAAACCGACCAGCCGGTGAAATCCGTCAGCAACTCCGCGGCTTCGGTGCCGACCTTGGAATTGCCATAGCTGTTCAGCCCCGGCGACCAGATCGCGATGGATGCCCGGCCGGGCGCAACCATCAGGATACCGCCGCCGACCCCGCTCTTGCCCGGCAGACCGACGCGGAAGGCGAAATCGCCCGACCCGTCGTAATGGCCACAGGTCATCATCAGGGCCCCCAGCCGCCGTGCCCGCGCGGGTGCCATCAGGGGCGGAGCACCCGGCAGTTGCGCGATCATCCGACCGGCCATGGCCAGTTGATCGGTGGTCATCTCGACCGCGCATTGGTGGAAATACGTGCCCAGCGTCAGTTCGGGCGCGTTGTGCAGATTATCATATGATTTCAGATAATTCGCCAGCGCCACATTGCGGAACCCATAGCGCGCCTCGGACGCGGCGACGCTCGGGTCGATATGGATATCCTCGTCTCCGGCGGCGGCGCGCAGAAATCCCAGAAACTCGCTCAGCGCCTGTTTCGGCGCGCGGTTGGCCAGCATGGCATCCGTCGTCACCAGCGCGCCGGCGTTGATGAACGGATTGCGCGGGCGGCCCTTCTCCTGTTCCAGCAGAAGGATCGAATCGAAGCGATCGCCGGATGGCTCCCGATCGACGCGCCGCCAGATATTATCTCCTTCGCGCCCCAGGACGCAGGCCAGCATGAAGACTTTCGACACGCTCTGGATCGAGAATGGCACGCTGCGCGCGCCTGCCGACAGACGTGTCCCGTCTGCCAGAACGACCGAGATCGCAAACTGGTTAGGCGCCACATCGGCAAGCTCAGGAATGTAGGTGGCGACCTGTCCCCAGTCATCTGCCGCGTGAACCTCGGTCGACAGACGATCCAGAAATGCCTTCAGCTTGCCTGGGTCGACGGGGGGCATGGGGCCTGCGGGGCGGTCGTCGGTCATCGCGGTCTCCGGGGGCGTGGCTGGCCGGACCATAGTCCGCGCGGCGGGGCAGGGAAACGCCTGCCGACCTGTTTGCGCCCACCCCGACGCGCGCCTATCTTGCGCCGCCGAGCCATGAAGCCAAAGGGGATACCGCCATGACCGACCGCCCGCTTTCGATCGCCTGTCTGGGCGAAGCCATGGTGGAGCTGTCGCTGGACGGCGATATCGCGCATCTGGGCTTTGCGGGCGATACGCTGAACACCGCAATCTATCTGCGCCGGTCCCTGCCGGATGTGCATCGTGTGTCTTTCGTCTCTGCCGTCGGGCAGGACATGCTGTCGGACCGGATGGTGGCGCGCATCGCTGACGAAGACGTTTTGACCGATCACATCACCCGCCATGCCGACCGTATCGCCGGGGCCTATGCCATCGAAACCGATACGTCTGGCGAACGCAGCTTCGTCTACTGGCGCGACACATCTGCGGCGCGCACCATGATGACACCCGACAGCCCGATCCAACCCGAAACCCTGTCGCAGTTCGACGTGGTGCACCTGTCTGCCATCACGCTGGCGATACTGGCGCCGCAAGCCCGCGCGGCGCTGATGTCGTGGGTTCCGGGGTACCGCGCCTCGGGGGGGCGTATCGCCTTCGACAGCAACTATCGCCCCCGACTGTGGGAAGACGTGCCGACGGCACAGTCGGCGGTCGCCGCGATGTGGCGCGAAACCGACATCGGATTTCCCAGCGTCGACGACGAAATGGCGCTCTTCGGCGATGCGGACACCGCTGCCGTGATGGCGCGGATCGAAGGATACGGCGTTCCGACAGGTGCGCTCAAACGTGGCGAATCCGGCCCGTTGCCCATAGGCGCGCGCTTCAACGCGACCTATGCGCCCTGCGACAAGGTGGTGGACACGACGGCTGCGGGCGACAGCTTTACCGGCGGATACCTCGCAGCCTGGCTGTCCGGCGCGGATCAGGCCGCCGCATTGCAGACGGGCCACAATCTGGCATGCCGTGTCATCGGCTACCGTGGCGCGATCATTCCGCGCTCAGGTCCATGATCTCGGGCCACTCATAGGTGGCTTCGCCCGGACGGTCGCGCAGCGCATCCTGCGCGATTGCCCGACCCAGACGGGCCACGGGGATACCGCGCAGCTTCTTCATCGGCCCCTGGAACAGGGGGGTCAGCCTGGGCCAGATCGCCAGCGTCAGCGCCTGCGAGAGGCCATAGCGGTTCTTCGGCGTCAGGATCATCGACGGATGAAACAGGCTCAGCCGGTCGAAGGCCAGTGCCCGCAGCCCGTCCTCCAGTTCGCCCTTGCTGCGCGCGAAGAAAATCCGCGACCCGGCATCCGCCCCGACCGACGACAGCAGCGAAAATCCGGACACACCTGCGGCCCGGCAGGCCGTGGCGAACGCCAGCGGAATATCGTGGTCGACGCGCCTGAATTCCGCCCGCGACACGTTCGATGGCTCGCCCACGCCCAGACAGCAGATCGCGGCATCCTGCCCTTCAAGATGCGCGGCATAGCTGGCGGGGTCGGCCAGATCGACGACATGCTGATCCGCTGCCAATCCATCCTCGGTCCGTCGGCCAAGCGCCGTCACCCCGGCCCGCCCGGTCAGCGCCGCAGCGCAGGCCCCGCCCACGGCCCCGGTCGCCCCGATCATCACGACCCTTTTTTCAACCCGCATCACGAATGCTCCTCCGCCGCCGTCGCGGCCAGTGCCCGGTTATAGACCCGCAGTGCATCGACATGCAGCACAACGCCCAAGACATCCGGTGCACCTTCATCAGACAGCCGAACGACCGCCAGAAAGTCCGAATTCGACCTCTCGAACAGGGGCATCGCGGCCTCCAGCGTGTCGACGGGGGCCACGAACAGCCCCTCGTTCACGGCCCGGCGTACGCGGTCTTCGGGCGGGGCATTGGGGTGGTCGGACGATTTCATCACGCTCGAGACCTTGAACATCGCCAGCAGATAGGCCTGCGGCCCCGCCGCCAGATGGATGCCGCGCCGCTCCAGCTGCGTCAGGAAGAACGACCGGTCCACCATCCGTGACGCCAGCGCCGATGCGATCGACACCGCGACCATCACCGCCAGCCCGGTCTGCCAGTCGCCGGTCAGCTCGAACACGATCAGCGTCGTCGAGATCGGCGCGCCCAGCACCGCCCCCCCGACCGCGCCCATCCCTGCCAGCGCATAGAGTGATCCGGTCCCCGAGATGTCGGGAAAGACCGCCGTCGCGATCAACCCGAACGCCAGCCCGGTCAGGGCACCGACCATCAGGGCAGGCGAAAATATCCCCCCGCCCATCCGTCCGCCCATGGTGATACTGACGGCGGCGACCTTCAGGATGGCGAACACGATTGCCTCGCGCAGGATCAGGTTTCCCGACAGGGCCGCGCTCGTCGTCTCGTAGCCGACGCCGATGATATGCGGAAAGAAGATCGCCATCGCCCCCAGCATCAGCCCCGCCATGGCCGGGCGCAGCATCGGCGGCATCGACAGGCGCGCCTGGATGCGGTTTGCCACGTCCTCGGCGAAAAACACCGATTTCATCAAGGTCACCGCCACCAGCGCGCAGACCACGCCCAGCAGGATGAACGCCGGCAGTTCGACATAAAACGCCAGCGCCCCCGCCTGCGGCAGAACGAATTCGGTCACGTCGCCAAAGTGGATGCGGCTGATGACCGACCCTGACACGGCGGCGATGGCGATGGGCGCGAAGGCATGGACGGCGAAATGCCGCAGTACGACTTCCATCGCGAACAGCGCGCCCGCCAGCGGTGCGTTGAAACTGGCCGCGACGCCCGCCGCCACCGCGCATCCCAGAAGGTCGCGGCCCGTCACCCCATCGGCGTTCATCTTGTTGCTGACCCAGCCCGCGATCATGCCGGTCATGTGGACCACGGGCCCCTCGCGGCCCGACGAGCCGCCCGACGACAAAGTTATCAGCGAGGCGGCGATCGACGCCAATCCGGCGCGACGTTCGACCCGGCCTTCCTTCATGGCCGAGGCCTGGATGACCTCGGCGACAGCGCGGATACGCCCATCCGGGGTGAACCGCGTCAGGATCCATCCGACCAGAAGGCCGCCCATCACCGGCAGGATGAGCACCCAGAACCAGGGCATCGTCGCCGCGAAGGAATGCAATTTGCGTGGATCGTCCGTGCCATATAGCGCCGTCTGCAAGCTTTGAATGGCCATCATGAAGGCGACGGCGGCATAGCCCGAGGCGATGCCCACGATCAGCGCGATAAACCAGAACTGAACCTTGGACGGCCCGCGCCTGCGCACCACCTCCCAGGCGCGGCGGAACCTGCCGGTAATCGGATGCGATGCTCTGGCGGCTGACGGGGGGGCGTCGGTCACTGCCTCTTGTCCTTCCCGCGCCCCTCGCGCACCCTCGGGGGCGTTCCATTTGGGGAGGGGCCGATGATCCCGCAAGACGCACTGTCCGAATTGCAGGCGATGCTAGGCGAACGCCTGTCCACGGGAAAGAGCGATCTGTCCCTGCATGGCCGGTCCGAAACGTTCCATCCCGAAATGCCGCCCGACGCCGTGGCCTATCCCGTGACGACGGCGGAGGTGGCGGCCATCGTGCAGACCTGCGCCCGACATGACCTGCCGGTGATCGGCTGGGGCACCGGCACAGCGCTGGAAGGCCATGCCTCTGCCCCGCGCGGCGGCATTACGGTCGACTTCCGCCACATGGACGCGGTGCTGGAAATTGTGCCCGATGACATGCTGGTGCGCGTCCAGCCGGGCTGCACACGCGAAGCGCTGAACACCGAACTCCGCGCCACCGGCCTGATGTTTCCAGTCGATCCCGGCGCCAATGCCTCGCTCGGTGGGATGGCCGCAACGCGCGCCAGCGGGACTACGGCGGTGCGCTACGGCACGATGCGCGATCAGGTGCGCGGGCTGGAGGTCGTGCTGGCCGACGGGCGCGTCATCCACACTGGCACCCGTGCCCGGAAATCATCGGCGGGCTATGACCTGACCGCGCTGTTCGTCGGCTCCGAAGGGACGCTGGGCCTGATCACCGAACTGACCCTGAAACTCTGGGGCCAGCCCGAGGCGACCGCCGCCGCCGTCTGCGGTTTCGCGACGACCGAAGGCGCCATCGACGCCGTGATCCTCGCCATGCAGATGGGGCTGACCCCGGCGCGCATCGAATACGTCGATATCGCCACGACCCGGATACTGAATGCCGCCGACGGGGCCGACCTGCCCGAGACACCGCATCTGCTGCTGGAATTCCACGGCTCCGACGCCGCTGTCGCGGCCGAGGCGGAACATTTCGGCCAGATCGCCGCAGACCATGGCGGCAGCGCATATCGCTGGGCCACCAAACCCGAGGATCGCAGCAAACTCTGGTCGATGCGCCACCGTGCCTATCACACGATCCTGGCCACACGTCCCGGTGCCACCGCCGTCGTCACCGATGTCTGTGTCCCGATTTCCAAACTGGGGCAGGCCATCGCCCGCGCCGCCGCCGACATCGATGCCTCGCCCCTTGATGGTCCTATCCTGGGTCATGTCGGAGACGGGAATTATCACGCGATCCTGCTGGTCGACCGCAACGCGCCCACAGAGATCGCCGAGGCCAAGCGCCTGTCGGACGCAATGGTCGCGCATGCGCTGGACCTGGGCGGCACGGCGACGGGCGAACATGGCGTCGGCCTTGGCAAGCTGCACCTGATGGAGGCGGAACACGGGGCCGCCTGGGACGTGATGGGCGCGATCAAACGCAGCCTTGATCCCGAGGGCACGATGAACCCCGGCAAACTGGTCCGACAGAACTGAGGGTCGCGATGCGGTCGCTCATGCGCGCCTATGCAGGCCTTGCCCCGGTCGAATTCAGGGTCCGCTGTTCCGTGCCGTGACATCGCGCGCCGGCGCTTTCTTTACACGACCGACGTCTATTGAAACCGGTGCTTGCAGGTGGCCCTTTGCCAGAAGTATCGCGTCGAAGCCTGAACCCGATACCGCAATGGTGATATGACGTATGTACTGAAAATCGTTAGGCCGTTCCCACATCCGACGGACAGGAGGACGGCTTTGGCGGCTTCGCTGAACCGGTCGCCGATCAGGAGCAGTCATGAAAAGAATATTGCTGCGCTGGGCGGCTCCATTGATCGGTGGTGTCGTGGCGCTTCTTTTGATTTTCCTGCTGTATGGAAGCCTGGACTTCTGGAAATTCCTGGAAGTGTTGCGGTCGGCCAATCCCGTCTGGATCGTGGTTCTTGCCGTGACCATCCTGCTGGAACAGTTCCTGAACGGCTGGAAATGGCGTCAGATTTTGCATGATGTCAAATCTGTTGGCACCTTGAGGTTAACCGGCGCTTTGCTGGCCGGATACGGGGCCAATGTGCTGGTGCCGCTTGGCATCAGCCCGTTGGTACGGGCATGGATCATCGCACGGCTTGAACAGTTGAAGATGGCAACCGTACTGACAACCACAATCATTTCGCGCTTTGTCGACGGCGTGGTTTTTGCGCTTTTTGCCGGTGTCCTGGCTATGTCCGGGCGGGTTCCGCAGGTCGAGGGCAATCTGGAACTGGGCCTGAGCGTCGCGGGGGCACTCAATATTGCAGTATTCGGGGGATTGCTTTGGGCGATGTTCCGGTTCCGCGCGCTTTTCGCCACCGACGGACCAGCGGTTTGCCGTCTGTTTGACTGGCTGGCCAAGCGAATGCGCGGCGATGGCAGGGAACTGCGCAGGGCTCTCTGCAATGGTGTGGTCTGGCCGCGCGATGCGATGCGGCGGGCGGCGGTGTTCCTGGGTGCGGTCGCGGCCAAGCTGACAGCAGCCACCCACTTCGTCTGGGCAGGTCTTGCGGTTGGCGTCGTTCTGACCCCTTGGGACTATATTTTCCTGATGGTGTTTGCCGGGTTCATCATGGTGCTGGGTCGTTTCGTGCGGATCCCCGGCAGCTTCATTTTTGGCGCAGGATTTGCGTTGCAAATGCTGGACGTTCCGCCCGAAACGGCGCTTCTGATGATCCTGTTCAATTATATCATGTCAATCATTCTTGTGGTGGGCTTCGGCTTGATCGTCCTGTGGCAAAACGGCATAGACATCCACCGCGCCCGACTTGCATCGCAAGCCGTCGACGCCGGCATATGAAGCCAATGTCGTGGCGGAAAAATCGGACCTGTCCGACATCTCGACACGGCCGGACATTCCGGGTCGGGTCCAAAGGCCCCGGCAAAGCGCAGGTGCAGAATGATGCGTCTGGACGGAATACCGGGGTAATACCCCGGTATGCACCCCCGTAATATCCGGATTTGCAGACGGCGGCGACGTCAGATCTGTTCGATCGTGACCTTGGTGTCATAGAATGCCAGATGCCCTTCGACCGCCTTGGCGTCCGGATTCGTGACATCCTCGTAGGTCCAGGCGACATCCATGATCTGTGCCGACTGACCGATGTACGAATAATAGTTCGCCGTGCCCTTGTATGGAGATTCCGTCGTCGTTTCAGTGCGTTCCAGCAAGGCCATCGCAACGTCCGCGCGCGGGAAGTAAATCACGAAGCCCATATCGTCCTCGACCAGGGACAGGGCATTCCTGCTTTCGACCAGAACGCCATCGTCTGAACGCACGGACCAGGTTCCCTCGGCGGGCGATACGGTGATCTTCGTCATGAGCTTCTCCCTCTTTCGGCGAACCCTATCCGTTGCGAACCCCCGACGAAAGGTCAGAGAGGCGCGCACATCGCGGTCAGCCATTCCCTCTCCGCACCGTCGACGCGCGGGCCTATTTTCGACATGACATCAGCATGATACCTATCGACCCACGCCCGCTCGTCGGGTGACAGAAGCGCGCGATCAATCAGCCGCCGGTCGATCGGAACCCAGGTCAGCGTCTCGAACCGCAGCATCTTGCGGTCGTCGCCGCCGTCGGGTCGGACCGCCTCGACCACATGGATCAGGTTTTCGATCCGGATGCCGTATTCGCCCTCGCGGTAATATCCCGGCTCGTTCGACAGGATCATGCCCGCTTCCAGTGGCACCTGACTGACACGGCTGATCCGCGCAGGCCCGTCATGCACACCCAGATAGACGCCGACACCATGCCCCGTCCCATGATCGTAATCGCGGTGATCCATCCAAAGGGGCGCGCGCGCCAGAGCGTCCAGATGCGCGCCCGCGACACCGACCGGAAACCGCGCCCGGCTGATCGCGATCAGTCCCTGCAACACGCGGGTAAACGCCCGCACTGCACCGTCCGGAGGCGTTCCCAGCGGCATGGTCCGCGTGATATCCGTGGTTCCATCCAGATATTGCGCGCCGGAATCGACCAGCAGGATGGTGTCCGTTCCCAACTTCCGGTTCGTGTCCTCGTTCACCCGGTAATGCACGATGGCACCGTTGGAACCGACGCCTGCGATGGTCTCGAAGCTGATATCCTTCAACTGGTTGGTGTCACGCCGGAAGCCTTCCAGCGCCCGAACCACGTCGATCTCGGTCGCATCCGCCGGGCGGTCGTGGTCCAGCCAGCGCAGGAAACGGACCATGGCGGCCCCATCGCGCAGATGCGCCTCGGTCGTGGCGGCGATCTCGGCCCCGGTCTTGCGTGCGCGGGGCAGGGCGAAGGGGTCGGGGATCGCCTTGGCATCCGTCAGCATTTCGGCCAGCGCGACGGGGCAACTTGCTGGGTCATGGCCGACAGGGCCGGTCAGCCCACCCAGCAAAGCGGCCATGTCGGCGGGCGCCGTGACCCGCACGTCAGGTCCCAGATGATCCGTGATCGGGGCGGCTTTTTCCGGCGCGCAGATCAGATCGACCCCGGCATCGGCATGGATCACCGCAAAGCACTGCGGCAGGGGCGTTCGCGCAATGTCAGCACCGCGAATGTTCAGCAGCCAGGCCACCGCCTCGGGTTGGTTCGTGACATAGCTGGCGACACCGGCGGCTTGCAGCGCGGTGGCGATTTCGGCGCGTTTTTCGGCGGCAGATCTGCCGGCCAGCGCCTGCGGATAGACGGTCATCGGCGCGTTGGGCGGGGCCGGACGGTCGGGCCATGTGGCATCGACACCGTTGGACACCGCCACGACGTCCAGCCCGGACAGTTTGCGCAGCCCCTCGATCTGAGTAACGCTGTGCAGCATCGGATCGAATCCTAGACGTCCGCCGTCAGGCAGGGCACCGGGCAACCAGTCGGCCAGTCCCGTCGCGGGCCAGTTCACCGTCTCGAAAATCGCGGGGTCGGTCTGCGCACGGACCTGCACGGTATACCGCCCATCGGTGAAGATCGCCGCCCGGTCGTGCAACACGACGACGAACCCCGCGGACCCGGTGAAGCCGGAAATATAGGCCATGCGCTCGTCGCGGGGGGCGACGTATTCGCCCTGATGCGCGTCGGCGCGGGGCACGAGGAAAGCGTCGAGATCCTGCGTGGCCATCCACGCGCGCAGGCGGGCCACGCGGGGCGCGGCGGCCTCGGGTCGGGCGGTGACGTCGAAGGTCTGGAACATGCGGGTCTCCGGTTTGGTCGCAATGTCGGAAGGCAGGGCGCGCACCGCCGGACCCCTGCGAAATATTTTCAAATAGGGGAGGGCTTTTCAATCCCGCTTCCCCTTGTCCAAATATCCCCGCCGGAGGCTTCGACCGGGCAGGGCGCACCAGGGTCAGGAGGCGCGGCGCATTCCCATCACCCGCGCCCTTGCGCGCGGATCGCTGTCGAACAAGGCGGCCAGCTGTTCTGTCATCGCGCCCGCCAGTTGCTCGACGTCCGTGATCGTCACGGCCCGGTCGTAATACCGCGTCACGTCATGCCCGATGCCGATGGCCAGCAGTTCGACCGCGCGGCGTTTCTCGACCATGGCGATCACGTCGCGCAGGTGTTTTTCCAGAAAGTTGGCCGGGTTCACCGACAGGGTGCTGTCGTCGACGGGCGCACCATCGGAAATCACCATCAGGATCTTGCGCGCCTCGGGCCGGGCGATGGCGCGGCGGTGCGCCCATTCCAGCGCCTCGCCGTCGATGTTTTCCTTCAGCAGGCCTTCCTTCATCATCAGCCCAAGGTTCGGGCGCACCCGGCGCCACGGCGCGTCGGCGGATTTGTAGATGATGTGGCGCAGGTCGTTCAGGCGACCGGGCGAGGCGGGGCGTTCGGCCTTGAGCCAGGCCTCGCGGGATTGTCCGCCCTTCCACGCCTTGGTGGTAAAGCCCAGTATCTCGACCTTCACACCGCAGCGTTCCAGCGTCCGCGCCAGAACGTCGGCGCAGATCGCGGCGATCGAAATCGGACGTCCGCGCATCGAGCCGGAATTATCCAGAAGAAGCGTCACGCAGGTATCGCGGAACTCGGTATCCCGCTCCATCTTGAACGACAGGGGGGTGGTGGGGTTGGCGACGACGCGGGCCAGACGTCCGGCGTCAAGGATGCCTTCCTCAAGGTCGAACTCCCACGAGCGGTTTTGCTGAGCCTGCAAGCGGCGCTGCAACTTGTTCGCAAGTCGCGACACCGCGCCCTTCAGTGGCTCCAACTGCTGATCCAGATAGGCGCGCAAACGCTCCAGCTCCGCCGGTTCGGCAAGGTCGGCGGCCCCGACGATCTCGTCAAAAGCTTCGGTGAAGACAGTGTAATTCGGGTCGGCGTCCGATACCGGCTGCGGGGCGGGCGGGTCCTTCGCCTCGTCCGAGTCGGGCATCTCCGCCTCTTCACCGGCTTCCTGATCGGCCATGTCGTCCATGCTGACCTGGGCCTGGCTGGGGTCGTCCTGCTGCTCCTGCGACTGATCCGGCGAAGCGTCGGCATCGGCGTCCTCCTGATCGTCGTCGCCGGTGCTGTCGGGCTCCTCCTCTTCCTCGGACTGGCCCTCGTCCTCCTGATCCTCGTCTTCGATATCGGGGTCGTCGCCCAGCTGGTCGCCGTAGCCCAGGTCCTCGATCATCTGGCGGGCAAGGCGGGCGAAGGCGGACTGGTCGGCCAGCAGGTCCTGCACGTTGTCCAGTCGGTCACCCACCGATTCCTCGATGAAGCCGCGCCACAGGTCCAGGGCATTGTCCGCGCCCTTGGGCATGTCGCGGCCCGTGGCCATCTGGCGGACCCAATATCCGACGGCGGAAGCCAGCGGAATCTGCGCCTTGTCGGTCACTTCGCCATAGCCCTTGCGCGTCGCCTCGACACTCATCTTGGCGTCGATGTTGCCCGCGGTGCCGGGCATGTCGCGGGCGCCGACCGCCTCGCACCGGGCGGTTTCCATCGCCTCGTACAACTCGCGCGCCATGTTGCCCTGTGGCATGTATTTGTTGGCGACAGCGATATCGTGGTGACGGTGGCGCAGGGCGAAAGCATCCGCCGTGCCGCGCGCCAGCAGCACTTCGTCGCGGGTCATGCGGCGGCTGACCTGCGGCAGGCGGATGCTGTCGTCGGTCTTGCCCGGCGGATCGACGGAGAACGAGACGTTCAGCTCCGGATCGTCGGCCATGGTCTTGGTGGCCTCGGCGAGGGCCTTCTTGAACGGATCGGCGGGGTTGTCGGTGGGTTTATTCATCTCGCCCCCAAATCTTCCAAGCTGTGTGGACGGCCTCGATCTCCGGGAACTTGGCCAGACCTCCCGCTTCCAGTGCAGGCGAGGCTTCGAAAAGCAAACCCGCCCATCACCCCAGGCTCAGACTCGCCGCACTCTCCGGCAGTTCCTCGTCGAAACACCGCTGGTAGAACTCGGCCACGGTCTGCCGCTCCAGCTCGTCGCATTTGTTCAGGAACGTCAGGCGGAACGCATATCCCACGTCGCGGAAGATCTCGGCGTTCTGGGCCCAGGCCAGCACGGTGCGGGGCGACATGACGGTGGACAGGTCGCCGTTCATGAATGCGGTCCGGGTCATGTCGGCGACGGTGACCATGCGGCTGACGGTCTTGCGCCCGGCCTCGGTATTGTAATGCGCGTTCTTGGCCAGAACGATCATCGTCTCGGCATCGTGAGACAGATAGTTCAGCGTCGCCACCAGCGACCAGCGGTCCATCTGCGCCTGGTTGATCTGTTGCGTGCCATGATACAGGCCCGTCGTGTCGCCCAGGCCGACCGTGTTGGCAGTGGCGAACAGGCGGAAGGACGGGTGCGGTTCGATGATGGTGTTCTGGTCCATCAGGGTCAGCTTGCCGTCATGTTCCAGCACGCGCTGGATCACGAACATCACATCGGCACGGCCCGCGTCGTATTCGTCGAACACGATGGCGACAGGGTTCCGTAGCGCCCAGGGCAGGATGCCTTCGTGGAATTCGGTGACCTGCACGCCGTCGCGCAGCTTGATCGCATCCTTGCCGATCAGGTCGATCCGGCTGATGTGGCTGTCGAGGTTCACGCGGACGCAGGGCCAGTTCAGGCGCGCGGCGACCTGTTCGATGTGCGTCGATTTTCCGGTGCCGTGATAGCCCTGGATCATCACCCGGCGGTTCCAGCCGAAGCCCGCCAGAATCGCCAGCGTGGTATCGGGATCGAACTTGTAGGTCGGGTCCATGACCGGCACGCGGTCGCCGCCTTTGGGAAACCCCTTGATGATCATGTTGCTGTCGATGCCGAACACCTCGCGGACGGAAAAGTCCTTGGTCGGTTCCGCCATCATGTCCATCGCACCATCTGCCATCGTCCGGTCTCCTTGCAGTTGCTCGCCCGGATGCAACATAAGGGGGTTATCTGCAAGGGGAAGGCCGGGCGTGAAATCGACGCGTGCGTGCCTGAGGCATACATCGGGAGGGTCGATTGGCGACACGTGACGATCTGGAGCGCTGGCTTGCCGGGGCGGCCCTGGGAGACCGTGCGGCGTTCGGACAGCTTTACGATGCGACATCGGGGAAACTCTTCGGTTTGTCGCTGCGTGTCTTGGGAAACCGAGCGGAAGCAGAGGACGCCTTGCAGGACATCTATGTCAAAATATGGCGAAACGCCGACCGATACCGCGTGAACGGGCTGTCCCCGATTACCTGGATGGCAACGGTCGCGCGCAACCATTGCATCGACCGGCTGCGCAAGCGACGGGCCGAGGCGGGGCGGCGCGAGATGCCCGCCGACGATCTTCTGCGTGACATCGCCCCCGGACCCGAGGCGAACGCCGTCGCCCGCGGTGAGGCGCGCGCCATCGTCGACTGCCTGGCCGAACTGGAGGATCAGAAGTCCGAAGCCGTGCGCCGCGCCTATCTGGAAGGCGAGACATATGCCGATCTGGCGGCGCGCTTCGACATTCCGCTTAACACGATGCGGACATGGCTGCGGCGCAGTCTGATCGCCCTGCGGGAGTGTCTGAGCCGATGACCGACGTGACCGACACATTCGAAGACGATGATCGCGCACTGATAGGCGAGTATCTTCTGGGCCTTCTGTCCCCCGAGGAAGAAGCGGCCGTTGAACGGCGTCTGCCGCAGGACCGGACGCTGGCGCAACTGCACTCAGACTGGGCCGAGGCGCTGTCGCCGATGCTGGCCGGTCGCGATGTGCCCGCGCCCGCCCGTCTGCGCGCCGAAATCGAGGCCAGGTTGTTCCGACCCGAGCCGAAACGCAGCCGCTGGTGGGGCTGGGCGGGCATCGTCGCGGGGCCGGTCGCGGCCTTTGCGCTGGCCGTTTTCCTGTTGCAGCCACCGACCGGATTCGTCCCGACGCTGAACGCCGAAATGCCGGGCATCGAAGGCTCCGGCGCGGGCGATCTGTACCTGGCCGCTGGCACTGACGGCACCGATCTGCTGATCATTCGCCGGTCGGGCGAGCCATTGCCGGGCCGTGTCCTGCAACTCTGGCTGATCGCCGGCGATACCGCGCCGGTATCGCTGGGTGTGCTGCCCGATCAGGACCGTGTGGTCATTCCGGCCCCGGCGGGTCTGACAGAGGGCATGGTTCTGGCCGTCTCGGACGAACCGCCGGGCGGGTCGCCCACCGGGCAGCCGACGGGTGCGGTTCTGGCCGCCGGACCTCTTTCCGATCTGTAAAGGCATTTTCGCGCCATCTGGCTGAAACTCCGCCGCGCTCTTTGCGTGTCTGGGTGCGACGGGGGGCAGACGCTCTCCGCGCATTCATTCTGGAGAGACATCATGAAAACAATCGTTCTTGGCGCTGTAGCCGCCCTGTCGCTGACCACCGCTGCCGCACTGGCCGACGCGAATGCCGCGAACCCGATGGTCGGCGGGGCGGAGATGTTCGCCCAAAAGAACATCATCGAGAATGCCGTGAACTCGCCGATCCACACCACTCTGGTCGCCGCCGTGACTGCCGCCGATCTGGTCGAGACGCTGCAGGGCCCTGGCCCGTTCACCGTATTCGCCCCGACGGACAAGGCTTTCGGCATGATCAGCGAGGAGTCTCTGAATGCCCTGCTGCTGCCCGAGAACAAGGCCCAGCTTCAGCAGGTCCTGACCTGTCATGTCGTCGCCGGAGACGTGATGTCGGACGCGCTGAAGGGCATGATCGACGCCGATGGCGGTTCCTACCCGATCACGACCGTGGGCGGTTGCGTTCTGCAGGGCACATATTCGGGCGACACCTTCACCCTCACCGACGAAAATGGCCGCGAAGCGACCGTGACCACCGCCGACGTCAAACAATCGAACGGCGTCATTCACGTCATCGACCGTGTTCTGCTGCCCAAGCAGTAAGTGATGACGGCGCGTCCTCCCGCGCCCGTTCAACCCGTCGCGCAACACCCAGGATGCGGCGGGCGATGGGGCGGAGCGGTCCCCCCGGACCGATTCCGTCCCATGACGACTGACGCTCCCGTGTCGTTCCGGCCGGGGGCGTCTTTTTTATGGCTGGTCCGCCGCATCGTGTAGACTGCCGGGATGAAACGCATCGTTCTTCTGTGTGACGGGACCTGGAATGCTGCCGAGGCACCCGATCCCACCAATGTCGTCCGGCTGGGCCAGGCTCTCGCTCCGGTCGGGGTGGACGATCTTGTGCAGATCCCGATCTACATCGAGGGGGTGGGCACAGGGCGGCGTGGTGTGACCGCCCTGTCACGCGCCACGGACCGCGTGTTGGGCGGTGTGCTGGGGCTGGGCCTGATGGAAAACGTGACCGAAGCCTACCGTCACCTCGTCTTTCTCTACGAGCCGGGGGACGAGGTGTTCGTCTTCGGGTTTTCCCGCGGCGCCTTCACCGCGCGATCCCTTGTCGGGTTGATCCGGTTCACGGGCCTTCTGGCACGTGCCGATCTGCACCTTTTGCCGGAGGCGGTCGCGCGCTATTCCGAGCGTCGGATCGAAACGGCGGACCGACGTCAGCGGCGCAACGCGGAATGGCGGGCGCTCAATTCGCCCCACATCATGACCGATCCCGACGATGCCGATATCTATGCCGAATTCGGCGCGGACGAGGCCGTGCAGTTCGACGTGGCCTATCTGGGTGTCTGGGATACGGTGGGCGCGCTGGGCGTGCCAGGGTATTTCACGGCGGCGCCGATGTTGAACAGGAAATACGCATTCCACGATACAACACTGGCACCGATGGTCCGGTCCGCGCGCCACGCCGTTGCCATCGACGAGCGGCGCAGGGCGTTTCGCCCGACCCTATGGTCCAATCTGGACGAACTGAACCTGGGCCATGCCACCCTGCCTTATCGGCAGCAGCATTTCGCAGGCGACCATGGATCAGTCGGCGGTGGCGGCGATATCACCGCGCTCAGCGCGATCGCGCTGGACTGGATGATGGAAGGCGCGGGCGTCATGGGGCTGGAGTTCGACCCGCTCGTCTCCGCCGCGATCAAGGCAGAACGCGATCCGCTTGGTCCGCTGGAAAATTCCAGCGTGCCGAAAGGCGGGCCAGTCGCCGCGCTGATGCGGCGGTTCGGTGCGCCGCGCGACGCGATCTTGCGGTTGGACGATCTGCATGCCGCCGTCCGTGAGCGCTGGACCTACGAGGCGACGGACCCGGATTTCAGGCCCTATCGCCCCGATCCACTGTCGCGACTGGCGGATGAGTTACAGCAATGGAAAGACGACCGGCCAAGCTAATCGCGGGCGATCTTTGCGCCACATCTATTTGAAATTGCGGCTGTCCTTCAGCTGGTCCCAGGCCCAGACGACTTCGCTCAGCTGTTCTTCCTGACTGCGGTCGCCGCCGTTGATATCGGGGTGCAGCACCTTGATCAGGCTCTTGTAAGCCTTGCGGATCATCGCCTTGTCCCAATCGTCCTTGCCTTCAAGGATGGTCAGCGCCTTGCGTTCGGTCGGCGGCAGCTTGCGCCCCACGACCCCCCGTCCGGGATTGCGGGTGGCATTGCCGCCCAGCACCTGATGGGCGTCCTCGATCCCCAGGCGCGCCCATGCGCGTTCCTCGACTGACTTGCGAAATGGCGCGGTGGGGCGTTCATCGGATTCGGTCTGTCGGGCCAGCTCGGCCTCGGTCGCGCCGTCGAAGAAGCTCCACTTGGCGTTGTATTCGCGGACGTGGTCCTTGCAGAACCAGAAATAATCTTCGCTGGTGTCGCGCATCTTGGGTGCGCGGTACTTGCCGCCTTCTTCGCATCCATCGTGATCGCAGACGCGCGTCGATGTTTCGACCGCGCCGGACATGCCACGTTTACCCCTGGGATTACGCTTCTTGGCCGTCGACACACGCATGTCGAAATTGAATGGGTCTTTGCTGGTCATCTTCGAACCCCCTTCCGGCCTGAGGCGTTGGACTCTAGGCATTGTCGGGCCGGAGGTGAAGGCCTCGAGGACGCAATTTGAAAGGAAATTCGATGACAATGGAAGCGGCGATCCGCGCACGGCTGACCGAGACGCTGTCGCCCAGCCGTCTGGAGGTGGTCAACGAGAGCCACAAACACGCGGGCCATTCGGGCGACGACGGCACGGGCGAGAGTCATTGGCACGTCGTGATCGCGGCGGATGCCTTTACCGGACAGTCGCGCTTGGCTCGGCACCGGATGGTTCATGCGGCGCTGGGCGATATCATGCAGCAGATCCATGCCCTGTCGATGGACCTGTCGGACGGGGAGTGATGCGGCACCCGCGACCGGTTCAAGGCCCGCTGGCGCAGGGCAGGGGTGACGGATGCGGACGTGCGGCAGCCGCCTGTCGGCGTGGCCGAAACGGGATGCACCCCCGATGCACCCCCCGTACACCCCCCGTGCAGACGCGCAGGCATCCCCGGTGTGCGGTGGGGCGGTCCGGGGGTATGGCGGCAGGGGGGTCGCGACTAGAGAAGTTTGCCCTGATCCGCGTCGTTCTTTTGTTTCGGCGCGACCTTCTGGACGGACCCGAGGCGGGCGGGAATTTGCGCGGCGCGGTCGCGTAACTCCATCGCGGTCTCGATGGTGACGATCTGGATGCGGGGGACGGGGGCGAAGCCCGGTTCCTCGTGCTGGCCCGCCGCCGCCGCCTCGGCGGCCATGCCGCCCTTGGGAGGCGTGAGGGTCAGGAAGATGCCGATCTCGGCCCCCGTCCGTTCCATCGCGCCGCGCAGGTCGCGGATCATGGCGACGCCGACATTCTCGCCCGCCTTGACCGAGACGACGGCCATGGACTTCTTGCCGAAGGGGATGATGCCGTCGATGCCGCCGTCGCCGGTGTTCTTCGTCTGCTCCCCGGCCAGAAGGGAGACGGCCCATTTCTCGAATTCGAAGTAATGACGGCCCTCCGTGCGGCCCCGGCGGGCGAGGTTGCGCGCGCCCTCGATGTCCTGCGGGACGCCGTAGGTCTTGAAATTGAGGTCGTCGGGTCGCTCGCGGTAGGCATCGCGCAAACGCTTTTCGATCAGGCCGATGGCGAGGTGGGTGACGTCGATGCCGATCCACTTGCGGTCCAGCGCCTGCGCGGCGTGGACCGTGGTGCCGCAGCCGCAGAAGGGGTCGAGGATTATGTCGCCTTCGTTCGAGGACGCGGAGATGATGCGTTCGAGGAGGGCCTGGGGTTTTTGGGTGGGGTAGCCGAGGCGTTCTTGGGCTTGGGAGTTGAGGGGGCGGATGTCATCCCAACTGTCGGAACAAGGAACGCCCGGCATTTCGTCTAGGTAACGTTTGTAACGTGGAACGCCTCCTGGCTTCGGCTGGATTATGCGCCCTTCTTTTATGAGGCGATCCATATTTTCGCGGCTGTAGCGCCAGTGACGTGATACACCCATGACTTCGTAGTAAGCGTTGCCCTTCGCTGCGCCTCCGGGACCGGTAAGGTTGTCCAACATGAATCGACGTCCGTCGTCATCTAATCCCGTGTATTTCTTGCGGACATACTCTTCATCGTAGGCGGCAAATGGCTGATTGAAGATGATTTCTCCTCTGCCCGGCCTTTTGTATCGAAGTATGATATCTCGGACGCGCGGAAAGTGCTTTGCACCCTGTTTGTAGTCGGCTTTGGCTGTTGTGCGGTGCCAACTGATTCATTCACAAAATTCGTCGCCCCAAACACCGCATCCAGCAATATCTTAAGATAATGCGATGCCGTCGGATCGCAGTGCAGATAGAGCGACCCCGTCGGCTTCAACACCCGGTGCAGTTCCAGCATCCGCACAGCCATCATCGACAGATAGGCCATCATGTCGTTCTCGCCCAGAAACGACCGCATCGCCTGCAACATGGTCAGGGCGGCGACGTTGCCGGAGCGGCGGACGTCCTGAAAGGCCTGCTCGGCACTCTCGTTCCACGACCATGTGTCGTCGAACGCCTCGATCTGCGCGAGGCTGTCTTTGCCGTCCGGGGCCTTGAACAGCTTGTTATAGCTGGCATTCGAGTTGAACGGCGGGTCCAGATAGATCAGGTCGACACTCTCGGTCGCGATACTCTCCCGCAGGACGGCGAGGTTGTCGCCATAATACAGCTCGTTCATGCCCGGTGCCCCCTTCGCGTCCCGTATGCCGGGATCGTCGCCGCCAAGGGTTAAGGAAGGGTTCGGAGCGGATCAAGGGGCGACCGGCCGCCGCGTCACCCCATCAGCGGATCGGTCAGGACCAGCGGGTCGGGGCGGCGGCGGGCGCGCGGTCGCTCGGACGGCAGGGGGCGGCGGAAGACCAGCAGGATCATGGTTTTCGGCGCGGTGCCGGTCAGGTCGGTGCTGGTGTCGTTCGGAAGCTGGTCGGCGCGAACGTAATCCCAGCCATCCGTCGCCATCTGGTTGAGGACGTCGGTCAGGGTGTTCGCCATCCGCGCCTCGTCAGTTTTGAGGCCGGGCACGCGTTCGCCTTTGCGGGGGGCTGGAACAACCCTGAATTCAAAGGCTTCGGGGGCAGGGAAGGATTCGTGGCGCATATCTGGTATCCTCTGTGAAGGGGCAGAGGACACCGGGATCTGGACGATCCGATGACGGGGGCGGGACGGAAAGGCGGCAGTTGCGTCGGAGTTCAGGGATCTGGCGCGCGACAGGCCTACCGCCGGGTCCGGTTGCGTCCGCCGTCGCGACCGCAGCCTTGCCCGCGATGCCGCCTTACTGGCCGAGCTTCTGGCCCACCAGCCGATTGACTTCCGCAGGATTGGCCTTGCCGCCCATCGCCTTCATCGTCTGGCCGACGAACCAGCCCGCCAGCTTGGGATTGACGCGGGCCTTTTCGACCTGATCGGGGTTGGCGGCGATGATTTCGTCCACGGCCCGTTCGATCGCGCCGGTGTCGGTGACCTGTTTCATGCCGCGTGCGGCGACGATTTCCGCCGGGTCGCCGCCTTCGGTATAGACGATTTCGAACAGGTCCTTGGCGATCTTGCCGGAAATGTCGCCCGCCTCGATCAGTTTGAGGATGCCGCCCAGTTGCGCCGGGCTGACCGGGCTTTCGGCGATGTCGCGGTCGTCTTTCTTCAGGCGTCCGAACAGATCGTTGATGACCCAGTTGGCCGAGGCCTTGCCGTTGCCCGACGCGGCGACGACCGCTTCGAAGAACGTGGCGGAGGTGGTGTCGGCGGTCAGGACCGAGGCGTCGTAGTCCGACAGGCCGAAATCGCCGATGAAGCGGGCCTTCTTGGCATCGGGCAGTTCGGGCAGATGCGCGGCGAGGTCGTCGACCCAGGCCTGTTCGATGTCCAGCGGCAGAAGGTCGGGGTCGGGGAAATAGCGATAGTCATGCGCCTCCTCCTTGGACCGCATCGACCGGGTTTCGCCCTTTTCGACGTCGTAGAGCCGGGTTTCCTGCGTGACCGAGCCGCCGGATTCAAGGATGGCGATCTGGCGGCGGGCCTCGACCTCGATGGCGGCCTGGATGAACCGCAGGGAGTTCATGTTCTTGATTTCGCAGCGCGTGCCGAGATGACCGAAGTCCTGCGTCTCCTGGTATTTCTCGTACTGGCCGGGCCGGCAGACCGAGACGTTTACGTCGGCGCGCAGGTTGCCGTTCTGCATGTTGCCGTCGCAGGTGCCCAGATAGCGCATGATCTGGCGCAGCTTGGTGACATAGGCGGCGGCTTCCTCGGGGCCGCGAATGTCGGGGCGAGAGACGATCTCCATCAGGGCGACGCCGGTGCGGTTCAGGTCGACGAAGGACAGGGCCGGGTCCATGTCGTGGATGGATTTGCCGGCATCCTGTTCCAGATGGATGCGTTCGATGCGGACGGTGCGCGCGGTGGGCGTACCCTGATCGTTCGGGCCCAGTTCGACCAGCACTTCGCCCTCGCCGACGATGGGGTGGTAAAGCTGGCTGATCTGATAGCCCTGCGGCAGGTCGGGATAGAAATAGTTCTTGCGGTCGAAGGCGGAGGTCAGATGGATTTCGGCCTTCAGCCCCAATCCCGTACGCACGGCCTGCGCGACGCATTCTTCGTTGATGACGGGCAACATGCCCGGCATGCCCGCGTCGACGAAGGCCACGTTGGAATTGGGTTCGGCCCCGAAGGTGGTCGATGCGCCGGAAAACAGCTTGGCCTTCGTGGCGACCTGCGCGTGGACTTCCAGCCCGATGACAAGTTCCCAGTCGTGCGACTCTCCTGCGATGACGCGGGGTTTCGGGGTGGGCATCTGGGTGTCGAGCATGGGGGCCTCCGGCGGGATCGCGGCCCGGTTTAGGACGGGGGGCAGGCCGGGGCAAGCGCGTCACGCCGCTTGCGGCATCACACAGCGCATAAGCCGGGTTCCGCCGGGAGACGGGACGCTGGTGCGCATGGGTTTGCACAAAAAGGCAAAACTGCTAATTGCCCGCAGGTCGAAGTCCGGGCTGCTACCCGGATCGTAAGCTTCGGCCTACCGGATGTCGCAGTCCGGGGCGGTGAAAGCACCATCCCTTGCGTCAATTCGACAAGAATACATGTCGCCTTGGGGGTGCCACTTGATAACGAATCTATCTGCATGCGGTCTCAGACTGACCGCCTTCGCCGTTTTGACGGCGCTTGTGTCTGCTGTTGCCGCCTCGACAGGCTGGGCCGGAACCGATGCGACCGCGCCGACGGCGCCGCTGCTGACGACGCCCAGCACGATGTCTCTGCGCGTGCCTCAGGCCTCGGCCCTGGCGCCGGAAACTTCTGTCGTGCCGAAAAGCCGTCCGCGGAACATCGTCCAGAAGATGCCGGATCTGCGCTGGGATAGCGTCAACGGTTCCGCACGATGGACGCGGGCCGCGATGCGCGCACTCGAAACGCACGGACAGCGGTTGGTAAATACCGTGCCGCGCGACATCGCCGAATGGTGCCCGTCCTATCCGGACGCCAGCAAGTGGGAGCGCAAGGCGTTCTGGGCCGGTCTGTTGTCGACCCTGTCCAAGCACGAAAGCACCTATCGCCCGACTGCCGTCGGGGGCGGCGGTCGCTGGTTCGGGCTGGTCCAGATTCTGCCCGCCACGGCACGGGGCTATGGCTGCGAGGCGCGGACGGGCGAGGCCTTGAAGAACGGCGCCCTGAACATGTCCTGCGCGGTGCGTATCATGAACACCACCGTGCCCCGTGACGGCGTCGTGTCGCGCGGGATGCGCGGCGTGGCCGCCGACTGGGGGCCGTTCTATTCGTCGCGCAAACGCGAGGACATGCGCCGCTGGCTGGTGCGTCAGCCGTTCTGCAACGGTCTGAGCATTTCGGCACGTCCGGTCGAGCGTCCCGAATGGCTGGGCGATCCGGCAGGCGACGCCGACGAGGTTCCGTTGTTCGTATCATGGGAACTGGACAAGACGTTCCTGTCGACGCGATCGGCACCGGACGTGGCAGTGCTGAAAGACATGTGATTGACGTTTCCTGACCTGTCGATCCGGAAAGCGGGACCTTCGTGTCCCGCTTTTTCTTTTGCGGCATCCGTCTTTCACAGGTCGGACAGGACATGACGACCGCAAGCGGGAAGCCGTTGCAGCGTCATAATTTGATGAATTCCATTCGGTAGATCACCTCTTCCCCGGTCGATGGGTCTATACCCGGTGCCCCGCTGATCGTCAGGGTTTCACCCCGAAGCGAGAACGGGCGGGACAGGTCGATCTGCCAGTTGGGGTTCCAGGCCCGTTCGACGTGATGGATCACCTGATTGTCCTCGATGCTGTAGCGCGCCACGTAGGCCAGCATGGTGTCGAAGAGTTGCGCCTTTTGGTCGCTCGTCCACACCCCGTCGCGCGCGGATAGCCGGTCGTTGCGGAACACGGTCGCCATCATGCGTCCGTCGGCGTGATAGGCGATGTATCCTATGGGGTTCGGCCCCATTGCGTCGGACACCTGACCTGTCTTCAGGGCCTGCCGTGTCCAGGATATCATCCGCCAGGTGCCGATCAGGTCGTTTGCCTGTGTCATGTCTGCCTCGTTGCGAACGGTCCGCCGGAGGTGAATGTGCCGTGCTGTCGATGCAGTCCGGCCCTTCCGGGATTATATCGAAAAGTTCAGCACAGAGATATCCGACAGAGATATCTGACAGATCAGGTTTGCATCGGTCAGAGTAACAGCAGCCAGCCCGATACCGTCAGCACCGATACGGCTGTCCCGATCAGGACCGATGAGGCGCTGATGCGGACGGCGCGTCCGTGCATCGCCGCGAACAGATAGGAATTGACGCCCGGTGCCATCGCCGCCGTCAGGACCGCCGCACGGAATGCGGCTTGATCCAAACCCAGCATGCGCCCAATGCCCCAGGTCCATGCTGGATGCAGGATCAGCGCGATACCAGAGCATAGAATGATGCCGCGCGCGTCGCCTTCGGGGCGGTATTGCACCAGCACACCCCCCAGACCGAACAGCGCGGCGGGCAGGGCGGCGCTGGCGATCAACGTCAGGGCTTCGGATATCGGGCCGGGCAGGGGCAGGCCGGTCAGGTTCACCAGCAAACCGGCTGCGACGCCGATCATCAGCGAATTGGTCGACATCCGGCGCGCGACAGTCTTCATCCCGCCGAGAAAGCCGGTCCCGCCCGCGCGCACAGCTTCCATCGCGGAGATGCCGATGAAGTAGCAAAAGGCCGCGTTGAACGCGATGATGGTATAGTTCGGCGCAAGGCTGTCTTCGCCGTAGGCGCGGGCGGCGATCGGCAGGCCAAGCAGAACGGTGTTGGCAAACATGGCCGCGAAACCAACGGCGACCGCATCTTCGATCCCGCGTTTGAGCCAGAGCAAGGTGCCGATGACGCCTGCGCCAAAGCTGACGAGCGAGCCGGAGTAATACGCCGTCAGCATGCGCCAGTCGAAACCCTCGCTCAGGTCCAGCCGCGCCATGGCAAGGAACAGCAGGCAGGGAATCGCGAAGCGTTGGGTGAACATCATCAGCCCATCGACCTGGCCCTGAGAGAAGACTTTGCGCCAGACAGCCACATAGCCCGCGCCGATGATCAGGAAGACCGGAAGCGTGACGGTAAGGACGTCGAGCATCAGTGCGGCTTTCGGGCGCAGGGGACCCGAGCGTCAGTCATCCGGCAGTTCGATCGTCATGCCGTCATGGGCGGGGACGACGGTTTCGGGGGTTTCCGCCATGACGGTCGCGTAGTCGAGGTCGAGATGCATGTTGGTCAGAATGCCGCGCCGGGGCTTCATGCGGTTGATCCAGGCAAGCGATTCCGACAGCGACAGATGCGACGGGTGCGGCGTTCGGCGCAGGGCATCCAGAACCCAGACGTCGAGATCGGATAGCAGCGCCTGCGCTTCGGGCGGAATGACATTGACGTCAGGCATATAGGCCAGCCCGCCGATGCGCAGCCCAAGGGCCTCGATCTCTCCGTGGCCGACCCTGATCGGGTGCAGGGTGATCGGCCCGCCCGCGCCCTCGACCTTGACCGGCCCCGACAGGGAATGGCGCGACAGGATCGGCGGATAGCTGGACCCGGGCGGCGTCTGGAAGGCATAGGCAAAGCGTGTCGACAGGTCGGCCCAGGTCGCGTCGTCGGCCCAGATGTCCAGCATCCGGCGCTGGTTGATGACGATCATCCGCAGGTCATCTATCCCGTGGACATGATCGGCATGGGCATGGGTCCAGACCACGCCGTCCAACTGACCGACGCCCGCATCCAGAAGCTGCTGGCGCATGTCCGGAGAGGTGTCGACCAACACCCGCGTCCTGCCGTCCGGCGTGATCCTCTCGACCAGCATGGAGCAGCGGCGTCGGCGGTTGCGCGGATTGGACGGGTCGCAATTGCCCCAGTGGCCCCCCAGCCGCGGAACCCCGCCGGAGGAGCCGCAACCGAGGATCGTGAAGCGCAGCGTCATGCCTGCTTCATGCGCCCGGCGCGGGGCGGGGGCAAGCCGGTCGCGGTCGCGGTGTCACAAATTTCCGACTGCGCCATCGCCCCAACCTCAAAGCGGCCAGAAATAAAGCGTCGCGGGCAAGGATACGGCAAGGATCACGACTGTCAGCGGCAGACCCATCTGCCAGTAGTCGCCGAAGCGATAGCCGCCGGGCCCAAGGATGAGCGTGTTGTTCTTGTGGCCGATGGGCGTCAGAAACGCGCAGGACGCCGCGATCGCCACGGCGATCAGGAAGGCATCCGGGTTCACGTCCATCGCCCGCGCCATCGAGATGCCGACGGGGGCGGCCACGATCGCGGTCGCCGTATTGTTCAGCACCGCCGACAGCACCATCGTCACCACCATCAGAAGCAGCATCGCCATCCAGGCCGGTTGTCCCTTCGTCAACACCAGCAGCCATTCGGCAATCAGCTTGGTGCCGCCCGCCGAGTCGAGCGCCGCGCCCAGCGGGATCATCGACCCCAGCAGGACGACGACCGGCCATTCGACATGGTTATAAAGTTCCTGCAAGGGCACGATGCGGGTCAGGACATAGGCGACGACGACAACGCCGAGCGCGACTGTCAGGTCGACAAGACCGAAACTGGCGGCAGCCACGGCCACCGCGAAGAACCCGACCGACGGCCAGATCTTCTTGTTATCGGTCACGGCAAGACCACGGTCGGCCAGTGGCAGCGCGCCCAGCCAGGTCACCATTTCCTCGGCCGAGTCGGTGGGAACCAGCAACAGCAGAATATCGCCCGCCTTGATCGTTTCGCGGCGCAAACGGTCGGTGATGCGCCGCCCCCGACGCGAGATTCCCATCAGAATCGTGCGCTGACGCCATGCCAGGCCGATGGCCTGCGCCGACTTGCCGTTGATGCGGCTGTCATCGCGGACCACGACTTCGATCAGGCTCAGACCCTGATCCGCCGCTTCCAGCATCGTCATGCGGCGATCATCGGTGAATTCGAAGGATTCCGCCACGCGAAACTCGTCCAGTTGCTCGGGCATCGCTTCGAGGATCAGGGCATCGCCCGCCTCCAGCACGACATCGCGGGACGTTCCGAACATCCGTCGCCCATTGCGCAGCAGGCCGATGATATGCACCCCGATCTCGTCGCCCGTATCATAAAGATCGCCGACGTGCGCGCCGACGCGGGCGTTGCCCTCGGGCACGGTCAGTTCGGCGACGTAATGGGCCTTTTCGTTCTCGTTCAGCCCGCCCTGCGCGTCGCTGTCCCCCATTCCGGGGATCAGCCGCCAGCCGACAAGTGCCACGAAGATCAGCCCCGCCAGCGTGGTCACCAGGCCGACCGGTGCGAAGTCGAACATCGCAAAGCTCTCACCCAGCTGGTCCCTGCGGATGCCCGCGATAACGATGTTGGGCGGCGTGCCGATCAGGGTGATCGTGCCGCCCAGTATGGTCGCGAATGACAGCGGCATCAGCGTCCGACCGGGCAGGCGGCCTGCCTTGCGCGCGGTGGCGATGTCCACCGGCATCAACAGCGCAAGCGCCGCCACGTTGTTCATGAACGCCGACAGGATCGCGCCGATTCCGCCCATGATGGTGATATGCGTCCCGGTGCCGCGTTTCGCATCGACCAGTGTGCGCGTGATCAGCAGCACCGCGCCAGACCGCACAAGGCCCGCCGACACGATCAGCACCAGCGCCACAACCAGCGTGGCAGGGTGGCCGAAGCCCAGGAATGCGTCCTCCTTGGGAACGACGCCCAGAATCACGCCCAGCAGCAGCGCGGAAAACGCCACGATGTCATACCGGAACCGGCCCCAGAGCAGCATGGCAAAGACGCCCCCGAACAGGGCAAACAGGATAATCTGGTCGGTTGTCATGCAGGTGTCCGTTCCGATCTGGGTATCCCCGTCTAGGACGGACCGAAGGGAACGCGCAAATGCCTTGTCGGGTTGCGCCGACCTGAAATTCCGTCCCGGCTTGCCGCCACCCTTGCCGGGGCGGTATAGCGGGCCGCAAACAAACCTCAAATTCCGGAGAGACCCCATGGCAGGCCATTCCAAATGGGCGAATATCCAGCATCGCAAAGGGCGTCAGGACAAGATCCGCGCCAAGCTGTTTTCCAAGTTGTCGAAGGAAATCACCGTTGCTGCCAAGATGGGCGACCCCGATCCCGACAAGAACCCCCGCCTGCGCCTCGCAGTGAAAGAGGCCAAGCAGCAGTCGGTGCCCAAAGACGTCATCGCGCGCGCCATTGCCAAGGCGTCGGGCGGCGACGCGGAAAGCTATGACGAGATCCGCTACGAAGGCTACGGCCCCAATGGCGTTGCTGTCATCGTCGAGGCGATGACCGACAACCGCAACCGGACCGCCTCGTCCGTGCGCTCCACGTTTTCCAAGAATGGCGGCAACCTGGGCGAAACGGGCTCCGTCGGGTTCATGTTCGACCGCAAAGGACAGGTCGTCTATCCCGCCAGCGTGGGCGATGGCGAAACCGTTCTGATGGCCGCGATCGAGGCCGGGGCAGAAGATGTGGAGAGCGACGAGGAAAGCCACGTCGTCTGGTGCGCCGATACCGATCTGAATGCCGTGTCGACCGCGCTGGAAGAGCATCTGGGCGAAAGCGAATCCACGAAACTGGTGTGGCGCCCCACCACCACGACCGAGTTGGACCTGGACGGCATGCAATCGCTGATGAAACTGCTCGATGCGTTGGAAGACGACGACGACGTGCAGAATGTCACCGCCAATTTCGAGGCCAGCGACGAGGTCATGGCGCAACTGGAGTAAAGGCCGGGGAACCAGTCCCTTTTCTGGTCGTTGTTCCGGCACCTGCGGTATGTCCGCGACCGGAGGAGACGACCATGCAGGCCAGAGATTTTTCCGATCAGCCCTATGTCCCCCTGCCGGAGCATTCGCACATTCTGCGCGGTATGGCCGTGATCGCGATTGCGGGCATGGTGTTGTTCTCGCTGTCCATGCTGATCGCCGATTTCGCGGTGCCGGACCATAACTGGGTTTCCGACACGATCAGCGATCTGGGCGCGGGGCGGTACGAATTCATCGTCGACGCGGGTATTTATTCCTATTCGGCCGCGCTGATTGCCTGCGCGGTTGGTGCGGCCCATGCGCATCTGGGCGGACGCGGCTGGACCACGGGCATCTATGGACTGATCCTGGCTGGGCTGATCGTTTTCCTTGTCGGTGCACGGGACGAATATGGTGACAGCGATTCCGAGGGCGTGGTGATCCACACCTATCTGGTCTGGGGTCTGTGGGTTCTGTTTTCGGTCGTGCCCTGGGCGATGTCGGCGGGTGCGGGTGTGGTTTCGCGCCGTCTGGAACTGACCTGCAAGGCAGTCACGGTTCTCTGGCTGCCGTTGGCCCCGGTGTTCTTTTTCATGCCCGACAACATCGACGGACTGTATGAACGCGGTCTCGGTGCCCTGACGTTTGTCTTCGTCGCAGCCATCGCTCTGACGTTTCTGGGGCGGGCCAAGGCAATCGACGCATGAGAGGGCATACCGGCTGATGCAGTGCCCAAACGCGGACGGCGGCGGTCCGGGCACTTGTGGCAGAGCGTTTCCTGACTTCGCATAACTTCCCAGTTGCGCAAGTCCAGTCCGTGTGGTCCTTCCGCCCGCTATGACTTCGTTCCTCTCCGGCTTCGGCCTTGGCCTTTCGCTGATTCTCGCCATCGGGGCACAGAACGCTTTCGTGCTGCGCCAGGGGCTACGCGGCGAACATGTTCTGGCTGTCGTTCTGACCTGCGCGCTCTCGGATACCCTTCTGGTGGCGGCGGGGGTCGCGGGCTTCGGCATACTTGTCGAGACGGTGCCCTGGATCGTGCCGCTGTTCCGCTGGGGCGGGGCGGCGTTCCTGATCGTCTATGGCGGACGGGCGGCGCTGGCGGCATGGCGAGGCGGCAACTCCTTGCAGGCGGCGGCGGCGGCGGGCGGGTTGCGCCGGGCCGTGACGATCTGCCTGGCACTGACCTGGCTCAATCCGCACGTCTATCTTGATACGCTGATCCTGCTGGGCTCGATCTCGACGCAGGCGGCATCGCCGGTAATGTTCGGGGTCGGGGCCGTCGCATCGTCCTTCGCGTTCTTCTTCGCGCTGGGGTATGGCGCGACGCTGTTGCGCCCGGTGTTCACACGTCCCGTCGCCTGGCGCGTTCTGGACGGGCTGATCGCCATCGTCATGTGGTCCATCGCCATCAGCCTGCTGCGCGGATGACGCGCTTGCGGACGGCCCGCGCCCGGCCCATGGATTGCGGATGAAAATGCCATCGCATCCGATCCAGGGTATTCTGTGGATGATTTCCACGGGCCTGTGCTTCATCGCAGTAACCGCCATCGTCAAATATGCTGCGCAGGATTTGCCTGCGGCCGAGGCGGCATTCCTGCGCTATCTTCTGGGGCTGGTCTTTCTTCTGCCTATCGCGCGCACTTTGCTGGCAACGCGCATATCATCGCGCGATCTGAAATTCTTCGCGGCGCGCGGTCTTGTGCATACGCTCGCCGTGATCCTGTGGTTCTATGCAATGACACAGATCCCGATCGCCGAAGTCACCGCGATGAACTACCTGAACCCGGTCTATGTCACTCTGGGTGCAGCGATCTTTCTGGGTGAAACGCTTGCGTTGCGTCGCATTCTGGCGGTGGTCGCGGCGCTTTTGGGGGTGGTGGTCATCTTGCGCCCCGGCTTCCGCGAGATCGAGACGGGGCATCTGGCGATGCTGGCCACCGCAGCGTTGTTCGGCGCGTCCTACCTGTTCGCCAAGCCGCTGTCGGGGCGGTATTCGGCGACGATGGTGGTGGCGATGTTGTCGGTGACGGTTACGGTCGGACTGGCCCCTTTCGCATTCGCCGTCTGGAGGACGCCCACGGTCGCCGACCTGGGCTGGATGTTCCTGGTCGCGGCCTTCGCGACGGCGGGACATTATACCATGACCCGGGCTTTCGCGGCGGCCCCGATTTCGGTGACCCAGCCGGTGACGTTCCTGCAGATGGTCTGGGCCGTCCTGCTGGGCTGGGCCTTTTTCGCGGAGCCCCCGGACGGGTTCGTCATCCTGGGCGCGTTGATCATCATCGCGTCGGTCAGCTTCATCGCATGGCGCGAAGCGCGGCTGAAGCGAGGGGTGACGCCGCCGCACGTGGCGACGAAACACTAGTCCGCGATATTAACCATATATTAACTTTTCCGCTTGGCACGGCGTCGTTTTGGCGGCATCTGAGCGACTATGTTCAGACTTTGTTCACTTCTCGTCCTGCTCGCCGCACCCGCCCTGTCCGCTGAATTCACCGGACCGATCCGTGTCGTCGATGCGGATACCTTCGATATCGGTTGGCGCGAAAACATCCGCCTGATCGGGATCGACGCCGCCGAGGACGCGCAGACCTGCACCAACGCCGATGGCGCGGTTTTGGCCTGCGGTCAATTTGCGACCGAAGCGGCAAGGGCGCTCTATCAGGGACGGCAGGCAACATGCCGATGGGATCAGACCGACCGTTACGGTCGCCCTTTGGCCGTCTGCGAGGTTGGTGGAACGGACGCCAACGCCGAGTTGGTGCGTCTTGGGATCGCGCGCGTTTACCGGCAGGATCGGACCTATTTCGAGGAACAGAAAGAGGCGGTGCTGCTGTCACGCGGCCTCTGGGCCTATGACATGATCGATCCAGCGGCATACCGGGCGGAACAACGTGCCATGCGGGCCAGGGCGAACGCGCCGGATGGCGCTTGCACGATCAAGGGCAACATCAGCGGCAACGGGCGCATCTATCACCTGCCGGGAAGCCCGGCATACGGTCCCACGCGCATCGACGAACGTCGGGGCGAACGTTGGTTCTGCACCGAAGACGAGGCGCGTGCCGCGGGCTGGCGCCCAGCCAGATTTTAGCCTTTTCAGAGAGTTGAGGGATAAACCTCATGTAAGGTGTGCATATCGCGGTCAGGCTTTATCGGCAGATCCGCCTTCGACCTCATTCTTGAAATTCTCGAAGAACGCGTCTGCCATCTTGGCCGAAAAACTGTCGATCAGGCGCGAGCCGAGTTGCGCGATCTTGCCGCCAACCTTGGCATCGACTGCGTAAGACAGTTCGGTTCCTTCCGGCACTTCGGTCAGCCGCACGTCCGCCCCGCCCTTGGCGAACCCCGCGACGCCGCCCTTGCCTTCGCCCGCGATGCGGTAACTTTCGGGCGGTTTCACGTCCGACAGTGTGACAAAGCCTTTGAAGGTCGCCTTCACGGGGCCGACCTTCTGTTTCACCACGGCTTCGAATCCCTCTTCGGGTGATCCGGTCAATTCCTCGCAGCCGGGAATGCAGGCTTTCAGGGTCGCGGCGTCGTTCAGTCTGGTCCAGACGACCTCGCGCGGGGCGGCGATCAGGCGGGTTCCGGTCAGTTCCATGATATCCTCCGATTTAGAATTCAGCGTTGCCGTAAAGGCGTCGTGCTCACAAGTCGTAAGGCAGGATTCCGCGATCGTCCGGGTCGATTTCCAGTGACAGTTCCAGCGATGCAACGGCGCGCTGGTGATACGTTATACATTTGCAGATCGGGCACCTGTTCCAGCGATGCAGCGAAGTGTTTGGCCTGACGCATCGCCTGTCGACAAATTATCGTTATAATGAAATAAAATAGGAAATTTTTCCTATTAACAAGGTAATATTATCGCAATAATGCAAGCCTTGCATCCGGCCTATCTGGTCCAGGCCGCTCCGTACGCGCATCTCGCGCAGATTTGTCCAGCGTAGAATTTCCTGACGGCAGGCTTCTATGCCAAGCGCTTCAGCAGGCGTTGCAACCGGATGTCAGGCGGACAACATGCGGGTTCGGCGGATCGTCAGCAAGATGGCGACAACGCTGCCCGATCCGGACGCGACCATCAGCGCAATCAGCGGCAGCGCGCCGCCACCGAAGCCCAGAACCCAGCCTGCCACCGCTGAAAGGGCGGCACCGCCACCGATCATGATGGCCCCGCCAAGGCCTGACGCAGTTCCGGCAAGATGCGGTTTGACCGACAGCATGCCGGCGGTCGCGTTGGGAATGACCAGACCGTTGCCGAGGCCGACAAAGGTCATGAAGCCGAAGAAGACATAATGCGACGTGAACCCCGACAGCGTGATGATAGCCAGCATGGTCAGGCCGCTGACTTGTCCGATCGCTCCCCACAGGATCATGCGATCAATGCCTATTCGTTGCGAAAACCGTCCGGAAATGCCGTTGCCGACAAGATAACCCAGTGCGGGCGCTCCGAAGTACAGGCCCAGCGTTTCGGGCGACATGCCGAACACGCTGGTTCCGACGAAAGGTGCGCCGCCCAGATAGGCGAAGAATGCACCGCTGGCGAAGGCGGATGCGGCGCAATAGCCCCAGAACCGGCGCGATGTCAGAAGATCGGGGTATTGGCGGACCTGATCGGCGAAAGTGCCGCTGGACGGGGGGGCGGTCTCGCCCAGATCGAAATAGGTCAGCAACCAGAGCGCAACGCCCACGATCAGCAGCAGCCAGAAGTTCGATTGCCATCCGAACGACGCCTCCAGCACACCACCGACGGCGGGACCGATCATCGGGACGATGGACATGCCCATGGTCACATAGCCCAGCATCGAGGCGGCCTTGTCCTGCGGATATAGATCGCGAACGATGGCGCGTGACAGAACCATGGCGACGACGATGGCGGCCTGCGCCATGCGGAAGGCCAGAAAGACCTCGACCGTGGTGGCCATCAGCGCCCCGAGTGTGGCCAGCATGAACAGCACGATGCCCGACAGGATCACGGGGCGGCGACCATAGCGGTCCGACAGCGGCCCGACGAACAATTGCAGAACTGCGTTGATGCCGAGGTAAAGGCCGACCGACAACTGCATGACGCCATAGTCGGTGGCGAAATATTCGGACATCGCGGGCAGGGACGGCAGGAAGACGTTCATCGCCAGAGTCGACACGCCGACCAGCGCCACGAGCGTCAGGATATGCGGCGGCGTGCGCGTCGCACCGCGGGATGTTTCGGTCAGTATGGCCATTGGGTGTCGCTACGCCTTCATGCCGATCTTGTCTGCACCTGCAAATGCACAGGCGGGTGTGCAGGGCCGCCGTGATGCAGGATATGGGGCAGTTGATGGCAGAGACCCGTCGTGTCGCATAATATTTGCAGATCGTGCAATCGAGCCTTTTCGGGCTATGCAAATGTGCCAGATCGGCCTTTCCGAGCCGCTTGGCAGCGTCTATGCCGGGAGCGACAGGGAGGGCGACCCAATGAAGGACATTCTCGAAGAGCTGGAGAACCGCCGCGAACAGGCGCGGATGGGCGGCGGCGAACGGCGGATCGCGGCACAGCACGGCAAGGGCAAGCTGACCGCGCGCGAGCGGGTGGAGTTGCTGCTGGATGACGGGTCGTTCGAGGAGTTCGATACTTTCGTCGCACACCGCGCCACCGACTTCGGAATGCAGGACGACCGGCCTGCGGGCGACGGCGTCGTCACCGGCTGGGGCACTGTCAACGGGCGGCTGGTATATGTGTTCAGTCAGGATTTCACCGTCTTCGGCGGCAGCCTTTCGGAAACCCACGCACAAAAGATCTGCAAGATCCAGGACATGGCGGTCCAGAACGGCGCGCCGGTGATCGGGCTGAACGATTCCGGTGGCGCGCGCATTCAGGAAGGTGTCGCATCGCTGGCCGGATACGCCGAAGTGTTTCAGCGCAACATCGATGCCAGCGGCGTGATACCGCAGATCAGCGTCATCATGGGGCCCTGTGCGGGCGGGGCGGTTTATTCACCGGCGATGACGGACTTCATCTTCATGGTCCGCGACAGCAGCTATATGTTCGTGACCGGGCCGGACGTGGTGAAAACCGTCACCAACGAGGTGGTGACGGCCGAGGAGTTGGGCGGCGCAACCACCCATACCCGCAAGTCTGGCGTGGCCGATTGCGCCTTTGAAAATGACGTGGAGGCGCTGGCCGAGACGCGGCGTCTGATCGACTTCCTGCCCCTGTCGAACCGCGAAAAACCCCCTGTGCGTCCGTTCTTCGACGATCCGGACCGGGTGGAAACCAGCCTCGAGACGCTGATCCCCGACAATCCGAACGCGCCCTATGACATGGCCGAACTGATTACCAAACTGGCGGACGAAGGCGATTTCTTCGAGATCCAGCCCGATTTCGCCAGGAATATCCTGACCGGGTTCATCCGTATCGAAGGCCGCACTGTCGGCGTCGTGGCGAACCAGCCGATGGTGCTGGCCGGATGTCTGGATATCGACAGCTCTCGCAAGGCGGCCAAGTTCGTGCGGTTTTGCGATGCCTTCGAAATTCCGATCCTGACGCTGGTGGACGTGCCCGGCTTCCTGCCCGGCACGGCGCAGGAATACGGCGGCGTCATCAAGCACGGCGCGAAACTGTTGTTCGCCTATGGCGAGGCGACGGTGCCGAAAGTCACGCTGATCACGCGCAAGGCCTATGGCGGGGCCTATGACGTGATGGCGTCGAAACATCTGAAGGGTGATTTCAACTATGCCTGGCCGACAGCGGAAATCGCCGTGATGGGGGCGAAAGGCGCGGTCGAGATCCTGTATCGGAGCGAGTTGGGCGATGCCGACAAGATCGCGGCACGGACCAAGGATTACGAAGACCGGTTCGCCAATCCGTTCGTGGCCGCCGAAAAGGGGTTCATCGACGAGGTTATCGTGCCGCGCAATTCCCGCAAGCGGATCGCACGGGCCTTTGCATCGCTGCGGACCAAGCGGCAGGAGCGGCCCTGGCGCAAGCATGATACGATTCCCCTTTGAATAACGGGACGTGGCAATGGGACAAGCGCGGCTGGCACATATCGGACGACGGGGCGACCTATGTCGTGACACGGTGTTTGCCGGCAAAATGGGATATTTTCGCCGAGACGCGTCTGCCCGACATGGGGCGGCGCAGGCTGGCCCATGCGGTGCGGCAGGATCTGTGGCGCATGTTGCAGCGTCTGCGTGGCTATGCGCCCATCGTATCGGTAACGCGGGCCGGGCAGGGGGTGCATCTGCGGGCGGGCGGGTCGGTCGCTGGGTCGGTGCCGCCGGGTGTGCAAGCGGAGATTGCCGCGATGCTGGTGGACCCGGCCATGCGCGCAGCCTGGCAGCGCGCGGCGGGTCACCGCTGATGGAAACTGGCGCATGACCTCCGACGCAGCAAGCCCCGCGCGGATCGAAGCCGCCTGCGACTCGGCCGAGATTTCCGGTCTCGACGTGTCGATGTTCGACACGCGCGACCATGTGAACCTGATCCTGCAACGCTCCGAAGTCCTGTGGGACGAGACGCGACCGGGCCGGGCGGTGCGCGCCTGGGTAAACGGCGATGCCGCCCCCCTGATCGCCATCGCAGAACGGCGGGGCGACGACATTGCCCGGCGCACGGCGGCAGTGGCCTGGCTGGAGTGGCGCGACATGCTGTATGCGCTGGTGCGCCGGAAACCGGGTTCGATTGCCGATATCGGTTGCGGTTACGCGATGGCCGACCTGTTCGCGCACCGTGATCTGGGCGCACGGCTTGTTCTGATCGACATCGAGGAGGCGGAGGAGCGCCATTTCGGATTTGCCGAGACCGGCGCGGCCTATACGTCGCTTGACCGGGCCCGGGCGTTTCTTGAGGCGAACGGTGTGCCCGCGCAGGCGATCGAAACGGTCAATCCACAGTCGCAGGACCTGTCGAAGACCGCATCGGTCGATCTGGCCATGTCGATGCTGTCCTGCGGCTTTCACTACCCGGCGGCAACGTATTCCGCGTTCTATGCGGATGGTGTGGCACCGGGGGGGGCTGTCGTGCTGGACGTCCGCACCCGGAAGGCGGCCCAGGAGCGTGCGGTGCTGGAAGCCGTCGGCCCGGTCGAGGAAATTGGACGCGGGGCGGCGCATCTGCGACTTCTCGCCAGGAAGGATGCCGCATGATCGAACGCATCGGAACCCGTGCCTCTGTGGCTGTGTTTCCTTGGAAAGGAGGGCGTCATGGCAAAAAACCACGGACCCAGCATCAAGGACGATGCCACCTACGAGGCGCTGCGCGAGGATGGCGCGTCGAAGGAAAAAGCCGCGCGCATCGCGAATGCGCAGGCCAATTCGGACATGCAGCCGTCGAAGAAGGGCGGACAGGCGCCGCCTTACGAGACATGGACGAAGGACGACCTTTATGCCCGCGCGCAGGAACTGGAGATCGACGGTCGGTCGAGCATGTCCAAGGACGAACTGATCGACGCGTTGCGCAATCACTGACCCGAGCGACAGGGGCCGGGTCATGATCCGCGTTGCGGCCCTGTTGTTGGCTGTTGCAACGCCCGTCGTGGCGCAGGAGACGATCCCTTCGGGTCAGGCGCTGGTGTTGTGGGAGGTGATGTGGGAACGGATCGAGGGCGGCGGCACGCAGGCCGTTCTGCGCTTCATCGCGCCCGGTGTGGCCCGCGAGGGCGGCACCGTGGGTCCCGAGGCAGCGCTGACCGATCTGGACTGGCTGTGTGCGACGCACGCAGTACCTCTGTCCCGGCTTCCGGCTGCGCGGGCAGATTCGGTCGTGATCACGATGATGGACCGACCGGTGCCGCGCGGGGTGACTGACCCCGACGCAACGCAATATTTTGGCCTTTATACCATCGAAAACGGCGAATGTTCGCCGGAAGACTACTGATGCGGGTATTTTTTGTTATTGGCATCTTGCGGGAACCGATTTCCGTTGCCATGGGTTTAGCGATAGGGACCGCGCAACAATTGTGTCACAAGTTCCCTCGTTTCGACAGGAGAGACCAATGCAGAAGATCATTAAACTCGTCGCCGTCATGGGCATCACCGCAACCCTGGGCGCCTGCGCCTCGCCTGCACAGGAAGAAGAAGTGGTCTTCGTTCCGGTTCAGCCCGAGCCTGTCACCGGCAAATTCTGATTCAACGCCTGCCGCAGCCCGGACATCGTCCCGCCTGATCGAGCTGGTGTTAAAACGGTCGGACCCGCGCCATGTCGCAGGTCTGGCCGTTTTTTTGTTTGGGTCGAAAGGCTGGGCGCCGATAGTCCGGGTGGCGCCGCCGACACGGACTTCTGTTTCCGATCCGACCGCAAGCCCGTCCTGCCGCCTTATTGATGCCACTACGCCACAAGCCTTTGGCGCAACTGGGGCATTTCTGGGGCACCCGTATCTAGCTGTGCATCAATCTGATAGGTTTTCCACAGGCTGCACCAACGCGGCCAGCATCACGGGCGGCGCAGGGATCGTACTCCTTGCACCGCCCGTCAACGTCAGGAGACCTGAATGTCGAGAATTGTCAAAGTTGTCGTTTCTTTCACAGCGCTGTCGACCCTGTGGGCCTGCAGCGCCCCCCAGTCCGAAGAGATCGTTATCATCGAACCCGCGCCCGTCGTGGTCGAGCCGGTCAGCGGCAAATTCTGATATCGGTACGGGGCGGAAGCAGACTTCCGCCCCGGCGTTCCGAACCGTCCGTCCGTTCCTCAACTTTTCAGGAGAGCGGACATGCTGAAGCATCGCGGCTTTCCCGGTCGTCTGACCGGCACCGATTTCCAGTTCACGATAAGACGCGCCAATCCGCGCGGCGTCACGCCGATCACCCGGAGGGAACGGTTTCGAGACCGCAAATCCGTCGACCGCGCTGCCGATCGTGCGTTTCTCAAGGCCCTTATCGACCACTTCGGGGATGCACCGTTCGAACGGGGCAATCTGGATGCCGGGCGCTTGTCCTGGCTGTTCGGGCGCGAGGTGATGGCCGCTGAAGACCCGTTCGACCCGGCGGATTACGATGCCTTGCTGCGCGTCGACCTGGCGCGCGCCGAAGCTGCATTTCCCGATATCTTCACGACCGAGGCTCCGACCGACTGGGATGCCGAGGACGAGGACTGGTCCGAGGATCACGGGTGAGCATCTTCCCGCCGAAACCCGTTGCCGTTGGGCAATCTCGTGCCGAACGGCAGTCGTCGTTGAATTGGCACTATGCGGATGGTCGTTCAACGGGCAGCGTGGCTGTGTGTTCAGGCTTACCACTTCGACATACCGAAGATTTGCCGGAACGCGAGTGGAACCGTACCCCTTCCCCTCCCGGACGGTGCGTTCGCCTTTGTGGCGGGGCATCGTCCGGACCTTCTTTTCCCCCCTTACGATCGGCGAGGACGGGTTTCGGAGACCAGAGGCGGCGTGCACCCATACAGGTAAAAACAGACTGCGCAGGAGTTTTCAGCCGTCATTTTCCATCCATCGGGTCACCGGCCATCGTGCCGGACCGACTCCTGTGGTTTGCAGGGCTCCCAGAGCCCGGCATGACGGAAATCCCACACCGAATTTTTCAAATTTTCGAATGTTATCGCTATTCCAAATGGAATATCGTTCCTTTCGCATACCGTAACCTAACCGGAGTTAATCTATGCAACGTGTCATCATCCTTCCCGCCCTGGCGCTCGTCGTCGGACTGTCTGCCTGCCAGCAAGGCAGCGATTTCGAGCGTGCCGCCATCGGCGGTGTCGTCGGCTGTGCCGTCGGCGAGATCATCAAGGACGGCAACTGCATCGCGGGCGGTGCCATCGGTGCCGCTGGCGGCGCGTTGGCCAACGACTTCTGATCTGCGGCCCCTCGCGGGGCACTATCACATGACATTGGGCTGTCCGGTCATTCGACCGGGCAGCCCTTTGTGTTTTCAATCCGGCATCAGACCGGAGGGGGAGGGACCATGTTCAAGAAAATCCTGATCGCGAACCGGGGCGAGATCGCCTGTCGCGTCATCAAGACGGCACAGAGGATGGGCATCAAGACGGTGGCCGTCTATTCCGATGCCGACCGCAACGCCCTGCATGTGCGAATGGCGGACGAAGCGGTGCATATCGGACCGCCGCAGGCCAACCAGTCCTACATTGTGATCGACAAGATCATGGATGCGATCCGGCAGACCGGGGCCGAAGCGGTCCATCCGGGCTATGGCTTCCTGTCAGAGAACCCCAAGTTCGCGCAGGCATTGGAAGCCGAGGGCGTTGCTTTCATCGGCCCGCCGGTCGGTGCCATCGAAGCGATGGGCGACAAGATAACGTCGAAGAAGATCGCCCAGGAGGCGGGCGTCAGCACAGTGCCGGGCCATATGGGTCTGATCGAGGATGCGGACGAGGCAATCCGGATTTCCGGCGAGATCGGCTATCCGGTGATGCTCAAGGCCAGCGCAGGGGGCGGTGGCAAGGGCATGCGGATCGCATGGGACGAATCCGAGGTCCGCGAAGGCTTTCAGGCATCGAAGAACGAGGCGGCGGCATCGTTCGGCGACGACCGGATGTTCATCGAGAAGTTCGTGACGCAGCCGCGGCACATCGAAATTCAGGTGCTCTGCGACACTCATGGAAACGGTGTCTATCTGGGCGAGCGGGAATGTTCGATCCAGCGCCGCAACCAGAAGGTCATCGAGGAGGCGCCGTCACCCTTCCTTGATCCCGACACCCGCAAGGCCATGGGTGAGCAGTCGCTGAAGCTGGCGCAGGCGGTGGGCTATGCCAGTGCCGGCACGGTCGAGTTCATCGTGGACGGCGACCGCAACTTCTACTTCCTGGAGATGAACACGCGCTTGCAGGTAGAACACCCCGTGACGGAGCTGATTACCGGCGTCGATCTGGTCGAGCAGATGATCCGCGTGGCCTATGGCGAAAAGCTGAGCCTGACGCAGAACGACATCAAGCTGACCGGCTGGGCAATGGAGAGCCGTCTGTATGCCGAAGATCCGTATCGCGGGTTCCTGCCGTCCATCGGACGACTGACGCGGTATCGCCCGCCCGAAGAGCTCGTGACCGATCTGCACGTCGTCCGCAACGATACCGGCGTCTATGAGGGCGGCGAAATCAGCATGTATTACGACCCGATGATTGCCAAGCTGTGCACATGGGGGCCGGACCGGGCCGCGGCCATTCAGGCGATGCGCGACGCGCTGGACGGCTTCGAGGTCGAGGGGATTGGCCACAACCTGCCGTTCCTGAGCGCTGTCATGGATCATCCGAAGTTCATCGCGGGCGAAATGACCACCGCTTTCATCGCCGAGGAATTTCCCGATGGGTTCGACGGTGTCGCCCTGCCGGGGGATCACCTGAAACGTATCGCCGCCGCCTGTGCCGCGATGCACCGCGTGGCCGAAATCCGGCGGACGCGGGTCTCGGGGCGGATGGACAACCATGAACGCAAGGTTGGGGCTGACTGGGTCGTATCCTTGGGCGGTCAGACGTTCCATACGCATATTCAGGCTGACAGGAACGGAGCGGACGTCACCATCGGCGACACCACCCTGCGCTGCGAGAGCCTGTGGACGCCGGGCGACTCGCTTGCGCGCGTGTCGGTCGGGGGCGAGGTGATCGTGCTGAAGGTGGGGAAGATCACCCAGGGCTTCCGTATCCGCACACGGGGGGCAGACCTGAAGGTCCATGTTCGCACGCCGCGGCAGGCCGAACTGGCCGCGCTGATGCCCGAAAAGTCATCGCCCGATACCTCGAAGCTGCTGCTGTGCCCGATGCCGGGGCTGATCGTGCGCGTCGATGTCTCCGAGGGCGACGAGGTGCAGGAGGGTCAGGCGCTGGCCGTGGTCGAGGCGATGAAGATGGAGAACATCCTGCGCGCCGAGAAGAAGGGCCGGGTATCCAAGGTCAACGCGTCGGCTGGCGACAGCCTTGCCGTGGACGATGTGATCCTGGAGTTCGAGTGACGCCTTGGATGGTCTGCTGCGCATAGGTTTCGGTCCGCTTCTGGTCCTGATCGCGGTTCTGGCAGGCGTGCTTTACGCGGCTTTGTATCTGGGTCGCGGCGCGGGCCCGTCGCGCCGGGTGATCCTGTCGTTCCTGATCCGCGTCTTTCTGCCCATCGCGATCCTTCTTGGTCTGCCGCTGGTTCTGCTGGGGCAGGTCGTCGTCTTGGAAGAACGGCTTTGGCAGGCGCTGATCGCGGGACTGGTGATCGCAACCGGTTGGCTGGCCACGGCCATCTTTGCCGAGATAGAGCGCGCGGCGCGCAAGGCGGAACGCACGCGCGATTTTCACAAGGCGCTTTATGCGGAAGTGCTGAACACGCGGGAGGCACTCTGGGGCAAGGGGCAGGCCGAAGATCAGGGCCAGGCCCTGCTGGAGCGGATGGAGCATGACCCGACCTTCACGCCGTTCATCCCGCGCGAACAGCATGATCGTGTCTTTACCGCGCAGTTGGAGCATATCGACGTTCTGCCCCGGCAGACGATCGACGTCGTGGTCGCGTTCTACAGTCAGGTTGCAGCGATCGCCGCCCTGGTCGAGGACATGCGAGGCGAAAGGTTCCAGCAACTGGATCAGCCGCGCCGGATTGCGATGGTCGAGGATTATCTGGAATTACGGCACCGCACGTTCGTTATGGGGCGAAACCTGCTGTTGACGATAAATGCCTACGCCGAGGGTGGCGCGGCCAAGGCCGAAGCGCTTTCGAAACAGATCAATAACCCGGTCGTGGACCGGACCGGCCCGGCAGGCCGGGGTAGGGATTGAACGGGATGTCGTTGTCGTCGCGTTCCATGACACGCCCTCCGGTTGCGATTGACCTTAATATGGGGCCGATCCGTCGAATCCGCAACTCCGGTGGCCTTTATCGACTGCGGCCGATTTCTTGTAGGCGGATCGGCATCTTGTCGATGGAGCGAGACAACTCGCGCACCGTCCAGGGCAGGGGTTTGCGCAATTTGATCTGTCCGTCCTTGCCAATCAGCACAAGCATGAAGCCGCGCGGGCGCAGTTTGGTCCGAATCTCGGACGCGGCGGACGGGTCGGTGTCGGTGATCAGAATGACGTCCCGCTCGATCAACCGGGGCAATTCGGCGAGCAGTTCGTCCATCTGGTCCTCGAATGACGGGTCGCGGGGGGAATTGGCAAAGACGACGACGGGTCGCGCGATCCATTGCAATTCGGCAAGATCGACGTCGGCAGCGTCGAAGACCTGGCCCGGATCTTCGGCCCATCGTTCCAGCAGGGACTGCGCCTCGGCTGCAGTCGCCGGAATGCCCGCCATCAGCAGGGAAAATGCCGTCATTGCGGTCAGGATCGGGCGGGGAAGTCTGGGGCGCATGCGTCTCGTCCGTTATGATTTCATAGATATAGGCATGACAGGGCGCATGGCGAAGGATTTGCGTGATAGATCATTCCAATTAGCTGCAAATGCAACGCTTAACCGGATAGCAGGACACCCTGCGGCAGAAGAGGGGCCATGATGAAAGGAACTGTCATGCCCCGAATGACGCGCACCCCCCCGATTACGCTGCATCCCGGCGCGCATCGAACGGGCACGTCGACCCTACAGCGCCTGCTGTCGCGTAACGCGGAACAACTTGCCTCTCGCGGTGTCGCGGTCTGGGGGCCACGGCGAACGCGCGATGGCGGCCTGTTGTCGGGTGTGATGGGCGATCCGGGACGCGCCAGCGCCTATCGCGACCTGCAGGCCCATCGCGCAGCCGGGCGGGTCGCAATGCATCGGACGACGATGGCCGGTGACGGCATTTCCCGGCTTGTCGTGTCAGACTGCAACATGCTGGGCAGTTTGCGCGAAAATCTTCTTCTGGGCCGACTGTACCCGACAGTCTCGGCGCGGATGGAGCGTCTGGGCGCGGTATTGCCGGGCGTCGATCACGTCTCGCTGTCGATCCGCAGCCCCGATGCCTGGTGGACCAGCCTGTTCGCGCACCTGATGACGCGCGGGTTCGCCCCCCCGGATCGTGCCACCATCGATGCCGTGCTGAAGGCGCGGCGCGGCTGGCGGCAGGTCGTCTGCGACGTTGCCGACGCGTTGCCCGATGCGCGTCTGACGGTCTGGACGCATGAAGATATGGCTGCCCGTCCCGCCGATGCCTTTGCGCAACTGACGGGAACGATGCCGGAAACGCGCACTGCGCCGGTTCTGAACGCCGCGCCCTCCTGCGCCGATCTGCAGGTGCGCCTGCGCGACGAGGGCTGCCTGACCGTCCTGCCGCATGTCGCTGGGCACTATGCACCCTTCACCGCCGACGAACGTGCCGAATTGCGCGGTCGGTACGATGATGATCTGATCTGGCTGCGCGATGGTGCGGGCGGGCGGATCGTCACGCCTTCCCAAGCCCTCGCAGAAGTGCTTTTCCGTGACAGGAGATCGAGACATGGCCCCTTCCGAAAAACAGACCGACGACAGGACCAGATGGGCGCAGCAGGCTGAGAACGAACTGCGGAACAGGTCGCTCGACGACCTGACGTGGAAAACCCTCGAAGGTCTGGACGTGTCGCCGGTCTATACCGCCGACGATCTGGCGGAAGTCGATCATCTGGGCAGCGTTCCTGGCGAGGCACCCTACACCCGCGGCGTCAAGGCCACGATGTATGCAGGTCGTCCTTGGACCATACGGCAATACGCGGGCTTTTCGACGGCCGAGAAATCCAACGCCTTCTATCGCCGGGCGCTGGCCGCCGGGCAGCAGGGCGTGTCGGTCGCCTTCGATCTGGCGACACACCGCGGATACGACAGCGATCACCCCCGCGTCCTGGGTGATGTAGGCAAGGCGGGCGTGGCTATCGACAGCGTCGAGGACATGAAGATCCTGTTCGATGGCATCCCGCTGGAACAGGTATCGGTCAGCATGACGATGAACGGCGCGGTGATCCCGGTTTTGGCCAGTTTCATTGTCGCAGGCGAAGAACAGGGCGTGCCCCGGTCGGCCCTGTCGGGCACGATCCAGAACGATATCCTCAAGGAGTTCATGGTGCGGAACACCTATGTGTACCCCCCGGAGCCTTCGATGCGGATCATCGCGGATATCATCGAATATACGTCAGACGAGATGCCGAGGTTCAACTCGATCAGCATCTCCGGTTATCACATGCAGGAAGCGGGCGCGAACCTCGTGCAGGAGCTGGCGTTCACCTTGGCCGACGGGCGCGAATACGTCCGTGCCGCCATCGCGCGCGGCATGGACGTGGACCGCTTCGCCGGGCGGTTATCGTTCTTTTTCGCGATCGGCATGAACATTTTCATGGAGGCGGCAAAGCTGCGCGCCGCACGTCTTCTGTGGCACCGTATCATGTCGGAATTCGAACCGAAGAATCCCAAGTCATCGATGCTTCGGACGCATTGCCAGACCAGCGGTGTCAGCCTGCAGGAGCAGGACCCCTATAACAACGTCGTACGCACCGCCTACGAAGCGCTGGCCGCCGTACTGGGTGGCACCCAGTCGCTGCACACCAATTCCTTTGACGAGGCGATTGCCCTGCCAACCGAGAATTCCAGCCGGATCGCGCGGAATACGCAGTTGATTCTGCAAGAAGAAACTGGCGTAACCCATGTCGTCGATCCGTTGGGCGGAAGCTACTATGTCGAAAAGCTGACGCACGACATGGCCGAGGCAGCATGGAAGCTGATCGAGGAAGTCGAGGCAATGGGTGGCATGACCAAGGCGGTCGCCAGCGGTATGCCCAAGTTGCGGATCGAGGAGTCGGCTGCCACCCGGCAGGCCCTGATCGACAAGGGCGACGAGGTGATCGTCGGCGTCAACAAGTACCGGCGCGACACGGAAGATCCGATCGACATCATGGATATCGACAACGATGCCGTGCGGGCAAGCCAGGTCGCCCGACTGGATCGCATCCGCGGCAGTCGCGACCAACCCGCATGCGATACAGCGCTGGCCGAAGTCGAGCGGCGCGCGCGCGAAGGCGGTAACCTGTTGGAAGCGGCGGTCGAGGCCGCGCGCCATCGTGCCAGCGTAGGAGAGATAAGCATGGCGATGGAAAACACGTTCGGCCGACACCGCGCCGAGGTAAAGACGCTGGCCGGGGTTTATGGCGCGGCCTATGAGGGCGACGCCGGTTTTGCCGCGATCCAGAAGGATGTCGAGGATTTCGCCGAAGAAGAAGGCCGCCGCCCCCGGATGCTGGTCGTCAAGATGGGGCAGGACGGGCACGACCGCGGGGCCAAGGTCATTGCCACCGCCTTTGCCGACATCGGATTTGACGTCGACGTCGGCCCCCTGTTCCAGACCCCCGAGGAGGCCGCGCAGGATGCCATCGATAACGATGTGCATGTCGTGGGTATCAGTTCGCAAGCTGCAGGGCACAAGACCCTTGCCCCCAAACTGATCGCCGCTTTGCGCGAAGCCGGGGCAGGGGAAATTATCGTCATCTGCGGCGGTGTGATCCCGCAGCAGGACTATGATTTCCTCAAGGCTGCGGGCGTGGCTGCGATCTTCGGACCGGGCACCAACATCCCCGCAGCAGCGGCGGATATCCTGTCGCTGATCCGTACGATGCGGACCTGACGGAAAGAGGACGCACAGCGGGATTTTCCGCTTGCGGCCCAAGGGTCACTCAACTATTTCACGCCGCACGTTGGGGCGTGGCCAAGCGGTAAGGCAACAGTTTTTGGTACTGAAGATCGTAGGTTCGAATCCTACCGCCCCAGCCAAATCTCGTTTTTTGAGGAATTGAGGCCGCTTCCCGCACTTGAGCGGGCGGCAATGGCCGTGGTTTCCGCCAAGAGATCAAAGGGTTGGCGGAAGGTGGCGACCACCTCCCCATCCTCCCAAGAGCAGTTCGAAAGTACGAAGTTGAGCAGGCGGCGCTTTTCGCGGGCGGGCTGGCGTTCGAACAGCGCCTGAGCATTGCGGGCAAGTTCGAGAATCCGGATGCCCTCGTCCATGTAGGACTGCTCGGCCTCCTCGTGGCGATCGATGTCGCGCTGCAAGCGCCGCTGTTCCTCTCGCCATTCGCCCGCCATCTTGTCGAAGAAATCGCCCCCGATCTTGCCGTCAAGCTTGTCGACATACATGGCGCTGATCCGCTCGCCGAGCCGCCTGTGCTCGGCCTGGAGCCGCTTGATCGCTTCCTCGTGCTCGTGGCGTTCGTCCGCATGGCTGGCGTGCAGCGCCTCGCGCACCCAGTCCAGAACCTCGTCGTCGAACCGAAGCCGGCCAAGCATGGCCGTGAACTGCTGCTCCAGAACCTCCTCGCGCACATACTTGCGGCGACAGGAGGCGGGCTCGCCCCGGCATTTGTCCGCGTAGCCGGTGCAGTGGTAGTAGATGTATTTCTGCTTCTTGATCTCGCCGACCACCGAGCAGCCGCAGCGCGCGCAAGCGATCCGCATCTCCGGTATTGTAGGTCTTGAAAGACACAATATTCGGCGCCCAACTTTGCGGGACGGGAATCCAGTCGGCCTCGGCGAAGAAGAACGGCTGCGTCAGGATACGGCAGCCAATCTCGAAATCGCTCCGATCGCCCGGATCGGCCCGTCGGTATCGCGCGATCCGGGCGCGCATCTCTTGCGCCGATCGAGCCCCGTTCGCCTGGCCAAAGGCTTCCCAGGCCAGCGAACACGGGAGCGCATTGGCGTAGGCGAAGATGCCGCCGCCGACGATCACGTTGCGCGGCGCATGCAGTTTGAACAGGAACAGCTCGCCCGGCTGGAGTGCGCGGAAGTTGGCAGCCGACGGCGCCCAGAAATTAACCTCGCCGAGGTCCGGCTGCCGCCGCAGCATCTCGAACCAGTCCCCGTCGGTGACGGCGATGACGAGGTTGATGCCCATGGTCAGCCACCGTCTTCTGGCGCGACATCCGGCAGCAGCGGCCAGTCCAGCTGATCGAGCGTGTCCTGGGGCACCATGCCATGTTCGTCGAACGCCGCCTGAAGCCGTTCCCCGAGCCAGGAAAATCCCTCCGCTGAAAGCTCGACGGCCGCCTGTTGCCGGTATGCCTTTCGCGGGTCGGTGTTGCCTTCGCCGCGCAGCGTATTGCGCTGTGTCGGGGCGAACGATTCTGCGCCCAGCGTGTCCATCAATTCGTTCAGGGAAACGCCGTTCTCCATCCTCCCGGCGACAAACTCAGCATGATGGACGCGGATGTATCGCGGCCATTTTTCCTTCCACGGCCTAAGCGCGATGTCGGCCGCCGTTGCATCGTCCCGTCCCGGCTGATGCCTCATACCGACGGATCGTCCGAAAATGCGAATATCGTTCGGGTCACGGGTCAGCCTTGCGATAAAAATGATGGCGTCTTCCTCAACGCCGCTTGGCCGCTTCGAGGCGGGATAGGCGACAGCCCAGTGGCAGCCCGCCCGTTCGATTTCCTCGATAGTGGTGAACGACAGCGGCACGCGATTGTCGCCTTCCCCCAGAAACTTTACGAAGGCCTGTCGCGCATCGGCCATTACTGTTGGCATCCGAACCGGCGGCGGACCGGCACCACCGGCATCGGCACCAAAATCTCCGAGACCGGTCTGGCTGCTCGGCCGTCCGCCCAAGGCGCGGTGGCGAGTGACTACTTCCTCCCATGCATTGAGCTGACCGCGAGAAAGGTTGCTTGCCCCGCGCTGCCAAAGATCGTCGAAGTAGGCCCGGCATGTCGCGATGATAGGCGCATCATCGGTCACCAGGCCGAACTCGTGATTGCTGTCCAACGCCGCCTTCGTGAGATTGGCCGAGGTGACAATCGCCCGGTTCCCGAACAGGTAGAGCTTGGAGTGGAGCTTCCGGACGCCCCGCACCTGCGCACCGGCATCTAGCAGCATCCGCAGAGCCGCGATGTCGCTTACGCCATCAGCAAAGTCGACAAGGTTGAAACGGGTGATGACCTGAATGCTGGCGGGGTCAAGGGAAAGAAGGCGGTCAAGCGCGCCCGCCTTGATGAACGGGCAGATAAACCGAAATTCGCTGGTGTCCGCGCGCAAAGCTGCGGTCAATTCCGCGCCCCACCCCGCATCGACCAGCCGAACCGTCATCTCAAAGTCTTCCTTCTAAGCGCCCACATCAGCCTTCCGTCCCCTTGAAGCTACGCCGCCAAGAGTCACCGGCGACAACGCTTAGACCGTCCGGCTGAAAACCTTCGGCTTCGAGCGTTTGCCGTAGTTCCGCAATAAGAGCGCGCGCCGCTGCCCACCGACCTTCAAGAAGCAGAGGATAAACCTTTGGATGAATCTTGACCTTCAGGTCGATTTGTTCAGCTTGGGCCGAAGAAAGTTCGCTTTCCGCCTCAGCTGCCAACGCTAGTGCGGGCGCGTAGTAGTATGTCCAATCTTCATCAGCGACGCTAATCTCAATCGGTTCCAGCTTCTCAGGTTCTTCCGGCTCAGGATCGCGCCAGTAGAACTCCAACTCATCCCCACGAAAGAAGGCAAATGATCCGATGTGCAGTGTGCAGGCAGAACCATTGACGGAAACGAGCCGCTCCGCTTGATCCTTGGCTTTCTGCTTGTCTTTTGCACTCGGCAAGCTTGAACGGCCCTTTGTCTCAAACGCGTGCCACGCGCCACTCGCATCTTGCCCAATGAGATCTGGGCGGGATCGTCCGAGGTTCTGGGCGTTGTATTGGTCGCGGAAGGCATCGAGATGCAAAAGCCAGGGCGTGTTCAGCAATCTGCTGGCAAACAGCTTGCAAACCGCCATCCCGAGGAAATAGCTGACCGCCCCTTTCTCCGTGGGGTCTAGCGCCCGGAACGCATCGGTCCGTCGGAAGCGGTGGCTGTAAGGTCCTTGTTCCAGTGCCATTCTGACGAGCGAGAGCCGGAAGAGCGCCTCGTGGAGCGAAGCCTCTTCATGCTGGAAGACATACGCCGTGTTTGGCCGTCCTATCGTAATGGCGGCCCAGAGCAATTCATCCCACGTCGTAGTGAGGTTTCCGTATCTTTTGACCAAGCCTTTTGGAAAATCGCGGCTCGAATAGTGGATTTCGGGATCGTAGGTGAGCCGACTCATTCCGCCGCCTCCATCGCTGCGACGGCGGGGTCCAGCGCCTCGTGGAGGAGGGCTTCGAGGAGGTGGGCGCGGGTGGTGTCGGTGGTGGTGAGGGCGGCCTCCAGCCGGTCGCAGAGGGCCATGAGGGCATCGACCTTGGCCACGATGCGGTGTTGTTCGGCGAGGGGTGGGAGAGCAATGGGGATCGCTGCGAGGGTTCCCTGTTGCAGCGCCGGCACCGCTGTGCCGGCCTGGTAGCGCGTGAAGTCCAGCGTGGTCATGAGAAGGTAGGCCCATTCGACAACAATGTCGGTGGCAAACGTGATCCCCAAGCAGTTGTTGTCGATTGCCGAGCCACGCGTGAGGATGCGCCTCTTGTTGGTCGCGATGGCTCCGCCGATCTTGGGGAAAATGATTGTGCCGGGTGGATGAATTGCCGCGCGCATCCGCTTGGCCGCTTCATCGTCAATGGTGTTGTTGGCCGTTGTGATGAACTTCTCGTTTTCCGGAAGGTTCATGTCGCTTACCTTCAGGAAGAAGTAAGGCCCATCCGTCTCACCCTGCTCATTCTTTGGGAAGCCCGAGCCGATCGCCCACTCACCGAGCGCGATCAAGGGCACCGCTGACCAGTTTGGTGGAAGTTCGCCCAACTCTTCGGCGTCGATTTCAGGCAGCTCCTTCTGCCGCTTCCCGCTGGCCGCCTTCTCTGACTCAATCCGTTTCAACAACTCCGACGCCGGTTCGTCGGTCGGGTCCTGGTCCACCAGTTTGCCGCGGACGGCGAGGTTGAGGATGGTCTGGCGGAGGGGTTTGATCTGGTCGGGGCGGGTGGTGAGGGCGGGGAGCGTGGCGAGGGCGAAGCGGGCGTTGGCCGGGAAGTCGGCCGCGTCGGTGTCGGGCCCCGTATCAGAGGAAGTCAGCCGGGCGAGGCTGGCGGCGGTCAGCCGGTCGCGGGTGGCCTCGCGCGCGGTGCGGGCCGCCTCCAGCCGGTCCAGCAGCGCCATCAGCTCCTCCACCTTCGCCACGATCCGCCGCTGCTCGGCGAGGGGTGGGAGTGGGACAGGAATATCGACGGCTCGGGCTTGGTTCAGCTTCGAGCGCGTCGCACCGACAACCCTCCCAGTGTAATCAAAGACGTTCAAATACTGCGCGAGGAACTGATGCGAGATCAGGATCCCCTTGAAGACGTGGGCATGGTTGTTCACCCAGGTCTTGCCGCTTATGATGTAAGCCTTTGATCGGAATGGGTCGAAAAACGGCACGCCATCTTCGCCCAGAAGAACCAGTTCCTCGTCGAAGAGGTAGTCGTCGATCCAGCCTTGTTGCTGGGTCGCGCCGTAGTAGGGAAAAAGCTCGTCTTCTGACTTTCCCTCGATCCGCATATCTCGTTCGGTGCCGTTGATCGGTTTGCGCATGTAGTCGAGGCAAACGGCGATGTCTGCGAGGCGGGTCCAAGTCCATCCCGGTGGAGTTGGGAACGCCATTTCGCCTGCGGCCACTGGGTCAACGGGTTTCGGTCGCTTGATCTCCCCCGCCTTCACCAGCCGCGCCTTTTCCGCCGCGATCCGCTTCAGCAATTCCGACGCCGGTTCGTCGCCCGCCTCCTGCGGCACCAGCTTCCCCCGCACAGCGAGGACCAGCACGAAGCGGCGCAGGCGGGGCACGGCGTCGGGCGCCTCGGCCACCTTCTCGTAGAGGGCAAGCAGCCGTTCCGCGTTCATCTTGCGAGCGCCTCGGACAGGATTGCCTTCAGCTGGTCGCGGATCGCCGCTACCTCGGCCTCGGCATTCGTCAGATCCTCCAGCAGCGTCTCGGGGTCGCCGTGATCCTCGGCCACGGTGTGCGGGTTCTTGATGTCGAGGTTGTAGCCGCGGGCCTTCACGTCCTCCGCGCTGACCTTCCAGGCGCGCTCGGACTCCTGTCGCCCCTCGCGGCGCGGCCCGCCCCACCAGGCGGCGCAGTCGGCCAGATGCTCCAGCCGGATGGGCCGGGTCATGGAATAGGCCTTCTGCCCCTCGGGCACCCGGTGCTCCCAGAACCAGATGTCCTGCGTGGGCGCGCCCTTTTCGAAGAACAGCAGGTTCGTGCCGATCGAGGCGTAGGGGCGGAAGACCGAGTTCGGCAGGCGCACGATGGTGTGGAGGTTGCATTCCTCCATCAGATGCTCCTTGAGCCGGGTCTTGACGCCCTCGCCGAAGAGCGAGCCGTCGGGCAGGACCACCGCCGCGCGGCCGCCGGGTTTCAGCAGGCGGATGATCAGGGCGAGGAAGAGGTCGGCGGTCTCGCGGGTGCGGAAGTGCTGCGGGAAGTTGGACTCGATCCCGTCCTCCTCGCGCCCGCCGAAGGGCGGGTTGGTCAGCACGATGTCCACCCGGTCGGATGCGGTGTAGCTGATGTAGGGGCGGGCCAGCGTGTTGTCGTGGCGCACGAAGGACGGGTCCTCGATGCCGTGCAGCAGCATGTTGGTGACGCAGAGCATGTGGGGAAGCTGCTTTTTCTCGACAGCGTGCAACCCTGCCTGCATCGTCTCGCGCTGCGCAGGCGTGCGGACGTAATTCTCCTCCATGTGGCGTATGGCGCAGGTCAGGAAGCCGCCTGTGCCGCAAGCTGGGTCGAACAACGTCTCGCCCGGATGCGGGTCGATCATCTGGACCATGAAGGAGGTGATGGCGCGGGGCGTGTAGTATTCGCCCGCATTGCCTGCCGACTGCAGGTCGTTGAGCAACTGCTCGTAGAACTCGCCGAAGTGGCGACGTTCGTCGAGGTTGTTGAAATCAACCTGATTGATCTTGTTTACGACCTGCCGAAGCAGCTGGCCGGATTTCATGTAGTTGTAGGCATCTTCAAACACGTCGCGCACGACGCGGCGGCGGTCACCCGGTTTGGCCGAGACCTGGAGGCCCTTTAGGGCCGGAAACAGCTCGTCGTTGACGAAATCGAGCATGGCCTGTCCAGTGATCCCTTCGGGATCTGCCGCCCAGTTGCGCCACTGGAAACGCTCGGGGATGGGCGAGCGGTAGTCGTCGCGCGTGATTTCGAGTTCCTGATCCTGATCGTCGATGATCTTGAGAAAGAACAGCCAGGTGAGCTGGCTGATGCGCTGGGCATCGCCATCGACGCCGACGTCCTGGCGCATGATGTCCTGAATGGATTTGACGGTGGTGCGGACGATCATGGTTCAGGCGGTCTCCTGGTAAAGCGCGTCCTGCAACTCGTGGACGGCCTTCTCGAAGCCCGCCTTGCCGCCGAACGCGTTGATGAGTTGAACGACGCTGCCCATGTCGGTGAAGGGGGTCACCTTCAGCACATTAGCGTCGTCGAGATTGAGCACGCCCTCGTCGCGGTACTTCTCCAGCAGGGCATCGAGGACCGCGCGAGCTTGCGGCCCGTACTTGGTGAACACGTCACGCTTCTTCACGTTCTCGGCCCGTTCGCGGCGCGTGAGGGGCTTGGCGTCGAAGGCGACATGGCAGATCAGGTCGAACGGATCGAGATTCTTGCCAAGCTCGTCAGCGATGGCATCGAGGGCTAAACCTTCGGCCTCCAGTTCCTCGACGATGGCCTGCTTGCGCTCGGCGGCGTTCCAGCGTTTCAGAAACTCGTCGAGGCTGGCGAAACGTTTCCTCAGGGCGTTCTTGGTGAAATCGCGCAGAGATTCGGTGACAAGCTTGCCGTTCTCGTCGAGGTATTCCACCCGCTCGGCGATGATGCGGGCGCCGACGCCATCGACGTAGATCTTGCGCACGGGATCGCCCGTCGGCAGCGGCAGGCCGGGCTGATCGACGATGGTCTCGTCCTCACCCGGCGTCGGCGGGATCGCGTCCTCGCCCTCGGGCGTTGCTGGTTCCTCGTCGGGCGGCGTCATCGGGTCATCCGCGCCTGGCGAGTAGATCTGCACGGGATCGCCGTCGAAGTCCGGGTCAGCGAAATGCGCTGTCGCGCCACGGAAATCGATCAGCGTGAAATAGAACTTCCTGGTGTCCTCGTGCACGCGGGTGCCGCGCCCGACGATCTGCTTGAACTCGGTCATCGAGCCGATTTCACGGTCGAGCACGATCAGGCGGCAGGTCTGCGCATCAACGCCGGTGGACAGCAGGCGTGAGGTCGTGACCAAGACGGGCCACTTCGATTCCGGGTCGATGAAGTTGCCAAGCTGGTCCTGGCCCTCCTTGTCGCTGCCGGTGATGCGCATGACGTAGCGCGCGTTCTCGGTCACCAGATCGGAGTTCTCGTTGATCAGCGCCTGACGCATGCGGGCTGCGTGTTCCTGATCGACGCAGAACACGATGGTCTTCTGGTAGCGGTCGCCGCTTTCCTTGAGGAAGGCCGTGATCTTCTTCGCCGTCAGAAGGGTGCGGTCGTCCAGAACCAGCGTGCGGTCGAAATCCTTGGCGTTGTAGATGCGGTCCTCGACCTCGTTGCCGTCGCGGTCCAGCTGGCCTTTCTCGGGCCGGTAGCCTTCTACGTCACGGTCGATGTGAACTTTGATGACCTTGTAGGGAGCCAGAAATCCGTCGCTGATCCCCTGCTTCAGCGAATAGGTGAATACAGGCTCGCCGAAATATTCCGTGTTGGAGACATATTCCGTCTCCTTCGGCGTGGCGGTCAGGCCGATCTGCGTCGCACCGGAAAAATGGGTCAGGATTTCACGCCAGGCGGAATCCTCGGCGGCGCTGCCGCGATGGCATTCGTCGATCACGATCAGATCGAAGAAGTCCTTCGAGAACTCCTTGAACAGCTTCTGGCGCTCTTCCGGCCCGGTGATCGCCTGATAGAGGCCGAGATAGACCTCGAAGGCGGTGTCGATGCGCCGTTTCCTGTCGAGCGCCAGCGTCAGGTCGACCGAGGTGCCGTCCTGCCGTTCGATGGTCTTGGCATTGGTTGAAAGCTTTGCCATTGCCGCGCCAAAGGGGCGGAAGTCGTTCACCATCGTCTGGTCGATCAGCACATTACGGTCGGCGAGGAACAGGACGCGCTTGTTGCCTTCGGGGTTCCAGCGCCGCGATTTCCACAGCCGCCAGATGATCTGGAATGCCGTGTAGGTCTTGCCCGTGCCGGTCGCCATGACCAGCAGAACCCGGTCCTGTCCCTTGGCGATGGCCTCGATCGCCGCGTTGACCGCGTTGACCTGATAGTAACGCGGCTCCTTTCCGCTGCCGTCATCGTGGTAGTCCTGAAGAACGATCTCCTCGGATGCGCCGTCCAGTCCCTTCCAGCAGCGAAAGCGCGCCCACAGATCGGCGGGTGAAGGGAAGGCGTCGAGGCCGAGGTTCGACTCGCGCGGCGTGCTGGCGCCGGTGCGGTCATGGAATACGAAACCGTCACCGTTCGAGCTGAAGACGAAAGGGATCTTCAGCGTTTCTGCATAGTCGAGCGCCTGCTGCATGCCGTCACCGACACTGTGAGAGTTGTCTTTCGCCTCAATCAGCGCGATCGGAATGTTCGGCTTGTAGTAGAGAACGAAGTCGGCCTTCTTCGCCTTGCCGCGTGTCACCAGCTTGCCGCGCACGATGATGCGGCCCTTGGTGAAATAGACCTCCTCCCGAACTTGCACCATCTCGTCCCAGCCGGCGCGTTTGACGGCCGGCAGGATGAACTTGGTGCAGATGTCGCGTTCGGTGAGGCTTCGCTTGTCCATGCCGGTCAGCCGCCCTCCGAATGCTGCCATGGATCGATCACCTCGACACCGCAGCCCGCGAAATCGCCGACGTTCCGGGTTGCCATGGCAGCACCGCAGGCGCGGGCTATGGCCGCAATCTGGCAGTCAGGAAAGCTGATCGGCCGACCCGCGGCGCGGCGGTCGGCGAAGATGTCGGCGAAGGCTTTTGCCGCGGCGCTGTCGAACGGCAGCACCCGTCCCGCGAAGTCTTCGCCGACCATGGCGTCGATCTCTGCAATCAGGCGCTCGCGGCGCTTGCCCTCCGGCAGGATCACCGCACCACGCCGCAACTCGGCCTCCCCCACCGCGCTGAGATGAAGGGCGGCGGCGTCTTGATGGCCGAACCAGTCCAGCACGGCCGGGGCGGGTTTCGACCGCATAAGCTCGGAGATGACATTGGTGTCGATCAGGATCATGGCTGCCTGCATCAATCGAAGCGCGGGGGCTCGGGCATCGGCTCGCGGGGCGGCAGATCGAGGTCCACTCCGCCCAGGGCTGCAAAGCGGCGATGAATGGCTTCACCAAGGTTTTCGGGCGGCGCCCGTCTGCCGACTGCCTGGCGCAGGATTTCCCGCGCCTCCTCTTCCATCGAGCGGCCGTGCTCGGCCGCGCGGATGCGCAGACTGCGCTTCAACGTGTCGTCGAGATTTCGAATCGTGATGCTGGCCATGATGCCCTCCATCGGCTTCGTGTGAGATTAGGCGCTGATTGCAGTGCAATCAACCGAGATCGTCCAGCGTGGACAGGCTGGATTCCGGATTCTGGTGGATTCCCAAAAAAGGAAGCCAGTCGCTGGCGATGTTCCGCGCTTCGCCCGCCAGCATAGGAATGTCGCCAGGAAGGACCCAATGTTCGTTTCGGGGTGGCCCGTCTCCGTCGTGTTATGCCGGGGATTTCCCGTATGGCACGGAGCAGAGCCCCATACACGAGGAGACGAACCATGGGAGAGGATACAGCATTCGTCGGTCTGGACGTGCACAAAGAGACGATCGCCGTGGCGGTCGCCGAGGACCGCCGCGGCGGCGAGGTGCGCTATCTCGGCGAGATCGAGAACACGCGCGAGTCGATCCGCAAGCTGGTGAAGAGGCTGAGCAAGGCGCACTGCGCACTGCATTTCTGTTACGAGGCCGGCCCCTGCGGCTACGGCATCCACCGCCAGCTGACCGAGATGGGCCACGACTGCGAGCTGGTCGCGCCGTCGAAGACGCCCTCGCGCCCCGGCGACCGGGTCAAGACCGACCGGCGCGACGCCGTGCTGCTGGCGCGGCTGCACCGTGCGGGCGAGTTGACGCCGGTCTGGGTGCCGGACGAGGGCCACGAGGCGATGCGCGATCTGGTCCGCGCCCGCACCGCCGCGATGGAGAGCCTGCGCCGGGCGCGCCAGCAGCTCTCGGGCTTCCTCTTGCGCCACGACCGGGTGTTCCGCGCCGGGTGCAACTGGACGAAGAAGCACCGCGTCTGGCTGTCGGGCCTGCGTTTCCAGCACCCCGCCCATCAGATCGTGCTGCAGGAATACATTCACGCGGTCGACGACGCCGCGACCCGGCTCGCGCGCATCGAGGATCAGATCCGCACGCTCGTTCCCACCTGGTCGCTGGCGCCCGTCGTCGAGGCCATCCAGGCGATGCGCGGTGTCAGCTTCATCTCGGCCGTCACCGTGATGGCCGAGACCGGGGATCTCGGCCGCTTCGACAAGGCGTTTGCGGCGCTCATAGCCGTGCCCTCCAGCTGGTGGCTGCTATTTTGTCCGGCCCGGAATGAGCAGCGCGGTTTGCGTCCGCACCGTCTGCATCGTCCCGGCCATTGGATTTCAGAGGGTTACCGCGGACGCTATCGACCTTTCCGTGCGCGCAACCGTCCGCGTCGTTGGCGATCGTCCGCAGGTCGGGCGCCCCGAAGCCGTTGTCAGGAACGGATTTCGGCCTTGGCGCGGACGGTGCGGACGGCGCGGACGGTTGCGCCCCGCCGCGTTCCGGCACCGATTCCGCGCCTGCGGCGGTGATGCGGATGACACGGGTGCGCGCCCGGCCTTCGCGCTCGAATGACACCTCGATGCCGATCTTGCGCAGGAAGGTGGCAGCACGGCGTAGCCGTCCCGAAAGCGCGCGGGGACTGTCTGGCCACGTCTTGGATTTGGCGATGCGCTCGCCCGCCGCTTCTCCAAGGGCGCCCAGAAGGTCCGAGGCGGTTCCCGTCCACTCCGTCCGCTCCAGCATGACGGCGCGCGCGGCAGCGGCGACCGGATCGGCGTCTATGACACCCTCGACGGCCTCGTCCCGGTTCCCGCAATAGGCTGACCAGAATGTGCCCGCAGGCCAGATCGCGGTCTCGCAGGCTGAAGCCCACAATGCGAAGTCGGCCATGCGCGGCAACCTTGGCAGATGGGTGTGGGGAAGGCGCTTCAAGCCCTCCACCACGGCATCAAGCAGGACGCCGAGGAGACGCGCGCGTTCCGCCTCGAAGGCCGCCCACAATTCCGCCTCCGGTCGACGGCGTTCTTCGGGGATTGGCTCAAGCGTGAGGAACACCACGCGGTCGGCAAGGTCAGGCCGGGTCACGATGTCCTCGATGCCGTTGAGGATCACCGGGCGTGCGGCGTCGAACAGCACCTCATCCTGGTCGGTGTATAGTTGGCGCACGGCGAAGCCGCCGCCGGTGGCCAATCGGCAGAGCGTGTCCGAAATCCACGCAGGCAGGCCCGACACGTTGTCGAAGGCCAGCACATGGCCGTTGCTGGCTGCGATGAATAGGTCGCGATCCTCGCGCGGCAGGGCGCGCAATGGTGCGGTGTTGGGATCGAGTAGAGCCCGCAGGATTGCCGAGAAAGTTGATTTCGCCGAACCCTGCTCGCCCGACAGAACGAGCGCCGGATAGGGTCCTTTATTGCGCAGGACGGCGAGCGCCCAGGCTACCACCAAGACAAAATCTTGATCGGACTGGACGTTCAGAAAGGCGCGCAATGCCTCGATCGATCCGCCGGGCGCCGGGAAGACCAAAGGCTGCATGCCAGCCGCGCGCCGGAATCGCACTGGCGGTTCGTCGATCACCCGCCAGCCTGTGGCGTCTATTTCCACCGCCCGCCAAGCCTCGTCGCCGAGATCGAGGTAGAGCCGCCCATCCAGGCCGCCGACGCGGATGAACACCGGCCGTTCCGGTCCGTCAAAATGCGCCTTCGCCTCGATCACGTTGAGCGCCGATTGCAGCGCCTCTGAGCTTGGCGCGCCGCCGGTTTGCTCGTAGAACTGCCGCGCCAGCCAGCGGCGAAAGCCCTTCGTGCGCACCGGCCAGGTTTCGCGATGATCGTTGATCGTGAGGTCGGCAAAGGCCGTTCCGTCCGCCGAATGGAACAGTTCGGCCGCGCCCGCAAGGTCGATCAGGATGTCGGCCTGCGTCGGACCGCGCCCGCCATCCCCGCTTTCCTCAGCCATGGCCTCGTCGAGCGCGGTCACCCGGCAACCAGCTTTCTTGAGCTTCGCGCGCAGGGCTTCGAATGAAGCGCGATCCTCCGCCTTGAGGGCTGCGAGCCGCTCCAGAACCTCAGGTGTGAATGCCGCGCCGGGATCTTCAGTGGATTTCTCGACCAGACCGTCAAGCGGATCGGGAATTTCCTCGGCCGCGTGTATCGCGTCGAGGATGGGGTTCAGGTCCTCGCCTTCAACATCTTCACTCATTGCGCGCCCTCCTCGATGCCAGGTGCGCGGCCGAGCAAAATATCGTTGAAATCCAGACCACGTGGAGGCCGGGCGATGCGCACCCGCCGCCCCTGCCGCATCCAGCGCATAGCGCAGTCACGCGCTGCCGCTTCGCCGGGATCGTCGCCATCGGCCAGAACGATCACGTCGCGCACCCAATCTGGCAGATCGAGCGCCCGCAGCCCGGAGGTTGAAAGCGCAGCCCAGGCCGGATGTCCGGTCGTCTGCATAGCCGCGAGACAGGTCTCGATGCCTTCACCGATCATCAGGACTTCGTTGGGATCGCCCAAGCGAACCGCACCGCCTCGGCACGGTCCGAGCATCATCTTTTCAGGTTCGACCGGCGCCTTGCCCTTACCGTCTCGGGCGAGGAATGTGCGGTGGATGGCCAGCGGCGTGTCGTCAACGCCCCGCTTCACCAACGCCACCATGCAGGGCCAGATTCCGCCTGAGGGATGCCCGCGTCGTCTATTCCCACGCCTGCACCAATCAAAACATCCTGCCGATCCTCAGCTGGGCCATGCGGGAATATGGCACGGCCGCGTTTCTGATCGGGTCAAACTACATCTGGGGTTGGGAAACGTGCCGCTTTGCCCGACACCAGGTCGAGGCGGCCGGGGGCAAAGTCTTTGGCGAGCGGTTCCTGCCACTGGGGGACGAGGACGTGGCGGGCCTGATCAAGGAGATCGAGGTGACGCGGCCACGGTTCATCCTGAATTCGCTAGTCGGAGCATCGTCTTACGCGTTTCTTAGGGCGTACCGGGCGCTGGGCGCACGCGACGCCTACTTCCTGCCCGAGACCTGCCCGGTGCTGTCGTGCAACCTGACGGAAGCGGAACTGCCCCTTCTGGGCGCGGCGGCAGAAGGGCTGATTGCCGTTGGCCCCTCGTTCAGCGACCAAGTGCAGCTGGCGGGTCGCGGATCGTCGCTGGAACTGACAGCCTATCGATCCGTCCTGACGCTTGCGGCGGTCCTGTCCGACATGTCGGTCGAGGAGCAGGCCGGCCCCTTCGATGACTTCATCGCCGAGCACGGCGCGAACTACGGGATCGATCCGGCAACGCACCATTGCACGCTGGATGTGAAAATCGCGCAGGTGCGCAACGGCACCTTCGACGTACTGGCCGATTGGCGCGATATTCGGCCCGATCCCTACATGACTCGGCCCATGCGGCATCCGCAACTGGACGGGCCGCGCCTGTCGGTGGTGCGCGCATGATGCCCGGGATTGATATCACTGGTCTGGACGGTGCGCAGGCCATTGTTCTGCATCCCGATCATGAGCGGTTGCAGCTTCTATTGCGGCAGTTGCGGGCCATCGGCCTGAGTGTTGAGACGGCCTGGCCCGACCTGCCGTCTGCCGCCATTCAGGCGAATGTGGTTCTCTATGATGTGGACCTTGGCCACGACGAGCAGTTCCCCTGGGCCCCTGGCGAGGCGCCGATGCCGATGATTGCGCTGGTCGGCTCGGAGGCACCGGGTCGCCTGGAATGGGCCTCGCGGATAGGGGCGGATGCGCTGTTGATGAAGCCATTGGGCGCGGAAGGCGTGTTCGCAGCACTTCTTGTGGCGCGGCAGGCGTTCGAGCTGCGCCGCAGTCTCGCCGCCGAAATCGCCTCGCTTCAGCCCGCGCCCTATCTCTCCGCGACCTTACAGCCTTCGCGCAAGGCAGGCGTGAAAGCGGCTTCATGCAGCCTCCCGCAAGCCGTTATGATGCGCAGACCCTCGCTGAACTTGCCGGATACTTTGCCCGACAGCCCGGCCCCGTGCCGGAACCCGGCCCCGACGCGGGTGCCGACAGGGACGCAGAGGCATCGCCACCTGCCCGCTGGTCCTCCGCTCGACACTCCACAGGACGCGGCCGAGATTCTCGAGGGCGACACCGATCTTGGCTATGCCACGGTACCGATGGCCGCTCCCGGCGGGACGCCCTCCACGCCCGAGGCGCTGCTGGCCCTTGGCTAACGCATTGCCCTCGACGGCATCGCAGAGGCCGGGATCCCGTCCTGCCAAAGTTGCCATGGCCAGGGATCGCAACCGCAAAGCCCCGACTTTCCGGCGTTTGCCGGGCAGCCGACATGGTATCTCGCCGAGAGCCTTATGTGATTTATGCGTATTCATTGCTGCTGATCCGGTGGGTCGGCGGGCGGGGCATCGCGCAGATGTCGACCGTCGAGTTCCTGCTCGTTATCGCCCTGGGTTCTGCCGTCGGCGATGCAATGTTCTACCCCGAGGTGCCGGGGTGACGGCCGAGATCGTCCGCGAAGGCGTGATTAACATGCAGGCCTTGCGTGATAGTAAAATCGGCAAGAGTGAGTTGTTCGAAAGCTTGCGGGAGCAAGGCTATGTCAACCTGGATGAAGTGAGGCATGCCTATCTCTAGTCATCCGGGCGTTTCAGCTTCTTTTGGGCCAGACCACCCCGACCCGGATTGCGATCGAAACTGCATGGGATGTATTTGCCCCCGCGATGTGCGGACCTGGCTCAGAGGTAGGGAAGATACATCGATGGCCTGCTGCGGATGCAGACACTCATCGAGGTCGCTGTCAAAACACCTGTCGCCTGCCGACATTGTGACGGCACAGCCTGGACAGTCGCGGTATTGCCGGAAAGCGAGGCGGATTAACTGTCGATCCAGTCCTGAAGCCGCGTCGCCGTGTCGGCATCGAGAGTGTGGAGACTGTTTGCCTGCTTGAGATAGGGACAGGGCGCAGCGAGCCGAGTGTCGATGTTGGCCAAAGTAAACGTGGCCGCGCCCTTCAAATTCGCCAGCTCGTCCCATCCGACCGGCACCGCCACCGGCGCCCCAGCACGGGCGCGCAGGGACCAGGGTGCTACGGCCGTCGCACCGCGCTCGTTGCGCAGCCAGTCGATGAAAATCCGGCCCTTGCGCCGCGCTTTCGACATCGAGGCGGTAAAGCGCTTCGGCTCCTTCTCCTCCAAAACATGTGCCAGTGTCTTGGCGAACCCGCGCACCGCGTCCCAACCTTGGGTGCGGCGCAGCGGCACCCAGACGTGGACGCCCTTCCCGCCGGTCACCATCGCCCCGCTTTCCAGCGCGAGATCGGACAGCCAGCCGCGCAGGTCCAATGCAGTTTGCCGCACATCGTCCCACCCGAGTCCTTCGTCTGGGTCGAGATCGAAGACGAGCCGGTCTGGCCGGTCGAGCCGATCGGTGCGCGCCCCCTGAATGTGAAACTCGACTGTGCCCATCTGCGCCGCGGCGACGAAGGATTCGGCGCGCGTTGCGTAAAGATAATCGGCAGTCTCGCCGTTACTTTCCTCGATGGCGATGCGTTGGAGTGCGGCAGGCATCGCACCGTGGCCGTGCTTTTGAAAGAAACACGCTTCTTCCAGGCCACCGGGACAGCGTAAAAGAGAAAGAGGTCGGTGGCCTGCTATTTCAGTCAAACGTTCGCCTGCCCGCTCATAATACCGCGCGACATCCAGTTTGGTGAAACCGGCATCGCCGAACACCCGTCGGTCAGGGTTGCTGATCTTCACGCCAGCCACGACGGGTGAATCCGTTTCCGGTTGCTCAATTGTCACGGTGGCGGCCTCCTTATCCTCACGCAGCCCCAGATAGGTGCCGTGGCGAATGTGGCCGTCGGCGGTGAATTCGGCAAAGTCTATCTCGACAACGGCTTTGGGCGTTACCCATGTCGCCGCACGGGCAATATTGGCAGGCACGTCGATGAATGGACTCGTCTTGCGGGCTTTCAGCGTCTTCTCCAGCCGGTCGAAATCGGCATCGGTGAACCCGGTGCCGACCCGACCTCGATAACGCAGCCCGTCAGGACCAAACTCGCCCAGCAAAAGCGACGCGAACGGCCGTCCCCGCTTCTCTGACGGCGACAGGCCCCCCACCACAAACTCCTGCCGTTTGGTGCATTTCTGCTTGCGCCACGCCTTGGTGCGCGCACCACGATAAGGCGCGTCGCAACGTTTACTGATAATGCCCTCGGCCCCCGCCTCGCAGGCTGCGGCAAAGACTTCGGGTCCATGGCCCTGCACATGCTGGCTCATCCGCAAGGTGCCACCCTCCGGCATTCCAGCCATCAGTTTCGTAAGTGCTTCACGCCGAGCGGTCTGAGGAAGTTTCGCCAGATCGGCGCCGTCGAGGGACAGGAGGTCGAATGCGTAAAATACCAACGGATCGCCGATGTTCAGGGCGTCCTGTAGGGATGAGAATGCCGTGCCACTGATCCGGGCGGCCATCACCTCGCCGTCGATCAATGCCGACGCGCAGGGCAGCGTGTCGAAGGCCCCGTCCAGCGCCGCGAACTTATTGGTCCAGTCGTTTCCACTGCGCGTGAACAGGCGCGTCCCACCCTTGCCAAGGGAGGCAAGGCAGCGATATCCGTCGAATTTTGTTTCATGGATCCAGTCGTCGCCTTCGGGCGCAGTCTCGGCGAGCGTGGCCAGCTGGACCTTGCGAAATGGTGGGCGCTTTCCGTCTCGTTTTTTCGTTGCCGCGGGCTTAAACTTCGCTCCGCGTGCGATTTCGTTCATCGTGCGTCCAGTGCGCACCGACACCTTCTGTGTCGCCGTCAGGCCGTCAGGCTCATCCGAGGCGAGGGCATCCCGCTCCTTGATCAGCAACCAGTTCTCGCGCTTCTCGCCTTTGCGCGGCTTCATCCGCACAAGCGCCCAGGCCCCCCGCATCCGGTGCCCTTGCAGCACGACCTTGAGATTGCCCACCGTGAGGAATCGTGGGCGGCGTAGAGTTCGACCGGGATTGAGACGAGCGACAGCCGAAGCTGACCTTTCCAGAGTGCGCGCTGTGCCATTGTATCTCCAATCATCGAGAATGCTCGGAACACAACGCTTAAAGGGCATCATTCGATCCATCTTCTGAGGAGCGGCATTTTCCCATGAACCCTTCGGGACGCGCCCTATACGGCTTTTCGATTCATTGTCGGTAGAACAATTATGTGTCGTTAAACCTTAGGTTTTTGATCACACGGTTTGATGGTGTGATCCATTCTCAGGAATGGAAGGAAGCACTATGGGACAGGTTCGTCACGGCAGCGCTACGACCACGCACGCCGTCAGAGCTGAATACAGCGATCGCAAGCTTCGCTCTCGGAACTGAGCCGGGAGTTAGGGATCAATCCCAAGACGGTTGCGAAGTGGCGGAAGCGGGCGACGGTCGAGGATCTGAAAACCGGCCCGAAGGAACCGCGGTCAAAGGTTCTGACCACGATCCGAACCGGCGACGACACCTTCGACACGCGGGCCGACCTGCCGGAAGCCTGGGCGGGTCTGACGGACGCGGCGCTGGAGGGGGCATCGGGCGTTCCCGGTGCGAAATTCTGTCACAACGGCCGATTCATTGCCGTGGCCAGCAAGCGCGACGCAATCATTCAGATGGCCGATCTGGCGATTGCAGAGGTCGCCTGATCAGGGCTTTTCCACTTACTTCGCGAAATTTGCCTAAAAATTGGGCGAAAACCCCAATTTGGCGACTCCGAAGAGATTAAGTTGTGCAGAATCGTGGACAGTCACGCGCGGCTTCGCCTTAGCTTGAGACACAAGCGGCAAGACCGCTGGGCAATCAGGCCCCGTTTCGACTTTTCCTGCCGGAGGGTCGTGCGGGGCTTTTTCGTTTTTGGGGACCTATGAAAACCGATATCGATCTTGGCATCCTCTATTCCCGCAGCGGCACCTATTCCGCCCTGTCGGAAGCACTGTGGTTGGGCGCTATGGAAGCCATCGAGGTGGTCAATATGGCACCCGAGATCGGCGTCGCCTTTCGCCCAGTCGAGCGTGACCCCGGCGGAGATGTCCAACGCTACGCCCCCCTGTGCGCGGACATCCTAGCGTCGACCAGGGCGCGTCACATCATCGGCTGCGTGACCTCCTCGTCGCGCAAGGAGGTGATCCCGGCATTGGACAAGGCGGGCGCGACGCTGTGGTACAACGTCCCTTACGAGGGGTTCGAGACCTCTGCTTCAGGCCGCGATGAAAGCGAAGCGACAGCGGCAGCGAACAAGTCAGGCCACGCGAAGCGAGATAGGCTTCGACCGGCGTGCCGTCGGCAGGAATCGTGGAATGCCATATCGAAAGCGCGACAGCACTCCGTTCAACCTGGTCCGGATCAGGTCGTGGCGGTGAAACTTGACTGCGACGCGAACGCCCAAGGGTCGAACGATCCTTGCCGTCCCACAATCCGCGTGATTTCAGGGCCGCGATCACGTCGCGCTGGTCGCACCCGGCATGACAGCGCACCAGCACCTTGCCGTCAGCGTCGCGAATTGAGAGGCTCGGCTCGCGGTCGTCATGGGCTGGGCAGCGCGCCATCCAGCCTTGTCCGACCTTGCGGCCGCCAAGCGTCCTCGCGATGGTTTCAGCGGTCATCGCGCACCCCCTCATCGCCAGAGATCGCCGTGTCACTGTTGTCATTCGCCGGGGGCGGCATATCGGCCCGCGACCACTCGGCTAGGACGGCAAAGAAGCCGGTCAGACTCGCGGCGATCTGCTTCGCCTCGTCGCGGCTCAGATCGCGCCCGAGGCGCGGTTGCCAGACCTTTCGGGTCCGTCCGATCAGTTCGTCATTGAGATTGTCGTTTGCAGCTTTCACCGAAGATCTCACGGTCGGCTCCTCGCCGTTCCGTGCCCCTGATCTCCGGCCTCGGATTCCCACCGATGACGCTAGATCGTATCGTCATTTGCATGTTCAGCGTCCCAGTCGCAGGGATCGCCCGTTTGCGCCCCCTTCAGCGCGGCAGTTCGTCCTCGGGGATCGTGAATTTGTGGGACTTGCCTGCCTCAATCACGAGTTCGCGCCGGTTACCCTTACCGACTGCGCTCGACACGGTGGCGCGGAAGTGACCGTGGCTCAGGCCGTCGAGAACGATCTGGCCAATCTGATCGAGCGCCTCGCGCAGCTGAGGACCGCAGGTGGCAAGGGCGGAGGTGTGGCTGGATTTCTCAAGCATTGTGCAGCAGCGCCTTCATGTCCTTGATGGTGGTGGAAAACGCGAGGGGCGGCACCGTCGCACCGTCGCCGTAGAACGAAAGCACGTCCTCGCGTCGGGACGGGCGGTCGCGGAAGACGAACACCTTACGGCGTCCCTCGGCGCGCAGGTCGAGGAGTTCATATCCGGTGCACCGCAGGAAACAGGCGAGGTAGAAGTCGCGGGTCTCAAACCCGTCGCCCCGCGCCACTACGCTGCATTTCGCCTGTTCACTTGACACTTCACAATCTCCTCAAAAAAGGGGGTCAGTCGCCCGCGAGAAGCCGCTGCAGCGGCACGGTGCGATGGAGAAGCCCCAGCTTCTCCAGTCGGATGCGCATCGCGATGGGTGACACCAAGAACCGTTCGGCGAGCGGCTTGCAGAAGCGTTCTAGAGCCTCGTCGTCCGTCTCGCATTCCAGCATCTGCCCGCTCAGTTGGAAGCCGTATTTCGGGATCTCGACGAAGGAATGTTCGATCGGGGTCTTCGGCTGGAGCACGCGCTGCTTGCGATCGGGGAAGAACTCGTCCCACACTGCGAACACCATCTTGCGCGGCATCAGCAGGCAGGAAGCGTAGAAGTCGGCCTGCCACTCCACTCGCTCCTTTGCCTGGCTCGAACGGCAGATGAATTTTGGGGCGCTGTCGCCGTCGAAGAGCGATGCCTGCGCCGTATCCCCCACGATCAGATGCTGATGCAGACGCCAGTGCCCGCCGCCCTCATGCGCCACAGTGAAGCGATAGCGGCCTTCGCGCGCCGGGTTCTCGTCGGGGTCGAGGGTTTCGTCGATGACGATGCTCCCGTCACCGTAGATGGCGCCGAGGATGTCGGTCTGCCCGTTTTCCGGCCGAGGCACGTTGAGGCTGGCGTGAAGGTCGTCGAACTCGATCCGCAACTTGAGGTGTTTCTCGACGATGTCCTCGATCGGGATCGGCGGCTCGATCGTCACGCCCCGTGCATGCTCAAATTCCTCGATCAGGGATACCGAGTCGCGCTCGATGGCCTCGTCGGCAAGATAGGGAACAAATCGGCTCATCAGTCATCCTTCATTTGCATCGTGGGGGCCATGCCCCTTAGTTTCAGTCGCCTCTGGCCTTTTTGGCGCCCTCTGCCAGCCGGGCGATTTCGTCGCGGGTCATGCCACTGGTGGTCCGCAGGAGCGCCGATACTTCGACGGGGTTGCGCTTGATGATGTCGGCCAGGTCGGACGGCATCCGCCCCGCCATGGCCAGCAACTCATCGGTGTCGCACTCGATTATCTGCGCAATGGCCCGGACCTTGTCCTCAGTCGGCGGAGCGAACTCGTCACGCTCAACCTTCGAAAGGTAGGTTGGGCTCACCCCAATTTTCTTGGCCATCTCCCGCAATCCGATCTCCCTTGCTTCACGTTCGCGGCGGACAAATGCGCCAAATTGCAGACCATCATTGGTCATTTGAGTCCCTCCTCTGTTTAGTGGATAGGTAACACTTGATTCGGCCGCAGTCAAGATGCTGCGCCTTACAGCACTCAGTTGACTACATGTCGTTGCCATACCTGTCGGCACGCGGAGTCACTAAGGTTTTCGCGGCGATCAGTTTCACTGTCGGTGCCGACAGTACACGGGGGCGTTTTTCCCCTACCGCTTAGACCGCCCGCGAAGGGATAGCTGCCGTTCGCTGCAGCTCGGCAGAACGTCTCAGTTGCGGACATAGCGCCCATTCGCCAAAAGTGTACACAGGGCAGCTTTGCTCCCCTTTGCAGACCTTCACTAAGGATTGCACATGAATTGGACAATACGGGAAGTAACAGCCTTGACTCTGCGTGGTGAACTAACGACCGCGATGGCGGTCAGAAACGGACTTGGGAAGGCGTGCCTTTGGCTGAGGACAGCAATATTTTTCAGTAAGCTCAGTTTCTTGGGAGTAGTCGCAGGATGATGGCGGCATTCAGAAACCTTGTCGGCTCAATTCGGCTGCGACACGCGTACGTGATGCTGTATCGCGCGTCGGGAAGGCCGAAAAATAGTCTTCGGCAGTCGCGTCGGGTTTCAGTTGGCGGACCTTCTGTCGCCATCGGGCCGCCTGGTCATGACGGCCAGCCAAGCTGTTCGCAGAAAGTGCGATCATGGCGATCAGGTAGTGTGCACCGGGTGTAGTGGCCGCGCGGTCGGCCCAACGAGCCGCGGCCTGATGGTCTTCCTTCTGGATCAGCATTTGCGCGCGGACGCCGTGGATGCCGTAGAGCAGTGGATCAAGCGGACTTAGTTCCAACGAGGTGTCCAGAGCCGCGAACGTCACTGGCGCATTGCCCGTCAGCATCGCTGTAAACGCCGAGGCGTAGAAGCCTTGTGCATAGTTGGGATTGAGCGTCGTTGCCCGCGACAGCCAGTCTGCAGCGACTTCTGGCTCGTCCGTCAGCCAGAAGGAGCGGCCCATCGTGAAGTTCGCGAATGGGTCAAGGGCGTCCAGTTCCAGACTACGCTCCGCGTGGAGCCGCGCGTTGCGGGCCGCCGACGACGTATCAGGGGTCAGGCGCAAGAAAGCGTCAAGAAAGCTGGTGAAGGACAGGCCTGCGTGCGCGCGGGCGAATTGCGGATCCGCTTTGACTGCCCGTTCGAAACAGGACTGCGCAAGCGCCGTATCGGCGGCTGTGAAGCGGTAGAGATGACCGAGGCCAACATGATAGCTAGCCCAGGCGTCCAGGGTTTCGAGATCACTAAGCCGCGCGCTGCGCGCCTCGTTTAAGGGAATACAAGCCTCGAGGGCAGCAACAAGATGGGCCACAATACGCGCCCTCAGGTCGCCGATTTCGTCAACGGGCGCCACCAGCCGGTCGGCCCAGAGGATCTCGCGGGAACTAGTGTCGGTCAGTTCCAGAGCCACCGCAATGGTCTGGTTCGCATTTTCGATGATGCCTGACAGGACATAGCGTGCCGTAAGCGCGGTTGACACCAGATCCATATCCGCGTTTTCCTGCCGGAAGCGGAAGGACGACCCGCGAGCAATAACCGCCAGCCAACGCATCCGCGACAGCGCCTCGATAATCTCGTGCGGGATCGCATCGCCCAAGATAACAAGTTCCGGTAACATGCCGAGCGGCTTGAATGGCAGCACCGCGATCGAGGGACGCCCGCCCGGATGAACCGGCGTATGGGAGGCCGGGACATCGGATGCCACAGTTGCGGGCCGCGTGACGGTGACATCGGCGACGAAGCGGAACCCACGACCATGCACGGTGCGGATCACAGCCTGGTTTTCACCGCTGTCACCTAGGGCCTGACGAGCCGAGCGGATACGGCTGGAAATACTTGCGTCCGAGACCGCCCGGCCTTGCCAAATAGCGGCAACAATCTCGTCCTTTGTCACCAGCCGATCGCGGTGCCGGACAAGGTGGATCACCAACGACAGCACCTGCGGTTCAAGCGCTACCGGCTGTCCTGACAAGCTGAGCTCAAATCGCTCAGGGTCAAGTTTGAATGCTCCAAATGTCCAAGTCATGGCTAGTCATACCGCAAAATTGGCGCTTTCTACAGGAATTCTTCAGATCTCCGTCAAGCTTGGCCAAAACGATTGCCACAGGATCAAACGAATTGCGCGGGTCGACAGAAGTCGCAGCGCAAAATGATCATATTTACGCCGACAGGCATCATCGCAATCAAAGGAAGCAGGACGGGAAAAGCCAATGGACACAATGACCAATCGGACAACACAAGGGCGCGGCAGGCTTTACGCTTCCGTCCTTGAAACCATCGGCGACACACCCGCGATCCGCGTCAATGCGCTCGCACCGGCCGGGGTGGACATCTACGTGAAGGCAGAAGCCTTCAACCCGGCAGGGTCAATCAAGGATCGCCTGGCGCTCAGCATCATAGAAGAGGCCGAGAAGGACGGAAGGCTGAAGCCGGGCCAGACGGTGGTCGAGGCGACGTCGGGCAATACCGGCATCGGGCTGGCTATGGTCTGCGCGGCAAAGGGCTATCCGCTGGTGGTGACGATGGCCGACAGCTTTTCTATCGAGCGCCGCAAGCTGATGCGCATGATGGGAGCGAAGGTCGTGCTGACCCCACGCGCCGAAAAGGGCTTCGGCATGTATCGCAAGGCGGTGGAACTGGCCGAGGCAAACGGTTGGTTCCTTGCCCGCCAGTTCGAGACCGAGGCCAACGCCCGTATCCACGAAAACACGACCGCTCGCGAGATCATTGCCGATTTTGACGGCCAGCGGTTGGACTATTGGGTCAGCGGATATGGTACAGGCGGCACGGTGACGGGTGTGGCTCGTGTGCTGCGCCGCGAGCGGCCAGAGACAAAAGTCGTCCTTTCTGAACCCGCCAATGCGCAGCTTCTGGGTAGTGGCCATGCGCAGGCGCGAAATTCCGATCACTCACCCGCCGCAAGTCACCCGGCTTTCGAGCCGCACCCGATTCAAGGATGGACACCAGATTTCATTCCGCATGTCTTGCAGGAAGCAGTGGATAACAAGCTTTATGACGAATTGATCCCTGTAGCCGGTCCCGACGGCATCGCATGGTCGCAGAAACTTGCGCAGCGCGAAGGTATCCTGACCGGCATCTCAGGCGGATCGACCTTCGCCGTCGCCATGCAAATCGCCGAACGGGCGGCGCCGGGCACCGTGATTCTGTGCATGCTGCCCGACACGGGTGAACGCTACATCACGACACCGCTGTTCGACGCGATCCCCGAGGACATGACCGATGAAGAGAATGCGCTATCGCGTTCGACGCCCGGTTATCAGTTGGCAGCGCAATGAAAACTTCAACAATCACATCGCGAAAAGGAGTGCTTACCATGTTTCGAATGAACCAATTTACTCTGAAAGGCGTGCTGTTGGCCGCAGTCGCCTCCCCCTTGGCATCCGCCGCACAGGCAGAAACGACCGCAGACAAAATTGCGCGGGCCATGACGGCAGCGCCGACCAACATTTCCGAACAAGCCACTTTCCGAGACCTCGACGGGACACTGTTACAGGAAGGCACAAACAGCTGGGTCTGTTTTCCTGGCGTCCCACTGATCCCTGATGACACCCACCCGATGTGCAACGACGCCGTCTGGATGGCCTGGATGGATGCCGTATCGACCGGTGGAGATTTCTCCACTGACGTTGTCGGGGTGTCTTACATGCTGGCTGGAGATGCGATGGTCAACAACGATAATCCCATGGCCACGGATCAGAACGATGGCGGCATGTGGATCGAGGAAGGCCCGCACCTCATGCTGTTGTTTCCCAGCAAGGAAATGGTGGCAAATCTGTCGAATGACCCCTACGCGGGTGGCCCCTACATTATGTGGGGCGACACGCCGCTGTGGCACGTCATGGCCCCAATCGAGGCACAGGATCCGATGAATTGATCTGCAATCCAAGCACACCCTAAGAAGGAGAAACGTGATGCAACTTTACATGATCCGGCGCAGCAGCGCCTGGGCCGACGCCGCAGAACTTGAAAAGACCGCCTCAATCTCGGGCAAGATCGGCGACGAGGAAATGTCCGACAAGGTGCGCTGGATCCGGTCCTATGTCGTCAACGAAGCTGACGGGCGGCTGGGCACCTGCTGTATCTACGAAGCGGTCGACGGCGACGCGATCCGCGAACACGCCCGGCGGGTCGGAATGCCAGGCGACGACTTTTTGCCAATTGCGGCAACCGTCGTCGTGCGACCCGATCCCAAAGCGTCCTGACAGTCATGGCTGACGGCCATTCAGTTCGGGAAACTGGACCAAGGGGACAATTGTGAAAGAAGTGAACTCCCCCCGAGAGGAAACCCTCGACCCTGCCGATTGGGAAACGCTCAGGAGCCTTGCCCAGCGTATTGTTGGGGATGCGGTCGACTATACGCGTGACCTGCGCGACCGCCCATTGTGGCAGGACATGCCGCCCGAGGTCCGCGCCCGGTTCCGTCGTGCTGTGCCGCAAAAGGGCAGACCGCTGGCGGACGTTTATCAGGACCTTGTCACCAACATGTTGCCTTATCCGATGGGCAATATCCATCCGCGCTTCTGGATGTGGTACATGGGGGCAAGCAATTTCACTGGCGCATTGGGTGATTTCCTCGCCGCAATACTTGGCTCGAACCTTGGGGGTGGTGACCATGCCGCTGCCGAGATCGACAAGCAGGTCGTCAACTGGATGAAAGAGATGATGGGCTACCCGGCGACGGCGAGTGGCACGCTCGTTTCTGGCGGGTCGATGGCAAACCTCATTGGATTGACCGTGGCGCGTAACCAGATGTCCGGCATCGACATGCGCGAGCTGGGCGTGGGGGCGCTCAAGGCCCCGATGCGGTTCTACGGCTCCGACCAGATCCATTCGTGCCACCAGATCGCGGTAGAAGCGATGGGACTGGGCAACCAGGCGTTGCGCCGTGTGCCTTCCGACCGTGCTTGCCGGATGGACATTGCGGCCCTGCACGACGCTATCATCGCGGACAGGGCGGCGGGGTTCCAGCCCGCGTGCGTGATCGCGACGGCTGGCACGGTCAATACCGGTGCCATCGACGATCTGGAAGCCATCGCCGACCTCTGTGCCGAAGAGGGCCTGTGGCTGCATGTGGACGGCTGCATTGGCGCGCTGCTGACCATCGCGCCCAAAGGCAAGGCGCTCGTACGCGGGATCGCGCGGGCAGACTCCATCGCCCTTGATCCGCACAAGTGGCTGCATGCGCCCTTCGAGGTGGGCTGCGCCCTGGTGCGGGATGCCGACGCGCATTTCGGCAGCTTTACTGTTACACCGGAATATCTAGAACATGCACCACGCGGCATTGCGTCAGGGGCTTGGTTGCACGACTTCGGCCTCCAGACGTCACGCGGGTTTCGAGCACTTAAGGTATGGATGGCGCTGGAGGAACATGGGGTCGCCAAGTTCGGTCGCCTTATTGAACAGGATCTCGGCCACGCCCGATATCTGACAGAGAGGATCGAGGCAACTGCCGATCTAAGCATTTGCTTTCCAACAGAAATCAACATCGTCTGCTTTCGGTATGACCCGAGTGGGTTGGACGAGGCGGCACTTAAAAAGTTGAACACCGAAATCATGGTGCGAATGCAGGAGTCCGGTGTCGCGGCTATTTCGGACACGACGGTGCAAAGTCGTCACTGCCTGCGCGCTGCAATCAACAATCATCGAACCACGCGCGCGGATCTAGATATTCTCGTCGATGAGTTTGCCCGTCAGGGGGCGATGCTGATCGGGGATAGGCGCTCTTGACCGCTGCATTCTGTCAATGAAAAGCCACGCATGCTCCAGAGACCGGAGGATAAAGAAAGGCACCTCTAGCGCCAACGGATGGGTTGGCTCCGCACTGATCTTCGTCACATTGATTATGTCTGACCTATCTCGAGCAAACTTCAAACACGACGAAAACTTGACCTCTGCATTGCGGAACTGACGGTCAAGTTCTGTTGCAGACCTAGGGACACCCGAAATTCTTGCTGGTTCCAATGCGCCTCATTTTGACCAACCCCGCGACATCACCCAACAACCGTCTAATCTTGGCGTATGCCGATTACATGTTGCACGCATGCTGTGTAGGTTGCCTCTCGACCTTCAAATATGAAATACAAACAAGTTCATCTCGTCATCAATCAAATGAAAAAATCTCTGCTGAACGCCGGCTATCACGCAATTTGCAGACATTCGTACACTGCGCAGCATTAGGCACTTCGGGCTCTGAGTCGTCGTTCGCCGCGCCGATCACGAACGGCCGCTATGCGGCGAGGTCGAGGGTTCGGATGTCCTGAAGGAGCTGCCGAAATTCAGCCTCGGGAGCCACGCACATAGTTCTATACGTGTTCAGGAAGGGCAGCCAAATACTCCTATGATTTTCGAAGCTGAGAGATTGTCGCGTGTTTTCCAACGCTTGCGTTATGGGGTTTCCGACAGAGACACGTATGTGAGAGCAGATACAGCCTATTTCAGGCCGCAATCTCTGTTTGCCATTCCGGCTGTACGAATTTGGAGAACAGAGGGAAACTCTGGCTTACAGTTTCGCGAACTGTTTGCGCTGTTCTGATCAGACCGAGGGCACATCTGATTTGATGACATAGTCGGAGGTCAGGCCGCCGAGCGTCTTGAGCCGTCGGGCGAACTTGTAGGCTGCCATGAAGTTGGCAAGGTGCGTGCAACTGATCGTGGTTGTCGTAGTGGAAGCGTTTCACAGTGGCGTTCTTGATCGTGTGGTTCATCCTCTCGACCTGGCCACTGGTCCACGGATGGTTGGGCTTGGTCCAGCGGTGCTCGATCCCGTTCGCCTCGCAGATCATGTCGAAGCGCATCGGCCGGGAGATGGTCGTTTTCGGTTCCTCGGCTGCTCTGCGAACTGGATGCCGTTGTCGGTCAGGATGGTGTGGACGTGGTAGGGCACGGTCTCGAGCATGTACTGCAGGAACTCCCAGGCTGTGCGTCTGTCAGCTTTTTCAACAAGCTTCGCGACCGCGAACTTGCTCGTGCGATCAATGCCGACGAAGAGATAGAGCTTGCCCTCGGCGGTCTGCACCTCGGCGATATCGATGTGAAAGAATCCGATCGGATTGCGCTAGAACTTTTGCCGCTTCGCCTTGTCGCCGCCGAAATCCGGCAAGCGAGAGATCCCATGGCGTTGCAGACAGCGGTGAAGGGCTGATCGTGTCAGGTTCGGGATCGAGGGCTGAAGTGCATAAAGACAGTCATCCAGCGGCAGCAGTGTGTGCCCTCCCCCGAAGTCTGAGGTCGGGCTTTGCGTGATACGAGTGTCCGTGGAGTTGTGTTCAGAGAGTCGCGATTGCCGGTGCATCCGCAAGGATGATCTTCGTCTCGACGCCACGCTTTCGCAGCCGGAACGGGAAAGTCGCGAAGAGCGCATCTTCTGCGGCCTTGCACCTGTCTGCGCCAATGGCTTCGGCCACTGCGTCTGCATTCAGCTGCAGGTCCAGCCTGCCGGGTGCTACGTCGATGCGGGTGATCAGACCAAAGAGCGTATCAGGTTCGGCTTTGTCACCGACCTCCGCGAGCGCCGACGCGGCCTTGGCGGCATCGGACACTTCCATGCCGCCATACTTCGATTTGAACTTGTAGAACGGCCCCGGGCTGAAGTCGTGCTTGCGGCACACCTCCGCAGTCGGCACCCCGGCTTCTTGTTCTTTGATCATCCCAATGATCCGGGCTTCCGTAAAACGGCTCTTTCGCATTCGTTTGCTCCTTCAAAAGGTTGAGCAAACTCTACATCAGAACGCGGGAGGTTTTGGGGGCAGGTCAGGTTCATTAAATTCAGCCCGACCTTCGCCAAAGGCGGCACTAACTTGTGTTGACCGGTGCCAGTGTTCCGCGAAACACTATTCTCGTCTTCAATTCAGTGGCTTCTGGGGCCATCCCGTCCTTCACCAGTTTTGTAAGGGCGAGCCCCGCCTGCCGTCCCATTTCTCGATGCGGCACATGCACCGTTGTAAGGGGGGGGTAGGTGACTTGCGCCAACTCAATGTCGTCAAAGCCGACGACGGAGACGTCACGAGGCACGGAGATCCCCAAATCCCTCGCTCGATGCAAGGCCCCGACGGCTAAGACGTCGTTTCCACAGAAAACGGCTGTTGTGTCTGACGTGGACGTCATGACCTGTTCGAAAGCAGCGGCACCTTCCTCGATGCCGTAGGTTGTCTCGACAACCTTCAGATCTTTCACGTCGAGACCGGCGGCCGCCATCGCGTCCTGTATTCCAACGCGTCGTGCTTCGGCCCGATCGTTCATGGCTGTTTCCGCCGAGATGAGCGCCAGTCGCCGGTGACCGAGCCCGATCACCTTGGTCGCCATCTCGCGCATGGCCGCCCTGTTGTCGAAGCCGACGGACGGCCGCTTCGAACCTGCATCGAATGCCCATGTCACAAGCGTCGGCACATTTTGCGCCTTCAGAAACCGGTAAACCTCCGGGTTCCGTGCATGACCAATCAAAAGCAATGCGTCGGCACCGCGTGCGACGAGCGTCCTGATCTGTTCCTCTTCGATATCCGGCCTGTAAGACGTGCTGGCGACGAGCATCGTAAATCCGTGAAGACGCAATTCATCCTGAAATGCCTGCAGACCACGTGCGAAGACCGCGTTTTCCATGGTCGGAATGATCGCACCTATGGTGTTGGTCCTGCGGGCCGCCATCGCTTTCGCACCGAAATTGGGCGAATAGCCCAAATCGCGGATCGCCTTTGCGACCTTCTTGCGCGTGCGTTCCGCGACCTGATCGGGGAAGTTCAGGTAGCGTGAAACGGTCGCGGTCGACACGCTCGTCGCGTTGGCTACGTCCTGAAGTGTTGGTGTGGTTCGCTTGGAATTCATGCAGGTCCTTGGGGCAGGGTAGAGGGCAATTTACCAAGTTATATGTGCAGGACGTACAACAGACTGCCGATCACAAAATGTAAAGGCTTGCATTTTGCAAATGTAATGGCTTACATAAGGGCAGAATCGGCTTTGCGACTGGGAGGAGACGCGACATGCCGCTTATCTTAGCGATCATATTATTTGCGGTTTTTACTGTGAACGTGGGGCTTGGCGCAGCATCGAATTCCGCCTTCCTGAATGACGTGGGTGAGATGCTGGTGCTGGGCGGCGTCGCGGTTTTGTTCGTCATAGCCATTCTGAAGAAGGAAGCCGACGCCAAAAAATAGGCGTGGCGGGAACCGTCCAGGGAGGACAACACATTGGAAAACGACAACGCGCATCTCTATTCGGCCGAGCGCCGCAATTTCCTGAAACTGGCGGGCGCAGGCAGCTTTACAGCTGCTCTCGTCGCCGGCGCCGCAGGAACGCTCTGGTCGACGGAAGCCACCGCCCAGACCGCAAACGAAGAGCGGGACCGCGAAGCCGCAGCTGAGCAAGTCATGACCATCGCGACGGCCTATGTACTTGGCGCGACCCGCAGCTATCCGATCATGCAACTCGACCTGAAGGAAAACATCCAGAACGCCACGGGCGGAAAAGTCTACGTCAAGCTCGCACCCGGTGGTCAGCTTGGGGCAGGGGGCGCGTTGGTCCAAAAGGTGCAGACCGGCACAATTCAGGCCGCGCAGCACTCGCTGTCGAACTTCGCCCCGTTCGCCAGTGCAGTTGACCTTATCAACATGCCGTACCTCTGCGGTTCGAACCAGCGTTTCACCAACCTCGTCCATTCCGATGTCTGGGCGCAGGAAGTGAATCCCAAGGTCGAAGCTGCGGGTTTCAAGACGCTGTTCTACGTCAACATCGACCCCCGTGTCGTGGCTATCCGCGCTGGCGGCGCTGGCCCTGTTTTGACGCCGGGCGATCTGGCCGGCATCAAGTTCCGCGTGCCTGGCTCCGCCATGTTGCAACAGTATTATCGCATGGTCGGTGCCAACCCGACACCGGTGGCCTGGGGCGAAACGCCTTCGGCGATCAAACAGGGCGTGGCTGACGCTTTGGACCCGTCCGTGGGCGCGCTTTACGTCTTTGGTTTCAAGGATATATTGTCGCACGTGACCTTCACGCAGGCCGTGCCTGACAGCCAAGTCTATTCCTGCAACCTCGAATGGTTCAATTCTATGTCGCCAGAAATTCAGGACGGCATTATGGAAGCCTCTGAGATCACGCGGCACCAGAACCTCGCCAAGGTGCCGTCGTCGCGGAACTACGCCATGGCCGAGCTTCGCAAGGCCGGTGTGGAATTCCACACGCTGTCGGACGATCAATTGGCCGAATGGCAGGCGACCGGAGGGTACCAGCTGCCCGATTGGGACAGCTTCAAGACCGAACTGGCCGGATCGATGGAGACCTTCGCCAAGCTGGAAGAAGCGGCCGGCACGATGGGCCGTTACTACGTCAACGACGCCTGAAGACACACGGCAGGCGCCCAAACGGGCGTCTGTCCACCGACCAGTTTAGTTTACCGATCACGCTCCCAGAGAGCCGTGCGGATTTGGTCCGCATGGCAACAAGAGAGGTCCGTCATGAGAATTCTGCACCGGCTCAACCGAGACGCCGAACGATGGGCGCTTTTGGTATTCTACGTGATGCTCGTCATGACGATGGCAGTCGAAGTGCTGCGCCGAGAGATCTTCTCCTACTCGTCGATCTGGGGCGAAGAGGTCGTGCGCTATTCGTTCATCTATCTCGCCTGGATCGGCGCGGCTGCGGCGGTCAAGGAACGGGCGCACATCCGCATCGACGTGGTCATGCACTACCTCGCGCCACGGCCCAAGGCGCTGCTTTATATCTTTGGCGATCTGGTGATGTTCGGGGTCGCGGTCATCGCCCTCTACTGGTCGATGGAAACCGTGCTCGTCTCCTGGAAATTCGGCTCGGTCAGCCATGGTCTGCGGATCTCGATGGTCTGGTTCCTGATGGCGGTGCCCATTGGTTTCGCGCTGATGCTTTTGCGCCTGACCCAATCCTTCCTGCGCGATCTGCGCAGCCTTCGGGACGGTACGGACGTCTACGAAGGCGATAAATTGTTCGATTGAGGGGATAAGAGATGCTTTTTGATACCCTCAACCAAGCCGTTGAACTAGGCTGGGATTTCTATCTGCCCGTAATCATGTTCGTAGCGCTTAGCGCCATGGCCGTGCCAGTCTGGGCCTCGATCGGGGTCGCGGCGATCACCATGCTGCTGATGTCGGGCGACCTGCCGCTTGCACTGGTCGGCGAGAGCCTGTTCGACGGAATCGATGCCTTTGCCCTGACTGCCGTGCCACTGTTCATCCTGACGGGTGACGTGCTGGTGCGCACCGGGCTGTCGCGCAAGTTCCTGGATGTGGCCGAGGCCCTGACTCAGTTCGCCAAAGGTGGCTTCGGTTCGGCCACGGTGCTTGTCTGCGGCATGTTCGCCGCGATTTCCGGCTCTGACGCGGCTGGGGCCGCCGCGGTGGGCCGGATGACGATCAACCGGCTGGTCGAAAGCGGCTACCCGCGTCCCTATGCCTGTGCTCTGGTCGCTGCAGGGGCCTGTACCGGCATCCTGATTCCGCCTTCGATCGCTTATATCATAATCGGTCTGGTGCTTGGCATATCGGCATCGACGCTTTTCCTTGCGGCGATCATCCCGGGGTTCCTGATCCTGACCGCCATCCTCGTGACGAATATCGTGGTCAACCGTATTTACGGCTACGAAGGGGGGGGCAACCTGTCAGCGTCGGTGTACTTCGGAAATCTCGGTCGTTCACTTGCCTCGGGATGGTATGCATTCATCGTGCCAGGTATCATCTTCTACGGCATCTTTTCGGGTCGTCTCACACCGACCGAAGCGGGTGCGACCGCAGTTATCGTCACGATCATCATCGGCTTCATCCTCGGCACCCTGAAACTGGCCGATTTCCCCGCGATGCTGATTTCGTCCGCCAAGGTCAACGGGATCATCCTGCCGATCATCGCCTTTTCTCTGCCGCTGGCGCAGGCTCTGGCGATCATGGGCGTGCCGCAGGGCTTTGTTTATTCGGTTACCGCTTTGACGGATGACCCGACGCTGCTGATCCTCATGATGATCGGCATCCTGATCGCCGCAGGCTGTGTCATGGAAACGACACCGAACATCGTGATCCTGGCGCCAATACTTAAGCCGTTGGCCGATAACATCGGCATGAACGAAATCCAGTTCAGCATCATGATGATCACGGCCCTCGGCGTGGGCTTCATCACGCCGCCACTGGGACTGAACCTGTTCGTGGTGTCCGGTATCACGGGCGAGTCCATCCTCAAGATCGCATGGCGCGCAGTACCTTTCGTTTTCTTCATGCTGATCGTTGTGCTCATGATTGCCTTCATACCGGCGATTTCGACAACGATGCTTCCAGACATTTACAAATAGGGCGGTCAAACCATGGCTAGAAACTATCTCAAGAAAGCAACCCTGACGGCGCAATCCGGCGCATCGGATGTGCATGAAATCGTTCAAGGCATCCTGTCCGACATCGAAGAGGGCGGCGACGAGAAAGCCCGCGAATACGCGGTGAAGTTCGACAAGTACGACGGCGACATCATCCTGACCGAGGTCGAGATTGCAGCCGCCTGCGACCAGGTTCCGCAAAAGCTCAAGGACGACATCCAGTTTGCCCATGATAACGTGCGCCGCTTCGCCGAAGCCCAGAAGGCCACCGTCCGCGACATCGAATACGAGATCGTGCCGGGGCTGATCGCCGGGCAAAAGGCGATCCCGGTGGAAGCGGCAGGCTGCTATGTGCCCGGTGGGCGCTACAGTCACATCGCTTCGGCGATCATGACGGTGACTACTGCCAAGGTGGCAGGCTGCAATCATATCACAGCAACCTCTCCGCCCCGTCCGGGCACCGGTGTGGCACCGGCGATTATCTATGCCGCGCACATCTGCGGCGCGGACAAGATCATGGCGCTCGGTGGCGTGCAGGGTGTGGCCGCCATGACGTTCGGTCTGTTCGGCCTACCCAAGGCGAATATCCTTGTGGGTCCGGGCAACCAGTTTGTGGCCGAGGCAAAGCGCATCCTGTTCGGACGTGTTGGCATCGACATGATTGCGGGTCCGACAGACAGCCTGATCATCGCCGATAAGACCGCCGATCCGCACATCGTCGCGACTGATTTGGTATCGCAGGCCGAACACGGATATAATTCGCCCGTCTGGCTGGTAACCGACGACCGCGATTTGGCCGTGGATGTCATCAACCGCGTCCCAGTGCTGATTGACGATCTGCCGAACGTGAACCGCGACAACGCCTTCAAGGCATGGCGCGATTATGCCGAAGTCATCGTCTGTTCCGACCGCGAAGACATGGCCGAATGCTCCGATGAATACGCGCCCGAGCATCTGACTGTACAGGCGAAGGACCTCGATTGGTGGCGCGACCGGCTCAGCTGCTATGGCTCGCTGTTTCTGGGCGAGGAAACCACTGTATCATATGGCGACAAGGCGTCGGGTACGAACCACGTCCTGCCGACCTCGGGGGCCGCGTCCTATACCGGCGGCCTCTCCGTCCATAAGTACATGAAAATCGTCACGTGGCAGCAATCCACGCGCGAAGGCTCCAAGCGGGTGGCACAGGCGACTGCCCGTATTTCGCGTCTCGAAGGGATGGAAGGCCACGCCCGCGCGGCAGACGTCCGTCTTGCCAAGTACTTTCCCGACGAGAATTTCGACCTCAGCGCCGATGAGTGATCCTCGCAATCTCTTCGACCTGACGGGACGCGTTGCCTGTGTGACCGGTGCCAGCGCCGGTCTGGGGCAGCGCGCCGCTGTCGCCTTGGCGGCGGCGGGTGCCAAGGTCGTGGGGGTCGCTCGGCGGGCGGAGGCGCTGTCGGACTGGGCGGCGCAAACCGGCGACGCCGCCGCAACGGTTGCGGCCGACCTGTCACAGCGGGACCAGATCGAAGATATCGCGAAGCAAATCGCGACACCCTTCGGTGCGCCCGATATCGTGGTCCACGCGGCGGGGATCAACACCCGTCAAGCAGCCGACGACGTCACGCCGGACGGCTGGGACGTGACGATGAACCTTAATCTGGCGGCGCCGTTCTTCCTCAGCAAAGCCTTCGCTCCCGCGATGAAGGCCAAGGGCTGGGGTCGCATCGTGAATTTCGCATCGTTGCAGACGACCCGCGCTTTTTCCGGCGGCGTCAGCTATGGTGCCAGCAAGGCCGGTGTCGCCCAACTGACCCGCGCCATGGCCGAGGCTTGGTCCCGCGATGGCATCACCGCAAACGCCATCGGACCGGGGTTCTTTCCGACGGAACTGACCGGACCAGTCTTTGCCGACCCGGAGCGCGCCGCGCGAAATGCGTCGCAGACCTGTATTGGCCGTAATGGCGCATTGGAAGATCTGGACGGGCCGCTTCTGTTCCTGTGCTCAGATGCCTCCGTCTACGTCACTGGACAGATCCTGATGGTCGATGGGGGGTTCACTGCGAAATGAAAGCGCTGATTTACGACGCCGTCGAAACGCTGGTTTACCGCGATATACCCGATCCGAAACCGGGTCCGGGGCAAAGCCTGATCCGCGTCGAAGCATCGGGTATCTGTGGCTCGGACATGCACGCATTTCTGGGCCACGACGAGCGACGTCCCGCGCCACTGATCCTGGGGCACGAGGCTGCGGGCACGGTCATCGACGGAGCCCACAAGGGTGCGCGGGTGACGATTAACCCGCTTGTGACCTGCGGCACCTGCCGGGCCTGTCTGGCCGGTCGCGATAACCTGTGTCCCGAACGGATGATTATCTCGATGCCACCGCGCGAAGGCGCCTTCGCCGAACTGGTGGTGATGCGCGACGAAAACCTCGTGACGGTGCCAGACGACGTGCCCTTACGGAAAGCGGCCCTCGCTGAACCGCTCGCTTGTGGCTGGCATGCGGTGCGGCTGGGCGCGGCTGCATTAGACATGCCACTGGCCGACGCCCGATGTCATGTCATCGGCGGCGGTGCCATCGGCGTTGGCGCGGCGCTGGCCCTGCGAGCCTTTGGCGCGACGCAGATTACGGTTGCCGAGCCTAACGCCGTCCGCCGCGCGACGCTGGATCAGATCGACGGCTTTGACGCCGTGGCCCCGGGCAGCGTGATGCAGGCCGATCTGGTGATCGACGGTGTCGGCTATGCTACGACGCGTGCGGACGCCAGTGCGATGGTTTTGCCCGGCGGCGTCATCATGCACATCGGGCTGGGCGAAGGGGAAGGCGGCCTTGATATCCGTCGGATAACCTTGCAGGAGATCACCTTCGTCGGGACCTACACCTATACCGCGCAAGATTTCCGCGACACCGCTGCGGCGATCTTCGATGGATGTCTGGGTCCGCTGGACTGGACCGAACAGCGGCCGCTGGGCCAAGGGCAACAAGCCTTTTCCGATATTCGTGCGGGCCGTGTGGCCGCCCCAAAAATCATATTGGAGCCGTCTGATGTATAAGAATATTCTGGTACCCATGGCTCTGGACCATGGCATCGGCGAAGCCGTCCTCGATGTGGCTCGAACGCTTTTGTCCGAAGGCGGCAAGATTACTGCCCTGCACGTGCTCGAAGCGCCGCAAGACTCGGTCAAAGCCTATCTGGACGAGGCGGTCTTGCAAGAAGCCTTCGACCACGCCAAGGCCAAGCTGGACGCCCGAGTCAAAGGTCTGCCGGATGTCACCGCGATGGTCGTCAAGGGCCACAGCGGGCGCGGCATCATCGACGTCGCGGTCCAGCAGGACGTGGATTGCGTCGTGATCGGGTCGCATAAGCCCGGCCTCATTAATTACCTGCTCGGATCGACGGCGGCGCGCGTGGTGCGTCATGCACACTGCGCCGTCCACGTTCTGCGTAGCCGACCCTGATATTTTCCAAACCCACGTAAAGGAGCGCCCCTTGAGTATTGATAAGAAAATCGTGGACGATCTGGTGGCGAATGACGTTTCGTTCATCACCACCGTTCCATGCAAGCAGCTTGCCGGCGTAATCGAGGAAGTCGAAGCGCGCGCCGAAATCTTCCACATCCCGTCCAACAAGGAGGACGAGGGCATGGGCCTGTGTGCAGGCGCATGGATGGGGGGCAAACGTCCCGCCATAATCATGCAGAACACCGCCATCGGCGTGACGATCAACACGCTGGCAACGCTGATCCAGTACTACCGGATGCCGCTGCCGATGCTGATCTCCTACCGTGGAGAACTGCGCGAACCGGTCGCCTGTCAGGTGGAGATGGCAGTGCATACCAAGGCGCTGCTGGCCCAGATGAATATCCCGACCTACCACTTCCATAAGCAGTCTGACGCGTCCGAGCTGGATATGATCCTGAAATACACATTCATGTGCAACAAACCGGTGGCGATCCTGACCGACGCCAACTTCTGGGGAGGCTACGGAGACCAATGATCCGTTCTGAAATCCTGCGCGAAATCGCGCCAATTCTTCGCGACGAGCTTGTCGTCTGCAACATCGGTCTGCCCAGCCAAGAGCTGCATATGATCGACGACCAGCCCACCAATTTTTACATGCTCGGCACGATGGGACTGTCGTCCTCGATCGGTCTGGGGCTGGCCTTGGCCCAGGACAAGACCGTCATTTCGATCGACGGCGACGGTTCGGTCCTGACAAATCTGGGCACGCTGCCGACGATCGCCAACAACGTCGCCGACAACTTCATTCTCTTGATCATCGACAACGGTTCCTATGGCTCGACCGGCGACCAGCCGACCTATGCGGGCAAGAAGACCTCGTTGACGGCGGTGGCCAAAGCCTGTGGTTGCGACAATGTGGTTGAAGTGCAGGACAAGGATCTCGGTCCCGTGTTGCAGGCGGCCATCGACGGGAAAAAGCAGACCGTCATCGTCTGCAAATGCGACAGCGGCAACATCAAGCTGCCGGTGATAACGATGGACCCGGTCGTCATCCGCGACCGGTTCATGAAGGCCGTGGCGGGCTGACGTCTTGGCAACTGGCATCCACTCCAGCGCGGACGCGCGGCGCCTCGCGCGCCGCCGTTTGCCATGGATGGTGTTCGACTACATCGATGGATCTGCGGGTCGGGAAACGGGGGCCGCGCGCAACCGTGCGGCCTTCGACGCGCTGGACCTGCGGCCCCGCATCCTGCGCGACGTAAGCAATCGGTCACTGGCCGTTCCGCTGTTCGGGAAGACCGCCAAGGCGCCGTTCGGCATCAGCCCCATGGGCATGTGCAACTTGTCCGCACCGGGCGCAGACATGATGCTGGCACGTCTTGCCGCGCGGGAAAATGTGCCACTTGTCGTCTCGACCGTCGCATCGACCGCGATGGAGCCGTTGATCGAGGCATCCGAAGGCAATGCATGGTTTCAGCTGTATTTCAGCGGCGATGGGTCAGGGACGTTCAAACTGGTCGAACGCGCCAGGGCCGCCGGATACGAAACCATCGTCCTGACCGTCGACGTGCCCGAAGTCGGGCGCCGCCCGCGTGAGCTTCGCCATGGCTTCACCATGCCGTTCCGCATCGGGCCGAGGCAATTCGTCGATTTCGCACTGCACCCGCGCTGGTCCTTGTCGACGCTTTTCAATGGGCGCCCGGAAATGGCGAACTTCGATCGGCCCGGCTATGAATTCGATCGCGCCGAAAGCCGCGCCAAGGCCGATTGGGCCACGCTGCGTCGTCTGCGAGAGATGTGGCCGGGCAAGCTGGTCGTCAAAGGCGTGTTGGATGTGGACGACGCGGTTGCTCTGCGTGCGGCGGGTGTCGATGCTATTCAGGTGTCCAGCCACGGGTCGCGGCAACTCGACAGCGCCCCGCCGCCGATCACGGCTCTCGCCGAGATCAGATCCGCTGTCGGCGATGACGTGCCGCTGTTCTATGATACGGGTCTGCGCAGTGGCGAAGATGTCGTGAAGGCTTATCATCAAGGCGCAGAATTCACGTTCCTCGGCCGGATACTGCAATTCGCCATCGCGGCTGCGGGCGAAGAAGGTTTGGCTACTCTGTGGGACATTCTGAAAAGCGAGGCGAGTATAACCCTCGCGCAGATCGGGAAGACGTCTTTGTTGGATCCCGGTCGAATGAATGATCTCTGATGCGGACCATATGAGCTTTCCGGTCCGTGGCAGGATTGCTGACGCTCAATGCGTCAATCGCGTTGACTGACAACGCCCGTTTTGGGCCGAGCGCAGACCTTGCGAACATCTTCTCAGACCACAACTTTGTCCGGATACTGTTGAAGAAGCGTAACCAGCCCATTGGCACCGCCTGCCTGACCCTGGGGCTTTGATCTAAGGCACGTATTTAACGACGTCGTTAGCGACGTGTCTTATGCGGGGTCTGCGATGCGCGGCGAAATTCTTGGCCTGGAACGGCGGCGTTTCTG